>JACQDL010000046.1 GCA_016201065.1 Actinomycetota bacterium
ACCACAACCCGACCGAGCACGTGTGGAATCAGGCGAAGGGAGCGATCGCGAACATCCAGCGAGAGACCGCCGACCACACCTTCAGCGCCTTCGAATTGTTCATCAAGAATGGGACGTTCAGATACGACTTCGAGCACCTCGTGATCCCGATGGGCGAGGCCGATTTTGTTTAATTGTGGCCATAGCTTCCCGAGGCGAGCCGGTTGTAGATCTTGTAGAGGTTGTTCCTCAGATCCTTCTCGAACTCCCCGAGGGTCACCCCGTCCACTCCCGGTGCGCCCTTGTTGGCCTTCACCTTCCGGTAGGCCTCCCACACCTCCTGCTTCGAAATAGCGAACGGCTTACCGTGCGATTTTCTGTCCATCTACCCGATTCCTCCCAGTGTCCTGGTTGATCGACCACATGAACCACGAACGACCCGACCCCTTCGCTCCACCCCTGTTACGGGGGCTTCACCACTACTACGAGTCGGTCCGTCAGCGCGCCGCGCGACGGTACTCGATCCCTCGCGGGTTCAGCCCGCTCGGGACGCTCCCTCTCGCCACCCCTACCACCGGATGGCTGTGTCGCGGTGCGCCTTCCTACGTTCCGTGCCAAAGCCGCAGGACAGGCTCACGTCGCTTGTGTGCCGGACACCGCCTGGCCAGGAATTCGGGTACCCGCCAGACTCATCCCGGGACCGCATTGGATGCCCCGGTTTCGATGTCACCTAATCAAGTAACGACACCTCGGACAACGATCGTCTTCCTGTCCCCCACCTGACGCATCACGTGCGCCTTTTCCACATCGCTTACCACAACAGTCTTCAGCTAATGCAGCATGTGGCGGCTTGAAGCCTCCCCCCGAGTGGGCGACTCCGAAGGGCCATCAATCCTTCATCTTCGGCACAGCATCACTTCCAGAATCTCTTCCTACATAGAGTTCCTTTCCGTGTTCGTAGCGCAACATACACCGCGTGCTTGCTCAGACCGATCTCTCGAGCTTGGGCGAAGGTGAAGTTCGCCGGTGGACCTCGTGATCTGCGGCAGCGTTGACACCACCGCGCGCGCCCTGCGGCCGGACCCGGCCGCGAAGGAAGCGGCGTACCAGCGAGTCCGCGCAGCGGATCGTGGCCGGCCTGTTCCCCGGCCAGGTGGAACAGGCCACGCTGGCGGCTGCCGGCTGGCGATCGACGTCCAACCAGAGGACGCGGCAGCCCTCGACGACAGCTTTCGATAAGCGCCCATTAACGGCCTGTTAGTGTTTGCCCAGCTACGATTGTACGGTCGATGCACCATTTGATCTTTATGTGCCGATATGGGTAGATGTCCCGTCGTGTTCTGCGGTTGCCCACCCGTTGGTGGCAGGGGTCGTTGGTGGCAGAGGTTCCATCCGCCGGGTGAACCACTCCCCCACCGTGGAGCGGACCGCCCACAGCACGGTGCGCGGTGCTTGAGCGGCGTTGCGACGCTCGGGT
The DNA here is from genome assembly GCA_016201065.1 of Actinomycetota bacterium. Classification (GTDB taxonomy): domain Bacteria; phylum Actinomycetota; class Actinomycetes; order Mycobacteriales; family JACQDL01; genus JACQDL01. The sequence continues at coordinate 1,457 of JACQDL010000046.1, forward strand.
GCGGCGCCACCCAAGCCGGCGGGATTCCCGACCCGAGCAACCCAGCCTCCCGTTGGGCGCCCGGCATCCGACCAACGCTCCCAGGAGACCGACGATGACCAGCGTGCTGCACGAGGATGACCCGGTCGGGGAGTACCTCACCGCCGACGGCCGCGTCGTCCGCAACCTCAGTGCCGAGGAGTACGAGGAGACGTACTCCAACGGCACGCCATGCCAGACCATCCCCGACGAGGTGCTCCTGCGGGCACTCGCCGACGCCGACCAGTGGCGGGAGGATCACCCGTGACACTGCCGCTCATCGAGGCCGCCGCCCATGGTGGTCCCTTCGCGGTACCCCCGAACCTGATCGTGATCCACTCCATGGAAGCCCCGATCAAGGCGGGCTTGGCCAGATCGCTGGCCGGGCCGAACTTCTTCGGCAAGCCGCCGTCGGCCGGCGGGCCGGGCACCAGCGTGCACCGGCTGTGGGACCCCGCCGAAGGAATCCAGGGTGTGCCGAACGATCACATCGCCTACCACTGCGGCGCGCCAGGCAACGCCCGCTCAGAGGGCGACGAGCACTGCGGCTACACCGCCTACAGCCGGGCGCAGTGGATCACGCCAGATGGTCTGGCCATGCTGCGCCGCTCCGCCACGCACATCGCCAGCCGCTGCGCCGAACGAGGCATCCCCGTTCGCTGGCTGTCCCTCGCCCAGGTCGCCAAGGCCGCCGACACCCGGCGCCCGCAGGACGGTGGCCTGTGCACACACAACGACATCGCGCAGGCTCTCGGCGGGACGACCCACACCGATCCGGGAGCCGGATTCCCCTACGACCTGTACCTCGGCTATGCCCGAGACGCGACTGGAGGCGACGTGCCGCTCACCGACACGGACAAGGCATGGATCACCGGAGCGCTCAACCAGGCCACCAACAGGGCGGTCAGCGCCCGCTACGACACGGGCGCGGCGACCATCCGCGAGTTCCTGAAGTCCTGGCCCGCCGCGCGGGCGGCGCTCAACCCGCAAGCGCTCGCGAGCGCGGTGGCGACGGCGCTGCCGGCGGGAAGCAGCCAGCTGACCGCTGCCGACATCGAGGCCGCGTTGCTGGCGGTCCTCGGTGACGCCCCCGAGGCCGGCACCGACGGAAGTGGCTGAGACACCCACCGGCGTCCCCCGCCTGAGCCAACCAGATGGCGATGCCCGCCAGACGCTCCACCGTGCCGCCCGCGGCGTACGGCGGCTCAGGCGGAGAGCAGTGAGCGCGGCGTGCGGGCCTGCACCTCGATCAACCGGCGGTCGAGCTCCCCCGCGGTCATCGGCCGGCCGAAGTGGAAGCCCTGGGCCTGCCGGCAGTTCATCCGCCGCAGCACCTCGGCCTGGCTCGCGCTCTCCACGCCCTCGGCGATGGCCCGCAGCCCGAGGCTCGCCGCCAGCTGCAGGATGGCGCGGGCGAAGGCCCGGTTCTGGGATGCATCACCGTCGCCGCCCTGCACGCTGGTGAAGGTTCGATCGATCTTGATCACGTCGACCGGAAGCTGCCGCAGGTAGGACAGCGAGGAGTAGCCCGTCCCGAAGTCGTCGATCGCGATCTGCACGCCCCGCGCACGCAGCCGGGTCAGGTGGTCGGTGACCAGTTCCGCCTCCGACGTCGTGGCCGCCACGAGGACGGTCTCGGTCAGCTCCAGGCACAGCGCGTCACCCGGCAGGTCGCTGTCCCGCAACACCCCGATCACCCGGTCGGCGAAGTCGGTCTCGATGAGCTGCCGGCCGGAGACGTTCACCGCGACGGTGACGCCGAGGGTGCGGTACCACTTCCGGGCGTCGGCGCAGGCCTGGCGCAGGACCCAGTCCCCGATCGGCAGGATCAGCCCGATCTCCTCGGCGATCGGGATGAACTCCTGCGGCGGCACCGGTTGCCCACCGGACGGCGTCCACCGGATCAGCGCCTCGACCGATCGGATCGCCCCGCTGCCCAGGTCCACCACCGGCTGGTAGTGCAGCGCGAACTCCTCCTGCGCCAGAGCCCGATGCAGCCGGCCCGCCAGGCGGGCACGGCCGTCGTGGGTGGAGCGCAGTCCGGCGTGGAAGGCAACCACCTGGTTCTTCCCGGCGGCCTTGGCGGCGTAGAGAGCCAGATCGGCGTCGCGCAGCACCTCCGCGGTGGTCGCCGCCTCCTCCACCGGTCCGGTCACCAACCCGACGCTCGCGGTGACGAAGCACTCCCGGCCGGCCAGGAAGAACGGGGCGCGGGTCTTGACGACGATCCGCTTGGCGATGGCCTGCGCGCGTTCCTCGTTTGCGCCGGTCAGCAGCACGGCGAACTCGTCCCCGCCGAGCCGGGCCAGGATGTCGCCGACGCCGACGACGCCGCGCAGCCGCTGGGCCACCAGCACCAGCAGCTCGTCCCCGACCGGGTGCCCGTAGGTGTCGTTGATGTCCTTGAAGCCATCGAGATCCACCAGCAGCAGGGCGGCGCACCCGCCGCCGTCGCATCCCGCCAGCACCCGCCTGATCCGCTCCATCAGCACGCACCGGTTGGGCAGGCCGGTGAGCGCGTCATGGGTGGCCCGCTGGGTCAGCTCCTCCTGCAGGGCCGCCTGTTCCTCCAGGGACCTGCTGAGCTCGGCCGCCCGCACGTCCAGCTCCTCGGACCGGCGCTGCGCCAGCCCCGCCAGCTTCCCGAGACGCACCACGAGCAACACCGACAGGATGCCGGCGAGGACCGCCGGGACCATCGCGTGCATCGCGCGGTCCGGGTCGTCCTCCGGTGCCGCAAGCCCGCCGAGGGAGAGCACCGGCCCGCAGAAGGCGAGCGCACCGAAGGCCGCAAGCCGGGGCCGGGACACCTGGCTCTCGACCCAGCCGACGAAGGTGATCGGCTCCCCGGCGCTGCGGTGCAGGGCGGCGGCGCCGACCGCGGCGGCGCCGATCGTCCACGCCACGTAGCTGACCCGGCTGGGCTGAACGGCTCCCGCCATCATCACCACGTCCTGGACCCCGTCGGCCACGATCAGCCCGGAGAAGCCGAGCATGACCAGCCGCACGGCGGTGGTCTGGGCCCGGCTGACCAGCGCCAACCGGACCATCAGCAGGAACAGCAGCAGCCCACCCACCGGGTACGCCGCGGCAACGAGGAGCAACTCCCCGACGAGCCCCAGCCGCTCGATCAGCGGGTCGAGGACGAACGCCCAGGACGCGGCGGCGATGCCGCAGGTGGCGATCGCGGAGTCGAGCATCCCGTCCCGCCAGGACGACACGCCCCGCGGCGCGGAGAACCGCAACAGGCCGAGCCAGTACAGGGGATAGCCGACCAACGGCAGGGCGTCGAGAATCGACCCGCGGGCCGGCGGGCTGCCGGTCACCGCGTAGACGACCGTCCAGGCGGACCCGCACAGGGTCGTCGTCGCCACGCCGCCCGCGATGAGCACCCAGCGCGCGCGGTCACCGGGCCGGGACCGGTGGGCGCCCACCAGGAGGGCGGCAGTCCCGCCACCGGCCGCCGCGAGTGTCGCCAGCGGCGCCATCAGGGATGAGCCGAACGCGGCGACCACCGCCAGCACCGCCGCCCCGCCGAGCACCGCCATCCAGGCGGGTGGCCGACCCGCCCGTGCGGGGACGGTCGGCGGGCGCCCTGCCAGTCGCGCCACCACCGGCTGCGTCCCCATGCTCTCCTCGCCCTGATCCCAGCGTGCCGCGCAAGACCGGATGATGCGCTGAGCTACAGAGATATCGGACGGCGGGAGCCAGCCAGGGTGCCATCGGGGTGCGGTCCGGTTGCCACCCGAGGCCGCAGCGGGGGCTCGACGGGGGTTCAGCGGGGGTTCAGCCCGCCCGGCCCGCCTGGTCGGCGAGCATCCGCACCCCGTCGACCAGACCGCTGGCGAGGTTGCCCAGCGCGAACGTCGCCGTCATTGACAACGCTGCCAGCGCGCAGCTGCGATCCGGGATCCGGGTCGCCGCGTGGCACCCGGTGGTGATCTCCAGCACCCGCTGGCCCGGCGAGACCGCGATGAGCACGGCCTCGGCGGCCCGGTCACCGAGCCGGGCGTGCAGCCGCTCCGCATGCTCGCGGGTCGGCTCCTCCAGCGCGCCGACGTAGATGCTGAAGACGAGACCGGTCCGCCGTGAGCAGGTGGTCAGCACCTCATCCAGCCGGTCGAGCTGGCGGGCGGTGAACGGCCGGGGAGGCGACGCGCCCGGCCCGGACGCCACCGCCCGGGCCGCGACCTCACCGCCGTACCGGGACACGAGGTCACCAGCTCCCATGCGCGCCACCCCCCACGGCCGACACCGGAGCGGGGCCGCCGGGCGCGGGCTCGCCGCGTGAGGTCACCGGATCGGTCACCGGCCGGTACCAGACCGGAGCGAAGTCCCAGGACCGCCCCGGACGGTAGCGGGCGCTCCGGCGCCGACCGGGGAGGAGTATCACGGCAGCGAGCGCGGCCAGCGCGGCTGCCGGGATTCCGACATAGACCACCACCGTCTGCAAGATCGTCACTCGATGACGGTATCCGATCACACAGAGCGACGGAGACCGGCCGGCCGGTCACCACAGAGTGGGATGCCGCTCCCGCCACGGCCGGGCCGCCTCAAGCTGCGCCGACAGGGAGAGCAGGGTGGCCTCCGCGCCGTGCCGGCCGACCAGCATCGACCCGATCGGCAGCCCCGGCTCGGCACCCCCGGTCCAGTACAGCGGCACGCTCACCGCCGGCTGGCCGGTCACGTTGTACACGGCCGTGTAGGCGGCGTACCGCTTCTGCCGCTCGAAGTCGGGCTCGCCCTCGCCCTCCTCGTGGAACCAGCCGAGCGGTCGCGGCGGCATGCTCAGCGTCGGCGAAAGCAGCACGTCGTAGGACCGGGCGGCAGCCAGCCCGGCCCAGGCCGCCAGCTGGAGCTGCGCCCGGGCGGCGAGGTACTCCGCGCCGGAGACCGCGCCCCCACGGGCCCGCAGGTACCGGGTCAGCGGCAGCAGCTCGCCCTCCAGCGCCGGGTCGATGGGGTACCCGCACGCCGCCACCGCCCAGATCACCTCGAACGCCGGCACGTGCTCCGGGCCGACCGGCGGTACGGCGTCCACCACCTCGTGCCCGAGCGAGGCGAGCAGCTCCGAGGCGTCCTCCCAGGCCGCCCGGACCTCCGGGTGCACCTCGACGTCGGCGACGACCGGAGCCAGGTACCGGCCGATCCGCAGCCGGCCGGGCTCCCGGTCGACGTGGTCGACGTACCGCTCCCCCGCCGGCAGGCCGGGCGCGGTGAACAGGTCGCCGGGCATCACGCCGGCCATCGCGTCGAGCAGGGCCGCCGCGTCCCGCACCGTGCGCGCGATCGGGCCGTCGGTGGACAGCCCGGAGACGTCGGCCCGGACCGGGCCGGGCGAGACCAGCCCGCGGCTCGGCTTCACGCCGAAGAGCCCGTTGATGCTCGCCGGTATGCGGATCGAGCCACCGCCGTCACTGCCCTGGGCGAACGGCAGCAGGCCGCCGGCCACCGCCGCCGCGGCCCCACCGGAGGAGCCACCGGCGTACCGGCCCAGATCCCACGCGCAGCGGGCCGGCGGGGCCACCTTCGGCTCGGTGTAGCAGGGCAGCCCCATCTCGGGGGTGTTCGTCTTGCCGAGGCTGATCGTGCCGGCGGCGCGCAGCTTGGCCACCACGTAGTCGTCGACCGGCGGCACGAAGTCGGCGAACGCCGCCGACCCCATCGTGGTGCGCACCCCGGCCGTCAGGTTCAGGTCCTTGATCGCGATCGGGACGCCGTGCAGCGGGGGCAGCTCGGCGCCGGCCCGCACCGCCCGCTCGGCCTCCTTCGCCTGCCCGCGCGCGGCCTCCGCGGTCACCGTGATGAACGCGCCGAGATCGGCGTCCAACGCCCCGATCCGGTCCAGGTAGTGGTCGACCAGCTCGACCGGGCTGACCTCGCGCTGGCGGACCGCGGCGGCCTGCTCGGTCGCGGCCAGGTCATGCAGCTGCGCCATGCGCCGCACGCTACCGTGCCGGACGTGGCAGACGTGCCGGACGTGCCGGACGTGGCAGACGTGGCAGACCCGACCGATCGGGACACGGCGATCGCCCTGGACGCGGCCGACCCGCTCGCGCCGTTCCGGGACCGGTTCGTCCTCGGCGACCCGGAGCTGGTGTACCTCGACGGCAACTCGCTGGGGCGGCTGCCGGCGAGCACCCCGGACCGGCTCGCCCGCGCCGTCGTCGAGGAGTGGGGCGGCGACCTGATCCGCGGCTGGAGCCGGTGGGTCGAGCTCGCCACCGAGGTCGGTGACCTGATCGGGGTCCGGCTGCTCGGCGCCCACCCCGGCGAGGTGGCGGTCGCCGACTCCACCACGGTCAACCTCTACAAGCTCGCCGTCGCGGCGCTGGACGCCAGACCGGACCGGACCGCGATCGTCACCGACGACGACAACTTCCCCACCGACCGCTACGTCCTGCAGGGGCTGGCCGCGCAGCGCGGGGTCGAGCTGCGGGTGCTGCACACCGACCTGGACGCGGCCATCGACCCGGCGGCGGTGGCCGCCGCGGTGGACGGGGAGGTGGCCCTGGTGACGTTCTCCCATGTCGCCTACCGCTCGGGTGCGCTCGCCGACCTGCCGGCGATCACCGCGCTGGCCCACGACGCGGGCGCACTGATGCTGTGGGACCTGTCGCACTCCGGCGGCTCGGTCCCGGTCGGGCTCGCCGAGGCCGGCGTCGACCTGGCGGTCGGCTGCGGCTACAAGTACCTCAACGGCGGGCCGGGCGCCCCGGCCTACCTGTACGTCCGGTCCGGCCTGCACGAGACGCTGCGGCAGCCGATCTGGGGCTGGTTCGGCCAGCGGGACCAGTTCGCGATGGGCGGGCGGTACGACCCGGTGCCCGGGATCGGCCGGTTCGGCACCGGCACGCCACCGGTGCTGGCGACGTACGCGCTGGCCGAGGGGGCCGCGCTGGTCGCCGAGGCCGGCATCGACCGGCTGCGGGCCAAGGGTGTCCGGCAGACCAACTACCTCATCGAGCTGGCCGACGCCTGGCTGGCACCGCTCGGCTTCACCGTCGCCTCACCGCGGTCGGCGGCGCACCGAGGCTCGCACGTGTCCCTCGCCCATCCGCACGCCTGGCAGATCTGCCAGGCGCTCATCGACGCCGGGGTGATCCCGGACTACCGGGTCCCGGACCGGCTGCGGCTGGGCCCGGCACCGCTCTACACCCGGTACGTCGACGTCCACGAGGGGGTGCGCCGGCTGCGTGACCTGGTGCGGGCCGGGACGCACGAGCGGTACCCGACCCGACCCGACCGGGTGACCTGAGGCCCGCGACCCGCCCGTAGACGCTTGGCGGGGCGGCGGCAGGGTGCCATGATCGGGGCTTTCCCGCCGCCGGAACGAGGCCCAGATGAGCGCACGGTACGCGGTGTTAGCGGCAGCACAGGACGCCGGAACCACGGGGATGCCCGTCTCCTTCGCCATTCTTGCGGCCATCGTCGGAACCTACCTGCTGTCCCTCTACCTGCACCCCTACTCCAAGTGCAAGACCTGCAACGGCACCGGCAAGCACGCTGGCGCGATGTTCGGGTACGCGTTCCGGGCCTGCCGCTCCTGCGGCGGCTCCAGCCGGCGCCTCCGGCTGGGGGCGAAGTTCCTCGGCATCAACCGAAAATAGCGCCGGATGCGGCGTCACGCGGCGTCACGCGGCGTCACGCCGTCGCGGCCTCGCCGCCATTGAGGTACGCCGACCAGCGCGGGTCGGGCTGGCGGGCGCCGAGCACCCGCCACGACGCCCCGTTCGGCGCCTTCGGGACGACCCCCAAACTCCAGCCCAGCTCCCACACGTGCCGGTCGGCCTTGGTGTGGTTGCACCGCCCGCAGGACGCGACGACGTTCTCCCAGACATGCAAACCGCCCCGACTCTTCGGGACGACGTGGTCGATGCTGGTGGCGGCCGCACCGCAGTACGCGCACCGCCCGCCGTCGCGGGCGAAGACCGCCTTCCGGGTCAGCGGGACCTGCCGGCGGAACGGAACCCGGACGAACCGGGTCAGCCGGACCACGCTCGGCACCGGCACCGCGCGGGTCACCCCGTGCAGCATGCCGTCGCCCGGCTCGACCGGCACCGCCTTGTCGGTGATGACAAGGACGACGGCGCGCCGGGACGACACGACGCACAGCGGTTCGTACGTCGCGTTGAGGAGCAGCGTGACGGATGTCCCGACCACGGCCTCACCTCCGCGACGAACAGTCAACCGGAGAAAGCGCGAAAGTGCACGCGTTCGCGCGTCGCACCTCACGTAGAGTCGGGCGGCGTGGCACCCCTCCGCTACCCCGACGCCCCCCGCCTGGACCTCGTGGAGACGGTCCGCACCCACCGGGTCGCCGACCCGTACCGGTGGTTGGAGGACGCCGGCAGCCCGGCCACCGGGACGTGGTCGGCCGCCCAGGACGACCTCACCCGCTCCGTCCTCGACCGCCTGCCCGGCCGGGACCGGCTGCGCGACCGGCTCACCGAGCTGCTCGCCGCCGGCTCGGTCGGCGTCCCGGTCTGGCGCGGCGAGCGGGCCTTCTTCAGCCGTCGCGCCGCCGACCAGGAGCACGCGGTGCTGCACGTCCGGGACGGCGACGGCACCGAGCGGGCGCTGATCGACCCGATGACCCTCGACCCGACCGGCACCACCACCCTCGACACCTGGATGCCCAGCGTGGCCGGGGATCGGCTGGCCTACCAGCTCTCGCATGGTGGCGACGAGGAGTCGCTGGTCTACGTCCTCGACGTCGACACCGGCGAGCGGGTCGAGGGCCCCATCGACCGGTGCCGGTACTCGGCGATCGCCTGGCTGCCCGGCGGCGAGGAGTACCTCTACGTCCGCCGGCTCGCCCCCGGGCTGGTGCCGGCCGACGAGCGGCAGTACCACCGGCGGGTATGGCGGCACCGGGTCGGCACCGACCCGGACACGGCGGACGTCGAGATCCACGGGGCCGGCCTGGAGCTGACCAACTACTACCGGCCCACGGTGTCCCGGGACGGTCGCTGGCTGACCATCTCCGCATCCGCGGGCACCGCGCCCCGGGACGACGTGTGGATCGCCGACCTGAGCGGGCCGGCGGCGACCCCACGGCTGGTGCCGGTGCAGGTCGGGGTGGACGCCCGGCTGGACGCCTGGGTCAAGGACGGCCGGCTGTACCTGTTCACCGATCGGGACGCCCCCCGCGGCCGGCTGTGCGTGACCGATCCCGCCTCCCCGGCGTACCCGACCTGGCGCGACGTCGTGCCGGAGCGGGACGCGGAGACGCTGACCGGGCTGACCATCCTCACCGTGCCCGGTGCGGGTACGGGTGCGGGGCTCGCCGGTGCCGAGCCGGGCGACCACGTGGTGCTCGCCGCGCACAGCCGGGACGCCACCGACAGGTTGTCGTGGTGGAGCGCGGCGGGCACGCCACTGGCGCCGGACGGCGAGCTGGGGCCGGGAAACGCTCTGGGGCTGGGAAACGCTCTGGGGCTGGGCAGCGTCGCCGGACTCAGCGCGCACCCGGACGGCGGCCGGCGGGCCTGGGTCGGCTACACCGACTACCTGACCCCGCCGATGGTGCTGACCTGCTCGCTGGACGCCCCGACCGAGGTGACCACCTGGGCCACCGCCCCGGGCACCGCGGCGGCCACCGGTGTACGGGTCCGCGAGGTGCACTACCCCTCCGCCGACGGCACCCCGGTGCACGCCTTCGTGATCAGCCGGTCCGGGACGCCGGACCGGCCGCGCCCCACCGTCCTCTACGGCTACGGCGGCTTCAACGTGGCCCTGACCCCGGCATACACCGCGAGCGCCCTGACCTGGGCCGAGGCCGGCGGCGTGTGGGTGGTGGCGAACCTGCGCGGCGGCAGCGAGTACGGCGAGCAGTGGCACCGCGCGGGCATGCGGGAGCACAAGCAGAACGTCTTCGACGACTTCGCCGGGGTCGCCGAGGGGCTGATCCGGGACGGCTGGACCACCCCGCGGCAGCTCGGAATCGTCGGCGGTTCCAACGGCGGGCTGCTGGTCGGCGCGGCGCTGACCCAGCGGCCGGAGCTCTACTCGGCGGTCGTGTGCAGCGCACCACTGCTGGACATGGTCCGCTACGAGGGGTTCGGGCTGGGTCGGACGTGGAACGACGAGTACGGCACGGCCGACGACCCGGTGGAGCTCGGCTGGCTGCTCGGCTACTCGCCGTACCACCGGGTGCGGGCCGGCGTCGGCTACCCGGCGGTCATGTTCACCACGTTCGAGTCCGACACCCGGGTGGACCCGATGCACGCGCGAAAGATGTGCGCGGCCCTGCAGCAGGCCAGCGGCTCCGGCCGGCCGGTGCTGCTCCGGCGGGAGCGGGAGGTCGGGCACGGCGCACGGTCGGTCAGCCGGGTGGTCGGGCTCGCGGTCGACCAGCTCGCGTTCCTCGCCAGCCAGCTCGACGCCGACCAGATCGACCTCGCGCTGTGACGCCGCCGGTGGTGACGCCGCGGGTGGTGACCGCACTCTTCGACCCGAGCCTCCGGGCGCTGACCCAACCTCACTGGCTGTCCGAGCACTGGGAGGTCCTGGTCGTCCGGCCGGCCCGGCTGCTGCTGATCCTGGCGATCGCGTTCGTGGTCCGGGCGCTGCTGAACCGGATGATCGCGCGGCTGGCCGCCAGCACCGCCACCGGCAGCACGCCGAGCATGCTGCGACCGCTGCGGGACCGCGTCCTGCCCGGCGGCCTGCTGGAGGGCACCCCGCTGCAGGCGGAACGGCGACAGCAGCGCGCGGAGACGATCGGCTCGATCCTGCGCAGCATCGTGTCCTTCGCCGTCTTCTCGATCGCGGTGGTGCTCGTCCTCGGTGAGCTGGGCATCAACCTCGCGCCGATCGTGGCCAGCGCGGGGGTCGTCGGCGTCGCGGTCGGGTTCGGGGCGCAGAACCTGGTCCGGGACTTCCTGTCCGGGATGGCGATGCTGCTGGAGGACCAGTACGGCGTCGGCGACGTGATCGACGTGGGTGAGGCCACCGGCACCGTGGAGGCCGTCGGGCTGCGCACCACCCGGCTGCGCGACGTGCACGGCACCGTCTGGTACGTCCGCAACGGCGAGATCGTCCGGGTCGGCAACAAGTCGCAGGGGTTCGCCCAGGTGGTGCTCGACATCCCGCTCGCGCACGGGGTGGACCTGGTGCGGGCGGGCACGGTCGTGCAGGCGGCCGCCGACGGGCTCCGGCACGACGACGAGTGGTCGTCGGTCATCCTCGACGATCCGACGTACCTCGGTGTCGAGGAGATCACGACCGAGAGCGTGATCGTGCGGGTCACCGTCAAGACCCGCCCGGGCCAGCAGTGGCGGGTCGGGCGGGAGCTCCGCCAGCGCCTGATCGCGCAGCTGGAGGCGGCCGATGTGGCGACCGCGACCCGCCAGTGGCCCAGCCTCCGGACCGACTGACGGCCCGCACCGGGCAGCCGAACGGGTGCGGCCGGTTGGGGCTCCCGCGAGTGCGGGCAATCGCGACCTACCCACCGTTAGACGCGGTCGACTCGTCTGGTCTGGCTATCGTCGCTGCACCGGTCAGGCGCCGGGTGCTGCGCCAGATGCCATCCGTAGGGCAGACTGTCGGCCATGGGAACGGAAGGCGAACGCCGGCCGACCGCCACCTCGGCCGCACGGCCGATCGAGACCGGGCCGGCCCGCCACGAGGCGCGCTCCGCGTCGTACCGCGACGTGTTCGCGGTCCGGCCCTACCGGCACCTGTTCGCCGCCCAGCTGCTGTCGCTCCTCGGCGACCAGCTCTCCAAGGTGGCGCTCGCCGCGCTGGTCTTCGAGCGCACCCGCTCCACACCCCTCGCCGCGGCGACGTATGCGGTGTCCTTCGTGCCGTGGGTGATCGGTGGGCCGCTGCTGTCGGCGTACGCGGACGTGCTGCCGCGGCGCCAGGTGCTGGTGGCCTGCGACGTGCTGCGGGCCACCCTGGTCATCGCGCTGGTGATCCCCGGCATGCCGATCGCCGCGCTGATCGTGCTGATGTTCGGCGCGAACATGCTGGCGCCACCGTTCAGCTCGGCCCGCGCCGCGATGATGCCGGACCTGCTCGACGGTGACCGGTACATCGTCGCCAACGGGGTGGACGCCGTGGTTCGCCAGGGCGGGCAGGTGGCCGGTTTCCTCATCGGCGGCGGAGTGGTGGCGCTGGTCGGCGCCCGTGGCGCGCTCACCGCGGACGCGGCGACGTTCCTGGTCTCGGCATTGCTGATCACGACCGGGGTGCCCCGGATGCCGGCGGCCAGCCAGCGGCAGGCCCGGTTCTCGGTGCTCAGGGACACCGGGGCCGGCATCAGGATCATCTTCGGCAACCCGGCGCTGCGCGCCTACGTCCTGCTCTTCTGGGCGGCATCCGCCTTCACCTACGCCTACGAGGGCATCGCCGTGCCGTGGGGTGAGGCCCTCAACGGTGGCGCGCCGCTGGCCGGCCTGATCCTCGCCGCCGGCCCGGTCGGTCAGGTCGCCGGCATCATGATCATTTCGCGGGTGCTCACTCCCCGGGTGCGGATGCGGATGATCGTCCCGTTCGCGCTGGTGGCGGTCGGCGCGCTGATCCCGATCATGGTCATCCGGTCGGTCCCGGCGACCCTGGCGCTGATCGCCCTCGCCGGCTTCGGCTCGGCGTTCTCGGCGCCGCTGAACTCGCTGTTCGTACGAGCCCTGCCGGCGGAGTACCGGGGTCGAGCCTTCGGGGTGGCCCAGGCCGGCGTGCAGGCCACGCAGGGCCTGGCCATGCTCCTCGCCGGCCTCGCCGCGGCCGGCCGGCATCCGGCGCTGGCGGTCGGCGGCAGTGGCCTCATCGGCACCGTCGTGCTGGCCGTCCTCGCCGTCAAGCTGTGGCCCCGGGACGACTTCCACCGCGGGCGATGAGGCGCGGGCCGCCGGAGGCGCGCCCCCCTCAACCCGGATCGACCGGGCATGAGGCAGGATCGGGACATGCAGATCTCGGTCGAGGGCCCGGGCGGCCAGGACGCGCCGTCGTTCTATGACGCGGTGGGCGGCGAGGATACCTTCCGCCGGTTGGTGACGGCGTTCTACGCCGGCGTGGCCACCGACCCGGTGCTCCGGCCGCTCTACCCCGACGAGGATCTGGGGGCTGCCGAGGAGCGGCTCCGCCTGTTCCTCATCCAGTACTGGGGCGGCCCCAAGACCTACTCGGAGCGGCGCGGCCACCCCCGGCTCCGGCTGCGGCACCAGCCCTTCCCGATCGGTGAGCGGGAGCGGGACGCCTGGCTGGCGCAGATGCGCCGCGCCGTCGACTCGCTGGGCCTCACGCCCGAACTTGACCAGACCCTCTGGCGGTACCTCGAGACCGCCGCATGGTCACTGCGCAACCGCGACGAGTGACAGCAGGCCACGAGCAGGTAGTGTCCCTCTCCGGGCCGCGACACCGGCCCGCAGAGGGCGGCACCAGCTGACCGCGGAGCTCCGCAGCACCGATGTCAGCCATGAGACCGACATGGGGTGAATCAGTCGTGCATCGAGTCACGGAAGGTACTGCCGGCCAGCAGCGGCTGGCCGGCGGCACGCCGTGGTGGCGAAACGCCGTGTTCTACCAGGTCTACGTCCGCAGCTTCGCGGACGCCAACACGGACGGGGTCGGCGACCTGCGAGGCGTCCGGGACCGGCTGGGCTACCTGAGCCTGCTCGGCATCGACGCGCTGTGGCTCACGCCGTTCTACCGGTCGCCGATGGCCGACCACGGCTACGACGTCGCGGACCCGCGGGACGTCGACCCGATCTTCGGCAACCTCGACGACCTCGACGAGCTGATCCGGGCCGCGCACCAGGAGGGGCTGCGGGTCACCATCGACCTGATCCCCAACCACACCTCGGACCGGCACCCCTGGTTCATGGCCGCCGGGTCGGCCCCGCCGGGGAGCGCCGAACGGGAACGGTACTTCTTCCGGCCGGGCCGGGGTCCGGACGGCGCGATGCCGCCCAACAACTGGCTGTCGGTGTTCGGCGGGCCGGCCTGGAGCAGGCTCCCCGACGGCGAGTGGTACCTGCACCTGTTCGCGCCGCAGCAGCCGGACCTGAACTGGTCGCACCCGGACGTGGTGGCCGACTTCGAGCAGACGATGCAGTTCTGGCTGGATCGGGGCGTGGACGGGTTCCGGCTGGACGTGGCGCACGGGATGGCCAAGCCGGCCGACCTGCCCGACATGGCCGAGCCGCAGGCACCGGGCGTGCTCAAGCACGCCGACCACGAGGCCGACCCCCGGTTCGACAACGACGGCGTGCACGACCTGCACCGGATGATCCGGCGGGTGGCCGACAAGTACGCCGACCGGGTGCTCACCGGCGAGGCGTGGGTGGTCGACGACGACCGGCTGGCCCGGTACGTCCGCCCCGACGAGCTCCACCTCGCCTTCAACTTCCGGCTGCTGGAAGCCGACTGGAACGCCGAGATGTTCGTCGAGGCGATCACCCACTCGCTGAACGCGATGAGCTCGGTGGACGCTCCGCCGACGTGGGTGCTGTCCAACCACGACATGGACCGGCATGTGACCCGGTACGGCGGCGGTGAGCTCGGCACCCGCCGGGCCCGGGCGGCCGCGCTGGTGCAGCTCGCGCTGCCCGGTGTGGCCTACGTCTACAACGGTGACGAGCTGGGGCTGCCGAACGTCGAGCTGCCGGACGAGGCGCTGCAGGACCCGGTGTGGGAACGCTCGGACCACGCCGACCGGGGGCGGGACGGCGAGCGCGTGCCGTTGCCCTGGAACGGCGCGGAGCCCCCGTACGGGTTCACCGAAGGGCCGGGCACCTGGCTGCCGATGCCGGCCGACTGGGGTGGCCTCGCCGTGGAGGCGCAGCTCGACGACCCTGACTCGATGCTCTCGCTGTACCGGAACGCGCTGGAGATCCGCCGCGAGCATCCGGCGATGAGCGGCGATGAGGTCCAGTGGTTCGGGGCGCCGACCGGGTGCCTGGCCTTCCGCCGCACCGGGGGGCTGGTGTGCGCGCTGAACGCCGCCGATGAGCTGGTGCCGATGCCGCCCGGCGAGGTCGTCCTGTCGTCCGGGCCGCTGGAGGACGGCATGCTCCCGCCGGACACCGCCGCCTGGCTGGTCTGACCGGCTAGCCCGGGCGCAGCACGGGCCCGGGGTCCTGCCGGTGGTAGACGCTGCCGTACGGCGCCGCCAGCCGGGCCCACGGGCCGGACCGGCTGACCGCACACGCGACCGCGCTGCCCGACGGGTCGGGACCGAGGAAGGCCATCCGCTGCGCCGCGTACAGCGCACCCATCGGCAGCACGACGCTCACCTGACCATCGCTGGCCGTGAGCGCGGCGTGGTCCAGCACGGTGGCGGCGACCACATCGGCATCCGGCCGCCCGCGGGCGCCGTCGTAGGTGGCGACGGCAGCCCGGACCGCGCCGTCGATCGCCGGCACCGGGACCACCTCGATCCGGCGCCATCCGGCGGTGGGCGGGAGCGTGCCCCGCCATTCCCCATCCCGGACCGCCCCGGGACCGAGCCGGAGGGGCGCCGGGGTGCCGGTCGCGGCGAGCATGTCGGCCACGGCGACGGTGACATCAACGACGGTGACATCAACCCCGGCGGCCGGCACCCGGTGGACCGTCCGGCTGACCAACACCTGCCAGGGCAGCCGGGCATATCCGGTCAGCCGGTCGCCGACGGCCGTGAGCCGGACCAACGAGCCCGGGTCGAGCCGTGCCAGCCGGCCGCAGAACGCCGCCAGGTCGAGCCTGTCGTGGTCGGAGCGCAGTACCAGCTCGATGCCGCCCGGCCCGGTCATCCGCCAGCCCCACGGTTCCGCCGAGCGCGCATCAGGACGCTCCGCCGAGGGTGTCGGTGAAGCGGTCGAGGAAGGCGCGCTCGGGCTCCGCCAGACGCCTCGGGCGGCCGGCGTCCAGGTCGTACGGTGCGCACCAGGACCGGGCGCGGGCGGTGAGCGGCGCCGCCGGACCCGTCCCGCCGTAGACCTCGTACTCGACCGTGAACGACGCACCCCGGAGCTGCCCGCACCACAGCTCGATGCGCAACGGCTCCGCGCGGTACTCCACCGGCCGCAGGTAGTCGATCTCGTGCCGGGCGATCACGATGCCACGCTCAAAGGACCCCAACCCCTCATCACCCGCGAGCCGGAAGAACAGGTCGACCCGGGCCTGCTCAAGGTAGGCCAGGTAGACGGTGTTGTTGACGTGGCCGAAGGGGTCCTGATCGGCCCAGCGCATCGGGCAGTGGTAGGTGAACCGTGCCATGCCGCCAAGCCTGGCATGCCCATGGCGCGCGCCGCACCGCGGCCTGCCCGACCCGGCCGTGCGCCGGCCGGTCCGCGCGGCCGGTCCGGGGTCAGTCCCGGGTCAGCCGCCGGTAGGTCACCCGGTGCGGCCGGGCCGCCTCGGCGCCGAGCCGCTCCACCTTGTTCGCCTCGTACGCCGCGAAGTTGCCCTCGAACCAGAACCACCGCGCCGGGTCCTTCTCGTCCCCCTCCCAGGCGAGCATGTGGGTGGCGACCCGGTCCAGGAACCACCGGTCGTGGGAGATCACCACCGCGCAGCCGGGGAACTCCAGCAGCGCGTTCTCCAGCGACGACAGGGTCTCCACGTCGAGGTCGTTGGTCGGCTCGTCAAGGAGCAGCAGGTTGCCGCCGATCTTGAGGGTGAGGGCGAGGTTCAGCCTGTTGCGTTCCCCTCCGGAGAGCACTCCGGCCGGCTTCTGTTGGTCCGGTCCCTTGAACCCGAACGCGCTGACATAGGCCCGCGACGGCACCTCCACGTTGCCGACCCGGATGAAGTCCAACCCGTCGGAGACGACCTCCCACAGCGTCTTCTTCGGGTCGATGCCGGCCCGGTTCTGGTCGACGTAGGAGATCTTGACGGTCTCGCCGACCCGCACCTGGCCGGAGTCCGCTTGCTCCAGGCCGACGATGGTCTTGAACAGGGTGGTCTTGCCGACACCGTTGGGTCCGATGATCCCGACGATGCCGCCACGCGGCAGCGAGAACGACAGGTCGTCGATGAGGGTCCGGTCGCCGAACCCCTTGGCCAGGCCGGACGCCTCGACAACCACGCTGCCCAGCCGCGGCCCCGGCGGGATCTGGATCTCATCGAAGTCCAGCTTCCGGGTCTTCTCGGCCTCCGACGCCATCTCCTCGTACCGGGACAGCCTGGCCTGCTGCTTGGCCTGGCGGCCCTTCGCGTTCTGCCTGACCCAGTCCAGCTCGCTCTCCAGGCGCTTCTTCAGCTTGGCGTCCTTGCGCCCCTGGACCGAGACCCGCTCGGCCTTCTTCTGCAGATACGTGGAGTAATTGCCCTCGTACGGGTAGGCCCGGCCCCGGTCCAGCTCGAGGATCCACTCGGCGACGTTCTCCATGAAGTACCGGTCGTGGGTGACCGCGAGCACGGTCCCCGGGTACTTCGCCAGGTGCTGCTCCAGCCACTGCACGCTCTCCGCGTCCAGGTGGTTGGTCGGCTCGTCGAGCAGCAGCAGGTCGGGCTGCTGGAGGAGCAGCTTGCACAGCGCGACCCGGCGCCGCTCGCCGCCGGAGAGCAGCGCCACCTCGGCGTCACCGGCGGGCAGCCGGAGCGCGTCCATGGCCATCTCGATCTTGTTGTCGAGCTCCCACCCCTCGACGTGCTCGATCCGCTCCATCAGCTCGCCCTGCTCGGCCATGAGCCGGTCGAAATCCGCATCCGGGTCGCCCATCGCGGCGCTGACCTCGTCGAACCGCAGCAGCAGCGCCCGGGTGTCGGCGACCGCGTCCTCGACGTTGGCGCGGACATCCTTCCCCTCGTCGAGCACCGGCTCCTGCTGGAGGATGCCCACGCTGTAGCCCGGGGACAGCAGCGCGTCGCCATTGGACGGCTGGTCGAGACCGGCCATGATCTTCAGCACGCTGGACTTGCCGGCGCCATTCGGACCGACCACGCCGATCTTGGCGCCGGGCAGGAACGCCAGCGTCACGTCGTCCAGGATGACCTTGTCGCCGTGCGCCTTGCGCACCTTGCGCATCGAGTAGATGTACTGCGCCACTGTAGGGAAGCCTTTCCACGTCTCAGTGCCCCCAGTGTCTCAACCACCGGCGGGGATACCGAATCGGGTCGGGCGGCGGTGGGCGCCCGGCGCCCGAGCGCCCACCGCCGCCGGGACCCAGGTCAGCTCGCCGCCGCCAGCCTCCGGTCAGCCACGGTGTCATCGCTGCCGCCAGGCTGGTCGGTGGCCACCTCCGGCGCCTCCGGTTCCTCCGGCTGCGGGGCGGCCTCCCACGCCGGACCGCCCGCGCGCCTCGTGCGGCGGAAGACGGTGACGCCCCTGGTCAGATCGTGACCGATCGCCGCCGCCTCCAGCTCGAAGCTGGATCGGCGCTGCCCGTCGACCTCGAACTGCCGGGTGAAGAGCCGGCCGGTCACCACGACCGGATCGCCCCGGCGCAGCGAGTCCATCACGTTGCTGGCGAGCTGCCGCCAGCAGGTGACCCGCAGGAACAGCGACTCGGCGTCGACCCACTCCCCGGTCTCCCGGTCCCGGCGCCGGGCGTTTGACGCCAGGTAGAAGTTGAGCACGTCCACCCCTGCCTCGGTCCGCCGCAGCTTCGGATCCTCGGTCAGGTTTCCCACCACGGTGACGGTCGTTTCGTTCACGTTCCACGCCTCCCACTCAACGGACACGCCATCCGGCGTCACCTCAACGGTGCGCCGGATGGCGGTCGATCGCCGGGCCGGGTCCTCGGGCTGTGGGTCAGCGAGGCGGCTGTGGATGGAACGCGAGGATTGTCACCGGGAGGCGGTATCTGCCCGCTCCCCCACGGTCAGTGAACGGGCGACAGCTCGACCTCCGAGCGATCCGCATCGGGCGCGCCCCACGGCTGACGGCCGCGGAGGAGTCGGGGACCCCACCAGTTCCACCGGCCGAGCATGATCATCGTGGCCGGCAGCACCACCGCCCGGATGATCGTGGCGTCCAGCAGGATCGCCGCGGCGAGCCCCACCCCGAGCTGCTTCATGTCCAGCGTGGACAGGGTGCCGAAGATGGAGAACACCGCGATCATCACCGCCGCCGCGCTGGTCACCACCCCGGCCGAGGTGGTGATGCCGTGGGCGACGGCGTTCCGGTTGGGCATCCCCCGGTCCACCGCCTCCCGGATCCGGCTGACGACGAAGACGTGGTAGTCCATCGACAGCCCGAACAGCACGACGAACAGGAACAGCGGCAGCCAGGTGACGATGCCGCCGTTGGACCGGAAGTCCAGCAGACCCTCCGCCCAGTGACCCTGGAAGACCAGCACCACGAACCCGTACGCCGCCGCCACCGACAGCATGTTCAGCACGATCGCGGTCAGCGCGACCACCACCGACCGGAAGGTCATCAGCAGCACCAGGAAGGTCAGGGTCAGCACGAACCCGATCACCCACGGCAGCGAGCCGACCATCCGCTGCTCGAAGTCGTGGTTGGCCGCGATCCAGCCGCCGACCGCGTGCTCGGCACCGGGCACCTGGCCGACGGTCGCCGGCACAAGGTCATCACGCAGCCGGTTCAGCGCCGTGAGCGCCTGCGGGCTGCCCGTGCTGTACGGCACCCCGATGGACAGCACCGCCACCCGCCCGTCCGCGGAGGTCTGGAGCTGGGGCTGGCGGTCGGCCGGGAAGAGCGGATCGGCCTGGGCCCGGCGGCTCAGCTCATCGAGCGCGGCCCGGGTCCGTGCCGACTCCCCGGCCGGCGCCCGCACCGCGACGTCGAAGCTGCTGCCGGAGCTCGGGAAGACGGCGACCAGACGGTCGTAGGACTGCAGGATCGGCATCGACCTGGGCATGTCGGACACGTCGGTGAGCTTCAGCTTCATGCCCAGCGCCGGCGTGGCCAGCGCCAGCAGCGCGAGCACGGCGAGCACCAGGGTCGGCAGCGGCCGGCGCAACGCCGGCCGGAGCACGGTCGACCAGAACCGGGACCCACCAGTCCCACCGCGGTGCGCGGTCAGCCGCCAGACCAGCGGGACCCGCGGGCGGTCGACCCAGCGGCCCAGCCTGGCCAGCATCGCCGGCAGCACGGTGAGCGAGCCGAGCACCGCGACGGCGACCACCAGGATCGCGCCGACAGCGAGGGAGTTGAACGTCGCGTCCCGCGCAACCAACATGCCGCACATCGCCACCAGCACGGCGAGACCGGAGACGGCCACCGCACGCCCGGACGTCGCGGCCGCCACCTCGATGGCGTCCACGTGCCCGCGCCCACGGGCCCGCTCCTCGCGCTCCCGGCGGACGTAGAACAGCGAGTAGTCCACGCCGACCGCCATCCCGATCAGCAGGATCATGCTGTCCAGCGCCTGGGTGGCCGGGATCAGGTGGGAGACCAGCGCGGACAACCCGATCGCGGCGGTCACCGCGGAAAGCCCGAGGAGCAGCGGTACCGCGGCCGCGATCAGCGCTCCGAACGCCAGCAGCAGGATCAGCAGCGTGACCGGGATGCTGAACACCTCGGCGGTCTGGAAGTCCGCGCCCGACGCGTCGTTGACGGCCTTGTTCAGCGAACCGGCCCCGACCTCCTCGACCCGCAGCTCCGGATGGGCGCCCTGGACCCGCGCGGTGGCGTCCAGCAGTGGCTGCACCCTTTGGTCGGAGGTGAGAACGGGTCCGCGCAGCGTGACCGGGACCAGCACGGCCGAGCCGTCGCGGGCGGGCACCGGCTGCCCGACCCCGAGGACGTCGGGCAGGCCCGACATCGCCGTGCGGACCTCGGCCGCAGCCGCCATCGCGGCGGCACCGTCGAGGCTCCCCGACCGGGCGCTGATGAGGACATTCTCGGCAACCGGTTCCGGGAAGTGGCCGGACTCCACGATCTGCTGGGCGCGCCCGGACTCACCCGGTGCGGCCTGGCTCTGGGTCCTGGTGCCGGCCACGTTGCCGGCGACGAGGCAGGCGGCCACGAACAGCAGCCACGCCCCCACCGCCCGCCATGGATGGGTCGCGCTCCACCGAGCGATCCGTACGGTGGTGGTCTGGCGTTGCACCGTGGCCTCCCTGCGGGTTGTGCCGGCCACCGCTCGGCGGCCCAGGGAAAGCGTCCCGAACCGGCGCACCGGTGTCATTGGCGCCCACACCCATCCCGAGCCGGGGGTTAACCCCACCCCGATCGGGTGGCCGGCGGGATAGCCTCCCGGCGACGGGCGTCCTTACCGTGGCGGTGCGCGGTGCGCGGTACTGGTGGCGGGAGCGGCATGACCTGGGTGGGGCGCGAGACCGGGCGGGACGGCAGCCCGCCGTCCGGTGGCGGGCTGGCGATCCCCTACCACCCGATCCGGGCGCTGGTCTCGCCATACACCTGGCTGGCGATCACGCACCTGCTCAGCGACTTCTGGTTCGGCCTGCTGTCGTTCACCAGCGTCGTCACCCTGCTGACGCTGTCGGTGTCGCTGCTGCCGGCGGCGCTGCTCGGGGTGCCGGTCTTCGTCCTCACCGCGTACTGGTCGCGCGGGCTGGCCACGCTGGAACGGGCCCGCTTCCACCTCACCCTCGACGTAGCGATCGACTCCCCGCCGCCGCCCGACCGCACCGCGCCGCCGCTCCGGCAGGTCGGGCGCCTGGTGATCAGCCCGTCGACCTGGCGGCAGATCGGGTACCACCTGCTGATGCTGCCGCTGGGCGCGTTCACGATGACCGTGACGCTGGCCTGCTCCGCGCTGCCGGTGGCGCTGGTGCTGCTGCCGGCGTACAACGGCGCGCTGCCCAACGGCGGCGCCAACCTCGGCGTGTTCCGGGTGCATGGCGCCCTGGCGGAGTGGGTCATCGCGCTGGTCGGGCTGGGTCTCCTGCTGGGCGCGCCGTCGGTGGTCCGCGGGCTCGCCATCATGGACATCGCCGTCGCGCGCGCCCTCCTCGGCCGGTACTCCAGCAGGGAGCTCGCGGAGCGGGTCGGCGAGCTGGAGCGCAGCCGGCGCCGCGTGCTGGACGCGGCGGAGGCCGAACGCCGCCGGATCGAGCGCGACCTACACGACGGTGCCCAGCAGCGGCTGGTGGCGCTGGCCATGACGCTGGGCCGGGCAAAGGCTCGCTACGGCCGCGAGCCGGACTCGATCGGGACCCTGCTCGACGAGGCGCACAGCGAGGCGAAGCAGGCGGTGGCGGAGCTGCGTGACCTGACCCGGGGCATCCACCCCCCGGTGCTCGCCGACCGGGGGCTGGACGCGGCGCTGTCCGCGCTCGCCGCGCGCTCGCCGGTCCCGGTCAGCGTCACCGTCGACGCGCCGGTCCGGCCATCACAGACCGTCGAGGCCATCGCGTACTTCGTGGTCGCCGAGGCGCTGACCAACGTCGCCAAGCACGCCGGCGCACATCAGGCATCCGTCCTGGTCCAGCGGGTCGGGGACACGCTGCGGGTCACGGTGCTCGACGACGGTCGGGGTGGCGCCGACGCCAGCGCGGGCACTGGCCTGCGCGGGTTGGCCGACCGGGTCACCGGGGTCGACGGCCGGCTGGCGGTGGACAGCCCACCCGGTGGTCCGACCACACTCACCGTGGAGCTGCCATGCGGGTAGTCATCGCCGAGGACTCGGTGCTGCTTCGGGAGGGGCTGGCCAGGCTGCTCGTGGAGGCCGGGTTCGACGTCGTCGACGCCGTACCGGACGCGGAGAGCCTGCTGCGCAGCGTCGGGGACCGGCAGCCGGAGGTGGTGGTCGCCGACGTACGGATGCCCCCGACGCATACCGACGAGGGGTTGCGGGCCGCCCTGGTGATCCGGCGACGCTGGCCGCGGGTCGCCGTGCTGGTGCTCTCGCAGTACGTCGAGGAGCGGTACGCCTCGGAGCTGCTGGCCGGTGACACCCGCGGGGTCGGGTACCTGCTGAAGGACCGGGTCGCCGACGTGGAGGCGTTCGTCGACGCGCTGCACCGGGTCGGCGACGGCGGGACCGCGCTGGACCCGGAGGTGGTCAGCCAGCTGCTTGCCCGCAGCCGGCGGCGCGACCCGATGAGCGGGCTGACCCCGCGGGAGCGGGAGGTGCTGCAGCTCATGGCCGAGGGGCGGTCCAACGCCGGCATCGCCACCCAGCTCGTGGTCACCGAGGGCGCCGTGGAGAAGCACGTCAGCGGCATCTTCACCAAGCTCGACCTGCCGCCGGCCGAGAGCGACCACCGGCGGGTGCTCGCGGTGCTGCGCTACCTGGAGGGGTGAGCGGTGGCCACGCCGTCCCCGCCCCGACCGTCCCCGCCCCGGCTGTCCCCCTCCCGGCGGGTCACCCTGGCGATCGGCCTGGTGTTCTCCCTCGGCACGATCGGTACGGGCGCGCTGTACCTGGTCCACCAGCTCGGCCGGGCGTCGTACCAGGAGCAGGCCACTCTCGACAGCCCGGCGACCCGGCTGCTCACGGTGCACACCGGGGGCGGCGACGTCACCGTCCGGGCGAGCCCGGACGACCAGGTGCACGTCACCGCGGACGTCCGCTACGGCGTCACCCGCCCCAGGCTGACCCACCTGTCCGCACCGGACGGGGTGCTGGTGCGCGCCGACTGCCAGGGCTTCCTCCTGCTGGCCAGCTGCAGCGTCGACTACACCATCGCGGTGCCCGCCGACTTCGCGATCCGCGCGGACTCCCGCGGCGGTGACATCCACGCGCTGGACGGTCTCGCCGGGGTGGTCACCCTGAACACCGGCGGCGGCGACCTGACCGTCTCCGGTGCCCGCGGCAGTCTCGACCTGCACACCGGTGGTGGCTCGATCCGCGGGACGGACCTGCACTGCGCGGAGGTCGTCGCCGAGACCGGCGCCGGCAACGTCATCCTCACCTTCTCCGATGCTCCCCAGCAGGTGTCGACCGTCGTCGGCGCCGGCAACGTCGTGGTCGAGGTACCCGCCACGGCGAGCTACCGGGTGGATGCCAGCACCGGCGCCGGCCGGTCCACCGTCGGCATCTCCAACGACCTGACCTCACCGCGGTTGATCCGCGCACACTCCGGTGCCGGCAACGTGACCGTGCGCCCGGTCGCCGGCTGACCCCGTCCTGGCGCAGGATGGGTGACAATCGACTCCGAGCGCCCGGCCGTGGTGCGCTAGCTTGACCGCTGCACGCGTGACCACCGCACGCGCCCGTAGCTCAGTGGATAGAGCAGGTGCCTTCTAAGCACTTGGTCGCAGGTTCGATCCCTGCCGGGCGCACCAGATCTCTCACACCGGCTCACAACCCCAGCTCAGCGGCCGTCCACCGCGAAGCAGGACCCGGCGAGGTCAACCTCCGGACTGCATTCCATGTCGTGGACAACGACACGACCTGCGGCTACGCTCGTAGCATGAATACTACATCCGTGATCCCTTCACGTGATCTACGAAACCACACGGCAGATGTTCTACGCCGCGTCGAGGCCGGCGAAGAAATAGAGATCCTGCACAACAATCGCCCGATCGCGAAACTCGTCCCGTTGCGCACCCGCCGCCGGTGGATCCCCGCCACAGAGGTCCTGGCCCGGCTGAACGCACTCGGACCCGACCGCACCGGTGCAGCCGACGAGCTCCGTGACACACTCACCGACACCACCGACGACCTGCCGTGGTAGCCCGACGACGCGCCATCGCCGACACCTCGCTGTTCATCGGCCTGGAAGCGCATCGCTTCGACGACCACGCCCTCGCCGAGCTGGATCTGGGCGTATCCGTCATCACCCTCGGCGAACTGCGCCTCGGAGTGGTCAGCGCCAGCCACGACCCCAACGCCACCTCCCGGCGATTGGCCACCTACGAACTGGCCAGACAGTTCGAACCACTACCCATCGACGAGTCCGTCAGCGACACCTGGGCACTGCTCGTCGCAAAGCTGCGCGCCGAAGGTCGCAAGGCCCCCATCAACGACACCTGGATCGCCGCCACGGCCCTCGCGCACAACCTCCCGGTGGCTACCCAGGACAACGACTACGACGTGATGCCCGACCTGACCGTCATCAAGATCTGAACGAACGACGGCGCAGAGACACCGAGGTGACAGCAACCCACAGCGTGGGTTTCCCCTCGCCTCGTGGAGGTGTCCCTCAAGAGGGAGGCCCAACGATGGCCGAGGCACGACGTAAGTTTGATCAAGCCTTCATGGTGGACCCGTCCCGGCACCGGCCAACCTGGCGATCCCCGCCTCGACC
This sequence comes from Actinomycetota bacterium, assembly GCA_016201065.1. Lineage (GTDB taxonomy): Bacteria > Actinomycetota > Actinomycetes > Mycobacteriales > JACQDL01 > JACQDL01. Next base: position 26,531 of record JACQDL010000046.1, read on the forward strand.
ACCGCCCTGGCCGGGAGCCAGCCAGGGTCGGCCGCGTCGCATCCGATGTTCCGTGAGAGCATCGGCAGTGTGGAGGGCAGTTCGGTTCTGCAGCGACGGGTCTACGTGATGCGTGATGTGGACCTGCACCTGGGCCTGCCCGCCGGTACGGCGAAGCGTTGGATCGACGGCTACGCGCGGGGCACGGGCTTCTACCCACCGGTGATCCGTGACGAGCACACCGGAGACGATCTTGTAACCTGGGGAGAGTTCGTCGAGACTCGGCTTCTCGCCGGGTACCGCGCCAAGGGGATCTCACTGCAGCGGCTACGACCGGCGGTCCAGCTGCTACGACGCGAGTTCGGTTCCCCGTACCCTCTTGCGACCGCAAGGCCCTATTTGGATGTTGAGGGTCGCGAGCTGGTGATGCGGGTACAGGACGAGGCCGACCTCGAGCAGCCACTCAGGCTGGTCGTGGTCAGAAGTGGCCAGTTGGTGCTTGCCGACCCCGCGCAGGACTTCGCGGACCGGGCAGTCTTCGAAGGACGAGGCCGGGCGGTGACCGCATTGCGCGCGGAGAAGGACACCCCGGACGTGCGTATCGATCCACTGCGACAGACGGGTCAGCCGGTGGTCCGCTCTGTACCGACAGCGGTTCTCGCGGAAGGGTTTCGGGCCGGGGAAAGCGTCGAGGTCTTGGCGCAACTGTACGATTTGTCCGATGATCAGGTCATGCAGGCGATTCGCTACGAGATGCGCACCGCTCAAGCTCGCAGCGCCGCCTAGCGGTGACCGCTAAGAAAGCGGCTCCGATCCGCTGGTACGCCGACGAGAGCGTCCTCGGGTTCGGCAAGCTTGTCGCCCACCAGCGTGATGATCTTGTCTACCCGGGGCACCCTGCAGTGCCCGAGATCGCTCCCGGAGCCCTGGACACTGAATGGATGCCGATCGCGGCTCGAAATGGTTGGGTCATCTTCCACCGTGATCGACGGATCCGTACCCGCCCCGCTGAACTCGAGATCTTCAGATCGGAAGGGCTGCGGGCCGTCTGGTTCGCCGGTCGCAAAGATCTCACGCCCGGACAACAGGTCGATCTGGCCTTGCAGCACTGGCGACGACTCGAACGTGAGATCATTCGGCTCGGCGGCGGACCGTGGGCACTTGATCTGATAGACACCGGTCTACGCGAGATCAAACTTCACGCGGCGCGGCCTCGGCCCAGCTGATGGAAAGACGGACTGATGACGCGCCAATGCCAGCGACTTAAGGGGTTTCCGGGTGTCTTGGCTAGGCGACAGCTGGTTACGTTCAGTGACGCAGGGCGGGGGTGGCGGGGCCGGCACCCTTCGGCCCGGCTGAACCCTGGGAAAGAAGGAGGCTCCTGGTAGA
>JACQDL010000044.1 GCA_016201065.1 Actinomycetota bacterium
CGCCCGCAAGACCGGACTGGCCGCCGCCCACCAAGCACGTGTTGCCACCCGCCGACAGCTCCGGCAGGATCACCCATGAGCCCCCGTCAGTGGCTGGGTATTACCACCGCCACCTGGTTCATTTTCTCTGACACACCTCGACCTGCGTGAGGCTGGCTGGGTGGTTTTGATGCGGGGGCGCCCGGTCTGGAGGATATATCCCGTGATGAGTTAGTTGCTCTGGTTCGGGTCGAGCAGGCCCGGATCGTGGAGCTGACGTCTTCCCACCAGGGGTTGGTGGCCGCGCATGAGCGGTTGATGGTGGCGCACACCGAGTTGGTTGCGGCGTATAAGCGGTTGCGCGTCGGGTATGACGGGTTGGCGGCGAAGGTGGCGTCGCTGGAGCACCTGTTGTCGCGTAACAGTGGGAACTCCTCGATGCCGCCGAGCATGGACGACCAGCCGGGCAGGACGGCACCCAGGGGTAAGGATCGCGGGGCGGCGAAGCGGGCGAGGGGTAAGCAGAAGGGCGCGCCGGGGGCGAACCTGTCCTGGGTGGGTGTCCCGGACGAGCAGAAGGACCGGTTCCCGCGGGGGGTGTGCGGGTGTGGTGTGGACCTGGCCGCCGGCACGGACCTGGGAGTGGTTGATTCCTTCCAGCAGGTCGAGATCCCCCAGGTGGCTGCGAAGGTCACCCAGTACGACCAGCACGCGGTGCGGTGCGGGTGTGGCACGGTGCACACCGCGGCCCCCGCCTGCCTTGCTCGCCAGCAACTCCCGCATGCCGGTGTCGTCGGCGAGGAACAGTCCGGCGTAGACGAGGATGCCGATCTCGTGTTCGGCGGAGTCGAACAAGTGGCCCCAGGCGTCACGGGGGACGGCCCACCGGTGCGGGTAGACGGTGAGGATCTCGCTTTCGGAGGCGTCGGCAGCCTGTGCGGGTGCCAGCGCGTCGGGCCACAGGTACGTCTCATCGGCGCCGAGGTGGGTGGCGACGAGGTAGCGGTGCCGCCGGTAGGGGATGCGCCCGCTGATCCACCGCTCGACGGTCTTGGGGTCGACGCCCGCGGCGTTGGCCAGGTCGGTGGGCGTGACGCCACGTTGGAGCAGCGCGGTGCGCAGTCGTTCGTTCGCCATCGCCACAAGATGCCATGGACGTCCGACCCTCACCTCCACGACGCGGACAGCAAAACGGCCCCGCTCGCCTCAACCCTTACGGGTGAGCACGAACGGGGCCGCCGTGGTGGAGGTGGCGGGAATCGAACCCGCGTCCTCCGTCGTGTTGACAGGACTTCTCCGGGCGCAGCCTGTGTCTCGTTCTGCTCGGCCCCGGCGCTTCCTCAGGCACATCGCCGACGGGTCCAGTCACTGTGGAATGTCCCGCTGGGCCCCGTGACCGGGTCCAGCGGTGATCCTTCCTCACTGATGCCAGCATCCGGGCCGGAAGGCGTTCCCGGGCTGACAGCCTTTGCTTACTTAGCTGCTGTTAGGCAGCGAGAGCGTAAGCGTCGGCAGTGCGCGTAGAGTTGGCACTTATTGTTTTCCAGGGATGGATTATCGAGCTCACCCTGGCTCCTCGGCCCGCTTCCCCTGCCTCGACGTCCGGAGTCGAGACCATTCACCCCCTCGGTGTGAACCACCGCTGAGGGTACCCGCTCCGGCGGCGGGGCGCGACCGAGATGATCGAGCGGCCGGCGCTACCGCCGGCGGCCGGCGGCGCGGGCCATCTCCCGCTCGGCGTCCCGCTTGGCCAGGTCCTGCCGCTTGTCGTAGCTGCGCTTGCCCCGGGCCAGCGCGATCTCGACCTTGACCTTGCCGTCGGAGAAGTACAGCTGCAGCGGCACCAGGGCCAGACCGCTCTCCTGGAGCTTGCCGCTCAGCTTGTCGATCTCGCCCCGGTGCAGCAGCAGCTTGCGGACCCGGCGCGGCTCGTGGTTGGTCCAGGTGCCCTCGGTGTACTCCGGGATGTGCAGGTTCCGGAGGAAGATCTCGTCCCCGTCGATCGTGGCGAAGGCGTCCACCAGTGAGGCCCGCCCGGCCCGCAGCGACTTCACCTCGGTTCCGACCAGGACGACGCCCGCCTCGTAGGTGCTCAGGATCGCGTAGTCGTGGCGGGCCTTGCGGTTGGACGCGATGAGCTTGCGTCCGGTCTCCTTGGGCATCGGGGCGACGCCGTCCCTACAGCCGCACGTACAGTCGGAGCGTGACGTACGCCGCGATGCTGGCCAGCGCCACGCCGATCCCCAGCACCAGCGGGGTGGTGGGCCAGAGGATGGTCCCGTAGCTCACCGCAGGGAGGATCCCGGACCGGATCTGGTTACCGAGGATCCGGTCCAGGAAGAACTCCTTGCCCACCACCAGCCCGAGCACGGCGAGCAGGCCACCGACCAGGCCGGCGACCACCGCCTCCAGGATGAACGGCAGCTGGGTGTACCAGCGGGAGGCGCCCACCAGCCGCATGATCGAGGTCTCGTTCCGCCGGTGGAACGCCGCCACCTGGATCGTGTTCGAGATCAGCATCAGCGCGGCGAAGACCTGGATCACGGCGATCACGATGGCGGCCAGCCGCACCTGTTTGAACAGGTTGAGGATCGGGTCCAGGATCTGGCTCTGGCTCTGCACCACGTCCACCCCGGGCGACCCGCCGAACTGCTGCTGGATCACCGCATACCGCTCGGGCTGCTTGAGCTGCACGAGGAACGCCGCCGGGGTGGTGGCAGCCGTGGCGATGTCGACCAGTGCCTTCTGGTTGGCGAACAGCTGCTTGTACCGCTCGTAGGACTGCTCCTTCGACAGGTACTGGACCCGGCTGACCTCCGGCGAGTCGGCCAGCTGGCTCTGCAGCGTGTCCCGCTGGTCGGGCTTGATGTCGTCCCGCAGGAACACCGACACCTGCAGCTTGTCGAAGTAGATCTTCTTCATGCTGTCGACCTCGTGCGTGACCAGCATGGCGGCGCCGAAGAAGCCCAGCGAGATCGCCGTCGTGATGATCATGGCAACGGTCATCGTCAGGTTACGCCGGAGACCGGTGATCACCTCGGAGAGAAGAAAGTTCGCGCGCATGGGTCCTTAGCCTGAGATCGGGAGGGATCGGCTCGCGGGCCGCCGGCGGGGGGCCGGCGGCGGGCCGATGGTCGCTAGCGCCCCACGCCGTACACACCGCGGGACTGGTCGCGGACGATCCGCCCGGACTCGAGCTCGACGACCCGCCGACGCATCGAGTCGACGATGTTGTTGTCGTGGGTAGCCATCAGGACGGTCGTCCCGGTGCGGTTGATCCGCTCCAGCAGCATCATGATGTCCGCGCTGGTGTCCGGGTCCAGGTTTCCGGTGGGCTCGTCGGCGAGCAGCACCAGCGGCCGGTTGACGAACGCCCGGGCGATCGCCACCCGCTGCTGCTCCCCACCGGACAGCTCGGTCGGCATCCGGTTGGCCTTGCCGTCGAGGCCGACCAGCTCCAGGACCTCGGGCACGACCCTGACGATGCTGCGTTGGGACTTGCCGATCACCTCAAGCGCAAACCCGACATTCTCCGCAACGGTCTTGTTCTGCAACAGCCGGAAGTCCTGGAAGACACACCCGATCTTGCGGCGCAGCTCCGGGATCTTCCACTTCGAGAGCCTGGTGAGATCCTTGCTGTCCACGTAGACCGAGCCGCGGGTCGGGTTCTCCTCCTTCAACAGCAGCCGGAGGAAGGTCGACTTCCCCGACCCCGACTGGCCGATGAGGAAGACGAACTCACCCTTCTCGATATCGACCGTGACGTCGTCGAGAGCGGGGCGTCCACTGGACGGGTACATCTTGTAGACACGATGCAGCCGGATCACGGGTCGTCAGTGTACCCGTGCAGGCCCGCATACCAGCATCGGTCGGTCCGGACCGCAGCTCCGTGCGGGTGGCGTCAGATGCTGATCACACGGGGTGACCGCCGCCGGACCACGCTCACCGCCCACCTCAGCTTCCCTTCTCCCGCTGCCGCCTCCACCGGATGCCGGCCTCGATGAAGCCGTCGATGTCCCCGTCCAGCACCGCGGTCGTGTTGCCGGTCTCGTGCTCGGTACGGAGGTCCTTGACCATCTGGTACGGATGCAGCACGTAGGAGCGCATCTGGTTGCCCCAGCTCCCGGTGCTGTCGCCCTTGAGGGCGTCCATCCGGGCCTGCTCCTCCTGGCGGCGCCGTTCCAGCAGCTTGGCCTGCAACACGGCCATCGCCGTCGCCTTGTTCTGGAGCTGGGACCGCTCGTTCTGGCAGGTGACCACGATGCCGGAGGGCAGGTGGGTGAGGCGGACCGCGGAGTCGGTGGTGTTCACGCCCTGGCCACCCGGGCCGGACGACCGGAACACGTCGACCTTGATCTCATCCTCCGGCACCTCCATGTGGTCGGTCTGCGCGACCACGGGTAGCACCTCGACCCCGGCGAAGGAGGTCTGCCGGCGCCCCTGGTTGTCGAACGGCGAGATCCGGACCAGCCGATGGGTGCCCTGCTCCACCGCGAGCGTGCCGTAGGCGTATGGCGCCCGTACCACGAACGTGGCGGACTTGATCCCCGCCTCCTCCGCGTAGGAGGTGTCGTACACCTCGGTCGGGTGCCCGTGCCGCTCGGCCCACCGCAGGTACATCCGCAGCAGCATCTGCGCGAAGTCGGCGGCGTCGACGCCGCCAGCCTCCGAGCGGATGGTGACCAGCGCGTCCCGCGGGTCGTACACGCCCGAGAGCAGGGTCCTCACCTCCAGCGCCGCGACCGCCGCACGGATGGCAGCCAGCTCCATCTCCGCCTCGGCCCGGGTGTCGGCGTCGTCCTCCGACTCCGCGAGGCCGTGCAGGACCTCCAGATCGTCGAGGCGGCGGCGCAGCTCCTCGACCCGGCGGATGTCGCCCTGGACCACGGACAGCCGGCTGGTGATCCGCTGTGCGGCCTCCGGGTCGTCCCAGAGCCCCGGCCTGCCGGCCTGCTCCTCCAGATCGGCCGCCTCACGACGCAACGTGCCCAGGTCGAGCACGGACTCGACGGAGGTCAGGGTCGCCGACAGGTCTCTCAATGCGGCGGGGAAGTCTACGGTCACGATCGGTGAGGGTACGACGAACGGCGCAATCGTGCTGCCCGGCCCTCACCGCCGTGGCGGCGCTGGCGCGCCCGACGCCGCCGGTCAGCGGACCCGGTACTCCCGGAGCAGCCCCCGACTGATGATCATCTTCTGGATCTCGCTGGTGCCCTCACCGATCAGCAGGAACGGTGCCTCCCGCATCAGCCGCTCGATCTCGTACTCGCGCGAGAAGCCGTATCCGCCGTGGATCCGGAACGCCTCCTGGGTCACCTCGACGCAGTACTCCGAGGCCAGGTACTTGGCCATCCCGGCCTCGACATCGTTGCGCTGCCCGGAGTCCTTCAGCCGGGCCGCGTTGACCATCATCAGGTGCGCGGCCTCGATCTTGGTGGCCATCTCGGCGAGCTTGAACGCGACGGCCTGGTGATCGGCGATCTGCTTGCCGAAGGTCCGCCGCTGCTGCGCGTACTCGACGGCGAGCTCGAAGGCGCGCAGCATCACCCCGCAGCCGCGCGCCGCCACGTTCACCCGGCCGACCTCGACGCCGTCCATCATCTGGTAGAAGCCCTGGCCCCGACCGGCCGAGCCGCCCAGCACCGCGGTGGCCGGCACCCGGACACCGTCGAGCACCATCTCGGTGGTCTCGACGCCCTTGTACCCCATCTTGTCCAGCTTGCCGGGAATCGTCAGCCCCGGCGCAACCTCGCCGAAGCCGGGCTCCTTCTCCACCAGGAAGGTGGTCATGTTCCGGTACACCGACTCGGCGCCCTCGTCGGTGCGAACCAGGGTGGCCACCACACCGGAGCGGGCGCCGTTGGTCAGCCACATCTTCGCGCCGTCGAGCACGTACTCCGCGCCGTCGGCGACCGCCTTGGTGGTGATCGCCGCGACGTCGGAGCCGCACCCCGGCTCGGACATCGAGAACGCGCCCCGCACCTCGCCGGTGGCCAGCCGCGGGAGCAGCCGTCGCTTCTGCTCGTCCGTGCCGTGCTGGTTGATCATGTACGCGACGATGAAGTGCGTGTTGACCACGCCGGACACGCTCATCCAACCCCGCGCGAGCTGCTCGACGACGAGCGCGTAGGTGAGCAGCGACTCGCCCAGGCCGCCGTACTCCTCCGGAATGGTGAGACCGAACAACCCCATCTCCCGCATGTGCCCGACGATCGCCTCGGGGTACTCGTCGGCGTGCTCCAGCGTGGTCGCCGTCGGGATGATCTCCCGATCGACGAACTCCCGGACGGCACCGATGATCTCCTGCTGGGTCTCGGTGAGACCGACGGTCTGCGCGAGACGGGCCATATCGAACTCCCTTGGGCGGTGGCTGCGATACCGCGTGGATACCGCATCGCGGCGCTGGGTGCACCAGATGGGCACTCCGGGTCAGGACAGGCCGACGATGCCGCCCTCGTCGTCGAGATCGATGGCGAACGCCGCCGGCCTGGAGCCCAGGCCGGGCATGGTCCGCATCTCGCCGCAGATCGGGTAGATGAAGCCCGCGCCGACCGAGGCCCGCACCTCCCGCACCGGCAGGGTCCAGCCGGTCGGGGCGCCGAGCAGGGTCGGGTCGGAGGAGATCGACAGGTGGGTCTTGGCGACGCACACCGGCAGCCCGCCGAACCCGTTGCGCTCGTAGGTGTCCAGCTGCCGGCTCGCGGCCGGCGTGTAGCTGACCCCGTCCGCGCCGTACACCCTGGTCGCGACGGCGTGGATCTTCTCCCGCAGCGGGGCCTCGGCCGGGTAGAGGAAGGTGAAGTCCGACCGCTCCTCGGCGGCCTCGGCGACCGCCTCGGCGAGCTCGACCGCGCCCTTGCCCCCCTCGGCGAAGTGCTGGCTGACCGCGACCCGGGCGCCCATCGCCTCGGCCACCTCGCGGATCGCCTGCCACTCGGATGGGTGGTCGGTCGGGAAGGCGTTGATCGCGACGACCGGTGAGACGCCGTGCAGCCGGATGTTGTCGATCTGCTTGCGCAGGTTCGCCGCGCCGAGGTGTACCTCGTCCGGGTTCTCCGTGAGCATCGCCTCCGGCAGCGGCCGGCCGGCGACGACCCTGTGCCGGCCGGAGTGCGCCTTGAGCGCCCGTACCGTGGCCACCACGACCGCCGCGTCCGGGGTCAGCCCGGAGGCCCGGCACTTGATGTTGAAGAACCGCTCCGCGCCCATGTCCGCGCCGAACCCGGCCTCGGTGAGCAGGAAGTCGCCGCTGCGGATGCCGATCAGGTCGGCGATGATCGAGGAGTTGCCGTGCGCGATGTTGCCGAACGGGCCGGCGTGCACGAGCACCGGCGTGTTCTCCAGCGTCTGCAGCAGGTTCGGCTTGATCGCGTCCTGCATCATGACCGCCATCGACCCGGCGGCGTGTAGCTGCTCGGCGGTCACCGGCTCACCGGAGCGGGTGTAGCCGACCACGATCCGCCCCAGCCGCGCGCGCAGGTCCGCCAGCGAGGTCGACAGCGCGAGCACCGCCATCACCTCCGACGCGGCGGTGATGTCGAACCCGCTCTGCCGGGTCACCCCGTCCTCCCGGCCGCCGAGCCCGATGACGATGTTGCGTAGCGCCCGGTCGTTGACGTCCAGGGCTCGGCGCCAGGTGATGTTCGCCAGGTCGAGGGCGAGCTCGTTGCCCTGGTGCAGGTGGTTGTCGAGGATCGCGGCGAGCAGGTTGTGCGCGGCGGTGACGGCGTGGAAGTCCCCGGTCAGGTGCAGGTTGAGCCGCTCCATCGGGACGACCTGGCTGTACCCGCCGCCGGCCGCGCCGCCCTTGATGCCGAACGTCGGGCCCATCGACGGCTGCCGGATCGCCACCGTCGCGGTCCTGCCGAGATGCTTGAACGCCTGGCCAAGACCGACGGTCGTGGTGGTCTTGCCCTCACCCAGCGGGGTCGGGGTGATCGCGGAGACCACCACGTACCGCGCCTTCGGCCGGTCCGCGAGCTCCCCGATCGCCTCCAGGCGGATCTTGGCGACCGAGGCGCCGTAGGGCTCCAGCAAGTGCGGACCGATCCCCATCCCGGCGGCGACGTCGGTCAGGGGTGCGAGCTGAGCCGCCTTGGCGATGTCCAGGTCGGACGGTACGGCGATCACGGGGTCTCCATTCGTGCCCGATGGGTTCGCTCGGGGCGGCAAAAGATCGAAAATCACCGTACGCCGGATCTTGGGCGGCCACGGGCAAACGCGTCACGCGCCGCCGATGTGTGTCGAGCCCCACTCGTGCCCCGCCTCGTCGGGCTACTCCACCGGGAGGGCAGCGCCTGCACCGGCGCCGGTCCGGATCACCACCGCCACGCCGAGCAGGAGCAGCGCGAGCCCGGGAAACGCCCAGGGGCTGGGGTACTGCCCAAGCCAGACCGCGGCGAGCAGTGCGGCCCCGGGCATCTCGAACAGGATCGCGAGGCTGATCACGGTCGGGCTGGTCGACCGGAGCACGACATTCACCAGCGAGTGGCCGAGCAGCTGAGCACCGCCGGTCAGCGCGGCGAGCTTCAGCCAGGTCCCACCGGCGTACCCGGTCAGCGGCACCCCAGCGACCAGGCACGTGGCCAGCAGCAGGAGCGCGCACGAGCCGTAACAGATCGTGGTGTACGTCGTGGTCGAGACCCGGGCCCGCACGCTCCCACCGGCCGTGACATAGGCCGCCGCCAGCGCGCCACCGACCAGGGCGAGCAGGTCGCCCAGCAGGGCACGGCCCGACAACCGCAGGTCGGCACCGGTGAGCAGCACCGCGCCGGCCACCGCGAGGGCGATCCCGACCCACACCCCCCGGGCGATCCGGCGACCCTGACGGTGCGCGATCACCGCCGCCCAGACCGGCTGGGTGGCCACCAGCGCGGTCGCCGAGGCCACCGACGTCAGTGTCACCGACGGCACCCAGGTGGCGAAGTGGCCGGCGAGCAGGGCTCCGGCCCACACCGACATCCGCCAGCCACGGCCGTCCAGCGTGGACAGTTCCGCCCGGCGACGCACCGCGGCCAACGGTAGGAGCACCGTGGTCGCCATCGCGTTGCGCCAGAACGCGATGGCCAGCGCGGGCGCGGCGGTGACCGCGATCAGCGGGGCCGACGTGGAGACCGCCGCGATCGCGACGACCAGCAACCCCAGGTCCAGCCGCGGCGGCAGCGTGATGGCCTCATGGCTCGGCCGGGAACGCGGGGCGGCAGCAGACTCGGGCACCCGTCCATCGTGTCAGCAGCCGAGGAGGGAGTTGCTGGTGTTCGCCGGTTCCTGTGCGGCTTGCGGTCCACCTTGTGACGCATCAACACCGGCTGGGTCTACCCAGCGCCCGCAACACCGGCATCGAGCACGACTGCTACTGGGCGTTCCTGGACGACGACGACCTCTTCCTTCCCACTCACTTGGCGACCGCGCTGGCCGGACTGGAATCCGGGGTCGACGCGGTGGCCACGACCTGCCTGGTCAGCGAGCACCGCGTCGACCCAACCAACCCGGTACCCGACGCCATCACCTGGGATGTGGAATTCGATCCGCTGCTGCTGGAGGCGTGCAACCTGTTTCCCGTGCGTACCGCGGTCGGCGAGGTTCCGCCTGTACACCGGCATCATGTACCGGCAGGTCCTCGGGCAGCTCGCCACCGGTGCGTCACCCCATCCGCACTACTACCTGCGTTCGGTGCGGGCACTCGAACACGCCTGGCGTGAACCGGCCGCCGAGACCGACCTGATCGACCGCCTGACCCACACCGTGACGGGAGACAACAACGATGACCCAGCCGATGACGAACACCTCCCGCGAGGCGACCCGGGCCGCCGAGGAACTGGCCGGTCACCTCGGTGGAGCGGTCCTCGGCGAGGTGCTGAGGGTGAGTGAGAAGTCGCTGCTGGCCCACGGGCAGTACCACGGCCAGCCGGTAGTCATCAAAGCGTTGCGGACCGGTGAGGAGTTCTGGCGAACCAAGTTCGACCACGAGATCCGCCTCTACCAGGCGTTCACCGAACACCCACCACCAGTACGGGTGCCCGAACTGATCCACACCGACGGGCAACGGGTCCTGGTGATCGAACACATCCCCGGCCGGGTCGTCGACAACGAACGCTACCCCGAGCAGGCGCTGCCAGCGACGGTGGTGAACACGGTGCTCGACACCCTCACCGCGTTCACCCGGTGGAGCCCCCCGGCGGGTGTCCTCACCCCGGTGTTCGACTACCCCGACCGGATCGCCCGCTACCACCGGGCCGGATTCTTCGACGACACCGACCACGCCGCCCTGGTCGACCTGCTGGCCGACGCCGGGCCGGTGGGGCAGGCCACTCACGGTGACCCACTGCCGGCGAACCTGCTGCTCACCGAACATGGCGGGTGTGTGCTGCTGGACTTCGAGTTCACCGGCCTGTTCGTACCCGGCTTCGATCTGGCGATGCTGCACACCCTGCTCGCTGACACACCCGGCGCGCAGGACCGCATCGAGGCCCTGGTCGACGAGGCGCGCATCGAGGCGCCGTTCCTGCTCAACCGGGTGATGGTGCTCTCCCGTGAGCTGCGGCTGCACACCGAACTGTCCGACGGGGAGTTGCGTGCCCGACGGTTGGCGTTGCTGCGCCCCCAGTGGGACACCGTCCGCCGCCGGCTGCACACCCGGCATACCCGGCGGTGAGCGGCGGTGTGTATCGCGTTGGTTCACCGTGACCTCCACGTCATCCTCACCGGCGGCAGCCTGCCGCCCTACCTCGACGTCCTGGCCGCCGGGCTACGCAGCCACGGCGTCACCGTGGACCGGCACGGCTCAACCCAGATTCCTACGACCACACCGCGGGGCCGTTCTGGCCCCTCGACCTGGTGCTCACCGAGGCCCGAACGCCCGCCCACAGCGTCGGCCCGACCGGCCATTACCTGGTGTCGGCACAGTCCGGCAACCTCGAAGTCGACCAACTCATCCCCGCCCTGTGGGCCGACAAGCACGCCAGTCACCCGGCCCGCCGCTGGTGCCGGTGCACCACGTGTACACCCTGTTCCTACCGGCGAAGGCGTGCCGAAGTCGCGAGGACGACATCCGGACGCGGGTGTGGCACGCTGCTGGCATGTCTGAGCCGTCAGCGCTGCTGGCCGGCGCGACCCGCAAAGCAGGAGTGGTCTGGCTGGGTGTCCCCGGGCAGCCCCGGCCGGTGCTCGTGTGGCCGCTGTGGCAGGAGGAGCCGGCCGTAGACGGGGTGCCCGGCGGCGTGCTCTACGTCGTCGCCGGCCCCGGCGAGCAACCCGCGCCGGGGCTTGCCGGGGCGAGCCAGTGTGCGGTGACGGTCCGCTCGGCTGCGGGCGGCCGGGTGCTCACCTGGCGGGCGGAGGTCACCCGGGTCACGCCGGGCGGGGCGGAGTGGGACGCGGTGGTCCCGACGTTGCTGAGCAAGCGGTTGAACCTGCCCGACGCGGCCGGCGCGGGCCAGCGTTGGGCCGCCGAGTGCGCGGTGCTCCGGCTCGCCCCGACCGGCGAGTTGGTCGAGAGTGGTGACACCCTGCCGACCGGCTCGCTCGCCGCAGCACCACCGCCGTCGCCGGCCCGCACGCCAACCCGGGTGCCGTTCACGCTGCACCGCAGCCCGCACCGCCGGCCCTGAACCAGCGGACCGTCGTCGCCGCCTGGCAGTCTGCCTCCATGAACACGCCGACCACCGGGAACACCCCGACTGCCAGCCCGACGCCGTGGCAGCAGTTCGCCGATCAGGCCCCGGACCTGGCCGAACGGATGCGCGCCCGGTTCACCGCAGCCCGACACCACGTGCTCGCCACGCTGACCCGGGACGGTTCGCCCCGAGTCAGCGGCACCGAAGTGGAGTTCCGCGGCGATGACCTCCTGATCGGATCGATGTGGGAGGCGCGGAAGGCACGCGACCTCCGGCGAGACGGCCGGTTCGCGCTGCACGCCCACACCGGCGACGGCTCGATGGCCTGCGGCGACGCGAAGCTCACCGGCCTCGCGGTGGAGGTCATCGACCCGACGACGCTGCGCGCCGTGGCCGACGATCACCACATGTCCGGCGGGCCATCCGAGCCGTTCCACCTGTTCCAGTTGCTGATCGGCACGGCCGTGCTGACCTCGGTACACCCGGACGGGGACCGGCTGGTGATCGAGAGCTGGCGGCCCGGCGAGCCCGTCCGCCGGGTCGAACGCCGGTAGCTCTAGCACCCAGGGCCAGCCACCCCTGGACCCAGCCACCCGAGGGTGCGGCGGGTCATGGCGCGATCAGCTCGCCCGAGGCGACCGGGGCCACCGCGCCGTGAATGGTGACGCCGACCACGCCGCCGTCGCAGATCGTGACCGTGCCCGTCAGTGTGGACGGGCGACCCAGCTCCGCGCCCTGCCGGATGGTGTAGCCGCTGGTCCCCTCCCCGACCATGCCGGCGGAGGCGAGGTACACCCCGAAGGCCAGCGCCGCACTGCCGGTCGCCGGGTCCTCCGGGACGCCGTGCGCGGCGGCGAACACCCGGGCGTGCGCGGTCCGGGTGGCCGCCTCCCAGGCGACGACGGCGAGGCTGTCGGCCAGACCGGTGGCCGCGAGCGCGGCCAGCTCCAGCCGGGCCCGGCCGACCGCGTCGGCGCGCACCGGCAGGAACAGCGTCGGCAACCCGGCCGAGGTCGTCCGGGCTGGTAGGTCGGCCAGATCACCGGCGGCCAGCCCGATGGCGGCGAGGTACGGCGCCGGGTCGACATCCGGGCCCACCTCCGCCGCCGCCCCGGACAGCGTGGCGCCAGCGGCGTCCACCTCGATCGGCAGCAGCCCGGCGCCACACTCCTGGACCACCAGCCCGGCCGGGAGCCGGCCGAGCCGGACCAGGGTGTGCGCGGCCCCGACGCTCGGGTGTCCGGCGAAGGGCAGCTCGGTGGCGGGGGTGAAGATGCGGGCGCGGTAGCTGGCCCGGTCCGAGCGCATCGGGAAGACGGTCTCGGAGAGGTGGAACTCGGCCGCGATCGCCTGCAGGCTCGCCGCCGGCAGCTCATCGGCGTCCAACACGACGGCCAGCGGGTTGCCGGCGTACCGCCGGTCGGTGAACACGTCGACGACGTGGTAGGGCAGCCTCCGCGCCACGATCGCTCCTTCCACCCGCCGGACCGGACCAACGGTAACCTGCACGTGTGGCGGCCGCGAACAGGGTTTTCATTGCCCGGCTGGCTGGTCTCCCGGTGATCGATCCGAACGGTGACCAGGTCGGCCGGGTTCGCGACGTCGTGATCCGGGAGCGGCCGCCGGAGCGGCCGCCGGTCGTCCTCGGGCTGGTGGTGGAGATCCAGCACCGGAGGAGGATCTTCGTCCCCATCGGCCGGATGCTGTCGCTGGACGCCGAGGCGATCGTGCTGTCCACCGGCACCCTGAACCTGCGCCGCTTCGAGCAGCGCGCCGGCGAGCTGCTCGTCCTCGGCGAGCTGCTGGATCGGCGGATCACTGTCGGGGCCGAGCAGACCACCGCCACCGTCATGGACGTCGCCATGGAGCAGATCCGGACCAGGGACTGGGAGATCTCCCGGATCGCGGTCCGCGAGCACGGCCGACCGCGGCTGCCCGGCCGCCGGGGCCACCTCAGGCAGGTGGACTGGTCCGAGGCGACCGGCCTGGCCCGACCGCTCGGCGAGCAGGGCGCGGAGCACCTGCTGGCCGCGCTCGGCACCATGCCCCCCGCCGACCTCGCCACGCTGATGCTGGACCTGCCGCCGCAGCGCCGGCAGGAGGTGGCCGCGGCGCTGGACGACGACCGCCTCGCCGACGTGCTGCAGGAGCTGCCGGAAGAGGAACAGATCGAGATCATCACCAGGCTCGACGAGGAGCGGGTCGCCGACGTCCTCGAGGAGATGGACCCCGACGATGCCGCCGACCTGCTGGCCGAACTTCCACCGGAGGAGCAGGAGCGGCTGCTCATGCTGATGACGCCGGCAGAGGCGGCTCCGGTGCGGCGCCTGATGAACTACGCCGAGGGCACGGCCGGCAGCCTGATGACCTCCGAACCGGTGATCCTCGGACCGGACGCGACCATCGCCGAGGCCCTGGCCCGGATTCGGGACGCCAAGCTCACCCCGGCGCTGGCCAGCCAGGTCTACGTCTGCCGTCCGCCGGCGGCCACCCCGACCGGTCGTTACCTCGGCATCGCGCACTTCCAGCGACTGCTCCGGGAACCCCCCTCGGACCTGCTCGGTGCGGTGACCGACGACGGGATCGACCCGCTCCGCACGGACAGCCCGATCACCGCCGTGACCCGGCACCTGGCGACCTACAACCTGACCGCGTGCCCGGTCGTGGACGAGACCGACCGGCTGGTCGGTGCGGTGACCGTAGACGACATCCTGGACGCGTTGCTCCCCGAGGACTGGCGGGAGACCGGACGTGACTGAGCGGACGCTGCCACGGACCCGGGTGCGGCTGGACCAGCCGCGCCAGGTGCGACGCCAGGTGCTGCCCCGGTGGAATCCGGAGGCGTTCGGCAAGTGGTCGGAGCGGTTCGCCCGGTTCCTCGGCACCGCCCGCTTCCTGGTCTACATGACGGCGTTCGTCGCGGTATGGATCGGCTGGAACGTGTTCGCGCCGCGCCACCTGCACTGGGACGACTACCCGTTCATCTTCCTCACCCTCATCCTGTCGTTGCAGGCCTCCTACGCCGCGCCGCTGATCCTGCTGGCCCAGAACCGGCAGGCCGACCGGGACCGGGTGTCCCTGGACGAGGACCGGGTGCAGACCTCACGGGCGAAGGCCGACATGGAGTACCTGGCCCGGGAGATCGCCGCGATCCGGATCGCGCTGGGCGATGTGGCCACCCGAGACTTCCTCCGTTCCGAGGTCAACCGGCTCGCCGAGGAACGTGACGCGGCGGGCTGAGCCGAGCGGCCGCCCGGTGGCCACGTAGCATGGGCCGCAACAAAAGTCCCGATCTGGCAGGGGAACCCCGTGACGTCACCCACACGAGACCAAGTCACCACCGCGCTCGCCGGGGTGAACGATCCCGAGATCCGGCGTCCCATCACGGAGCTGGGCATGGTCAAGGGTGTCCAGATCGAGGACGACGGCAGCGTGACCGTCCAGGTCTGGCTGACGGTGTCCGGCTGCCCGCTCCGCGAGACCATCACGCGGGAGGTCACGGCAGCGGTCAGCGCGCTGGAGGGCGTCACCGGGGTCCGGGTCGAGCTCGACGTGATGAACGACGAGCAGCGTCAGCAGCTCCAGCGGTCGCTGCGCGGTGACGCGCCGGCGGCCGAGATCCCGTTCGCCCAGCCAGGGTCGCTGACCCGGGTCTACGCGATCGCCTCCGGCAAGGGCGGGGTCGGCAAGTCCAGCGTCACGGTGAACCTAGCGGCCGCGATGGCCGCCCAGGGACTGTCGGTCGGCGTCGTGGACGCCGACATCTACGGTCACTCGATCCCCCGGATGCTCGGCGTGACCGGCCGGCCGACCCAGGTCGAGAAGATGATCATGCCGCCATCCGCGCACGGCGTGAAGGTCATCTCGATCGGCATGTTCGTCGACGGCAACGTCCCGGTGGTGTGGCGGGGCCCGATGCTGCACCGGGCGTTGCAGCAGTTCCTCGCCGATGTGTACTGGGGTGACCTCGACGTGCTGCTGATGGACCTCCCGCCGGGCACCGGTGACGTGGCGATCTCGCTCGCACAGCTCGTGCCGACCGCCGAGGTCCTGGTGGTGACCACGCCACAGCTGGCTGCGGCCGAGGTCGCGGAGCGGGCCGGCTCGATCGCGCTGCAAACCCACCAGCGGATCGTCGGCGTCGTGGAGAACATGTCCTGGATGGAGCTGCCCGACGGATCCCGGACGGAGGTCTTCGGAGCCGGCGGCGGGGAGTCCGTTGCCGAAGCCCTGTCGATATCGCTGGGAACCTCGGTCCCGCTGCTCGGTCAGGTCCCGCTCGACGTCCGCCTCAGGGAGGGCGGCGACATCGGCCAGCCACTGGTGCTCACGGCCCCCGACTCCCCCGCCGCTACCGCCTTGATCGGGGTGGCCGGGAGGCTGACCGCCAAGCGGCGTGGCCTGGCCGGTCGGTCACTCAACCTGACCCCCGTGCGGCACTGACCCCCGTGCGGCACTGACCCGCGGGGCCGATCGCGCGACCGCCGGTCAGGTCGCTTCGGTGTCGTAGGGTGGCGGCTCACCGTCCCGCAGCGGTGCCGACCCGCCCGGACGGCGCCCGGGGGATGGGTCGGCCATCCGCAGCGGATCGGTGAACGGGTCATCACCCTCGAACAGGTGCTTGCGCACGAAGGTCTTCGGGTTCAGCGAGTTCAGGTCGAGGTCGCCGAACTCGGGGCCGAGTTCGGACCTGAGCTGGTTGCGGGCTCCCTGTGCCATCTCGCGCACCTGGCGGAGCATCCGCCCCGCGTCGCGGGCGACCTGTGGCAGCTTGTCCGGACCGAAGACGACCAACGACACGACGAAAAGGAGCAGGATCTCGCTCCAGCCCAGGCTGCCGAACACCGCTGCCTCCTCCTCGTACCCGCGCCGTGCCGACCGTTGTCGACGCGGCGGGGCGCACCGGGACATCTCCGGTTGCGAAAAGCGTACGACGCCGCCCCAAGCACCGCCCCGCTCGGTGGGCCATTCGCGCCCCGGCCGCGCCTCAGTCGGACTGCAGGACGGCCGTCACGGTGTGGGTCTCGGTGCCCCGCACGACCGTGATCCGCACCCTGTCACCGATCCGGTGCGAGCGGATGGTCACCACCAGCGTGTCCGCACCGGTGATCACCGTGCCCTCGACCTTGACGATCACATCCCCCTCGCGGAGGCCGGCCCGGGCTGCGGCTCCGTCCGGCTGTACCGCCTCGATCAGGGCACCATCGAGGATGCCGGTGAGCTGGGTCACCGATCGGGCGTTGACCGCCAGGGTGGCGTGCGAGACGCTGCCGGTGCGGATGATCTGCTGGGCGATGTCGCGCGCCTCGTTGATCGGGATGGCGAACCCCACGCCGATGCTGCCGCCCTGCCCGGCGGAGCCGAGCGTCGCGATGGCCGAGTTGATCCCGATCACCGCGCCGCCACCGTCGACCAGGGCGCCGCCGGAGTTGCCGGGGTTGATCGCCGCGTCGGTCTGGATCGCGTTGATCACGGCGTCGGTGTCGGTGCCCGGCCCCTGCAGCGGCACGGGGCGGTTCAGCGCGCTGACGATGCCGGAGGTCACCGAGCTCGCCAGCCCCAGCGGCGAGCCGATGGCCACCACCGGGTCCCCCACCGCGAGGGTGCCGGAGTCACCGAGCGCGGCCACCACCAACCCAGGCCGGTCAACCTTGATCACGGCGAGGTCGGTCTTCGGGTCCCGGCCGACCACCTTCGCCGGCACCGAGGACTGGTCGGTGAAGACGACCCGCAGGGTGCCGTTCCCGTTGATCGCCGCCGAGACGACATGGTTGTTGGTGAGGATGTAGCCCTTTCCGTCGATCACCACGCCGGACCCGGTGCCCGACTCGTCCCGGCCACGGACCTCGATCGACACCACGGCCGGCCGCACCCGCTCGGCGACAGCCGCGACCGACCCCGGTGGCCGCTGGACGTTCGGGCCGACGCGGGTGAGGGTGGCGCCACCGTCGAGCAGGTTGCTGAGCCCGTAGCGCGCCGCGAGCAGATACCCGGCGACGCCACCGGTCGTGCCGGCCAGGACCGCGCCGGCAAGCAGCAGCACGGCCGCGCTCACCGACCACCTGCGGCGGTTGTGCCCGGCACGCCCGGCACGCCCGGCCGCGATCACCGTTTCGGTCGCCCCCGACCCCGGCCCGCCACCCGGTGCCGGAAGACCACCGAGATCGGGCGGGCCGCCGAGGTAGGCGGGCGAGGCGGGGTCCCGCCACGGATCCCGGGACGCGTCAGGCTTCCACCACGCGGAGCCGGCCTCCGGTCGCGCCACGAACCGGGAACCGCTCGGTGGGGCGAACCCCGATCGGTCGCCCGGCGGTCGACCGAAGGCCTCGGCCAGTACCGGCGGTGGCGCTGGCCGGTCCCCGGCCCCGGCCGGCGGGGTCCGCCGCGCCGCACCAGAACGGCGCTCCTCGGCGGCACGCAGGTCGTCGGCCGTCGGCCGGAACGGGTCGTCCTCGATCATGCTGACAGCCTGCCTTACCGGAGGTGAGACGGTCGCCAGGAGCGGCCCTAGCTGGGGTGGACCCAGGCGGACCAGGAGGTCAGGGTGGACCGGGTGGACCGGGTGGCGACGACCACGCTCGCCGGAAGCACCTGCGGACCGGTCACGGTCGCGCCCCCGGGAAGCTGCAGGCCCATGCTCTGACCGCCACCGGGCGCCGCCGCACCGAGCACCCCCACCGCCACGCCGGCGAGGGCGCCCGCGACGCCACGGCGCATCCGCTGGCTGCTCATCCGCCCGGGCCATGGCAGGCCACGCCGTCCGGAGTGGGAACGCTGCCGGTCGGCACCGCGCCCGGTGGCAACACCTGACACCCGGCTGGCGCCGCTCCACAGCAGCAGGTCACCGGAGAGGACGAGGTCGCCGCCCGAACCCGGACCGCCCGGCCCGAGGTCGGCCGTCATCGGCACCTCGTGCAGCCGGGCGAACAGGCCCTCGGGCATCGTGGGCAGGCCACCCGCGGCGAGCACCGCCTTGGCCTCCCGCTGGAAGGCGACGGCCGACCGACACTCCCCGCACCGCACCAGGTGGGCCACCGCCCGGTGGTAGGCACCGGGACCGAGCTCGCCATCGACCAGGGCGGCGAGTGCCTCGCCGGCCAGATGCAGGTCGGGAAGGGTCACTGGGGGTTCCCTCCGGCCCGGCCAGCGGCCGACCGGCCGGGCGATGTGGGCTCCACCGCGGGCACCACCGGTGCGGGTGCCCGGTGCCGCAGTGCCTCGCGAAGTTGAAGCCGACCGCGGTGAATCCGGCTACGCACAGTCCCGAGCTTGATCCCGAGTGTGGCCGAGATCTCCTCGTAGGACAGTCCCTCGATGTCGCACAACACCACCGCGACCCGGAAGTCGGGCGGTAGCGCATCCAGCGCCCGTTGGATGTCCGGATCGAGGTGGGTGTCCAGATAGGCCTGCTCCGGGCTGCGCTCCCGGCCCACGAGGCGCTCGGAGTCCTCCGGCAGGGCGTCGAACCGGATGCGTTGCCGGCGCCGTACCAGGTCGAGGAACAGGTTCGTCGTGATCCGGTGCAGCCATCCCTCGAAGGTGCCCGGCCGGTAGCTGGCCAGCGACCGGAAGACCCGGACGAACGTCTCCTGGGTGAGGTCCTCGGCGTCCTGCGGGTTGCCGGTCAGCCGGTAGGCGAGGCGGTAGACCCGGGGCCCGTGCTGCCGGACCACCTCGTCCCAGGTCGGCGGCACCCAGCCGGCCGCTTGTGCGTGACTCGACATGAACCTGCCCCCCACGTCCGTCGGCGCGCCGGGCTCGAAGACCTGATCCTGCTCACCCGTTCCGCGCACAACGCCCATGGTGCCGTCACGTCTCCCATCAAGCCAGTGCATGCGTATCTCACGATGCCAACGTCACGATCCGACCCGACGTTCCGGTCCGGCGACACCGGCCGCCGCTAGGCTGCGGACCGAGCGGGCGCAGGAAG
Organism: Actinomycetota bacterium; assembly: GCA_016201065.1. GTDB lineage: Bacteria > Actinomycetota > Actinomycetes > Mycobacteriales > JACQDL01 > JACQDL01. The sequence continues at coordinate 19,525 of JACQDL010000044.1, forward strand.
GGGCGTGATGGCCGAGACGCCGGTTGTGTCCATTCGCGGGTACGTCGAGACGTTCCTACCGGAAGACCAGGTGCTGGTCGCCGCCCGCGCCCGCGCCACCGACCTGGGCTGCCGGCCGCTCGGGGCTGCCGCCGGGGCCACCCTCCGCTTCCTCGCCACGCTCCTCGCCGCCCGGGCGGTGGTCGAGGTCGGCACCGGGACCGGCGTGTCCGGGCTGTACCTGCTGCGTGGCATGCGCCCCACCGGCGTGCTCACCACCGTGGACATCGAGCCGGAGCATTCCCGCGCCGCCCGGCGCGCGTTCGCCGAGGACGGCGTGCCGACGCACCGTGCCCGGTTGATCAACGGTGCCGCGCTGGAGGTCCTGCCCCGCCTGACCGACGCGGCGTACGACCTCGTCTTCTGCGCGACGGTCGGCCGGGACTTCAACGACTACCTGGAGGAGGCCCTGCGGCTGCTCCGGCCGGGTGGGGTGGTGGTGTTCGGCAACGCCCTGTGGCGGGATCGGGTGGCCGACCCGTCGGCACGCGACCCGGACACGGTCGCGGTCCGCGATCTCGGCCGGATCGTCCGGGACCGCGCCGACCTGGTGCCGGTCCTGCTGCCGGTCAGCGACGGGCTGCTCGCCGCGGCGTACCAACCCTGACGGTGGCGGCGCTCAGAGCACCGCGCGCAGGAAGCGCCGGGTGCGCTCGTGGACCGGGTCCTCGATCACCTGCCGGGGCGGCCCCGCCTCGACGACGACGCCGCCGTCCATGAACACCAGCGCGTCGCCGACCTCCCGGGCGAACCCCATCTCGTGGGTCACGACGACCATCGTCATGCCCTCGCCGGCCAGCGCCCGCATCACGTCGAGCACCTCGCCGACCAGCTCGGGGTCCAGCGCCGAGGTCGGCTCGTCGAAGAGCATCAGCTTCGGCCGCATCGCCAGGGCACGGGCGATGGCGACCCGCTGCTGCTGCCCCCCGGACAGCTGCCGCGGGTACGCGTCGGCCTTGTCGTCGAGCCCCACCTTGCGGAGCAGCTCGCGTCCGCGCGCCATCGCCTCGGCCCGCCGCTCCCGCTTCACCCGCACCGGTGCCTCGACGACATTGCCGAGAGCGGTCATGTGCGGGAACAGGTTGAACTGCTGGAACACCATGCCGATCTCGGACCGCTTGCGGGCCACGTCCTTCTCCGGCAGCTCGTACACCCGGCCGCCGGCCTGCCGGTAACCGACCAGCTCGCCGTCGACCGAGAGGCGTCCGCCGTCGACCTTCTCCAGGTGGTTGATGCAGCGGAGGAAGGTCGACTTGCCAGACCCGGATGGCCCGACCAGGCACATCACCTCGCCCCGGCTGACCTCCAGCGAGACCCCGCGCAGGACCTCCAGCCGACCGTAGTTCTTGTGGACCCGCTCGGCCCGCACCATCGGGACGCTCGACGCCGCGTCCGGGACCATCGTGCCGGCGGCCGTCAAGCGTGGACCTTCCCCACCACGAACCGGGTGCGCAGCCGCTGCAGCGGCGTCGGCGGGAGCTGCCGGGCGGAACCCCGGGCGTAGTGCCGCTCGATGTAGTACTGGAACACCGACAGGATCGACGTCATGAGCAGGTACCAGATGCTCGCCACGATCAGCAGCGGGACCTGCTGGTAGTTGTTCCCGTAGATCAGCCCGACCACCGTGAACAGCTCGGAGACGGCCACCACGCTCACCAGCGACGTCGTCTTGAGCATCGAGATCGTCTCGTTGCCCGTCGGTGGGATGATCACCCGCATCGCCTGCGGGAGCACGACCCTGCGCATGATCAGCAGCCGCCGCATGCCCAGCGCCTGGGCTGCCTCGGTCTGGCCGTGATCGACCGAGAGGATGCCGGCCCGGACGATCTCCGCCATGTACGCCGCCTCGTTCAGACCCAACCCGAGCAGGGCACCCACGAACAGCGGGATGAGCTTGTTCGCGTCGAAGACGACGAGCTCCGGCCCGAACGGGACGCCGACTGACGGGTACGGGATGAGCTGCGCGATGAACGACCAGAAGATGATCTGGACCAGCACCGGCGTACCCCGGAAGAACCAGACGTAGACCCAGCCCGCCCCGGACACGATCGGGTTGGGGGACAGCCGCATCACCGCGAGCACCGCTCCGAGCATGATGCCGATCGCCATCGCGAGCGCGGTGAGCTCCAGCGTGACGACGATCCCGTCGAGCACCCTGCGGTCGAGCAGGTAGCTGCCGACCGTGCCCCACCGCCAGCGCGGGTTGGTGAACCAGGAATGCCCCAGCATGGCACCGAGGAGCAGCACCACGGCCGCCGCCACCCACCGTCCCGGGTGCCGGACCGGCACCGCGACGATCAGCTCCGGGACGATCAGCTCCGGGACGGCTGGTTCCACCCCGGTGGGCTGGCCGTCGGTGGGTCCTGGACCATCCGGCCTGGGACCCACCGACGGGTGCTCCACCTCGGTCAACCTGGCTCCGTCAGGACTGCGCGCCGTTGAGCTGCGGGCTGCCGACCGCCCCGGACGAGACGCCCCAGTTGTCCAGGATCTTCTTGTAGTCACCGCTGCTGACAAGTGAGCTCACCGCACCCAGCAGGGCGTCCTTGAGCGTGCCGCCGCTCTTGGTCACCGCCATCCCGTACGGGGCGACGTCCATCGTGTCACCGACCATCTGGAACGCGTCACCGGTGACCTTGACCGCGTACGCCACCACCGGCGAGTCCGCGATGTAGGCGTCCACCCGCCCCGCGGCGAGCGCCGCGTTGACGTCGGTCTGCTTCGGGTACCCCTTGGCGACCGGCGCCGCCTTGCCCGCGGTCTTGCACGCGCTGGCGATGCTGCCCGTGTCCTCCTTGGTGAGGCTGTCGAGCTGGGTGGTGCCGTTCTCGGCGGCCACCGTCTTGCCACACAGGTCGGTGGTGGTCGCGATCCCGAGCGGGTTGCACTTCTTGGCCATGATCGAGGTGCCGGCCGTGAAGTAGGTGATGAAGTCGACGATCTTCTCCCGCTCCTTGGTGTCGGTGAAGGACGACAGGCTGGCGTCGTACCGGCCGGCGGCGATGCCGGCGAGGATCCCGTCGAAGCTGGTGTTGACGAACTTGACCTTCAGACCGAGCAACTGCCCGAGGGCGTTGCCCAGGTCGACGTCCATGCCGATGATCGCGCCGGAGCTGTCGGTGAACTCGTTCGGCGCGTAGCTGGCGTCGGTCGCGATGACCAGCTGACCGGCGGTCTTGTACTTCGCCGGGACCTTCGCGGCCAGCGCCGGGTCGGCGGCGAGGTTGAGGTTCAGCGACGCGGGCGCCGCGACGCCGCTCGCCGGTGTCCCTGGCGTACAGGACGGGGTGGTGCTCTGTGCCACCGGACTCTTGCTCACGGTCGTGCCGCAGCCGGCGAGTACAACCGCCGCCACGGCAACGAGGGCCGGCGCTGCCCACCGGCCACGCGTTCCAAGCCTCACCACTGCCTCCTGAGCACGACTCACTCACCCGATGGGATGAATTCGATTTGAGGCACCCTAGCCCGATCCGGGTCGTTCGGGGTCCGTCTTCCCGGATTCTGTCCGGTCCGGCGTGTCGGCCCGCTGAGCCCGGGACGCCAGGTCAGGACGCCGGGTCAGGACAACGCGTGCTGCCCCTTGCCGAGGACGACGACTCCACCGGGGCTGACCTCGTACCGCTGCCGATCGAGCTCTGGCTCCACGCCGATGTGCGCGCCGTCGGGAACCACCACGTTCTTGTCGAGGATCGCGTTGCGGACCACGGCACCCTTGCCGACCCGGACATTGTCCATGATCACGCTGCCCTCGACGTACGCCCCGGCCTCGATCCGGGCACCGGGCGACAGCACGGCGTGCCGGACCGTGCCGGAGGACACGATCACGCCGTTGCTGACGATGGACTCCTGGGCCGACCCGCCCTCGACGAACTTCGCCGGTGGTGACTGCGGGTGCGAGGTGATGATCGGCCAGTCCCGGTTGTAGAGGTTGAAGACGGGGTGCACCGCCACCAGGTCCATGTGCGCCTCGTAGTAGGCGTCGAGCGTCCCGACATCGCGCCAGTAGCCCCGGTCCCGCTCGGTGGTCCCCGGCACCGCGTTGTTGGCGAAGTCGTACACAAAGGCCGCGCCCTGCTCGACAAGCTGCGGGATGATGCTGCCGCCCATGTCGTGCACGCTGCCCTCGTCGCCGGCGTCGATCTTGAGCGCCTCGACCAAGGTGTCGGTGTTGAAGACGTAGTTGCCCATCGAGGCGAAGGACTCATTCGGGTTGTCGTGCAGCCCGGCCGGGTCGTCCGGCTTCTCCAGGAACTGCCGGATCTTGGCATCCGGACCCGCGTCGATCACACCGAACTGGTGCGCCTCGCTCCGCGGCACCCTGATCGCGGCGACCGTCACTCCGGCGCCGGAGTCCAGATGCCGGTCCACCATCTGGCGGGCGTCCATCCGGTAGACGTGGTCGGCGCCGAACACCACGACGATGTCGGGCTGCTCGTCGTAGACCAGGTTGAGGCTCTGGTAGATCGCGTCCGCCGAGCCGGTGAACCAGCGCGGACCGAGCCGTTGCTGGGCCGGCACCGGGGTGACGTAGTTGCCGAGCACGGTCGACATCCGCCACGTCGTGGTGATGTGCCGGTCCAGCGAATGGGACTTGTACTGGGTGAGGACGCACAGCCTGAGGTAGTTCGCGTTCACCAGGTTCGACAGCACGAAGTCGATCAGCCGGTAGGTGCCGCCGAACCGGACGGCAGGCTTCGCGCGGTCGGCCGTCAACGGCCACAGCCGCTTGCCCTCACCACCGGCTAGCACGATGCCAAGGACCCGGGGCTGCGAACGCATACCCCTGACCCTACTGGCCAGGGACAACAAAGACCCGTGCGCCCGCGCCAACGCTTGTCGACGCGCTGTCGACGCGCTGTCGAAGCCCGTCCGTACGCTGTTCCCATGAAGGTCGCGCTGCTGACCCGGGAGTTCCCACCCGACGTCTACGGAGGAGCCGGGGTGCATGTGGACTTCCTGGTCCGCGAACTCCGCCGGCTCGTCGATGTCGACGTGCACTGCTTCGGCGAACCACGACCGGGGGCGCACGCCCATCGGCCACCGGACACCCTCGCCGGGGCGAACCTGGCGCTGCGCACCCTCGCGGTGGACCTGGAGATGGCCGACCGGGTCGGCGGCAACGACGTGGTGCACTCCCACACCTGGTACGCCAACCTGGCCGGGCAGCTCGCCGCACAGCTGCACGACGTCCCGCACGTGCTGACCGCGCACTCGCTGGAGCCGCGCCGGCCGTGGAAGTCCGAGCAGCTCCGTGGCGGCTACCAGATCTCCTCGTGGGTGGAGCGTTCGGCGTACGAGCGCGCGGATGCCGTCATCGCGGTGAGCGAGGGGATGCGCCGCGACGTGCTGGAGGTCTACCCGTTCGTCGACCCCGACCGGGTCCACGTCGTCCACAACGGCATCGACGTCGCGGTCTACCGGCCGACGCCCGACCACGGGACGCTCGCCCGGTACGGGATCGACCCGGACCGGCCAACCGTCGTCTTCATCGGACGGATCACCCGGCAGAAGGGGCTGCCGCACCTGCTGCGGGCCGCTCGCCAGCTCGTCCCCGACGCCCAGCTCGTGCTGTGCGCGAGCGAGCCGGACACCCCGGAGATCGCCACCGAGGTCGCCGGCGCGGTCGGCGAGCTACGCCGGACCCGGAGCGGCGTGGTCTGGATCACCGACACCCTGCCCCGGGACGAGCTGCTCCAGATCCTCAGCCACGCCACCGCGTTCACCTGCCCGTCGATCTACGAGCCGCTCGGCATCGTCAACCTGGAGGCGATGGCCTGCGAGGTTCCCGTGGTCGCCTCGGCGGTCGGTGGCATCCCGGAGGTCGTCGCCGACGGCGTGACCGGGCTGCTGGTGCCCTACGACGCGGCCGACCCCGATGCCTTCGAGGCCGGCCTGGCCAGGTCGCTCAACGAGCTGATCAAGGACCGCTCCGGGGCGGACGCGATGGGGCGTGCCGGCCGGGACCGGGTCACCAGGGAGTTCGCCTGGGATCGGGTGGCCGAGCGTACGGTCGAGATCTACCGATCACTGCGGTGACGGCCGTCAGCCGGCCAGCTCCTCCAGCCAGCGCAGCAGGGTCCGCACGCCGTAGCCGGTGCCCCCTCGGCTGAGCACCCCGCTGTCGGCGCTGGCCCGGCCGGCGCCCGCGACGTCGAGATGCGCCCAGGACCGGCCGGCCGCGAACGGCTTGAGGAACAGCGCGGCAGTGACCGCCCCCGGGTTGCCCGCCGCGTTGTTGCCGTCGGCGATCTCGGACTCCACCAGCGGCTCGTACTCCGCCGGCAACGGCATCCGCCACAGCTCCTCGCCGGCCACCCCGGCCGCCCGGAGCAGGTCGTCAGCGAGCGCATCGTCGGTGCTGAACAGCGCCGCCGTGCGGACACCCAGCGCGACCCGGACGGCACCGGTGAGGGTGGCGACGTCCACCAGGTGATCCGGGTCGAGCCGGGTCGCGGCGTAGCTCAGCGCGTCGGCCAGCACCAGCCGCCCCTCGGCGTCGGTGTTGACCACCTCGGTGGTCCGGCCACCGAAGTGCCGGATCACATCACCGGGCCGGTAGGACGCCCCGGACACGGCGTTCTCGGCGGCCGGTACCAGCGCGGTGACCCGCACCGGCAGCCCCAGCTCGGCCACCGCGGCGACCGCGCCGAGCACCACCGCACCGCCGGCCATGTCGGTGTTCATCTGGTTCATGCCGTCCGCGGGCTTGATGGACAGCCCTCCGGTGTCGAAGGTGATCCCCTTGCCGACCAGGACGACGTGCGGGCCACGGGCTCCCGACGGGGCCCACCCGGCCTCGATCAGGCGGGGACCCCGGCTCGAGCCGCCGCCGACGGCCAGGATGCCGCCGAAACCCTCGTCGGCCAGCTCACGTTCGGCCCGCACGGTCACGGTGACACCCAGCCGGGACAGCCAGCGGGTGGCCCGGCCGGCCAGCCAGGCTGGCGACTTCGCCAGGGATGGCGTGTTGATCAGGTCGCGGGCGGTGCAGGTCGCGCGGGCGGCGGCGAGCCCCCGGGCGAGCGCGTCCTGGTACCGGTCCGGGTCATCGACGACGAAGGTCAACCGGGCCAGCTCCGCTGGTCGCTGCGCGCGCACCGAGTAGCGGTACGACGCCAGGCATGCGGCCTCGACCAGCACCCGCAGGCCGGCCGGGTCGGTGCCGTGCCCGACGGTCGCCGCGAGGTGCCGCACCCCGTGCTCCAGCCGGTCGCCGGTCGCCCGCACCATGGCCGCGCCCGCGGCCCGGTAGTCGGCCGGGGTGCTGGCACCCACGCCGACCAGGTAGGCCAGTGCGGGGCGGTGCCCCGGCAGCGGCACCGACGTGACCCTGCCGGCCTCGCCGCTGCTGCCCGACTCGGCCAGCAGCGTGGCGACGTCAAGCGGGATCCACTCCGCCCCTGGCCCGGCCTGCGCACCGTCCGCTCCGGACGGTGTCACCGGGACGGCCAGCGCGTCGGCCGCTGGGCACCGACCGGCCAGCCGGATGTCGAGCACTACCCCTCCTCGGGCGACGCCGGACCGTCCAACCGCGACCACCGCGGGCACGGCGGGCACGCGACGGCCCCGACCGCCCGGCTGTGGCCGGACATGCGGTCGGGGCCGATGATTGATGCCTCGTTCAGCCCGCCACAGACTTCAGGGCGTCACCGAGCGCGGTTGCCTCGTCAGCGGACATCTCGACCACGAGACGACCTCCGCCTTCGAGAGGCACCCGCATCACGATGCAGCGCCCCTCCTTGGTGACCTCGAGCGGACCGTCGCCCGTCCGCGGCTTCATCGCCGCCATCCGTGCCTCCTCACTGGTCGAGACTCCTGAGGTCTCCGCGCTGTCGCTCGGCGGCACGCCGCACGCGCACGGCGCTGAGCCCGCACGACAGGTGTCGCCGATCATTGTCCCGCATTTGACGGTGAACCGGAAACCCTGCGGCGCCCCGGCGCGGCGCGCAGCCCGCTAGGGTCGGCCCGCCGGTCCGTGCCGGCCTAACGGACGCATCATCGCCAGCACTGGGAGGCAGCGTGTCCGACACCCTGAGGATCGATCGTACCGATGGCGTCGCGACCCTCACCCTGAACCGCCCCGCGGCGCTGAACTCGCTGACCGTGGAGCTGAAGGAGGCGCTGCTGGCCGGACTGGTCGAGGTGCGGGACGACCGGGCGGTCCGGGCCGTCGTGCTCACCGGTGCGGGCCGCGCCTTCTGCGCCGGTCAGGACCTGCGCGAACACCTCGGCCTGCTGGACGCCGCTGATACCGCGCCGCTGCGCACCGTGGAGGAACACTTCAACCCGATCACGCTCGCCCTGACCGGGATGCCCAAGCCGGTGGTCGCGGCGGTCAACGGGGTGGCCGCCGGTGCGGGGGCCTCGCTGAGCTTCGCCGCCGACTTCCGGATCGCCGCCGCCGGGGCCAGCTTCGTGCTCTCCTTCGCCAAGGTCGGGCTGAGCGCGGACAGTGGCGTCTCCTGGACGCTGCCCCGGCTCGTCGGCCGCGCCCGGGCCACGTCGATGATGATGCTGGCGGAGCCGGTGACGGCCGCCGACGCGCTCACCATCGGCCTGGTCAACACGGTCGTCCCCGACGACCAGGCGCTGGCCACCGGGCAGGAGCTCGCGGCCCGACTCGCCGCGGGACCCACGCTCGCGTACGCCGCCATCAAGCAGACGCTCGCCTTCGCGGCCGGCGCCCCGCTGGCCGATGCCCTCGCCAACGAGGCGCGGTGGCAGGCCCGGTGCGGAGCCACGGATGACCACCGGGCGGCGACCGCCGCGTTCGTCGGCAGGACCCAGCCGGTCTTCCACGGTCGTTGAGCCCGCCGGCCCCGCGACCCGCCCGCACGGACCCGCTGGTCACCGCGAACCGGCCAGCCAGCATCCCTCGACGTGGTCGTCCACCATGCCGGTCGCCTGCATCATCGCGTACGCCGTGGTCGGGCCGACGAATGCGAACCCGCGCCGCTTGAGCTCCCGGGCCATCGCGGCCGACTCCGGTGTCGTGGCCGGCACCTCGACCAGCGGCCGGCTCCGGCGGGCGGGAGCGAAGGACCACAGCACGGCAGCAAGCCCGCCGGGGATCTCGCGTGCCGCCCGGGCATTGCGGATCGTGGCCTCCACCTTGGCCCGGTTGCGGATGATCCCGGTGTCGGCGAGCAACCGGTCCACATCGGACTCGTCGTAGCCGGACACCGTCTCGATCACGAAGCCGCCGAACGCGGTCCGGAACGCCGGACGACGGCGCAGGATGGTCAACCAGGACAGCCCCGACTGGAACGCCTCCAGGCTCAGCCGCTCGAAGAGCGCGTCGTCGCCGCGCACTGCCCGGCCCCACTCCTCGTCGTGGTAGGCGAGGTACTCGGGCGCACCGGTGGCCCAGCCGCATCGCGGGCGGTCCGCCGGGGGCCTCGGCACGCCGTCAACGGTGGACTCCGACATCACGATCTCGCCTGCCGATCCTCCGCCGGTGCCGGTTGCCGCTCGCCGTACCCGTCGGCGTACCCGTCGGCGCGCGTGACGGGCGCGAGCCGGGCAGTCAGCCGGTCGATCTCGGCGTCCCGCAGCTCCAGCTCGTTGGCGAGCCGGTCCAACACCCAGTCAACCTCGTGCATCCGGTAGCCCCGCAGCACGACGGGCAGCCGTAGCGCACGCAGGTCCGCGGCGGTCGCCATCCGTTCGTCGGGGAGCTCGACCGGCACCGCGTCCGGCGGCATCGGTTCGAGGACCTCACCCCGACCGACGACGAAGGAGACCAGCAGGAACAACACGCCCCCGACGAGGATCAACCCGAACAGATAGATCAGCAGGGTGGTCACGCAGCGATCGTGTCATGCCGGCCCGGTGCGTGGGGTCGCCGCCGGGGTCGCTACCGTGCGCCATGCCGGCGTGATGCCGACCGTCGGGAGGACAGGTTGCCGCTACGGCTCGGGTCGCGGGTGTTCGCCGACACCGACCTGGTGGTCATGGCGATCGTGAACCGAACGCCTGACTCCTTCTTCGACCGTGGCGCCACCTACCGGACGGCCGCCGCGCTGGACGCGGTGGATCGGGTGGTCACCGAGGGCGCCGACATCGTGGACATCGGCGGCGTCAAGGCAGGGCACGGCGATCCGGTGCCGCCGGCGGAGGAGATCCGCAGGGTGGCCGGGATGGTCACGGCGGTGCGGGACCGGTACCCGGAGCTGGTGATCAGCGTGGATACCTGGCGGGCCGAGGTCGCTCGGGCGGTCGTCGACGCCGGTGCCGACCTGATCAACGACACCTGGGCCGGCACGGACCCCGATCTGGCCGCCGTCGCCGCGGCCGGTGGTGTCGGCCTGGTCTGCAGCCACACGGGCGGGTTGTCACCACGGACCGACCCGCACCGGACGGCCTACGACGACGTGGTCGCGGACGTCATCGGTCACGTCACCCGGCTCGCCCAGCGGGCCGTCGACCTCGGCGTGCCCGCGGACCGGATCGTCATCGACCCCACCCACGACTTCGGCAAGAACACCTGGCACTCGCTGGAGGTCACCCGCCGGTTGCCGGAGCTCGTCGCGACCGGCTGGCCGGTGCTGGTCGCGGTGTCGCACAAGGACTTCATCGGGGAGACCCTCGACCTACCGGTCGACGAGCGGGAGGAGGGCACGCTGGCCACGCTCGCGGTCAGCGCCTGGCTGGGTGCCCGGGTGTTCCGGGTGCACCGGGTGCGCGCCGCGCGCCGCGCGCTGGACATGGTCGCGTCGCTGCGCGGTGACCGGCCGCCGGCGGTCGCCCGGCGGGGGCTTGCCTGAGCCCGGTCCACGCAGCCCCGGCCTTTACCGAGCCCGAACAGGAGCGGAACACCGATCCGACGAAGCTGCCCCATCGTGGGCACCATGATTGCCACGAGATTCCTCAGCAAGGCCGCGGTCGCGCTGGTCATCGGCGGGGTCGCTGGCGGTGCCATCGCGGGCGGCTTCAGCGTTGCGTCCGCCGTCTCCGGGTCCAGCGCGGCCACCGGATCTGGATCGGTCTCCGAGTCCGACCTGGCCGCCATGGCCGACCCGGCCACCATGTCCCACCTGGTGGGCACCTCCGGCACCGCGTCGGACACCACCAGCGTGGCGACCGATGCCGGCCCGGGCCGGCGCGGCCGGCTGGCTCACCGGATCGAGCACGGTGAGTTCGTCGTGAAGGGTAAGGACGGCAAGCCTGTCGACCTGGTGGTGCAGCGCGGCGAGGTGACCGCGGTCTCGGCGACCTCCATCACGCTGAGGAGCGCCGACGGGTTCACCGCGTCGTACCCGATCGCGTCCACCACCAAGGTCTGGGTCAACCACAGCAGGCAGACCATCGAACAGGTGAAGGTCGGCGACAAGGCCGGGGTGCTCGCCAAGAAGGACAACGGGACACTGGTGACGGCAATGGTGATCGTCCGCTCCTGACCCAGCTCGCCCGCGCCCAGCGGCACGGGTCGGGCCGACCTCTGGCCGGTCCGACCCGTGCGATCAGGTCCCGTTCGAGCGCCGCGCGGTCACCGGCGGGAAGACCCCGTTCACCCGCTCCGCCTCGACGATGACCCGCACCGCCTCGTCCACATCGTCGGTCACCGTGAGCAGCTCCACATCCACCGGATCGATCTTTCCGTGTGCGGCGACGCTGGTGCGGAGCCACTCCACCAGACCGGCCCAGTACGCCGTGCCGAGCAGGATCACCGGAAACCGGGTGACCTTGCCGGTCTGCACCAGGGTGACCGCTTCGAACATCTCGTCCAGGGTGCCGAACCCGCCCGGCAGGATCACGAACGCCTGCGCGTACTTCACGAACATCGTCTTGCGGGCGAAGAAGTAGCGGAAGTTGATCCCGATATCGACCCAGTCGTTCAGCCGCTGCTCGAACGGCAGCTCGATGCCGAGACCAACCGACAGGCCACCAGCCTCCGAGGCCCCGCGGTTCACCGCCTCCATCGTGCCGGGACCTCCACCGGTGATCACCGCGAACCCGGCCTGGACCAGCGCTCCGCCCAGGCTGCGACCCATCGCGTACTCCGGGTCGTCCTGCGCGGTGCGCGCGCTGCCGAACACGCTCACGGCCTTGGGTAGCTCGGCGAGCAGCCCGAACCCCTCGACGAACTCCGACTGGATCCGCAGCACCCGCCACGGGTCGGCATGCACCCAGTCGGAGGGGCCACGCTGGTCGAGCAGCCGCTGGTCCGTGGTGCTCGCCGTGACCTGGCTGCGGCGCAGCAGGACCCGACCGCGCTGCTGCTCCGGCAGCGCGTGATCGAGGCCCGCTGGTTGCTGGCCAAGTACCGTCGGGAGGTCCGGATCTGCCATGTCGCCCGTCGTCATGGCACCCACGGTAGCCGGCGCCCCGCCAACATCAGCCGGGCAAGGCCGCGTCGACCGCCCGGATCGCCCTCTGGTCCCACGCGACGTCGACGCTGTAGTCGGCCAGCCGCTCGGTGAATGCCTGCCTGCTCTCGGCGCGTGACATGGCGACCAGATGGCTCTGCATCTGCCTGCCGGCCTCGTCCAACGCGGCGATCGCCGACCTGGCCCGCACCGGCCAGGTCGCGGGGATCATGGCCGCGGCGAGGTCGCGCTCGGCGTTCAGCATCAGCGAGGCCGCGGTCCGCTCCTCCGCCAGGCTCAGCTCCCGACCGGAGGTCATCGTGGCGACGAACTTCGACCGGGCGTCCTGCCAGCTGGCCACCAGGGCCCGGAAGTGCGCCCGGTCGCCGGGCACCGCAGACGGCGACGCAGACGCAGACGCAGACGCAGACGCCAGAGCTGACCCGCTCGCCGCCGGCCCTGCCGGGGCGTCCCGGGCGCACCCGGCCAGGGTCAGCCCGCAGGCCAGCCCACCAACCCAGGCCACCCGGGCAAGGCCCGCCGCGATCCGGACAGCAGGGGGGCTCACCGGCCGCCAGCGAGATACCCGGCCAACCGCTGCTCGCATTCGACAATCACCCGACCGTCCACCCATTCCGCACGGGTGTGAGCCAGATCAGGCTCACCGGGCCCGTAGTTCACCGCTGGCACGCCAAACCCCACGAACCGGGACACATCGGTCCAACCATACTTGGCCCGCGGCGGCAGGCCAACGGCCGCCACGAAGTCGGCGGCGGCCGGTGCGGAGAGGCCGGGCAACGCACCCGGCGCCGAGTCCACGACCCGCAGATCGTGACCGTCGAAGACCTCTCTGAGGTGCCGCTCGGCCTGGGCGACGGTCCGATCCGGCGCGAACCGGAAGTTCACCGTGAGGTCGCACTCGTCGGGCACGACGTTGCCGGCCACCCCACCGGCGATGCCGACGGCGTTGAGCCCTTCCCGGTAGCGGCAACCGTCGAGCTCGACCTCCCGGGGCCGGTACGCCGCGAGCCGATCGAGGACCGGGGCCATGCCATGGATGGCGTTGACCCCGAGCCAGGAGCGCGCGCTGTGGGCCCGCGTGCCACCGACCCGGACAATCGCCCGCATCGTCCCCTGGCACCCGGCTTCGAGCTGCCCGGCCGTCGGTTCGAGCAGTACGGCCAGGTCGGCGACGAGCCAGTCCGGGCCGGTCCGGGCGAGCCGACCCAGCCCGTTCCGGTCGGCCTCGACCTCCTCGCAGTCGTAGAAGATGTAGGTCAGGTCGTACGCCGGCTCGGACAGGGTCGCGGCCAGCCGCAGCATCACCGCGTCGCCGGACTTCATGTCCGAGCTGCCGCAACCATGGATTCGGTGGCCGTCGATCCGGGCCGGCACGTTACCCGCGATGGGTACGGTGTCCAGGTGGCCGGCCAGCAACACGCGGCGGTCCCGACCGAGCCGGGTTCGCGCCAGGACGGCGTTGCCGTCCCGCCAGACCTCCAGGTGACCCAGCCCCCGCACGGCCTCCTCGACCAGGTCTGCGAGCGCTGTCTCATCCCCGGACACCGACGGCACATCGACCAACGCCGCGGTCAACGTCGGGCCGTCAGCTGTCAGATCGAGCATTCCCGCAGGGTAGCCGGCCGCTGACCCGGGACCCCTCAGCCCTCTTCGGGTGCAGGAGTCAGGTTGGAGCTGGATCGTGGGCGTAGGTGCCGATGGTGCCGCTGGCGCCGGTGACGACGACGTTCACCCCGCGCCTCGCCTCACTGGTGCAGCATGGAGGCGACACCCTCATCACTGGCCTGGTAGGCCACGCCACGCAGGACGGCGACCGGTGCACCGCGGCCGCGTTGCCCCAGCACGATCCCGGCGCCCGCCGTGGGTGGTGTTACGTTCGCGGTGACCCACGATCGGCGCATCCGGACCACCGGCTGTGCGCCCACCGGCATCCCCGGTGCGAGGAGGACATGAGTGAACGCTCAGCAGCCGCCGGGGTGCTACCCGATCTCCGTGAAGGGTGTGGTCGTGCGGGCGGGGCGAGTGCTGCTGCTGAGAAACGAACGTGAGGAGTGGGAGCTGCCCGGGGGCCGCCTGGAGATCGGGGAAGCGCCGGAGGAATGCGTCGCCCGGGAGATCACCGAGGAAACCACCTGGCAGGTGGTCACCGGCCCCCTGCTGGACGTGTGGATGTATCACATCGTCCACGCCGAGCGGCACGTCTTCGTCGTCACCTACGGCTGCCACCTGCCCACCGGCGCCCAGACACCTGACCCGGTGCTCTCCCACGAACACACGCAGGTCGCCTTGTTCACCGAGGCGGAGGTGCCGGCCCTGGTGATGCCCCAGGGCTACAAGAACTCCATCGCCGCCTGGTACACGACCCTACGCAACGGGGACACCGGCACCGCCCGGGTGGACCGCTCCCAGCCCACCCAGCTGCGGTCGTCCCACGAGGCGACCCGGTAGCGGCCATGCCCACACCCCGCCGGTGCCCGGCGTGCGCGACGCTCGTGCGTGGGGCCACCACCCAGGCGATGTGCCCGACCTGCCACGTCACCACCACCGTCCCGACCCCCGCACCCGACCCGGTACAGGAGCCTCGCCCCGCCCGCACCGGCGACGTCCTCCCGGCGCTGCTCGCGCACCGACCGATGCGGCCATCCCGCTCGCCGCCGAGCGTCACGACTACTGAAACAGTCACTCAGAGAAATCCTGCCAGGTATCGCCGGGACCGTCGCCGGCCGGCGGGAACGCCGCGAGTTGGCTGGGGGCAATCTGGATCGCCTCACGGTAGGCGGCATTGAGGCGAGCCAGCAGTGGTTGCCACACCGTGACGGCAGTGAGCGAGGTGGGGTCGTTGTCGAGCACGCCGCCACCCTCGGCGAACCTCGCGGTCGCCTGCGCCGCCGCCAGCGCGCCCGCGGCGTACGCCAGCGCCTGGCTCATCTGCCGGGCGCCACCGGCCAGCGAGCTCGCGATCACGTACGACCCCCGCAGGTCCTGCTGGGACAGCAACGCGGCGGTCCCGCTCCACCCCTCGGCCAGCAGCTCACCGTAGCGGCGGAACCGACCGGCCAACGCGTCCAGCTCATCCGCCCGTCGAGCGTTGACCCGGGCCAGCTGGTCCAGCCATGCCGGATCCGCGCCGAGCACCATCGTCCTGATCAGACCGGCCCCGTACGCCAACATCGGCTCGGCCGGCTCGGGCTTCGGGATCGGGTAGTAGTGCGGCTTCGCTCGCACCACCGTCACCACACCCCATCCGGCTGGCCGACCCGCGGCTGGCCGGCACCCGCCGCGCCGACCTGGCCTGCAGCGCCGCGGTCGGCCTCGCGGTAGTTCCCGTTCGCCCGGTCCAACCGATCGGCCAGCAGGCCGAGCTGGCCGGCGACACCGGCGTAGAACGCCGAGAACCGCTGCTCGTAGGCCGCATGAAACTCCGCGAACGCCCGCCCCGCCGGCCACCAGCCCGACTCGGCGCCCAGCCGTACCTGCGTACCGGGCGCGGCCGCCACCGAGGCCGCCCGCAGGATCCAGGACCGCGACGGCTGCAACGACTCGGCGAAGCGCCGCGCGTCCCGCGCCACCCAGTCGAGCACAGCGAGATCGACGCCGACCTGCCGGCCACTGCCATCCAGCGCCGGCCAGCCCGCCAGCATTGGTTCCACCCCACCGGCCGAATCGCCCCGCTCACGCCCCGTCACGGCGCCCCTCCGTGTCGCTCGACCGTCGCCGTCGTCACACCATTCGATCAATTCCGGCAAACCGTATCAGCGGCGCCCATTGCCCCGCATGGGCGATTGTGGATAGACAACCACCCAACCAGATGAGCGGCCACAGAACGGGCGCACCGGCGACCGCGCCCGCCGCCGCGCCGGTAGCGTGTGGCGGGTGACCGCCACGATCGCGCCCACCGCGGCCTGGGGCTTCGGCCTGGCCAGCCGCACCGCGGACGGCCGCATCCTCGATACCTGGTACCCGGCACCAGCCCTCGGCCTGCCGCCCGCCGATGCCGAACCTCCCGCCGAGCTGACCCGCCTGCCCGGAACGGACGAACGACGCCGGGTCACCACCGAGGTGATCCGCACCGTCGTCACCGACCTGTCCGCGCCACCCACCGACGCCAGCGACGTCTACCTGCGGCTGCACCTGCTCTCGCACCGCGTGGTGCAGCCCCACGGAGTGAACCTCGACGGCGTGTTCGGGTTGCTCGTCAACGTGGTGTGGACCGATCGCGGCCCCTGCGCAGCGGAGGATTTCGAGGCCACCCGGCTCCGGTTGCGGGCCGCCGGAGGCCCGGTCCACGTCTACGGTGTCGACAAGTTCCCGCGAATGGTCGACTACGTGCTGCCGTCGGGCGTGCGGATCGCCGACGGCGACCGGGTGCGGCTCGGGGCTCATCTCGCCCCCGGCACGACCGTGATGCACGAGGGCTTCGTGAACTTCAACGCCGGCACCCTCGGCGCGTCCATGGTCGAGGGGCGGATCTCGGCCGGCGTCGTGGTGGGTGACGGGTCGGACGTCGGCGGTGGTGCGTCGATCATGGGCACGCTGTCGGGTGGTGGCGCGCAGGTCATCCGGGTCGGCGAGCGATGCCTGATCGGGGCCAACGCGGGCATCGGCATCAGCCTCGGGGACGAGTGCGTCGTCGAGGCAGGCTGCTACGTCACCGCGGGCAGCAAGGTCCTCCTGCCGGACGGTTCGGCGGTCAAGGCGGCCGACCTGTCCGGACGGTCCGGCCTGCTGTTCCGCCGCAACAGCCTCTCCGGGGCGATCGAGGCGCTGCCCCGCACCGGAGGTACCGATCTCAACGCCGCCCTGCACAGCAACGGTTGACGCCGGTGAGCGGGCGTACCCGGGGAACCCTGGTCGGCCTCATCGCCGCCGTGGCAACGGCAGGGCTGATGGCCTGGGCGATCGTCGGCGTGCTCGGGCTGGCCGGCCGGGTGGACCTGCCAGCCACGCCGCCACTGGCCCGCTGCGAGGCGGTCGGTACGGCGTACGTGGTGCGGCCCGAGCAGGCCGGCAACGCCGCGACGATCGTGGCGGTCGCGGTCCGGCGGGGCCTGTCCCCCCGGGCCGCCGAGATCGCGCTGGCCGCGGCGCTGCAGGAGTCGAAGCTGGTCAACCTCGACTTCGGGGACCGGGACTCGCTCGGGCTGTTCCAGCAGCGACCGAGTCAGGGCTGGGGCACTCCCACGCAGGTGCTGCAGCCGCGGTACGCCGCCGGGAAGTTCTACGACACACTGGTACGGATCCCCAACTGGCAGCGGTTACCGCTGACGGAGGTGGCTCAGCGGGTCCAGCAGAGCGGCTACCCGGACGCCTACGCCCGCTGGGAGCCGGAGGCGATCGCGCTGGTCCGGGCACTCACCGGGAAGGTCGCCGCCGGCCTGTCGTGCCGGTTCAGACCGGATGACCGGCCGGCGGAGCTGGCCGACGGGTCCGGCTTGACGGCTCGGGCCCGCGCGGCACTGGCGGCGGCGACCACCGAGCTCGGGGTGCGGCGGACCGGCATGACCGGCCTGGCCGGCGCCGCGGAGGGTCGCACCTTCGGTCTCCAGCCGGCCGGCTGGTTCGTGGCGTCCAGCCTGGTGGCGCACGCGATGGAGCTGGAGATCCGGCAGATCGGGTACGCCGGCCGGGTGTGGACACCGGACACCGGCTGGCGGCCGGAGGCCGATCCGCCCGCGGGACCCGCGAAGGGGACCCGCACGGCCCCCACCGACCGGATCGCCGTGACGGTCGGCTGACGCACCGAGCCGCAGCACCCAACCGCCCGCTGATCCGGATTCACCCGATCGGGCCACTATCCACCGCGCAGGGGCGTCGTTGGGAAAGAATGGGGCGGCGCATTCCCGACGTGCGCCGCCCCTCCTCTATGGTCGGACCGTACGCTGGTACAGGTCATTTCCTGGCGGCGACCCGCCCTGGGGTCGGGTTGGCGCGCACTTGATCGATGCCGATCTGGAGGCCCCCCTTGCGGCTGATACCGCGCACCCGCCGCCGTGCTGCCATGGCCGCCCTCATCGGGCTGGCCCTCCTGATCTCCAGCGGGATCGCTGGCGCTCAGGGACAGCGCAGGCCGGCCGGCGCGCCACCGCCGTCCGCGCTGCAGCGCGACTTCACCGCGGCTGCCGCCGAGTTCGACGTGCCGGCACCGCTGCTGCTCGCCGTCTCCTACACGCTGACCCGCTGGGAGGACGGCCACGGTCGGCCCGACGCCACCGGTGGCTTCGGGCCGATGCACCTCACCTTCGTCAACGGGAACACCGCAGGCGTCAGCGGGAACACCGCGGGCCGGGTCACCGGCAGTCACCCCGCACTGGGCACCCTGGAACCGGCTGCCGCGCTGGTCCACGTCCCGGCCGGCCAGGTCTCCCGGGACGCCCGGCAGAACATCCGGGCCGGCGCCGCGCTGCTCGCCTCCTACGCCAGCGCGCCACGGCCGGCCACGCTGAACGACTGGTACGACGCGGTCGCCCGGTACGCGGGCGGCGGCACCCTCACCCCGGCCGGCCGGCTGCTCGCCGACGAGGTCTTCGGCGTGCTGGGTGCCGGTGCGCAGCGGGCCACCTCAGGCGGCCAGATGATGGTGCTCGCCGCCCAGGCCGGCACCCGCTCCGGTCCACCCCGAGCGGCCGGTACGGGTGGCGCGGCGCAGTGCCCCGCCGGGCTGACGTGCGGCTTCCGCGCGGCGACCGGTGCCGGATCGGCCCAACGGGCGACGGGGCAGATCCGCTACCTCGTGCTCGGCGCGACGGGCACGACCTACGAGCAGGCGATCGCGCAACAGATCAGCGCGGGCGGCGGCACCAGCAGCCACTACCTCATCCGCGGCACCGACGGGCAGGTCACCCAGCTCGTCCGCACCGCCAACATCGCCCCGTTCAGCGACAACGCGACATTGGACGCCCGGTCGGTGTCGATCGGCCTGGACCGGCAGTCGGTGGTGGCCGTCGGGGAGTACTCCGACCGCACGTACACCAGCCTCGCCACGCTGGTGCGCTACCTCGGCACGACGTACGGCATCCCGCTGGATCGTCAGCACATCCTGGGCTGGGACGAGGTCCCCTCGGCCCAGCCGCCCACCAGCGGAGCGGCACCGGGGACCGACGGACCCGGTCCGCTGTTCGACTGGGGCCGCCTCTTCGACCTGCTCGACACGCCTCTCGTGGCGCCCAGCGACGACTTCGGGCAGCTGGTGGCGATCGTCCCGGTGTTCGGCAGCAACCCGTCCACCGGTGGCCGCCCGGGAAACTCCGCCCCGCTGCGTACCGCGCCGAACGAAAGCGCGCCGCTGGTCGGTGACCCGGCCGACACTGGCGACCAGGCGGTCGCCGGACAGGTGTTCGCGGTCGCCGGCCGGCTGCCCGGGTGGACCGCGATCTGGTACGCCGGCCAGCAGGTCTGGCTCCGGGACGGCGACGGCGCGGCCATCGTGACCCGGCAGGTGCGCGGCTCGCTGGTGACCCCGGCACCCGGGCTCGGCTCGGCGCCGGTCTACACCGAGCCCGGTCAGGCTGGTCAGCCTGGTCAGGCGGACGCCGCCGGGCGGTTCCTCGCCGCCGGCCAGTCCTACCCGTTGATCGACGAGCTCCCGGACGGGTGGGATCTGATCGCGTTCGGTCACCGGCTGGCCTTCGTGCACGCCGCCGAGCTGTCTGTCTGGCCCGGCTGACGGGGAGCCGACTGACGGGGAGCCGGTTGACGGGGAGCCGGGTCGACGAGCGGGTCAACCCAGCCGGGCCACCGCGGCGCTGACCCGCTCGTCGGTGGCGGTCAACGCGACCCGGACATGGCGGGCGCCATCCACGCCGTAGAAGGCACCGGGCGCGACCAGGATGCCGCGCCCGGCCAGCCAGGACACGGTCTCCCAGCAGTCCTCGTCACGGCTGGCCCACAGGTACAGGCCGGCCTCGGAATGATCGATCCGGAAGCCGGCCCGCCGCAGCGCGGACCCCAGCGCGACCCGCCGGGCGGCGTACCGCTCGCGCTGCACGGCGACGTGCGCGTCGTCGGCGAACGCGGCCGCCATCGCGGCCTGCACCGGGGCCGGCACCATGAGGCCGGCGTGCTTGCGTACGGCGAGCAGACCGGCCACCAGCGCCGGATCACCGGTGACCACGCCGGCCCGGTATCCGGCCAGGTTCGAGCGCTTGGACAGCGAGTGCACGATGAGCACCCCCTGCGGGGTGCCATCGCACACCGAGGGGTGCAGCACCGAGACCGGATCGACCTCCCACCCGAACTCCAGGTAGCACTCGTCGGACACCACCGGCACGCCGTGCCGCCGCCCCCAGGCCACCCACTCGCGCAGCTCGGCGACGCCGAGCACCCGACCGGTCGGGTTGCTCGGCGAGTTCAGCCAGACCAGCGCCACCCCGTCCGGGTCGTCCGGCGGGCCGTCCACCGCGACCGGCACGCACCCGGCGAGGCGAGCGCCCACCTCGTACGTCGGATACGCCAGCCGGGGATGCAGGACCCGCTGCCCCGGCCCGGCCCCGAGCAGCAGGGGGAGCAGCGCGACCAGCTCCTTGGAGCCGATGGTCGGCAGCACGGCATCCCCGGTGACCCGCACCGCGAAGCGGCGGGCCAGCCAGGCGGCAGCCGCCGCACGGACCGCCTCGGTGCCGTGCACGGCCGGGTAGCCGGGGGTGTCCGTCCGGTTGGCCAGCGCTGACCGGATCACGTCGGGGACCGGGTCGACCGGGGTACCCATGGACAGGTCGACGATCCCGTCGCGGTATCCCCGGGCCACCTCGGCGTGCCGCGCGAGGGTGTCCCAGGGGAACGCCGGCAGCCGGTCGGCCCAACCCGCCAGCCCGGCACCGTCCACAGGAACACCGTCCACTGGTGCACCGCTCACCGGTGCAGTGCTCACCGGTGCAGCGCTCAGTGCGGCTCTGCCTGTGGCGGCAGCGCGGCGATCAGCGGATGGTCCTTGTCGATCTTCCCGATCTTGGCCGCACCACCCGGCGAGCCGATGTCGTCGAAGAAGTCGACGTTGGCCCGGTAGTAGTCCTTCCACTTCTCCGGGACGTCATCCTCGTAGAAGATCGCCTCGACTGGGCACACCGGCTCGCAGGCGCCGCAGTCCACGCACTCGTCGGGATGGATGTACAGCATGCGGTTGCCCTCGTAGATGCAGTCGACTGGGCACTCCTCGATGCATGCCCGGTCGAGAACGTCCACGCACGGCTCGGCGATGACGTAGGTCACGCGACGGTCCTCCCAGTCCAGCCGGTAGCTGCCCAGCCTCTAGATGCCTAGTATCGCGATGTCAGGCGGGTGTGACACACCCAGGGGGTAGATCTCCGGTGCGAGATTTTGATCTCATCGGCAGCAGGGTCGTACTGCGGAGTCGGGTCGGCGAGCGGGACGGGCGACCGCTGTTCAGCGACGTGATCGGCGAGCTGGTCGAGATCACCGACACGGCGGCGGTGCGCCAGGCTGACGGCTCGGTGCGCCGGATCCCGATTTCGGCCGTGCACCGTCTCAAGGCCGTTCCCCCAGGCCGCGCGGACGCGCTGGCCCTGGCGGAGGTGGCCGCGCGCGGCTGGCCGGCGCCCCGCACCGGCTGGCTCGGGCGATGGCTGCTCCGGGACGGCGGGGGGTGGACCATGCGGGCGAACTCCGCGCTGCTGCTCGGCGACCCGGGCCGGCCGGTCATGGACGCGCTGGCGGAGGTGGCGCGGTGGTACCGGGAACGCGATCTCACCCCGCGCCTGGCCATCCCGCTGCCGTGGCTCGCCACCGCCGACCGGGCCGCTGACCGGACGGGGTGGGTCACCGAGCTCGACCTGGCGGTGCTCACCGGTCCGGTCGCGCCCCGGCGGCCCGGCGGCGACGTGCCGGAGGTCCGGGTGGAGCCGGTGCCCAGCGACGGGTGGCTCGGGCGGTACCGGGCGGGAGCGATCCCGCCGGTGGGCCGGGCGATCCTCACCGCGCCCGAGCAGGTCGGATTCGCCTCCCTCACCGACGGCACCGGGGTGGTCGCCATCGGCCGGGGGGTGGTCACCGATCGCTGGCTCGGCGTCGCCGCGATCGAGGTGCACCCCACCCGCCGGCGGCAGGGGTTGGCCCGCCAGATCATGGCCGGCCTGCTCGCCTGGGGCGCCGAGCGCGGTGCCGCCCGCTGCCACCTCCAGGTCGAGCTGGACAACGCCGCGGCCCTGGCGCTCTACGCCGACCTCGGGTTCACGCCGCACCACCGGTACCGGTACCGGACGGCCGGGAGCTGACCGCACCGCCCGGCCGCCCACCCGGCCGGCCGCGGGCCCGGACCAGCGCCTGGCTCACGCCGAACGCGGCCGCCGCCGATCCGGCGAAGAGCAGGGCCAGCCCCACCAGGCTGCCCGGGACGACCACGTCACCCTCGGGCCGGCCGACCGACAGGCCCAGCACCACCGCCAGCCAGCCGATCACCGGCCCGGCCGAGGCGAGCCTGCTGCGGGTCGCGTCGTACATCAACCGTGGCAGCGTGGCGTTGACCAGCACGGCCACGAGCACGGCGACCGGCACCAGCACCGTGCCGACCCGCAACGGGACGTAGAACGCCTCGGCCACGGCCGCCTCGACGCTGGCCACCATCACCAGCGTGCCGCCGGTGATCCGCTGCCAGGAAGGTGGTGGGTGATCGGCGTACGGCGTGGTTCCGGCCACCGGGGATGCCGGGGACCCGGCCTCCGGCATCCCGCGCATCTCACGCCAGCCCGGCGAACAGGTCGTCCTCCCAGCCCTGCGGGCCGGAGCCGGCTCCACGCTCCCCGCGCGCCAGCGTGTAGTGCTCGACCGAGAACACCTCCTGGCCAAGGTTGTTCGACAACGCGAAGAACGGGCCGTCCACGCTGATCTGGGTGGCGTACGCCCGCATCGCCTCCAGCTTCGCCGCGACGAACCCGTTGCCGACGATCTCGGTCGTGACCAGCTCGTCGGGGGTGCCGAACGGGAGCTCGTCGGCGTCGTCGACCACGCCGAACGGCGCCTCGTCGCCGGCCGCACGCAGCGCCGCGATGCCGGTTCGGATCCACGACACGGGTATCGCACACCAGTACACCTTCGCCGCCGACCACGCGTCGCCCAGCTCGGTCCGGTAGCCGGGTTCGGCGGCGAGCTCCACGGCACGCATGGTGACCCGGTGCGCCTGGATGTGGTCGGGGTGGCCGTAACCGCCGTTCTCGTCGTAGCTGACCACGACCTGCGGGCGTCCCTGCCGGATGATCGCCACCAGCTCCCCGGCCGCCTCGTCGACGTCGGCCTGCCAGAAGGCCCGCGGGTGGTCGTTGGCCGGGGTGCCCATCATGCCGCTGTCCCGCCACCGTCCGACGCCGCCGAGGAACCGGTGCTCCGGGCCACCGAGGATCTCCATGGCGCGGCCGAGCTCACCGATCCGGTACCCACCGAGCTGGTCGGCCTGCCCGGCGGCGAGGCCGGCCAGTTCCGGCACCAGCACCTCACCCTCCTCGCCGAGGGTGCAGGTCACCACCGTGACCCCGGCACCGCCGGCCAGGTAGTGGGCGATGGTCACGCCGTTGTTGATCACTTCGTCGTCGGGGTGGGCGTGCACGAGCAGCAGCCGCCGCGGGGGAAGGTCGGTCATGTCGTGCAGGCTAACCCGGCGCGGTCAGATGATCTGCACGGTCTCCGCGAAGTGGCACGCGACCGGGTGCTCGCCCCGCGTCACCAGCGCCGGCTCCTGCTCCCGGCACTGCTCCCGCTGGGTGTCGGTGAGCTGGCTGGCGTACTTCGGGCACCGGGTGCGGAAGCGGCACCCCGACGGCGGGTTGGCCGGGCTGGGCAGGTCGCCCTCCAGCAGGATCCGCTTCCGCTGCCGCTCCCGGTTGGGGTCCGGCACCGGGATCGCCGACAGCAGCGCCTGGGTGTAGGGGTGCGCCGGCCGGTCGAACAGCTCGTCCTTGTCTGCAATCTCCATGATCTTGCCGAGGTACATCACGGCAACCCGGTCCGCGGTGTGCCGGACCACGGACAGGTCGTGGGCGATGAACAGGAACGACAGCCCGAGCCGGTCCCGGAGGTCCTCCAGCAGGTTGACCACGCCGGCCTGGATCGACACGTCCAGCGCGGAGACCGGCTCGTCGAGCACCAGCACCTTCGGGTCCAGTGCGAGCGCCCGGGCGACCCCGATCCGCTGCCGCTGGCCACCGGAGAACTCGTACGGGTACCGGTTGGCGTGCTCCGGGTTGAGCCCAACCAGCCGGAGCAGGTCCGCTACCCGGTCCCGCAGCGCCTGCCCCTTCGCGAGCCGGTGGATGATCAGCGGCTCGGCCACGATGTCGAAGACCGGCAACCGCGGGTTCAGCGAGGCGTACGGGTCCTGGAAGACGATCTGGATCTGCCGGCGCAGCGGCCGCATCGCCCGCCGCGACAGCGAGGTCAGCTCCTGCCCGAGGAACTGCACCGAGCCGCTGGTCGCGGGCTGCAGGTGCAGGATCGCCCGGCCGGTCGTCGACTTGCCGCAGCCGGACTCCCCCACCAGCCCGAGCGTCTCGCCCGGGTAGAGGTCGAGGCTCACCCCGTCGACGGCCTTGACCATCCCGACCGTCCGCCGGATCAGCCCGCCACCCTTGATCGGGAAGTACTTGCGCAGGTCGCGGACCCGCACGATTGGCTCGCCCGCGGTGCGGCTGGCACCGGGTGCGTCGGTGACCGGTGCGCTCACTGGGCCTCCTCGACCGTCGTCGGCGTGCTGCCGTTGGGCTGGCTGAGGGCCGGGCTGGCCACGGCGGGTGGGCCGGCCACGGCGGGTGGGCGGGCCTCGGCGGCCTCGGCGTAGACGTCGATGGCGCTGACCTCCGGGCGGGCCAGCTCCGCAGACCGGACGCACGCGACCTGGTGGCCGGGGCCGACGATCGCCAGCGGCGGCTCGGCGGTGTCGCACAGGTCGAGGTGCATCGGACAGCGCGGCCCGAACGGGCAGCCAGGCGGCGGGCTGATCAACGACGGCGGGCTGCCCGGGATCGGGGTCAACCGCTGCCGCTCCCGCGCGTCGAGCCGGGGCAGCGACCCGAGCAGGCCGAGGGTGTAGGGCATGCCGGGCGAGTAGTAGATGTCGTCGACCGTGCCGACCTCGACCGGCCGGCCCGCGTACATCACCAGCACCCGGTCGGCCATCCCGGCCACCACGCCGAGGTCGTGGGTGATCAGGACGGTGGCCGCACCGGTCTCCTGCTGGGCGGTCTTGAGCACCTCCAGGATCTGCGCCTGGACGGTGACGTCGAGCGCGGTCGTCGGCTCGTCCGCGATGATCACGTCGGGCTCGTTGGCCATCGCGATCGCGATCACGACCCGCTGCCGCATCCCACCGGAGAACTCGTGCGGGTAGGAGTTCGCCCGCTCCGCGGCGTTCGGGATACCGACCAGCCGGAGCAGGTCGACCGTGCGGGCCCGGGCCGCCTTCCGGGACAGCGACCGGTCGTGCTGGCGCAGCGTCTCGTCGATCTGGAAACCGATCTTGTAGACCGGGTTCAGCGAGGTCATCGGGTCCTGAAAGATCATCGCGATGCCCTTGCCGCGGACCTGGGACAGCTCCCGGTCGGAGCGGCCGAGCAGCTCACGCCCGCGGAACAGGACCGAGCCGGTGATCCGCGCCGTGGCCGGCAGCAGCCCCATCACGGCCAGCGAGGTGACCGACTTGCCCGAGCCCGACTCGCCCACGATGCCGAGGGTCTCCCCCGGTGACAAGGAGTAGGACACCCCCCGGACGGCGTGCACCACGCCGTCCTCGGTGCCGAACTTGACCTCCAGGTCGGTCACCTGGAGCAGGGGCTCACCGTCGGCCCGATCGGGGGCAACGGTGGGTTCGCTGATCGTCTGCATGCTGCTCCGTCACGCGGTCAGGGCGGTAGAGGACATGGTGGGCTCCCGGCGGGTCAGGCCCGCACCCGGCTGTGCGACGGGTCGAAGGCGTCCCGGACACCGTCACCGATGAAGTTCATCAACAACACGATGACCATCAGCACCAGCCCCGGGATGTAGAACAGCCACGGCCGGCTGTCAGCGGCGCTCACGCCGTCGGAGACCAGCCGGCCCAGTGAGATGTCGTTGTTCACGCCGAAGCCGAGGTAGGTCAGCGAGGCCTCCAGGACCACCGAGGTCGCGGCACCGAGCGTGATCCAGACGATGATCTGGCCGAGCGAGTTCGGGATCAGGTGCTTGAAGATGATCCGCCGGTCGGAGGCACCCATCGCGTGGGCCGCCTCCACGAACTCCCGCTCCCGTAAGGTGAGAAACTGACTGCGCAGGATCCGGGCCAGATCCATCCAGCCGAACGCGCCGAGCACCAGCGCGATGTTCACCGCGGTGCCGGAGCCGGCGAACTTGCTGGCAAGCACGAGCAGGATGACCAGCAACGGGATGGTGAGGATCAGGTCGACGATCCGCATCAGGATGCTGTCCAGCCAGCCGCCGAAGTACCCCGACACCGCTCCGACGATGACACCGATGACCAGCGCGAGCCCGATGTAGATGAGCGCGATCAGGGTCGAGCGCTGCACCCCGCGCATGAGCTGGGCCAGCAGGTCCTGACCGATGTCGATGGTGCCCAGCGGGTGGCCGGGGGTGAGCGGCGGCCTGGACAGCGCTGTGCCGTCCAGATCCAGGTACCCCCACCGGTAGAAGTGCGGCCCGACGAACGAGGCGATCACGACGGCGGCGTAGAGGATCAGCGCGCCCATCGCCCGCTTGTTGCGCACGAACCGACGAACGATCTGCTGCCGTTGGCTGCGCGCCTTGACCGCGAACTCTCCGCGCACCGATCCGGCCGTGCCGGCAGCCGCCTGAGGGTCCCGTTGCTGGAGGGTGGTCATGGTTTTCGATCTCCCTTGCCGGTGCCGCTAGCTCAGCCGGATGCGCGGGTCGAGCACCGCGTAGAGAAGGTCCGCGATCAGGTTGAAGACCACGATCGCGAACGCCGAGACGATCAGCCAGCACAGCAGGATGTTGGGGTCGCTCTGCTTGATCGCGTCCAGCAGCCACTTGCCCATTCCCTCGAAGCCGAAAACCTGCTCTGTCACGACGGCGCCGCCCAGCAGGGTACCGACCCCGAGCGCGACCACGGTGGTCGTCGGGATCAGCGCGTTACGCAGCGCGTGCCGGACCAAGACCCGCGGGTATCGCAGCCCCTTTGCGCGGGCCAGCCGGATGTAGTCGGAGTTGAGCACGTCGATCATCGAGGCCCGCTGGAACCGGCTCCACCCGGCGTAGCTCAGCGCCGCCAGGGACAGCACCGGCAGCACCAGGTGACCGACCTGGTCCCAGAAGATCTCCGAGGGCGTGTGACCAAACTTGAACCCGGCGGACGACGCGCCGTAAATGCCGATCACCGGCCGGCCGCCGAAGAAGATGTTGTTGAGCCGGATCGCGACGAACTCCTTCAGCAGCGTCGCGAACCAGAAGGTCGGCATCGCGATGAGGATGTAGGCGACGGTCGTCGAGGCGTAGTCCGAGATCTTGTTCTGCCGGACCGCGGCGAGCACGCCGACAACGACGGCCAGCAGGATCGCCAACACCATCGAGAACACCAGCAGGCGCAGGGTCAGCGAGAGGTGCTCGCCCAGCTCCTGGTTGACCGAGTTGCCGCCGAGGTCGGTGCCGAAATCGCCCCGGACCGCGTGCGAGAGCCAATCCAGGTAGCGCACGTGCCAAGGTCGGTCGAGGCCGACCAGGTGCGCCTGGTTCGCCATCTCCTGCGGAGTTGGTGGGGGGCGCCGCTGCCGCAGCGGGGCAAGCGGGTCGGCCACCGAGGCGGCCAGCGCGAAAGTGACCACCGAGCTGGCCAGCAGGATCAGGGTCGACGACAGAAGCCGCCGAATAGTGTACATGAGCACGGAGATCACCTTACGCCGCGTTGGCGCCGCACGAGCCGGCCCGGGTTGGCCGGAACCGGCTCGTATCGCGCAAGAGGGGAACTGCCTGCGGCCCTCCGGGTCCCGGATCGCCCCGGGTCCCGGAGGGCCGGCTCAACTACTGCTTGAGCGTCCAGGTGTCGTCATTCCAGTGCGGACCGGCGTTGGTCGCGTTGTCACCGATGCCCCGGTGGGTGGCGGGGTCGTACGGCGTGTAGGTCGAGCTGAACGCGATGAACGTCGGCTTCTGGTAGAGCGGCACGGTGAACATGTCGCTCCAGAGCTGGGCGTCGGTCTGGTTGGCCAGCTCCGCAGCCTTCGCCGAGTCGGTCTCGGTGTCGATCTGGTCGAGCAGGGCATCCACCTTCGGGTCGTTGCCGTGGGTGTAGTTCTGACCCTGCGCGTCGCCCTTGACGCTGTAGTAGATCGCCTTGTTGCCGGTGAGGTACGGCGAGCTGACCCACGCGAACAGCGCGATGTCATAGCCGCCCGCCTCCAGGCTCTTCGCCTTCTCCGCGCCGGCGAAGATGTCCGGGTCGAGGTCCTTCTTGATCTCGATACCGGCCGGCTTGAGCTGGCTGGCCATCAGGTCGATCGTGTTCTCTCGGAGCTTGTTGCCGACGGTCGTGATCGTGTCCAGGGACAGCCGCTTGCCGTCCGGGCTGGCGTAGATGCCGTCCGAGCCGAGCTTGTACCCGATGCTCTCGATCAGCTTCTTCGCCGCCGCCACGTCCGGCTTCGCGTACAGCCCGCCGGTGTTGTCCTTGTACTCCGGCTGGTTGTTGACGTAGAAGCGGTTGTTCAGCACGGTCGCCCGGTTGTCGAACTGGCCAACGGTCGAGGAGACGATGGCCGCCCGGTCCAGGGCCAGCGCGATCGCCTTGCGGACCTCCGGGTGGGCCAGGTGCGGGTTACGAGTGTTGAGGTCCAGGTGCTCGAAGGCGAGACCGAAGTTGACCTGGCTGGTCACCCCGGGCAGCGCCTTGATCTGCTTGACCAGGTCGAGCTGCGGCTGCGGGTAGACCACGTTGGCCGTACCGGACTTGAGGTTCTTCACCGCGACACCGGGGTCGTTGGTCGCGAACTTGAAGACGATCCGCTCCAGGCCGGTCGGGGCGCCCCACCACTTCGGGTTCGGAGTGAGTACCTCGCTCTTCTCCTGGGTGTCGATGCCGCTCTTCAGCAGCACCCAGGGGCCGTTCGTGGCGCCCTCGGGGATGCCGGACTGAAGCGTCCATCCCTTGGTGACGTAGTCGCAGGTCGCCTTGGGGTCGCCCTTGTCCACGATGTGCTTGGGCAGGAAGCCGGGCGCGAAGACGCCCTTCCAGTCGCCGTACGGCTTGGAGTAGGTGACCACCGCGGTGTGGTCGTCGGCACCCTGCGCGACCCCGCTGATCAGGTCGTAGCCCGTCGTGCCGAGCAGCGCGGCGCAGCCGCCCTTCTTCGGGTCGGAGGACTTCTGGATGTCCCAGCTGAACTGGAAGTCCTGCCAGGTGACCGGCTGGCCGTCGCTCCAGACCG
Organism: Actinomycetota bacterium; assembly: GCA_016201065.1. Classification (GTDB taxonomy): domain Bacteria; phylum Actinomycetota; class Actinomycetes; order Mycobacteriales; family JACQDL01; genus JACQDL01. The sequence goes on from JACQDL010000044.1 coordinate 49,262, forward strand.
CCTTCGGGTTGACCTTGTACGTCACGGTGAACTTGCCGTCGACGGTGGCCGTCGTCGGCTCGGACGCCAGCAGGTCCTGGTCGTAGTGGATGGTGAAGTCGGGATACGTCCGGAACGGCGTGAGCAGTAGCCGTGACTCGATGTTGGCCGTCGCGGTCGAGTTGCCCGCCGCGATGATCGGCATGAAGTTCTGGATGACGTCGGTGCCCTCACTCCAGACGATCTGCCCCTTGGGACCCTGGGCCGCCGTCGTGCTGCCGCCACCGCCACCGCTGCCACCGCAGGCGGCCGCGGTCATCGCAAGGACGACCCCACCCGCGAGCAGGGCGGTACTCCGTCGGATCTTCACGTTTCCTGCGCCTCCTTGTCGCCCGCGTGTTGCCTGCGGGTACGTAAAGTGCCCCGGACACGCCAACACCGGGTGTGCCGCACACTAGTGAGGGCGAGCCGGCCGCCCCACCAGACCCCGCCGAATCGTGACCATAGAGTGATCGAATCACAACACGAGGTCGTACATTCGGCCGATTCCCTCGGCCAATCGGCCGATCACAGCTCGCGTTCCGCTACGGTATGGCCGGTCGCGGCCGGCCGCGGCGGGCCCGCAGCTTCTCCCGCTCATGTGCCACGAGCGCAACCTTGCGCATCCGAACGGCGGTCGGGGTGACCTCCACGCACTCGTCCTCCCGGCAGAACTCCAGCGCCTGCTCCAGGGACAGCACCCGGGCGGGTACCAGCCGCTCCAGCTCCTCGGCGTTGGACTGCCGGACGTTGGTGAGCTTCTTCTCCTTGGTGGGGTTGACATCCATGTCGTCCGGCCGGGCGTTCTCGCCGACGATCATCCCCTCGTACACCTCGGTGCCCGGGCCGACGAACATCGCGCCGCGCTCCTGGAGGTTGAACAGCGCGTAGGAGGTCACCGCCCCGGTCCGGTCGGCGACCAGCGACCCGCTCGGTCGGGTGCGCAGATCCCCCGCCCACGGCTCGTACCGCTCGAAGACGTGGTGCGCGATCCCGGTGCCCCGGGTCTCGGTGAGGAACTCGGTCCGGAAGCCGATCAGCCCGCGGGCCGGCACCAGGTACTCCATCCGCACCCAGCCGGTGCCGTGGTTGACCATCTGTTCCAGCCGCCCCTTGCGCAGCCCGAGGAGCTGGGTGACCACGCCGACGTACTCCTCCGGGACGTCGATGGTCAGCCGCTCCACCGGCTCCGACAGCACGCCACCGATGTCCCGGGTCAGCACCTGGGGCTTGCCGACGGTCAGCTCGAAGGACTCCCGGCGCATGATCTCCACCAGCACGGCGAGCTGGAGCTCGCCCCGCCCCTGGACCTCCCAGGTGTCCGGGCGCTCCGTCGGCAGCACCCGGATCGAGACGTTGCCGACCGTCTCCGCGTCGAGCCGGTTCTTCAGCAGCCGGGCGGTGAGCTTGCGGCCGTCCCGGCCGGACAGCGGCGAGGTGTTGATGCCGATCGTCATCGAGATCGACGGCTCGTCCACGCTGATCACCGGCAGCGGGCGCGGGTCGTCCGGGTCGGCGAGGGTCTCCCCGATCGTGATCTCCGGGATCCCGGCCACCCCGATGATGTCCCCCGGCCCCGCCGACTCCACCGAGACCCGGTCCAGCGCCTCGGTCATCAGCAGCTCGGTGACCTTGACCCGCTGGACGGTGCCGTCGGCGCGGCACCAGGCGACCTGCTGGCCCCGCTTGATCTGCCCGTTGCGGACCCGACACAGCGCGATCCGGCCCAGGTACGGGGAGGCGTCGAGGTTGGTGACGTGCGCCTGCAGCGGCGCGTCGGCGTCGTAGCTGGGCGCCGGCACGGTCGACAGGATGGTGTCCAGCAACGCCGTGAGGTCCGGCTCGTCGGGCGAGGTGCCGTCCTTCGGCCGGTCCAGGCTGGCGCGGCCGGCCCTCGCGTGGCAGTACACGATCGGGAAGTCGATCTGCTGCTCGGTGGCGTCCAGGTCGAGGAAGAGCTCGTAGGTCTCGTCCACCACCTCGGCGATCCGGGCGTCCGGCCGGTCCACCTTGTTGATGACCAGGACGACCGGCAGCCGCGCGGCGAGCGCCTTCCGGAGCACGAACCGGGTCTGCGGCAGCGGTCCCTCGCTGGCGTCGACCAGCAGCAGCGCGCCGTCCACCATGGACAGCGCGCGCTCCACCTCGCCGCCGAAGTCGGCGTGTCCGGGCGTGTCGATGATGTTGATGGTGGTTTCGCCGTACCTGACTGCGGTGTTCTTGGCCAGGATCGTGATGCCCTTCTCACGCTCCAGGTCCATCGAGTCCATGACCCGGTCGGCGACATCCTGGTTGGCGCGGAACGCCCCGGACTGCCACAGCATGGCGTCGACCAGCGTGGTCTTGCCGTGGTCGACGTGGGCGATGATGGCGACGTTGCGAAGGTCGGTACGGGTAGACACCAATGAATCCTACGTGTCACCGGGGCACGGCGCGGTCACGGCTCCGGCGGCCCGGCGCGCGGTAAGGGACGTCACACCGGGATGACGACCGGCCGGCGGTAGTGTGCGACCACGCCGAACGTGCTTCACACACCGTTGTGGGAGACCTCCATGGCCACGGGCACCCTGCCCCCACGCCCCTCGTCCGGTACGGGGACTCGATCTCCCGGCCGGGCCCAGATCGCAGCGCGCACGCTCCGCACCGACAGCTGGCGCAAGGCGCCCACGCTCACCGTCGTGCTGCTGTCGGGCTGGGTGCTCTACGCCGTGATCAGCACCGCGACGCAGAGCGCGTACTTCGTCAAGGACTACCACTACCTCTCGCCGTTTTCCTCACCGTGCGTGACGGCCTCCTGCGACCCGGCCGCCCGCGACTTCGGCGCCTGGTTCGGCCACTTCCCGCCGCTGCTGCCGTTCGCGATCGTCGTGCTGCCGCTGCTGCTGAGCTTCCGGCTGACCTGCTACTACTACCGGAAGGCGTACTACCGGGCGTTCTGGCAGTCGCCGCCGGCGTGCGCGGTCGCCGAGCCACACGGCAGGTACAGCGGCGAGACCCGGTGGCCGCTGATCCTGCAGAACTCGCACCGCTACTTCTTCTACGCCGCGGTGCTCATCTCGGTGATCAACACCTATGACGCGATCCTCGCCTTCCACGGCCGCGACGGCGGGTTCGGCATCGGTCTGGGCACCGTGATCATGCTGGTCAACGTCGTGCTGCTGTGGGCGTACACGCTCTCCTGCCACTCCTGCCGGCACATCACCGGCGGCCGGCTGCGGCACTTCTCCAAGCACCCGGTCCGGTACTGGGTCTGGACCCAGGTGTCGAAGCTGAACGCCCGGCACATGCAGCTGGCGTGGACCACGCTGGGCACGCTCATGTTCACCGACGCCTACATCGCGCTCGTCTCCGCCGGGGTCCTCGGCGACCTGCGCTTCTTCCACTGAGGTGACAACCCCCATGACCACCCAGATCGAACGGCACGAGTACGACGTTGTCGTGGTCGGTGCCGGCGGTGCCGGCCTGCGCGCCGCGATCGAGGCCGCCGAGGCCGGCAAGCGGACCGCGGTGATCTCCAAGTCGCTGTTCGGCAAGGCGCACACGGTGATGGCCGAGGGCGGCATCGCCGCCGCGATGGGCAACGTGAACTCCGCCGACAGCTGGCAGGTCCACTTCCGGGACACCATGCGCGGCGGGAAGTTCCTGAACAACTGGCGGATGGCCGAGCTGCACGCCCAGGAGGCGCCGCAGCGGGTCTGGGAGCTGGAGACCTACGGCGCGCTGTTCGACCGGACCAAGGACGGCACGATCAGCCAGCGGAACTTCGGCGGGCACGAGTACCCGCGGCTCGCCCACGTCGGGGACCGCACCGGGCTGGAGCTGATCCGCACCCTGCAACAGAAGATCGTCTCGTTGCAGCAGGAGGACTTCGCAGCGCACGGTGACCACGAGGCCCGGCTGCGGGTCTTCGCCGAGTGCACCATCACCGAGCTGCTGCTGGACACGTCAGCCGGCGCCACCGACGTCCCCACCATCGCTGGCGCGTTCGGCTACCGGCGGGAGACCGGCGACTTCCTGCTGTTCGCCGCGCCCGCGGTGATCCTGGCCACCGGTGGCATCGGCAAGTCGTTCACGGTGACCTCGAACTCCTGGGAGTACACCGGGGACGGACACGCGCTGGCGCTGCGCGCCGGCGCCTCGCTGATCAACATGGAGTTCATCCAGTTCCACCCGACCGGCATGGTCTGGCCACCGTCGGTGAAGGGTGTCCTGGTCACCGAGTCGGTCCGCGGCGACGGCGGGGTGCTGCGCAACTCCGAGGGCACCCGGTTCATGTTCGACTACGTGCCCGAGGTCTTCCGGGCGCAGTACGCCGACACCGAGGCGGAGGCCGACCGCTGGTACGCCGACCAGGTCGACAACAAGCGGCCACCGGAGCTGCTGCCCCGTGACGAGGTGGCCCGGGCGATCAACGCCGAGGTCAAGGCCGGCCGCGGGTCGCCGCACGGCGGGGTCTTCCTGGACGTGTCGACCCGCCTGCCGGCGGCGGAGATCATGCGGCGGCTGCCGTCGATGCACCACCAGTTCAAGGAGCTGGCCGACGTCGACATCACCGCCGAGCCGATGGAGGTCGGGCCGACCTGCCACTACGTGATGGGCGGCGTCGAGGTCGATCCGGACACCGCACAGTCGCGGGTGCCCGGACTGTTCGCGGCCGGCGAGGTGGCCGGCGGGATGCACGGCTCCAACCGGCTGGGCGGCAACTCCCTGTCCGACCTGCTGGTCTTCGGCCGGCGGGCGGGGGCGGGCGCGGCGGCGTACGTCGACGCCCTCGGTGACGACCGGCCCACGATCACCGAGGCGGACGCCGAGCAGGCCAGCGCGGCGGCCGTCGGGCCGTTCGAGCGGCCCGACGGCGAGAGCCCGTACGCCCTCCACCAGGAGCTCCAGCAGACCATGAACGACCTGGTCGGGATCATCCGTCGGGCTGACGAGATCGAGCAGGCGCTGCACCGGCTGGCGGATCTCCGCAAGCGGGCCGAGCGGGTCGGCGCGCGGGGTGGGCGGCACTACCACCCCGGCTGGCACCTCGCGCTGGACCTGCGCAACATGCTCACCGTGAGCGAGTGCGTGGCGATGGCCGCGCTGGAGCGCACCGAGAGCCGGGGCGGACACACCCGCGACGACCACCCGGGGATGGACACCGAGTGGCGGCAGTACCTGCTGACCTGCGTGCTGCGCGACGGTGAGGTCACCATCACCAAGCAGCAACAACCCCCGATGCGCCCCGACCTGCTCGACCTGTTCGAGAAGGCCGAGCTGGCCAAGTACCTCACCGAACCGGAGCTGACCGGGCACCGCAAACCTGGAGCGGGCGGCGGCGGCACCGCCGCGGCCGCGGGCACGCCGGAAGGACACAACTGAGATGGGATACCAGGCGAGCTTCCGGGTCTGGCGTGGTGACGTGACCGGTGGCCAGCTGCACGACTTCACCGTGCCGGTCAACGAGGGTGAGGTCGTGCTGGACATCATCCACCGGTTGCAGGCCACCCAGGCACCGGACCTCGCGGTGCGGTGGAACTGCAAGGCGGGCAAGTGCGGGTCGTGCAGCGCCGAGGTCAACGGCATGCCGCGGTTGATGTGCATGACCCGGATGTCCACCTTCGATCAGGCCGAGACCATCACGGTCACGCCGATGCGGACCTTCCCGGTGATGCGGGACCTGGTCACCGACGTCTCGTTCAACTACACCAAGGCCCGCGAGATCCAGTCCTTCGCGCCACCGGCCGACCTGGCGCCGGGCGAGTACCGGATGCGGCAGGTCGACGTCGAGCGGTCGCAGGAGTTCCGCAAGTGCATCGAGTGCTTCCTGTGCCAGAACACCTGCCACGCGATCCGCGACCACGAGGACAACAAGCAGTCCTTCGCCGGACCCCGCTTCCTGATGCGGATCGCGGAGCTGGACATGCACCCGCTGGACACCGCCGACCGGCAGCGCGCCGCCCAGGAGGAGCACGGCCTGGGCCTGTGCAACATCACCAAGTGCTGCACCGAGGTCTGCCCGGAACACATCAAGATCACGGACAACGCGCTGATCCCGCTGAAGGAGCGGGTCGTGGACCGCAAGTACGACCCGCTGGTCTGGCTCGGCAACAAGATCCTCCGCCGCTGACGGCCAGCCTGGACCTCATCCACCCTCCGCATGTCGGGTGCGCCGCCGAGTCCCGTCGTTGGTGATGATCGAGTTGCGGCCGGCAACGTTGGCCTCTTGGTACTCCGAGCGGTAATGCCGACCCGGATGACCCCCGCGCTGGCGGGGACGACATGACCCGATCGGTCGCCCGGCTCCACCGCGGGACCCGCCCGCGGTCAGTCCGTTCGGACCGTGGTGTTTCCGCTTGTGGACGGCGCCTGATCGCAGACCGGGTGGCTGCACCACGCCAAACCCAGGTAGCCGGGTGGGATGCCCAGGCCGTGGGCGATGCCGTAGTGGCGGACGCGGCGTCCGTGGATGATCCCGCTGGCCCAGCCCGTCGGCCTGCCACAGCTCGGAGACGGCGCTGAGGTCGTGGCGGGCCAACGCCACCCGCATCGCGGGTTCCTCCCACGCCTCGGTGGGTGGCCGGACCGGTGGTGACCACGCATGCGAATGCCGTCGTCCCGCTGCTGGCACCGCTCACCAGGTCCCAGCGTGAGTCGTCTCGGTCTGCGTGGCACCGCTGACCAACCGGGCGGCCAACCGGTCGAGGACAACCGCCAGGACCCGTTCGTGCAAGACGGTCGCGGCAGCCGCCCACGACCCAGCGAACCGCTCCACCGATGTCATCGCCCGCTACCTCCCCACATCGTCGATCGGCGCGTAGAAGGGTGCGGCCGGCCGGGGCGTCCTCTCCTCCGCCGCGACGGTGTCGCCGTCCACGTCGGTAGTCTCACCGAGACGTACGGTGAGGAAGCACATCGGCCATATCCAAGGTGTATGCACTCCCAGGCGGCCACGACGGACGACGAGATCGGCGCGAGACTGCGAGACGCACGCACCGCGGCGGGCCTCAGCTTGTCGGACATGGCCACGTGCGCGAGCTACAGCCGTGGCAACATGTCGAACGTCGAGAACGGTAGACGCCGTCCGACGCCAAACATGGTCATCGCCTACGAACGCGCGCTCCGAACCCATCCGATCCTGTCCGGGCGTGCGGACCGGAGATACTAACCCGACCGGCCCATACCAATGGCGCTGAACGCCGCCTGGTCAGCCTACGGTGACATCCCTCGACGGTGCGCCTCGCCCCGGCGGCCCGTGAACTCGTCCCAATCGAGCCGCCCGCAGGGGTCCGCGGCGATGCGGCTGACCCACCCGGGAACTCCACAGTTCACGGGGACCTCGACCGGTAGGTCTCCGGTCATCTCTCCCAGCAAGTCAGGGTTCCACGGTCAGGGACGGTCCGTGAGGGTGGACCTGGAGCCCACACCGCATCCGCGGGTTCGCACAAGCAACGCACAGGCCCGGCCCCGGCCCAGCCGGGCAGACCGAACACCTTGCGGCCGGAAAACGGACGGATGACATGCATGGTCGTCGGGTCCGCGCCTACGACGGGCTGACAGACGTCGCCCTGGCCGCCGAACCATACCGGTTCCGGCATAGTGGGGGCCGTGACAGACGATCTCGCGCAGACCCTGGGCCGGCGGGAGTCGGCGACCCTGGAGTTCAAACGCACGGCGAAGGACCGTAACAAGCTCCGTGAGGCGATCTGTGCCCTCGCGAACGACCTCACCGGCGCCGGCGGCGGAGACCTGCTCATCGGTGTCGCCGACGACGGGACAGCCTGCCCGGTGGACGCCTCGGACCGGGCCCTGCTCGCCATCACAGCGATCCGCGATGAGGGGAACATCCTCGACCGGCCGTCGATGGTCGTCGACCGCGCGCTCTTCAATGGTCACGAAGTAATCCGGGTTCACGTGCACGCCTCGCACACCCCCCCGGTCCGTCTTGATGGCGTCGCGTGGGTACGACCTGGGCCATCGACGCGACGAGCGTCCACGAACGACGAGCGTGTCCTGTCCGAACGCAGCGCTGCCACCGCGCTGCCGTTCGACGCGCGCGGCCTGGCTGGCTCCGCGCTCGCCGACCTGGATGTGGAGCTACTCCGCTCCACGTACATCACGGCGGCGGTGGCCCCAGAGGTGCTGGCGGAAAACGAGCGGCCGCTACCACAGCAGCTGCGGTCCCTGCGTCTGATCGACCCAGCTGGCACTCCCACGGCGCTCGGAGTGCTACTCGGCGGCTTCGACCCGACCGCAGCGATCCCGGGTGCCTACATCCAGTTCGTGCGGTACGACGGCGACGACGCTGACGCGATGATTCGCGACGAGGAGGAGCTCCGGGACAACCTGATCACCGCCACCCGGACCCTCACCGCGCTGCTCCAGGCCCACATGACCCGCCGCGTCGACGACGTGGACGGGCTCGCCGAGCGTGGCTTCAGCGACTACCCGCTGCCGGCGCTGCGCGAGGCCATCCTCAACGCCGTGGTGCACCGCACCTACGACGGAACGCACGCCCCGGTCCGCATCCTGTGGTTCGACGACCGGGTCGAGGTGAGCAACCCCGGCGGTCCGTTCGGCGTCGTAGACGAGCACAACTACGACCGCGTGAACGACTACCGCAACCCGTCACTTGCCGCAGCGATGAAGACGCTCGGCTACGTCAACCGCTTCGGGCGGGGCATCGAGCGCATGCGCCGGCAACTGGAAAGCAACGGCAACCCGCCCCCGGAGTTCGAGGTCGACCGGTCGTGGTGGAAGGTCACCGTGAGGCGGCTGGGATGACCACCATTGCCCTGTTCAACAACAAGGGTGGGGTAGGCAAGACCACGCTGGTCTACCACCTCGCCCACATGATCTCCCGGCTCGGCGTACGGGTGCTCGCCGCCGACCTCGACCCGCAGGCGAACCTCACCGCGCACTTCCTCGACGAGGATGCGCTGGAGGAGCTGTGGGGCGAGCATCGACCAACCCGCCAGACCGTCGCCGATGCGGTACAACCAATCGTCGACGGCGAGGGTGACGTCATGCCGGTGTCGCCCCGAGAGATCGCGGAGGGCCTGTGGCTGCTCCCCGGCGACCTCGGGCTCAGCCAGTTCGAGGAGCGGTTGGCGCAGGAGTGGCCGGCGACCCTGGCCGGCGGTAACAAGGCTGCGGCCCGGACCACGACGGCCCTCCATCGGCTGGTCCATGCGGCTGCTGGCACGGTCGAGGCCGAAGTCGTGCTCCTCGATGCCGGGCCCAGCCTTGGCGCGCTCAGCCGGACCACCCTGCTGGTCGCTGAGCAGGTCATCGTGCCGCTGGGTGCCGACCTGTTCAGTGCGCAGGGACTGCGGAACCTTGGCCCGGCCCTGCGGCGGTGGCGCCGGGACTGGCAGGAGACGGCCCAGCCCCGACTACCGGCCGGGATCGACGCTCCGAGCGGGGCGATGCAGCCCCTCGGGTACGTCGTGATGCAGCCCAGCATGCGTCTCGACCGGCCGGTCAGGGCCTATCAGAGGTGGGTTGACCGGATTCCCGACCTGTACGTACGCGCGGTGCTCGGCGCGGACCCTGGCCCGGTGTCGGACGATCGCAGCCATGAGATCAGCACGATACGCAACTACCGCAGCCTCATGCCGCTGGCTCACGACGCCCGCAAGCCCATGTTCGACCTGAGACCCGCCGACGGCGCGATCGGCAGCACGCAGCGCTACGTCCAGATCTGCTTCGCGGAGTTCCGTGCGCTCGCCCAGGAGATCCTGCGACGCTTGCACATCGATCCTGCGGCGTAGCGCGGCGTCCGGTTCAGCCTGACCCGGCGACCCGGATCAGCGGCGGGCGACGGCCAGCAGGCCGGCGAGGTGCTCGGTGATCCCGGCCAGCCGGGCCCGGAAAGTCGCCTCGCCGAACCGCACGCTGCCCGCCGCGGCCGCTCCGGCCAACCGGTCGCGGCGGGACCGGTCGGCGGTCAGCGACCTGGTCAGCTCGATGCACTGCGCGGGGGTGTCCCACAGCAGGCCACTGACACCCTCGTGCACGATCTCCGGCATGGAGCCCCGCCGGTAGACGACCGGCACGCAGCCGGCGGCCATGGCCTGCACCGTGCCGCAGGCGAACGGCTCGAACGGGTGCGGCGAGACCCGGTCGTCGGCGCCCAGCCCGGTGGCGTCCCAGTAGATCCGCGCCTCCGACAACCACCGGTTCACGCTGGCCAGCTCCGGGTCGGCGTGGATCGTGATCGGGTACCCCTCGACGGCGCGGTAGACCTCCCGGAGGTAGTCGCGGCTGGACGGGTCTGTCGGTCCGGCAAGGCGGAGCCGCCACCCGGTGAGCCCCTCGTCACACAGCCGGCGGAACATCTGGACCATCGCCAGGTGGGCCGGGTCCGGCCCCACCGCGGAGAACGCACCCAACCCGACGATCACGTCCTCCTTGTCCACCGGCACCGCCCGCTCGACGGCGACCGGCGGGTACACCGGATCGCCGCCCCGGCCCCACCGGGCCTTGGCCCACCCGTCGACGAACCGGGACACGGGGACCAGCAGGTCGTACGTCGAGACCTCCCACAACGCCCGGCGGCGCGGCGTCCACCGGGCCAGCGCACCGCCCGGCCGCGGGAAGTAGTCGACCGACTTGCGGCTGTCGGTCGTCACGACCGACAGGTCGGCGAGCGCGAGACCCAGCTCCCGTTCGTCGTCACCGCCGTGCTCGGAGGGGCGGAACGTGGTCGTCTCCAGCCGGAGCATCATCCGGCTGGGGCGCGGCTCGGGCAGCGGCACGGTGATCCCGAAGAACCGCCGGTTCGGCAGCCGCCACCGCTCGAGTGGCCCGCGCTCATCGAACAGCGCGATCTCGGCGCTGGACGCACCCCTGGTCCGCATGCCGCCCGCCACCAGCCGGATCGCGGCCGGGCCGGTCGCCGGCAGCTCCTCCAGCAGGATCCGCAGCTCGGGCCCGGACCACCGGACGAACCGGTCGAGCCCCGCGTCCGGCGGGTATAGGCCGGACAGCGGGATCGCCCGCGCCCCAACGGGATCCGGCTCGGCGTCGCCGGGCACCGGCATGGGCGGAGCACCCGGGGTGAGCACCACCATCATGTTGACCGGTGCCAGCGCCGGGAACACGTCGCCGGCGGAGATGTTGATGAACACGTCGTAGCCGGCCGAGACCGCCTGGACGGACCGGTAGTCGCTGTCGAGCGGCACCACCCGCTGCCCGATCCCGGAGAGGTCCACGCCGAGCGCGTCCCGCAGGCGGGCGGCATCGAACGCCTCGTGCCCGATGAGCTCCACCTCGCTGGTTTCCGCGAGGATGCGGGCCATCGCGGCCATGTATCGCTCACCGCAGCCGGCGGTCGCCGCCCACCGGTCGTAGATCCCGATCCGGGGGCGGTGCCAGCCGTTGGCGAGCGATGTGGTGACGGTCGTCGACTGCTGCGGGGTGCTTACCGGGGCAGCGCCAAGCGCCACGTCACGCATGCCCGTTACCGTACCGGGATTGCGGTTCCGGCCGTACCGCCCCCGGTATCGCGACTCACGTGATCGCGTGCACGTCACCGAGCCGGTCCAGGTTCCCCGGCGGGCCGGGGCACCGCCAAGCGCGGCACGCGGAGCCGCTCGACCACGACCGGCAGGAACGGTCGGTCGGCCGGCAACCACTCCAGGGCCGCCACCTGCGCACGATCCACCCAGCACAGCTCGGCGTGCACCCGGGCGGCCGGGTCGCCCTCGACGATCCGGCCGGTGAACACCCGCAACAGGTGATGTGACCCACACGGCTGGCTGCCGGGCAGCCGATGGCTGAGCCGCACCCGCACGCCCAGCTCCTCGGCGCATTCCCGGACCGCGGCGGCCCGCTCCGTCTCCCCCGGCTCGACCTTGCCACCGGGGAACTCCCAGCCACCCTCGCGGCGCCGGGCGGCCAACAGCCGACCCCGGCCGTCGTAGAGGACCACCCCGACGACGATCGTCACAGCTGGCCGCATCAGGTCCGGTCGGCGAGGAACGGCAGCTCCCGGCGTACCTGGGCGACCCGGTCCGGGTCGACCTCGGCGGTGAGCACCGTCTCGACCTGCGACGCCTCGGCGAGCACCGCGCCGAGCGGGTCGACGATCCGGCTGTCCCCGGAGTAGGCGAGCCCGTTGGGGGCCATCCCGACCCGGTTCGCGCCGACCACGTACGCCTGGTTCTCGATTGCCCGGGCGGCCAGCAGGGTCCGCCAGTGCTCCCGCCGCGGCTGTGGCCAGTTCGCGACCACGACGTAGCAGTCGGTGCCGTGGGCAAGACCCCAGAAGGTGTCCGCGAACCGCAGGTCGTAGCAGATCAGCAGGCTGACCCGGACCCCCTCGACGTCGACGGTCAGCGTCACGTCGCCCGCCTCGTAGTGGCGGTCCTCACCGCCGAAGCTGAACGGGTGGATCTTCGCGTAGCGGTGCACCGTGCCGTCCGGGGCGGCCAGCAGCCCGACGTTGCGGGGCCGGCCCCGCCCCGGCGATCCCGCCACCGGCAGCGGGGCCACCTGCCACTGGGCCACCCGCCACTGGGCCACCGAGGCCGCCAGCCACACCCCGTGTCGCGTGGCCTGGGCGACGCAGAACTCCTCGTTCGGACCGCCCGGCGGCTCCGCGATCCGGTCGGTGTCCATCGAGAACCCGGTGGCGTACATCTCGGTGAGCACCACCAGCCGCGAGCCGGCCGCGGCGGCCTGCTCGATCAGCGGCACGAGGCGAAGCTGGGTCGCGGCCGGGTCCTCCCAGGCGATGTCGTGCTGCACCACCGAGACCCTCATCGGCGCATCCCGGCCAGCCGGCCGACCGCCTCGTCCAGCACCTCCGGACGCTTGCAGAACGCGAACCGGACCAGGCTGCGGCCGGCGTCGGTGTCGTAGAACACCGTGCTCGGGATCGCCACCACCCCGGCCCGCTCCGGCAGCTCCCGGCAGAAGGCCACCCCGTCGTCGTAGCCGACGCTGCGCACGTCGACGGTGGTGAAGTAGGTGCCGGACGGGCGGAACGTCTCGAACCCGGCCTTCTCCAGCCCGTCGCAGAGCCGGTCGCGGGACTGCCGCATCCCGGCGAGAAACCCGGTGTAGTAGCCGTCGTCGAGATCCAGCGCGCGGGCCACCGCCGGCTGGAACGGAGCCCCGGAGGTGAAGGTGAGGAACTGCTTGGCGGTCCGTACGGCGTCCACCAGGGCCGGCGTCCCGGTCACCCAGCCGATCTTCCAGCCGGTGCAGCTGAAGGTCTTGCCCGCGCTGGAGATGGTCACCGTCCGCTCCGCCATCCCCGGCAGCGACGCGATGGGGATGTGGCTGCCGTCGAAGACGATGTGCTCGTAGACCTCGTCGCTGACGACGACGAGATCGTGCTCGACCGCCAACCCGGCGATCACCGCGAGCTCGCCGGCGGAGTACACCTTGCCGGTCGGGTTGTGCGGCGTGTTGAGCAGGATCACCCGGGTCCGCGACGTGATGGCGGCCCGCAACGCCTCGACGTCGAAGGAGAAGTCCGGGGCGCGGAGGGTCACCACCCGGCGGGTGGCACCACCGATCGCGATCGAGGCGGCGTAGCTGTCGTACAGCGGCTCGAAGACGACCACCTCGTCGCCGGGGCCGGCCAGCGCGATCATGGCGGCCGCGATCGCCTCGGTCGCGCCGGTGGTCACCAGCACCTCGCGGTCCGGGTCCACCGCCAACCCGTAGAACCGGCGCTGGTGCCGGACGATCGCCTGCCGCAGCTCGGGGATCCCCGGGCCGGGCGGGTACTGGTTGCGCCCATCCCGGATCGCCTGTACGGCCGCGTCCAGCAGTTCGGGCGGGCCGTCGGTGTCCGGGAACCCCTGACCCAGGTTGATGCTGCCGGTGCGCACCGCGAGCGCCGACATCTCCGCGAAGATCGTCGTACCGAAGCCGTGCAGGCGGTCGACGAGAAAGGGGGCAGCCACGACCGGCAGCCTATGCCTCGCGGCCCGGCTTCGGTTCGCTCGAACGGCGGTTGCCCCGCCGAGGGCCGGCGGGCTTGAGTGGGCGCAAGAGGAAGGACGCCGCCGTGACGGAGACCCCGACAGTGCCCGACCTGGCGTCGGCGACGACGGTGACGGCGGCGGTCCCGCTGCCCCGCGACCGACCCTGCCCGTTCGCACCGCCCGACGGGTACCGGGAGCTTCGCGAGCGGTCGCCGGTCAGCCGGCTCCAGCTGGCCGACGGTACCGTGGGCTGGCTGCTCACCCGCGACGAGGACGTCCGGGCGATGCTGGTCGATCCCCGGATGTCGGCCCAGAACCGGACCCTGACGTCGCACGTGCGGGTGCTGACCCCCGACCTCGTGGCCCGGTCGATCCGTCGGGCGTCGCTGCTGAGCATGGACGCCCCGGAGCACTCCCGGCAGCGGCGCCTGCTGACCGTCTCGTTCACCGCCCGCCGGATGCGGCGGCTCACCCCGTGGATCGAGCGGGTGGTCGAGGAACACCTGGACGCGATGATCAGCCGTGGCAGCCCGGCCGACCTCGTCCCGGCGTTCGCGCTGCCGATCCCCTCGCTGGTGATCTGCGAGCTGCTCGGCGTCCCCTACGCCGAGCGGGCCGAGTTCCAGGACCGGGCCCACACGCTGGTGTCGGTGGGCATTCCTCCCGCGGAGTCGGTGCGGGCCGGCGAGGAGCTGGAGGGGTACCTCGGGCAGCTCCTGCTCCGCAAGCGGGCCGAGCCGGCCGACGACCTGCTCTCCGAGCTGGCCCGGCCGGACGGCCGGGCCGGTGGCCTCCCCGACGGCGAGCTCGCCCGGTTGAGCACCCTGCTGCTCATCGCCGGGCACGAGACCACCGCGAACATGATCGGGTTGGGCGCCCTGATGCTGCTGGAGCATCCCGCGCGCTACGCGGCGCTGCGGGACGGACCAGCGGTGGTCGAGCGCACCGTCGAGGAGCTGCTGCGGTACCTCTCGGTGGTGCACCTAGGGGTCACCCGGCAGGCAACCGAGGAGCTGACAATCGGCGGTCAGCGGATCAGCGCCGGGGAGCTGGTCGTCGGCTCGCTCGCCGCCGCCAACCACGATCCGGAGCGCTTCGCCGAGCCGGCCGAGCTGGACCCGGACCGGGTCCGGGTGCCACACCTGGCGTTCGGGTACGGCGCGCACCAGTGCCTCGGTCAGCAGCTCGCCCGGGTCGAGCTGGCGGCGGCGTTCGGTGGCCTCGCCCGGCGGCTGCCGGGGCTCCGCCTCGCGGTGCCGGCGGAGCAGGTCCCGCTGCGGCACGAGATGCTCATCTACGGGGTCGATGAGCTCCCGGTGGCCTGGTGACCCCGCACCGGCTCAGCCGCCGTGCTTGAACTCGACCACGTCACCATCCGCCATGACGTAGTCGCGACCCTCGATCCGCACCCTGCCCCGGGCCCTCGCCTCAGCCATCGAGCCGGCCGCCACCAGATCGTCGAAGCCGACCACCTCGGCCTTGATGAACTTCTTGGCGAAGTCGGTGTGGATCACACCAGCCGCCTCGGGGGCGGTGGCCCCGGTGCGGACCGTCCAGGCGCGGGCCTCCTTGGGTCCCGCGGTGAGGAAGGTCTGCAGGCCGAGGGTGGCGAAGCCGATCCGGACGAGCTGGTGCAGCCCGGGCTCGGCCTGCCCGACCTCGGCGAGCAGCTCGGCCGCCTCGTCGTCGGGGAGCTCCATGAGATCGGCCTCGATCTTCGCGTCGAGGAAGATGGCCTCGGCCGGGGCGACCAGGGCCCGCATCTCGGCCAGGAACCCGTCGTTGCCGAGCTCGTCCTCGTCGACGTTGAAGACGTACAGGAACGGCTTCGTGGTGAGCAGGTTGAGCTCGTGCAGCGGCTCGGGGTCGACCTGGGCGGCGTACAGGGTCCGACCGGAGTCGAGGATCTCCCGGGCCTGCTCCACCGCCGCCCGGACCGGCTGCCGGTCCTTGCGCAGCGCGGCCTCCTTGACCAGTCGGGGCAGCACCTTCTCGACGGTTTGCAGATCGGCGAGGATCAGCTCGGTGTTGATCGTCTCGATGTCGTCCTTCGGTGAGACCTGGCCGTCGACGTGCACCACGTTGGGGTCGGCGAAGGCCCGGATCACCTGGCAGATCGCGCTGGCCTCGCGGATGTTGGCGAGGAACTGGTTGCCCAGCCCCTGCCCCTCGCTGGCACCCCGGACCAGCCCGGCGATGTCGACGAAGGTGACCGTCGCGGGCACCACCTTCGCGCTGCCGAACATCGCGGCCAGGGTGTCCAGCCGCCGGTCCGGAACGTTGACCACCCCGACGTTGGGATTGATCGTGGCGAACGGGTAGTTCGCGGCGAGCACGTCGTTCTTGGTCAGCGCGTTGAAGAGGGTGGACTTTCCGACGTTGGGCAATCCGACGATGCCGAGGGTGAGACTCACGACGGGGCAGTCTAATCGGGCGCCCTCCGGCCATCGGGGCGGCGCGGCAGGCGGCCTCGATCGGGCCGGGCTGCCACCATTCCCTCATGGACACCACGACGGTGCTGACCTCGCTGCTGACCCTCGTCGCCGGAGCGGTCGCCGGCTGGGCGCTCGGCAAGGCGAACGCCGCACAGGACCGCGCCGACGCCACGAGCCTGCGTGCCGACCAGGCTCGGCTGCGGGCCGAGCGAGCAGCCGAAGCCGACCGAGCCCGCGCGATCGCCGAGCAGCTTGCCGCGGTCCGCGCCGAGCTGGCCCGCGCGGAGGCCGCGCTCGACCACGAGCGCGCCGCGACCAAGGAGAAGCTCGCCCTGCTGGACGCTGGCGAGCAGCGGCTCCGGGAAACCTTCGACGCGCTGTCCGCGCAGGCGCTACGCCGCAACAACGAGCAGTTCGTCGCGCTCGCCGAGGGCCGGTTCGCCGAGGTTCAGACGGCCGCGCGGGGTGACCTGGCCCAACGGCAGCAGGCGATCGAGGGGCTGGTCGCGCCGCTGCGCGAGTCGCTGGCCCGGGTGGAGGGGCAGATCCAGGCGGTGGAGAAGGACCGGGTCGGCGCGCACGAGGCGCTGCTGGCCCAGGTCGGCACCATGCGGCAGGCCTCCGACCAGCTCCGGCTGGAGACCGCACAGCTGGTCACCGCGCTGCGCGCCCCTCAGGTGCGGGGCCGGTGGGGTGAGCTGCAGCTGCAACGGGTCGTCGAGGCCGCCGGGATGGTGGAGCACTGCGACTTCGTCCAGCAGCAGACCGCCACCAGCGACGACGGCGCGCACCGCCCCGACCTGATCGTCCAGCTCGCGGGCGGCAAGCAGATCATCGTCGACGCGAAGGTCGCCTTCGGCGGCTACCTGGAGGCCATGGAGGCTCGGGACGAGCCGACCCGCGCCGAACGGCTCAAGGCGCACGCCCGCCACCTGAAGATGCACGTCGACGCGCTCGCCGCCAAGGCGTACTGGGAGCGGTTCGCCCCCACGCCGGAGTTCGTGGTCTGCTTCGTGCCGGCCGACGCGTTCCTCAACGCCGCCCTGGAGCAGGACCCGAGCCTGCTGGAGCACGCCTTCGGGCGCAACATCGTCATCGCCACGCCGTCCACCCTGATCGCGCTGCTGCGCACCGTCGCCTACACCTGGCGGCAGGAGTCGCTGACCCGCAACGCCCTGGAGGTGCACCGGCTGGCCCGTGACCTCTACGGCCGGCTCGCCACCATGGGCGGGCACCTGGAGGCGATGGGCAGGTCGCTGAACACCGCGGTCGGCAAGTACAACTCCGCGGTGAGCTCGCTGGAGAGCCGGGTGCTGGTGACGGCGCGGAAGCTGAACGAGATGGGTGTGGTCGACGGCGAGCTGGAGGCGCCCCGGCAGGTGGAGACGCTGGCCCGCTCGGTGCAGGCGCCGGTGCTGCTCAGCGGCGACGTCACCCTGATCGGCAACGGCACACGGGAGGTGCTCCCGTGATGACTGGCGCCGACATCAGGATCACGACCGGCCCATCTCGCGTCTACCGTGTGCTGCACAGCATCGACGGGAGGACCGGTGACCACCTACTCCACGCCGCGCAGCGGTGCCCTGACCACGGCGGGGGCGCTGGCCGTGGAGTCCGTCATGGCGCTCGCTGGCGGTGGCGTCGACCTGCTGACCGGCCCCGGCCTACGCCGGGGGTTCGCTGTCGGCCTCGTGCTCGGCGCGGCGGTGGCGGCGCTGCTGGTCCGGCGCAAGGACGCCTTCATGGCGATCGTCGCGCCACCGCTGCTGTACCTGCTGGTCCAGATGTTGTTCGCGGCCGGCACGGGCACCCTGTCGGGCAGCACCACACAGCTCGCGGCGCTGCTGTCCAACTGGCTGGTCAACGGTTTCCCGGAGATGGTGGCCGCGACCGGCCTCGCGCTGGTCATCACGTTGGCGCGCATGATCGCCCGACGCTGATCACCCGGCGCTGGTCGCCCGCATGTCCCGCCGCAGCTCCGGCGGCAGGGCGAAGACCAGCCGCTCCTGCGCCGTGACGATCTCCGCACCGAGCGGGTACCCGCGCTCCGCCAGCCAGGCCAGCACCTGGTCGACCAGCACCTCCGGCACGGATGCGCCGCTGGTCAGCCCCACCGTGGACACACCGGTCAGCCAGCTCGGGTCGATCTCGCTCGCGTCGTCGATCAGGTATGCCGCGCCGGCCCCTGCCTCCAGCGCGACCTCGACCAGGCGGAGCGAGTTCGAGGAGTTCTGCGACCCCACCACCAGCACCAGGTCACAGCGCACCGCGATCTCCTTCACCGCGCTCTGCCGGTTCTGCGTGGCATAGCAGATGTCATCGCTCGGCGGGTCGGTCAGCGCCGGGAAACGAGCGCGCAACGCGGCCACCGTCTCCAGGGTCTCGTCCACGCTCAACGTGGTCTGCGACAGCCAGACCACCCGCTCCGGGTCCCGGACCGCGAGGGCACCCACCCCGGCCGGCCCCTCCGCCAGGTGGATCCGGTCCGGCGCCTCACCGGTGGTGCCGACGACCTCCTCGTGGCCAGCGTGCCCGATCAGGAGGATGTCGAACCCGGCCTCGGCGTACCGGCGTGCCTCCAGGTGCACCTTGGTGACCAGCGGGCAGGTGGCGTCGATCGTGTGCAGGTCGCGGGCCGCGGCCTGCTCGTGCACCTCGGGAGCGACCCCGTGCGCGGAGAACACCACCACCGCGCCGGCCGGCACCTGCTCGGCCTCCTCCACGAAGACGGCGCCCCGAGCCTCCAGGGTACGCACCACGTAGGCGTTGTGCACGATCTGCTTGCGGACGTAGACGGGCGCGCCGTGCACCTCCAGCGCCTTCTCCACCGCGACCACCGCGCGGTCCACCCCAGCGCAGTAGCCACGTGGCTTGGCGAGCAGGACCCGGCGGGTCGGTGCTGCGGTCATGGCCCGATGGTACGGGCCGACGACGTGACCGCGGGGGGCCGGTCGGCCACCGGCACGACGCGCCCGTGGCCGGTCGAGGTACCCACACACCGCGGAGTACGGCAGGCTGGTCACCATGACGCGTGAGATCCCGTCCCCGCTGCGTGCCGCCGCGGGACTGGCCGTGACCGCATTCGACGAGGCCCGCCGGCTCCCCGACCGGCTGGCCGCGCTGCCGGTGCTGGCGCTGAGCAGCGCGATGCAGGCGTCGATGAAGGTGCAGCAACGCTACGCCGAGCTCGTGGGGCGGGGTGACCAGCTGCTCACCGGGCTCGCCCGGAGCGAGGAGCAGTCGCACTGGGCCCGCTTCGACGAGGACGACCACGACACCGACACCGACACCGACACCGACACCGACGACCGCGACGACGTGCCGCCGCGGACCGGTCCGGCGGCACCGGTGGCCAACTACGACCAGCTCAGCCTCGCCCAGCTCCGCGGCCACCTCCGGGCGCTGAGCGCGGCCGACGTCCAGGCGCTCATCGACTACGAACGCGCGAACGCCGACCGCCCGCCGTTCCTCACCATGCTGCACAACCGGCTGGCCCGACTCGGCCACGGCTGAGTCGTGTCCAACCAGACCAGTCCGGAGCGGCCCTGGCCGGTCCGGATCGTGGCGATGAAGATCGCCGAGTGGGTCAGCCGGCTCGGCGAGGTGTGGGTCGAGGGACAGCTCGCCCAGATCAGCCGCCGACCCGGCACGGCAACGGCGTTCCTGGTGCTGCGCGACCCGTCCGCCGACATGTCGATCCCGGTGACCTGCCGGCGGGAGCTGGTGGAGACCGCCCAGCTCACCGAGGGCAGCCGGGTCGTGCTGCGGGCGCGGCCGGACTTCTACCCGGCCCGGGGCTCGCTGTCGCTGCGGGCCAGCGAGATCAGGCAGCTCGGGGTCGGCGAGCTGCTCGTCCGGCTGGAACGGCTGAAGCGGATGCTCTCCGCCGAGGGCCTGTTCGAGCCGGCGCGCAAGCAACGGCTTCCCTTCCTGCCCACGGTGGTCGGCCTGGTCACCGGCCGGGCCAGCGCGGCCGAGCGGGATGTGGTCGACAACGCCAGGCGGCGCTGGCCGGCGGTGCGCTTCCGGGTGGAGAACGTCGCGGTGCAGGGCGCGCTGGCCGTGCCGCAGGTCGTCGAGGCGCTGCGCCGGCTGGACGCCGACCGGGAGGTCGACGTCATCGTCATCGCCCGGGGCGGCGGGAGCGTGGAGGATCTGCTGCCGTTCTCCGACGAGACGCTCTGCCGCGCGGTCGCGGCGTGCCTCACCCCGGTGGTGTCGGCGATCGGGCACGAGCCGGACTCACCGCTGCTCGACCTCGTGGCGGACCTGCGCTGTTCGACCCCCACCGACGCCGGCAAGCGGATCGTCCCCGACGTCGCCGAGCAGCGGGTGGCGATCGACCAGCTGCGCCGCCGCGCCGTCGGCGCCGTCTCGTCGCTGGTGGCGACCGAGGCCCACCGGCTGGCGGCGATGCGCAGCCGTCCCGCGCTGGCCAGCCCACACACCCTGGTGAGCTCGCGCAGGTCTGAGGTGGAGGCCCTGCGGGACCGGGCGACCCGGCACCTCCGGCATGCCCTGTCAGCCGCCGCCGACGACGTCGCGCACCGGCGGGCCCGGGTGGCGGCGCTGAGCCCGGCGGCCACCCTCGGCCGGGGTTATGCGATCGTGCAGCGCGGGGACGGTGTCGTGGTCCGGCGTTCGACCCAGGTGGCGACCGACGACCGGCTCCGGATCAGGCTCGCCGAGGGCGAGCTCGCAGCCACCGTGGCGGGCAGCCACCCGGAAGGTCAGGAGGATCGGTGACCGCCGAGGACGCTCCGTCGTACGAACGGGCCCGCGACGAGCTGGTCGAGGTGGTACGCCGGCTGGAGGCGGGCGGGCTCACCTTGGAGGAGTCGCTGGCGTTGTGGGAGCGGGGCGAGGAACTCGCCCGGATCTGCCAGAACTGGCTCGACGGCGCCCAGGCCACGCTCGACGCGGCGCTGCGCGGCCGGGGGACCAACGAGGCGCCCTGAGGGGGCGCGGCTGCGCGACCTGGACCGGTCTGTCAGGATCGTGGCAACTCAACGAGGAGTGTGCCCACATCGCAGGCCTGCTCTGGAGGCGCCCCATGCCAGCACTACCGCCCTACGACCTCGACCGTGAGGCACCGGACCGCAACCTCGCCCTGGACCTCGTCCGGGTCACCGAGGCCGCCGCGATGGCCGCCGGCCGCTGGGTCGGCCTCGGCGACAAGAACGGCGGCGATCAGGCGGCCGTCGACGCCATGCGCGCCCTGATCGGCACGGTGAGCATGCGGGGTGTGGTCGTCATCGGCGAGGGCGAGAAGGACGCCGCCCCGATGCTGTTCAACGGCGAGGAGGTCGGCTCCGGTGACGGGCCGGAGTGCGACGTGGCGGTCGACCCGATCGACGGCACGACGCTGATGAGCAAGAGCATGCCCAATGCCGTCTCGGTGCTCGCGGTGGCCGAGCGCGGCGCCATGTACGACCCGTCGGCCGTCTTCTACATGGAGAAGCTGGTCACCGGCGCGGAAGCGGCCGACGTGGTGGACATCACAGCGCCCGCCGGGGAGAACGTCCGTCGGGTCGCCAAGGCCAAGGGGTCCTCGGTCGAGGACGTCACGGTCTGCGTCCTCGACCGGCCGCGCCACGACGACCTCGTGCACGAGATCCGGGCTGCCGGTGCGCGGATCAAGTTCATCACCGACGGGGACGTCGCTGGCGCGATCATGGCGGCCCGTGAGGGCACCGGCATCGACCTGCTGCTCGGCATCGGCGGCACGCCGGAGGGCATCATTGCCGCCTGCGCGATGGCGTGCATGGGCGGCGTGATCCAGGGGAAGCTGTGGCCCCGCAACGATGAGGAGCGCGGCCGCGCCATCGACGCCGGGCACGACCTGGACCGGGTCCTGCTCACCAACGACCTGGTCAGCGGGAACAACATCTTCTTCTGCGCGACAGGGATCACCGACGGCGAGTTGCTGCGCGGTGTGCGGTACCGCTCCGGTGGCGCGCAGACCCAGTCAATCGTCATGCGCTCCAAGAGCGGCACGATCCGGCTCATCGACAGCTTCCACTCGCTGACGAAGCTGCGCGCCTACAGCGCGATCGACTTCGACCGGGGCGGCCGCTGACCCCGGCCGGCGGCGTGCCGTCACGATTGCTCGGCGAGCTGGTTTGCCACCTGGTGGGCGATGACCAGCCCCGCGGTACCGAAGTGCTCCGCGACGTCGTCCAGCTCCTCCTGGCTGGCCGGCCCAGGGTCAGCGCCGAGCATGTCGCGGATACCGTCGGCGGGAGCCAGCAGCTCCGCCGCGAACGCCCGGCCGGCCTGCTGGCTGGTCGAGGTCGCCTTGGTCAGCAGGAACTCTGCAGCTCCCCGCCGGGCACCAACGGTGTGGGACACGCCGGCGTGCCACAGGGCACGAGCCATCCCGAACCTGCGGGACTCCATCCTGGCTGAACCGGCCAGGACGAGGTAGGCCGACTCCGAGTCCCCGATCCGCCCGCCGGCACCCGTGACACCACGGATCTGGCGCTTTGGAGGCGCAACGGCGGCGACCGGCAGATCCTCCGGAAACCGGTCGGTCGGTGCGAGCTCCAGCCGACGCCGCAGCTCGCGGGCGACCGCGTATCCCTTCGCCCACGGTCGGGCAGCCCCCTCCACCAGCGGTATTGCGGCTGAGTCGGCGACCATGTCGAGCCCGAATCGCTGACGTTCGGGCGGCGTGGCGTCCGGTATCCCGCGCAGCGCGGCGGTGACCCAGGCTGCCGCCTCGACGAGGCCATCGGGATACGGCGGCGCGACGTCAAGGAAATCCGCGCGGACCGTCGCCGGAAGGTCCGCCAGGGCGTCCTCGATCGAACTCGCGAGGTCGACCCCCTCGGAGTAAGGGTCGAGGCCAAGGCGAGCAGCTGCCTGGCAGAACTCCTGCTCCTCCTGCTCCGCACCCGCGATGCGTGCCCACTCCGATGCGAGCGGGGTGCCCCGGACGCCCGCCTCCGCGAGCCGATCGAGGACCGCATGCACGACGTCGGCCAGGGCCGCCAGCGCCTCGCCGGAGCCGATGTAGCAGGCGCCATGTTTGACGTACTCGATTGGCTGGGTGTCGGACGCAGGGAGCGCGTGCCACTCCAGGAAAGTGAACTCGCCCGTCGTCCGAAACTGGAGGTCCGGCCAGCAGAACCCGTCTCCCGCTGAGAACATGTTGCGTCGACGGAGCCGCGCCGACGAACGGCCTTCCCGGCCGTCGAAGCTCAGCAGCCACCAGTTGAACGCGATCCATTCCGCAAGCGGGTAGAGCGGCACGGTGATGGAGGCCCGGTAGCTACGCGTCGCGTGGTCCCGAACGACGGTGACGCAGTCGCCGAGTACCCACGTCTCCAGCCGCGACCACGTCGCGCGCAGCTCGGGAGCCTTGATCGAGTCGTCCGCTGGCTCCCAATCGAACGTGAAGCGGAGCGGTGACCACTCGCTCATAGCCCCTCCGGGCGCTCGCGCTCCAGTATCTCGTACCCCTTATACAAGCCCTGCTCCTGATTCACCAAGCGAGCCTCATATGTGGTGCCATTGTGCTCATACCACACATAGCGGGGAAAATCGCCCTCCCATGGCGCGCCAGTCTGTCCAGCCTCGATGCCGCTGCGCAACCAACCCGTCAGGACCGAGAAGTTGCCGTGCAGTTTCGGATCACATTTCGTCGCGTCCGCGCGCGGCTTCGGGGGACCAGCCGGTGAGGGGTAGGTCTTGTGCTCGGCGCTGCCAACGTACACGGCACGGCTGGCCAGCACAGCGAGGTTCACGTCGGCGGGGCACCAGACCTCGCGGCGGCGCGGGCGGCGGCTCGGAGTACGCACCGATCCAGGGTGTCACACCATTCGGACCACCGGCCGGGGCGTCTGCGACCGGAAGCTGTGGCCCAGCTCGGGCCGAGGCCAAAGTAGTGGCGGAAGTTGTAGATGAGCGGGCTCCATGCCGCCGGGTCGACGTGCTGGGTGCCCGGCACGACGATCCGAGGGTCGGCGTGCACCCGCAGCACCTGCGCCTCGACGATGGCAAAACCACCAGCAACAGCCGGCTGGATCCGGACGACCCGGGCCTCGATCTGGAGCGGGCAGCCCGCCACCCGCGGTGGCCGGACGATATCGGAGGGCTGCGCCCGTAGGCCGGCGGTCTCGAACTTCGCCGGCTCGTACCGGAACGGCGCGGCCTGGCGGGCCGGGTCGGGTGCCCGCCCGGTGAGCGGTGCCAGCCGCTCCACCGCGGGCCGCTGCGCCGGAGCCGGCAGGTTGATCACCAGGTCGGGGCGTTCGGCAAGATTGTGGACGGTCTGGCCCTCGGCACCGAGTCCGAGCACGACGGTCTGACCGAGTGCCCACGCGGACGACATGGGTGCCAGGTTGGTGCTGCCGTCGTCGTTCTCCGTGGCCAGCAGCACGACCGGGGTGCCGAAGTACAGGATGCCGGGCGTGATGATCACGTGGTCGAGCACGGGGCTCGCCCTGGACGGTGAATCGGCGATGGTCATGCCTGGTGACGGTAGGCCCGGGACGGTTCGGCGCCGGCCGAAGCGTCGGTGCGGAACCATGGCTGCCATGACAGGCGGAGGCGGCAACAGCAGCCTCGCCGCCCTGGCCGGGTTGCTCGCGGACCGGACGAGGGCGGCCTTCTGTCTCGCCCTCCTCGACGGTCGCGCATCGAGGGTCTCGCCGCCGCAACACCACCCACACCGCCACCACCACGATCGCTCGCCACGGCCCGCAGGAATCGAGCACTGAGGCACGCGCGCACCTGCTACGACCAGGTTGCCGGGCAGCTCGGCATGGCGCTCACCGAGGCGATGACCGACCGTGGGTTTCTGGCCTGGGACCGTGGGCTTGCCGTGACCGACGCGGGCGCGAGGTGGCTGGCCGAGCTCGGGATCGTGGCTGGGTCGCCGTCCGGCACGGGGCGCCCCCCGGTGCGCGCCTGCCTGGACTGGACCGAACGGCGCCCGCACCTCGCTGGCGCGGTCGGCGCCGCCCTGTGTACCCACGCGCTCCGGTCGGGTTGGATCGTCCGGATCGGGACCGACCGGGCCGTGGCGGTGACCGACGCCGGCCGCACCGCGTTCCGGCATCACCTGGGCCTGCCGGAGCGGTTCCTCGGCCCGCCCGGATAGGACCGGGTCGAGCTACGACGCCCGGCGGTCGACATTCGCCCGAGCGGCGGCCTCGGCAAGGAAGGCCATCACCGCGCTGACCGGCACCATCAGCTCGCCGGTATCGCCTTGCTGGGCAAGCCGCTGTTCCAGCCACTCCCGCATCAACGCCGTCGCTCGCATGCCGCGCGCGTCGGCGGCCGTCCGGATCGCATCCATCACCGGCTTCGGTAGCCGTAGTGACGTCGTGATCATCGGTTCTGACACGACCGACCCGTCGAGCTCCGCGCGCTCCAGGTCCGCCGACGTGTCCTGGGACTCGTAGAGCGCGGCCAGTCGCTCCACCTCGTCATGGCTCATCGTCATCCTGTCCACCCCACCTTCCGCCGGAACGTCCGTTTCTCCTGGTCAGACATCTCGCGCGCCGTGACGATGAACGCCACGCCATGCCCCTCGTTGACGGTGACCACCAAGAGGAGCCTGCCGGCGGTGCTGGTTCCGAACACCAGCGTCGTACCGTCACGTCCCTTGGCACACCACCGAGGCCTAGCGAACAGGACATCCTCGACCTCGCGGGGTGTTACCGCATGTCCGGCAATATGGTCCTCGGACCAGTCCGTCCATCGCACTTCGCCGTACATACCCAACGACTGTACTGCATTCGCATTGCAGTCGTCGATCTACCGGTAGCCCGCGGGGCGCAGCGGCAGACTCGTGGTTGGCACCACCCGGGGTGCTGTCGGTCGGGGCGGGGATACTGCCGGGACCGCGGTCGAACTCGACCGCACACGGGAGGGCACCCCGATGTTTCTTGGCCTGCGTACGGTGATCTACCCGGCACCGGACCTCGCGGCGAGCAAGGCATGGTTCAGCCGGGCGCTCGACATCGAGCCCTACTTCGACGAGCCGTACTACGTCGGCTTCACCGTCGCCGGCTACGAGCTCGGCCTCGACCCGGGTGGCGACCCGGCACTCGGACCGATCACCTTCTGGGGCGTCGCCGACGCCGATCAGGCGCTGGCTCAGCTCCTGGCCGCCGGCGCCACCGCCCGCGGCCAGGTGAGAGACGTCGGGGACGGCATCCGCGTCGGCACCGTGCTCGAACCCGGCGGCACCGTGCTCGGGTTCATCGAGAACCCACACTTCAGCCTGCCCGACGCCGCCTCAGGGCAGCCGGGGTAGCTGCAACGAGGGGGCGAGCGCGACCGGCAGGTAGGCGCAGATCCAGTCGAGCGCCGCCGGCATCGCCACCTGCCACACCCGGAAGCTGTGGCCGCCCGGGAGGATCGCCGCGTAGCTCGGCAACTGCGGCGCGTGCCGGCGGATCGCCTGGGCCAACGTGCGCTCCTCCCGCACCGCGCCGAGGTCGCCGGTGGAGGCGACCAGGTACAGCGGAGGCGCGGTGGGGTCGCGGTGGGTGATCCACCACAACGGCGAGTTGCGGTGCACCGCCGCCGTGTTGTGGCCGTAGAGCCGGATCGTGCCGGGATCCTCGCCAGCAGTGAAGAAACCCGACAGGCTCGCCGCGGCGACGTACCGGTCCGGGTGGTGCAGCCCGAGGTTCGCGGCGCAGAAACCACCCGTGGAGTAGCCCAAAAGCGCGTACGAGCGACCAGGTAGCACCCGGAAGGTGGAGGCCACATCGGTCGGTACGTCGACGGTGAGATAGGTCTCGTCCCGCTGGCCGCGCACGGCGTCCACACAGTCGCTGAACGAGCCCTGGTAGATGGTCGGAATCACGCCGAACACGGGCGGGATCCGGCCGGCGTGGATCTCGGCGTCCAGCAGCGCCGCGATGCCGAGCTGGTCGGCGTAGTTGCGGGCCCTGCCGGGCACGCCGTGGAACATCTCGACCGCCGGCAACCGCGCGGTGCTGCCGGCGACGAAGTAGGCGGCCGGGACGTAGAGCAGGCCGCCACGGCTGATCCCGCTGCGCGGCCCACCGAAGACGACATCGAGCAACACCCCCCGGTCGGCTCGGGCCGCCCGCACGCCGAGAGCCTGCCAGCCAGGGGTGAGCACGGTGAGCCGCCCCTGCTCCGGACGCAGGCCGAAGGAGTCCGGCGACTGGTAGGAGTTCGGTGCGCCACCGAGGACGTCGGAGAACGACGGGTAGAAGCCGTAGCTGCGGTTCACCAGGTCGCCGGCCAGGACCGCGCCCATCGCCATGACCAGCAGCAGGCTGATCCCCCGCCCGACCAGACGCCCGCCGGCCGGCCACCGGGACCAGAGGTACCCGACGCCCAGCAGCAGGGCGGCGGCGGCCGCCACGAGCAACACGAGAAAGGGGGTGCCGAGCAGGTCCACGACGGGCATTGTGCGCCGGTGACCGGGACCACGTCACGCGGCCGGTCGGCGGTCATAGGCTTCGGTGGTACCGACCACCAGGTGAGGAACGCCGATGTCCGAGTTCGCCCACACCGACCTGCTCCCGCTCGGCCCGGACGAGACGCCGTACCGGCTGCTCACGACCGACGGAGTGAGCACGTTCGAGGCCGGGGGGCGCACCTTCCTCCAGGTCGAGCCGGAGCTGCTGCGGCGGCTGACCCGGGAGGCGATGCGTGAGATCGCCCACTTCCTGCGGCCGGGGCATCTCGGCCAGCTCCGGGCGATCATCGACGACCCGGAGGCCTCCGGAAATGACCGGTTCGTCGCGCTCGACCTGCTGAAGAACGCCTGCGTGTCCGCTGGCGGGGTGCTGCCGATGTGCCAGGACACCGGCACCGCGATCGTGCTGGGCAAGAAGGGCGAGCGGGTGCTGACCGGTGGGCCGGGCAACGCGGTCACCGACGAGGAGGCCATCGCGCACGGTGTGTACGACGCCTACACCACGCTCAACCTGCGCTACTCCCAGCTCGCACCGCTGACGATGTGGGAGGAGCGCAACACCGGCACCAACCTGCCGGCCCAGATCGAGATCCTCGCCACCCACGACGCGACGTACCGGCTGCTGTTCATGGCGAAGGGCGGCGGAAGCGCCAACAAGTCCTTCCTCTACCAGGAGACCAAGGCGCTGCTGAACCCGGCCGCGATGCGCCGCTTCTTGGACGAGAAGCTGCGCTCCCTCGGTACGGCGGCCTGCCCGCCGTACCACCTGGCCATCGTGATCGGCGGGACGAGCGCCGAGCACGCGCTGAAGACCGCGAAGCTGGCCAGCGCGCGGTACCTCGACGGACTCCCGACCTCCGGCTCCCCGCTCGGCCACGGCTTCCGGGACCTCGACCTCGAAGCGGAGGTGCTCGGGCTGACCCGGGAGTTCGGCATCGGTGCGCAGTTCGGCGGCAAGTACTTCTGCCACGACGTACGGGTGATCCGGCTGCCCAGGCACGGCGCGTCCTGCCCGGTGGCGATCGCGGTCAGCTGCTCCGCCGACCGGCAGGCGCTCGCCAAGATCACCGCCGAGGGGGTGTTCCTGGAGCAGCTCGAACACGACCCGGCACGGTTCCTGCCGGCGACCGGCCTTGAGGAGCTCGACGGCGAGGTGGTCCGGATCGATCTGTCCCGGCCGATGGCGGAGATCCGCGCGGAACTGTCCAAGCACCCGGTCAAGACCCGGCTATCGCTGACCGGCCCGCTGGTGGTGGCCCGCGACATCGCCCACGCCAAGATCAAGGAGCGGCTGGACGCGGGCGAGCCGATGCCGGCGTACCTGCGCGACCACGCGGTGTACTACGCCGGCCCGGCGAAGACGCCGGAGGGGTACCCCAGCGGCTCCTTCGGCCCGACCACGGCCGGCCGGATGGACTCCTACGTCGAGGCGTTCCAGGCCGCGGGCGGGTCGCTGGTGATGCTGGCCAAGGGCAACCGGTCGGCGCAGGTGACCGACGCCTGCCAGCGGCACGGCGGCTTCTACCTCGGCTCGGTCGGCGGGCCGGCCGCCCGGCTGGCCCAGGACTGCATCAAGCGGGTGGAGGTCCTGGAGTACGCCGAGCTGGGCATGGAGGCCGTCTGGAAGATCGAGGTGGAGGACTTCCCGGCGTTCATCGTGGTGGACGACAAGGGCACCGACTTCTTCGCCGACACGACCCGACCGATCACCCTCACGATCGGTCGGCGGCCGGAGCCGGACGTGCGGTGACCCGCGCCGGTGCGCGGTGGCTCACGCCGCCAGCTGGGTGGCCCGCTCGGCCAGCACCCGCTCGGCGGCGGTGTCGCCGTCACGCCCGCGGACGGCGGTCACCAGGTCGTGCCAGAGCAGGTCAGACAGCGGCTCCACCCGCAGCCCCGCCCGGGCAGCCGCGACCGCGCCGTCGAAGGCCCGGCGGACGAGATAGCGCTGGGCGAGCCGGTGCGCGACATCGACCACGTAGGCGGGCAGCTCCCGGGCGACCGGTTGCCGGTGCAGCCAGCTGTACCGCCGCGGCAGATGTGGCTCGGCGAGCGGCCCGCGAGCCAGCTCCAGGGCGCGCAGCAGCGCCTCCTCCTCGTCGCGCTGCGCGAGGGCGACGAACAGGTGCCAGTCGAGCTGCACGTCCGGGGAAAGCGCCAGCTTCCCGTCAACGAAGCGGAGCCGCGGGGCGCCGGCCCCGTCAAGACCGAGCCAGCGCTGCAACCGGTCCAGGGAGGCGTCCCGCTCCGCTTCGGTGACGCCGTACGGCCAGACCGCGGCGGCGAGCCGGCGCGGGGTGACCGGCCCGGCCAGCGCCAGGAAGCTCAAGATCTCGACCGCGAGCGGAGTACCCGGCGCCAGCGACTCCCCGCCCTCGGCCGCCGGTTCCCCGAAGATCCGCACCCGCACGCCGGCCGGGGCGTCCGGGTCCACCGGCCGCGGGAGCGCGGGCGCGATGGCCTCCGGCTGCACCGGCAGCAGCGTGACGTCGGCGGGCCCGGCGCCGATGGTCGCCGGCCGCGCGGCGGCGGCCCGCTCCGCGGCGACGGTGGCGTCGGCCTCCGCCCGGAGCAGCCGCGCCAGCGCGGCGTAGCTGCGTGGGGAGAGCTGCTGCGCGCCGACCGTGAGACCCAGCACGCCGGTGCCCAGGATGCCGTCCTCGCCCACGGCGAACCGCCAGCGGGCGGCGGGGACCGCGCCAGCGACCAGGATCCCGAGCGGGGCGCCATGTCCGGCCCGCGCCCAGGCGGCCAGCTCCGCGAGCTCGTCCGCCGGCGGCGGGCTGGCCAGCACGACGAACTCCGGTGTCACCGGGCCACCCCGGATGCCGCGGAGCCGGCCGGTGAGCACCGAGTCGACGCCCGCGACCGCCAGCTCCTGGCGTCCCTCGGAGAGCCTGCCCGTGACCTCCTCCAGCACCTCAGCCAGGGTGTCCACGCACCGCAGGCGGCTGGGGTTCAGCGGCGCCAGCGCATCGCCGAACCCGACCAGGGTCACGTTCATCTCGTCCGACCACGGGTTGGTGACCAGCTCGACGGCGGCGGCGGCGACCACGGAGCGGGCGGCGTCACGGCCGCCCTCCACACAGATGACACCGCCGGCCGCCTCCAGATCGACCAGCACCCGACCACGACCGTCGCCGCCGACACTCACCAGCCCAGGCAACGGTGCCGCCACCCCGCCGAGCGGCGGCAACGGCACGTCCCTCGGCAGCGCCCACCGGCCGCCCCCGTCCTCGACCAGGAACGGCGCCGGAGCCTGCTGCTGCGGCACCGCGAGCAGGAGCTCCAACCGGTCGGCCGAGATCCGGGCGGCGTAGATCTCCGGCACTGGCCGGTCGTCCGCCGCGAGGCCGTGTGCCAGCAGCCGCAGTGCCCCATCGATGAACCGGGCGGACGCCGGGTCGGCGCCGATCCGCACCGCCGTCTCGACCCCGGTGGCCTCGTCGTCGGGCTGGGCGACCGGACCTCCGGCGTACCGGGCGATGGAGCGCCGCCGTCGCAGCGCGACCAGCAGCTCAAGCAAGCCGGCCGCCAGCAGCTCGGCACCGACCAGGTCCCATGGGATGTCCGGCGACCGTTCCGGCACCTCCGTCGAGCGGCCACCGATGCTTCCCGGCGCTGGCGCCGTGATGCTGGCGGGCTGCCCGACGGCCGCGGGCGCCGTGCTGGCCGACTGGACGCCGGCTGGTGCGGCTGCCCCGGCCAGCGGTCCCGCACCACCGATCTCGATCAACCCCGCGCCATGCGCGTCCGCCGGCAGCACGAGCGTCCACCCCGGCATGATCAGGCTCTCCAGGGTCAGCCGCTGCCCGTCGGGCTGGAGCCGTCCCTCGTTGAGCTGGAAGATC
This sequence comes from Actinomycetota bacterium, assembly GCA_016201065.1. GTDB lineage: Bacteria > Actinomycetota > Actinomycetes > Mycobacteriales > JACQDL01 > JACQDL01. Next base: position 80,904 of record JACQDL010000044.1, read on the forward strand.
TCCCGGTAGCGGGTGCCCGAGCCGAGGTACCGCTCGGCAACCCCCCAGAGGCTGTCGTGGTGCTGGCCGTCCGGCGGCATGACGATGCAGGTCTTGGTGGACGTGACGGGCACGGCGGTCCTGCTGGCGGCGTCGGTCACCGTCGTGGATCCGGTCGCCCGCTCGACCCGTGCCTTCCCGGCGGCGACGGTCGCACCGGTTGCGGTGGTCGTCCCGGCGGCGTGCGCGGCCACCGCGCTGGCGCGGGTCACCGGACCGGAGGGCAGCGGTGCCGCGTGCAGGCCGCGGCTGCTGGTCGCCAGCAGCAGCATGGCGGCCACCAGACGGCGGGCGAAGTCCTGCTGCGCCGAGCTCGCGAACGGCACCCGCCATGGCAGGCCGGTGCCCCGAACGCCGGCCACGAGCTCGACCAGCAGGCAGGACGACAGCTGCACCCAGGCCAGCCAGACCACGCACGCGATCAACTTGACGACGAAGTCGCTGGACTGCCGCGCGGTGAACAGGTTCGACCCGGACACCCGCGGCAGCGGGTTGCCGATGACCATCAGCAGCGCGACCGGCGCGCCCCCGACGATCAGGGCGAGCAGCAGTCCGGCGGCCAGCCCCCGAGCCGCGTCGGCGCGGCGACGGGACCGGCGTCGGGTCCGCCCGGGTACGCCCGGCAGTGGTTTGGTCACTGGTCCGCCAGCCTTCCGTCTACTCCCGAGCCTTGTGAACCCACCAGGCCACCGAATTGTCACATATCAGTTACTGACGTAGGTATAGGCTGATTGCGTTGCTTCGACCGTGATCTGGCGAAACCCCACGGCGCCGAGAAATGCCGTGTCGACCCGGTAGCGCACCCGCACCGTGACCCGGGTGATCGTCTGCGACCCGCTCACCGAGACGTCGCCGGGATCGGCCGAGAGCAGCAGCGCGCCCGGCAGGTTCGCCTGCAGGTACTCATGGGCGCGCAGGTAGGCCACGTCCGGCCACACCACGCACCGGCCGGCCTGCTGGCGAAGGATCGCTGGATCGCAGTCGCTCGCGGCGGCCCGGGCCGCCTCCGCCGCCGCGTTCTTCGCGGTCAGCCGGGCGTCGATGGCCCGGCCACCGTCCAGCACCAGGCCGAAGAGCAGGAACAGCGGCAACGCCATGATCGCCACGAACGCCGCCGACGACCCCCGCTCGCCGTTCGCGCGGCTCACCCTGCCACCCCACCCACGGAGACCGGGGCCTGCCGGTACAGGTCAACCCGGGACACCACGCTGCGGGTGAGTTGGCGGCTACCCAGGATCACCAGCTGGACCCGGCAGCTCACCGTCGCGGTCACCGGATCGCCGGGCCGGATGGCCTGGTTCGCCGGGTCGGGGACGAGGGTCAGCCGCGGCTCACCCGCGCAGCTCACACCGGCCGAAGAGAGGATGCTCCGCACCGCGGCGACCGCGGCGTCATGGGCCGACATCGTCGTGTTGTGGTTGATGCTCACCGCCCGGGCGGCGTCCTGGGCGGCCGACTCCAGCCGGGCGTTCGCCCAGGTCAACCGGCCCGCATCGATGAGAACGGTAAGGAAGGCGATCAGCACCGGCGCCAGGATCGCCAGCTCGACAGCGAGCGAGCCGCGCTCGCCGCCATGCCTGGCACGCCTGGCACGCCCGGCTCGCTTCGCTCTCCGCCACCATCGCATGATCAGTTCGTCCCTGGATTCTTGAAGATCTCGATCGGTCCGCTGGACTGGGCCCGGACCCGCATGTGCAGGAACGGAACCAGGTTCGCCGAGGTGCCCTCGACCGTCACCATGAGCTGGTTGTATCCACCGACCACCGAAGCCCGCACCGTGATCGGGCCACGCAGGAAGCTGTGGTTCGGATCGAGCGCGGCGATGGACCGATCCGCCCCGGCCTGGGCCAGGGTCTGCAACTCCGACTGCGACGGCAGCTGCTGCGCGGCGGGGTCGTTGATCGCCGACGCGGTGAGCTGCGCCGATCGCGCCGCACGGGAGGAGTCCTCGGCGACCGACTGGGCCACACTGCGGGCGTAGTAGTACATGCCGGCCTGGATGATGAGAAACGTCAGCAGCAGGAACGCCGGCGTGAGGAGGGCATACTCCACGGCGCTCGCGCCACGCTCCCCGCGCCGCACCAGCCCGATCCACATGGGCTGCTCAGCCGCCGACGCCCGTGTCGGGCAGATCCTGGTTGATCTTGGCGGCCCCGGCCCGGATCTTGATCATGATCAGTGCGCCGATGCCGATCGCGGCCGCCACGGTGATCCCGGCGATGACCGCCCACTCCACTGCCGACGCGCCGCGCTCGCTGCGCCGCCGCAGCGGCTCCAGGCGCAGGTGGGTATATGCCATCAGGTACGCGACCAGTGGGTGGCTCAGCAGCCTCATCCTCGACACCTCCCTGCACAGGGCCTCGCGAGCGGCTCCCGCGCGTCGTGACCCGGTGACGATGAGCGTTCATTGGTTGGCGGAAAATATGGAATAAATCGCAGGATAGGCCAAAAATAGGAGAAATCCGAAGGTGATCACAAGCTGGGCGACCAGCATCGACTGCGAGCGCTCAGCCGCCTTGCCTTCCAGCTCCGCCAGCTCCCGGCGGCGGAGCGTGGCGGAGCGGGCGGTCAGCGACTGCCGCACCTTGGCGCCGTCATCCGCGACCAGGGTCAGCGCCGCGGACAGGTCGCGCAGCTCGTCGATGTCCAGCTCGTCGCCCAACCGACCGAGGGCGGCCCACGGGGTCAGCCCCTGCATCCGCGCGAAGGACAGGGTGTCCCGGATCCTGGCGAACGGCCAGCCGCCACCCACCTGAGCCGCCGAGGACAGAGATTCCGGGACACCGCGACCACCCGCGAGGTTCATCGAGACCAGGTCCAGGAACGAGCCGACCGCGTGCCGGAAGTCCCGGCGCTTGACCGCCGCCTCGGAGCGGAGCGCGGCCAGCGGGATCACCGCGAAGAGCACCGCGAGGATCAGGCCAACCCCGAGCGGCAATGCCGGCCCGGCGCCGAACCCGAAGGCCATCAGCATGCCGATGAACGTCGGACCGAACGCCAGGCCGAGGGTGGCGACCACCACCGTGGTGGCCAGAAAGCCCTCCATCGACCGGCCGAGGACCGCCAGGTCGGACTGGACCGAGTCCAGCCCAACACCCCGGCCGGTGAGCTCCAGCTCGACCCGGGCGCCGAGCTTGCGCCGCCATGGTGACAACCCCTCCGCCCGGATCGACGCCGAGATGGACTGCGTCGCCTCGCCGCGGGATGCCTCCAACCGGGCCAGGGTGACCGCGAGGCTCGGCCGGGCCGGACGCAGCGCCAGGAACAGGACGAAGAACCCGAGCCCGGCCAGCGCTCCGGCGAGCATCGGCAGTGCCGCGCCACTCATCGCTGCTCCTCCGGCACCACGCCGGGCGGCAACGATCCGCTGGCCAACCGGCCGGTGAGGAACCGGCCCGGCACGTCGAAGTGCGCCAACCGGCGCAGCCACAGGAAGCCGCCGCCGAAGAGGGCGAACACCAGGCCCAGCACGACCTGGCCGGCGAAGCCGCTGTACGGCTCGACGTAGCTCCGGTTGAGCAGGGTGAGGCCGAGCACCACGGTCAGGGTGAGCCCGACGATGATCTGCACGCTGCGCCGGGTGGAGCGGCGGCTGGCATCGATCCGCTGGCGGATGTCGAGCTCCTCGCGGGCCGCCGCCGACAGCGCCCCGAGCACGTCACGCAACCCTGGCCCGCGCAGCCGGGCGTTGAGCACCAGGGCCGCGATGATCAGGTCGGCGGACGGGTCGTCGAGATCGTCGGCGAACCTCATCAGCGCCCCGGGGAGCGGCTCACGGGTCCGTAACCGGTCGATGAGCAGGCCGAGCGGGCCACGGAGGACGGGCGGTGTGGCGTTGTACGTGGCGGGGATCGCCTGCTCCAACCCCACCGCGCCGGCGATGGTGTCGCGCAACGACTCGGTCCAGGTCGCCAGCGCCTCCAACCGCTCCATCTCGACCTTGGCGTGCCGCGTGCCGCCGAGCAGCGAGTTGCCGAAGTAGCCGAGGAGGAAGCCGGCGATGCCGGCGACCACCCACTGGGTGAGCACCAGGGTGATCACGGCGGCGGCCGCGCCGACCCCGATCTGCGGACCGATCGCGGTCAGCGACTCGCGGGACAGCCGCCCCGGCCGGGCGTCGTCGGAGGCCACCGGCGGGCGGCCGATCAGCGCCTCGATCAGCGCGAAGATGCCCGCGCCGGCCAGACCGCCACCGAGCATCGCCAGCAGCGTGACGGAGTCGATCATCCGGCCCACCGGCCGAAGGCGAGCGGCTCGTACCCAAAGGGGACGAGGTCGTCGATGGCCTGGATGGTGGCCGCCGGGGTGGCCCGACCGTCCGGGCCGGGCGCCCAGATCTCGCTGGAGACCACCCTGCCGTCGTGCCCGTTGACCTCCCGCACGCTGGAGACGAACCGGCGCAGCGTGCCGCCGTGCAGGTAGTCGTTGCGCCGCTCGACATAGATCACGAAGTCGATCGCGCCGGCGATCAGCATGTGGGTCGCCTCGATCGGAAGCCGCTCCGCGGCCTGCAACGCGTACGTCGCGATCCGGTTGAACACCTCGGCCGAGCTGTTGGCGTGGATGGTCGACAGCGACCCGTCGTTGCCCTGGCTCATCGCGTTGAGCATGGTGACGATCTCGTCGCCGAGCACCTCGCCGACGATCACTCGGGATGGGTTCATCCGCAGGCTGCGCCGCACCAGCTCGGCCATCGTGATCCAGCCACCGCCCTCGGAGTTGGGCAGCCGCTCCTCAAGGGCGACCACGTTCGGGTGCAGGTCCGGGAACTGGTCCAGGCCGAGCTCCAGTGCCCGCTCGACGGTGATCAGCCGCTCGCCCGGCGGGATCTCGTTGGCCAGCGCACGCAGCAGCGTCGTCTTCCCCGCGTTCGTCGAGCCGGCGACCATGATGTTCTTGCGGGCCGACACCGCGGCCCGCAGGAATGCCGCGAGCCCCTCGTCGACCGTGCCGTTGCTGATCAGGTCGGTGAGGAAGACCCGCGGCAGCCGGGCCCGCCGGATGCTCACCGACGGCCTGGCGCAGACCTCCATCACCGCGCTCAACCTCGACCCGTCCGGCAGCCGGAGGTCGAGCTCCGGGTTGGCGGTGTCGAACGGCCGGCTGGACAACCCGGAGTACGCCGCCAGCGTCTGGATCAGCTCGACCAGCTCGTCATCGGACTCCGCAACCGGCTCGACCATCGCCTCGCGGCCGTCGCCCCAGCTCACGAACACCCGGTCGTGGCCGTTGATGTCGATGTTCTCCACGAGCTCGTCGTCCAGCAGCGGCTGCAACCGCCCGACTCCGTAGAGCGCCGCGTGCACCGCCTTGGCGAGCTCGCTCTCGTCCTCCGCGGCGGGCGGGATGCGCCCCGCCTCCAGCTCCGACTTGGCGTGATCGGAGAGCGCGCGGGAGATCAGCGACCGGGCGTACTGCCGCTCGTCCTCCGGGGTCATGCTCAGCCCGAGGACGGCGCTGTCCCGACGCTCGGAGGCGAGCTTCTCGGCGACCTCGGTCCGTAGCCGGCGGACCAGGCTGTGATCCATCGGGCTACCCCCCCACCCGGACCGCGAGGGTCTGCGCGAGACGCGTGGCGACCTGCCGCGCCGACCTGATGAGCAGCGAGCGGTCCAGCCGGCCCAACCACTCCCCGGTGATCATCCCGGCGCCCGCCGGGTCGTACGCGATCCGGCCGACGACGGTGACCGGCAGATGGGCGGCGCGCAGCACCATCCCGATCTCCTCGGTCGACCTCTCGTCCCGGGGCGCGCTGAGCACCGCGACGTGCAGCGGGACCCCGTCGGGTGCGCCGCTGCGGAGCTCCGCGGCCAGGGTGGCCAGCCTGGCCCGCAGGTGCACCACCCCGTCGAGGGTCGGCCGGGTCACCAGCAGCACGGCGCTGGCATGCCGGAGTACCTCGACGGTCGGCGCCTGCGAGTACAGCCGACCGCAGTCGGCCACCACGTCCAGCTCCGGCGCCTGGTCGAGCAGGCTGGCAACCGGCCCCCACAGCCCGGTCATCCCGCCGGCCTGGTCACCGCTGGCCAACCCGAGGAGGACGTCAAGCCCCCCGTCCAACCGCTGCACGTGCTCCAGCAACCGCTCGGGTGACCCGCCCCGACGGGCGTCCACGGCGAGGGTGATCAGCCCGGTCGCCGGGGAGAGCGGGGCACCGCGCGGGCCCCGCAGCCGGTAGGCGACGTCCCCACCGAACGGGTCGAGCTCGGCCAGCACGCACCGCCGGGGCCACACCGCCGCGAGGCTCAGGGCGGTGGTCGTCACGCCCGGCGAGCCCTTGTCCGCGGCGACGGCGAGCAGGGCCATTCACGGCCCCCCACCGGTCTGCGGCGCCACGTCCCGCGGCAACCGGACCACCGAGATGGCGTGCTGCGCGTTGGCGACCGTGACGTACGCGAGGTTGTTCTGCGGACCGGCCCTCAGGTCGCGGTTGGGCACGACCACGGTCAGCACCATGCCGCTGCTCGACCCGGTGGTGCGCTGCGCGGAGGCGACGTAGGCCTGGTCGATCAGGGTGCTGCCGGCGGGCAACGCCGCCGGTACGCCGGCCTGGTTCGGCTCGGTGGCGTTGCCGCTGGGCGTGTAGAGCACCTTGACCGCATCGCCGCGGGAGATCCCGTCGGCGGGGAACTGCCCATCCGGAACGAAGATCCCGACCGCGGCGTAGTCCGGACCGGGCACCAGGGCACCGGGAAGCAGCATGTTGGTCGTGAGGATGGTCCTGGCCTTCAGCGTGGTGGCGGCCCGGTAGCTGCGGGCGATCACCTCGGAGAGTTGGCTGGCCGGGATGACGCCCAGGCCGTGGGGCACGCTCATCGGCTGCGTGGTCAGGTCGGCCGCCGTGATCGGCTGCCCGATCGGGACCTCGCGCGCGAGCACGATCGCGTCCTGCTTCTGCCCGCTGGTGATGACCAGGTACCCGGACAGCGCCGCACCGCCCAGGATCAGAACGATCGCCAGCGCGGCGAGGCCCGGCCGCCGCTGCCGCGCGGGGACCGGGATCCGATCGGCCGACGGCGCCCTGCCCCGCTGAGCGGCCGGCCCGGCGTCGATGGTTGTCATGGCACTCCCCACGGCCGCCGGCGGACTTTTCAGGACACTTCTGGCACCGGCAGGCAGAGTGTAAGAGCCCGCCCGACAAAGTGGTTCGGATGTCACCCGGGTGGCCTAATCGGCAGAGCGTCCCAATGGCGGTCGAGGTGGTTACTCTTCGCCGGAGCAGGCGGAGAGGGCGGGCAACGTGGACATCCAGCTCACCGCGGTCGACGCCGAGTCCGGCCGGCGCCGGCACCTCGTCCTGGTCATCGAGCCGACCAGCACGGCCGCCGAGGCGGAGCGCGCGCTGCGGGCCGGACTCGCCGCCAACGCGTTCGGTGACCGCTCCGCGGAGAGCCCGCCGCGGCGTGGCGGGCTGTGGGTGGCCGGTCGACCCATCGGCCCCGACCTGCCAGTTCGGCTGAGCCCGCTGCGCGAGGGAGCCATCGTCGGGATCGGCGGACCGGTCGGGATCGGCACCCATGATCTTGAGATCGGTGGCGTCTGCGAGCTGCGCACGGTCTGCGGACCGGACGCCGGCCGGGTGCACCGGCTGCCGCTCGGCGAGCATCTGCTGGGGTCGGACCCGGAGTGCGCCGGCTACCTCGCCGACGCGACGGTGCCGGGCCAGCAGGCCCGGCTCACGGTCACCCCGACCGAGGTCCGCTGGACACCGGTCGAGACGGCGGCGGAGGCCACCGTCGAGGGCACCGCGATCACCGCCGAACGGGTGATCAAGCCCGGGCAGGTGATCGGCGTCGGCCAGAGCCTGCTCACCATCGTGCCGGCCGAGACTCCCGACGCGGCCTTGGCGCCGACCGAGGACGGTGGCCTGGCATACAACCGGCCACCGCGGCTGCCGCCGGCGCCCAAGAGCACCCGGGTCGAGCTACCCGCCGAGCCCGGTGAGGCCGACAAGCCGCCGATCCCGGTGCTCATGACGCTGGCGCCCCTGCTGTTCGGCGGGGTCATGCTGATGGCCGCGCCGGGAAACCCGACGTTCCTGCTGTTCTTCATGATGAGCCCGCTGATGTACATCGGGAACTACATCACGATGCGCCGGCAGGGAAAGAAGACCCACCGGCAGCGGACCGCGGAGTACCGGGCCGAGCTCGCCACGGCGAAGAAGAAGCTCGCCGCGGCGGCCCGCCTGGAACGCCGGCTGCGCCGCGACGACTGTCCCGACCCGGCCACGGTGCTCGTCACCGCGCTGGGTCCCCGACGCCGGCTGTGGGAACGGCGCCGCGGCGACGCCGACCGCCTGCTGCTCCGGCTGGGCATGAGCTCGCTGCGGTCCACCATCGAGGTGGCCGGCGGCAACCCGAAGGACCGGCCCGAACCGCCGATGCTGCGCGACGTGCCGGTCGCTGTCTCGCTGACCGATGTCGGCGTGCTCGGCGTGGCCGGACCGGGAGAGTCGCTGTACGCCACCGCCCGCTGGCTGGTCGCCCAGGCGGCAACCCTGCACAGCCCCAAGGACCTGTCGATCATCGTGCTCTCGGACGAGCACGGCGCGGCGCAGTGGGACTGGCTGCGGTGGCTGCCGCACGCCCGTCCGGAGAGCCGGGACTGGCTGTCGCTGACCGGCACCAGCACCGAGACCACGGGCCGGCGCATCGCGGAGCTGGCCAGCACGGTCAACCAGCGAACCACCGAGCTGCGGACGCAGCAGGGCAGGGGTGACCTGTCGAGCACGGACGCGGTGCTGGTGGTGCTCGACGGGGCGCGCCGGCTGCGCTCGATGCCCGGCATGCCACAGGTGCTCGCCGAGGGTCCGGCCGTCGGCGTCTTCGCGATCTGCCTCGACGCCGAGGAGCGGCTGCTCCCCGAGGAGTGCGGCGCGGTGGCCAGCTACGGACCCAACCAGCCGACCCGGCTCACCCTGCGCCGGGCCTATGGCGAGCGCGTCGAGGACGTGCGGGCCGACCAGGTCAGCGTGGTGTGGGCCGAGCGGGTGGCCCGGGCGATGGCGCCGATCCGTGACGTGAGCCGGGAGGACGCCGACGTCGCGCTACCGACGTCGCTGCGGCTGCTGGACGTCCTGGAGCTCGAACCTCCCTCGGCCCGGTCGGTCGCCGCGGCCTGGGCCGCCGGCGGCCGCACCACGGTGGCCCCGATCGGGGCGGCGGTCGAGGGCGCCTTCGCCATCGACATGAAGAGGGACGGCCCACACGCCCTGGTCGCCGGCACGACCGGCGCCGGGAAGTCGGAGCTGTTGCAGTCGATCATCGCGTCGCTGGCGGCCCGGAACCGGCCGGACGCGATGACCTTCGTGCTCATCGACTACAAGGGTGGCGCTGCGTTCAAGGACTGCGTGCATCTGCCGCACACCGTCGGCATGGTCACCGACCTGGACGGTCACCTCACCGAACGTGCGCTGGCCTCGCTGAACGCCGAGCTGAAGCGGCGCGAGACCGTGCTCGGATCAGTCGGCGCGAAGGATGTCGAGGACTACTGGGACACCATCGCCGGCGACGCCGCCGCGGGCCGGGCCGGCGGCCGGCGGACCGCCCGACCCGATGCCGCGGACGATCCTGATCATCGACGAGTTCGCCTCGCTGGTGGAGGAGCTCCCCGACTTCGTCACCGGCCTGGTCGGCATCGCGATGCGGGGCCGGTCACTCGGCGTGCACCTGATCCTCGCCACCCAGCGCCCCTCCGGTGTCGTCTCGCCGGTCATCCGCGCCAACACCAACCTGCGGATCGCGCTGCGGGTCACCGACGACGCGGAGTCCCAGGACGTGATCGACGCGCGCGACTCGGCCCGGATCAGCAAGTCGATCCCGGGCCGGGGGTACGCCCGGACCGGCTTCTCGGCGCTCACCGCGTTCCAGACCGCACGGGTCGGTGGCCGGCGCGCAGGCGGCAACGGCACAGAGGCGATGGTGGCGCCGGCGCTGGCCCACCCGGTGCGGTGGGAAGACTTCTCCAGCCCGATCCCCCGCCCCGCCGGCGAGGAGGAGGAGTCAGGCCTGCACACCGACCTGCAGGCGTTGGTGGAGTCGATCCAGCAGGCCGCGGCCGACCTACGCATCCCGGCCTACCGCAGCCCGTGGCTCCCCCCGCTGCCGACCCTGCTGGCCCTCGCCGACCTGCCGCTGCCCGCCGGCTCCCCACCACCCGGCGACCCCGGTGGCCGGGTCGCGGCCGTGCCGTTCGCCCTGGAGGACCTGCCCGACATGCAGGACCAGCGACCGGTGTGGTTCGACGTCGAACACGGCGGGCACCTGATCATCGGTGGCGCACCCCGGGCCGGCCGGTCCACCGCGCTGCGCACCCTCGCCGGCAGCATCGCGGCCAACACGAGCTGCCGGGATGTCCACCTCTACGCCCTGGACTGCGGCAACGCCGCCCTGGTCCCGCTGGCCGACCTGCCGCACTGCGGCGCCGTGGTGACCCGGGACCAGGTGGACCGGGCGGATCGGCTGCTCACGGTGCTGATGGCCGAGATCACCCGGCGGCAGACCCTGCTCGCCCAGTTCGGCTTCGGCAGCCTCGCCGAGCAGCGGGCGCACGCCGCGCCGCCGGACCGGTTGCCGTACCTGGTCTTCCTGCTGGACCGGTGGGAGGGGTTCATGGCCTCCTTCGACGACCTGGACGGCGGGCAGCTCACCCAGAACGTGCTTCGGATCCTCCGCGAGGGGCCGGGGGTGGGGCTGCGCGCGGTGATCTCCTCCGACCGGTCCGGACTGATCGGCCGGTTACCGACCACTGTCGAGGACAAGCTGATCATGCGGATGGGTGACCGCGGCGACTACGGCCTCGCCGGCCTGAACGCCCGCAAGCTGCCGGACCACTTCCCGCCGGGGCGGGCGTTCCGAAACGACTCCGCGGTGGAGACGCAGTTCGCGCTGCTCACCGCCGACCCGGCCGGCCCGGCGCAGGTGGCCGCGCTGGCCGCGATCGCCGAGCAGGCCCGGCAGCGGGACACGGGTGTGCCGCGGGTGCACCGACCGGCGCGGGTGGACGTGCTGCCGGCCCGGATCGCGCTGCGCGAGGTCCTCGCCCTCGCTGCGGACGAGCCGCGCCCGGCCTCCCCGATGTGGGCGCTGGTCGGCGTCGGCGGTGACGAGCTGCGCCCGACCGGCATCGACCTCGACGACGACGGGCCGGCGTTCGTGATCGGCGGGCCGGCCCGCTCCGGCCGGTCAACCGCGCTGCTGGCGATCGCGCACTCCCTGCTGTCCGGGGGCTGCGAGATCATGGTGGTGACCCCGCGCATCTCACCGCTGCGGGCGCTCGCCGGTCAGCCCGGCGTGCTCGGCGTGCTGTCCGGTACCGCAACCGAGGCCGAGGTGCTGGAGCTGCTTGACACCGCGCTGGGGCCGGCCGCGGTGCTCGTCGACGACGGCGAGCTGCTCGTCGACGAGCCCTGCGGGACGGCGTTCGAGGCGGTGCTCGCCGAGGGGCGGGACGCCCAGCGGGCGCTGGTCGTGGCCGGCACCACCGCGGAGCTCGCCGGCGGCTACCGCGGGTACGTCGTGCAGGCCCGCAAGGGCAAGACCGGGCTGCTGCTCAACGCCGAGCACCCGATGGAGGGTGACCTGCTCGGCATCAAGCCGCCGCGCAGCGCTGTCGGCCCGGCCCCGAAGGGACGCGGGTTGCTGGTCGTGCGCGGCCAGTTCGCCACCGTGCAGGTCCCGCTCCCGCCACCCCGTTGAGGGCGACCACCGTGCGCGTACGCGCACATTGGCCATTTGCGCGCGTACATGCACATGGACGAGATGCGCACGGACGCGCACACGCGCTAGTATGTGCGCGTCCGTGCACACACGTTGGAGCCGTTGACATGAGACTGTCGAACCCCCGGGACGTCGGATACTACGTTCGCGACCAGCGGCGCGAGCAGGGAATGACCCAGAGCGACCTCTGCGCTGCCGCTGAGGTGAGCCGGCGCTGGTTGTCCGACCTGGAATCGGGCAAGCAGACCGCCGAGATCGGTCTCGTCTTCAAGGTGTTGCACGCGCTGCGGCTGACGTTGGTGGCCAACCCCACCACGTACGGTCCGGACGATCTCGACCTTGACGAGTACCTCCGCCGGTTCGATCACAACGACGCCGGAGACGCGGACCATGCCTGACGATCGCGTCCCCTGTGCGGAGAGTGTCGGCAACGTCGGTCAGTCCGGCTGCTGGATCGGGACAAGTTGCGCGCGAAACGGTGCCGAGACGGCGTGCGCCCGGCAAATCGGCACAAGATTGAACCGGAAGGCAGCGGGTTCCCGGCAATGCTGGTTCTCGCGGTCGTAGCCCCAGCTCGCGTCGCACACGGTGCAGTGCGACCGGCCACGGCTGGTCATCAACGTGCGGCCGTGCTCCGGGCACACGCCCCAGCCCATCGAGCACGACCCCGGGGGCACGTCCAGCCGCTCGACCTCCGCGAGCAACACCCGCACCTGGACGGCCAGGTCGGCGACGGCACCGACCATCCGCCGGACCTCCTCGCCCATGGCCGGATCGCTGACGACCTTCTCCATCGCCGACACGGCCGCACACAGCAACGCGCGAATCTCACCGGTCCCGCTCGCCATCACCCCTCCACCTCGGCCAGGTGCGCGTCCCGCAGCCGCGCGGTCAGGTCCGGCCCGGGCTGCCCGTCAGATGAGGGCGTAGCCGCGGCCGGGGAGTCCTCATCTGCCCGCTCGGGAAGGCTGCTGGCATGTTGATGCCTGGGGCATATCCTTGGCGGAGGTCACGTCGATCACTCCGTCATGGTTGACTGTCGTTGGCGATGTCCAGCCAAGTGGCTGCGCCACCGTGTCGGACAGTCTGTGCGACCTTCTGCGACAATCGTGCTACGGCTCACGATGAGCGGCGAGGAAGGAGAGGAGCCTCCGATGGCCGCGTCCGAGGAGGTCAGGGCCGCACACCGAGCCCTCGGCCAGTTGCTCGCCGGTTACCGCCGAGCGACCGGGTTGAGCCAGCACCAGCTTGCCCCGCGGACGCACTACGGCCGCAGCACGATATGGCCGCAATTAAACAAAATCGGCCTCGCCCATCGGGATTGAGAGGTGCTCGAAGTCGTATCTGAACGTCCCATTCTTGATGAACAATTCGAAGGCGCTGAAGGTTTGGTCGGCGGTCTCTCGCTGGATGTTCGCGATCGCTCCCTTCGCCTGATTCCACACGTGCTCGGTCGGGTTGTGGTCCGGTGCGTACGGGGGAAGCCGGATCAGCGTGATGTCCTCGAACTGCTGCCCCGGGTCGAACCA
>JACQDL010000043.1 GCA_016201065.1 Actinomycetota bacterium
CAGCAGGTTCGCCGTGGTCTGCCCACTGTTGGCCAACCCCAGCAGGCACCTGTCACCCAACCACCACGCCGACGACATCGGGGCGAGGTTCGCCGTGCCATCAGGGCTACGCGAACCGACCAACACCACCGGCGTCCCGAAATACAGGACCTTCAGATCAACGACGCTATGCATGAGGACGAGCATGCCCAGCGACCGGGACGGTTGCTCGCGGGAATCAGACGTCGCGCACCCCGGTCCGTGACCCCGTCCGGCGGGTCACCCAAGACGCGAGATCCCTCGGCTGCGTCGCCGACACTCACCGTACGGTGATCGGCAGGCTTTCGGTGATGGTGCTCGCGACGCCGTAGCCGGTCACGGCCTGTACGCCGTACACAGACCGACCGGCACTGGGGTGGTCATCACGGCAGGAGTGCTCCGCACCGGTGACCGCGCTGACCGGTACCCAGCCGCCCGTGAGCGCGGGGCGCCGCAGGCAGCGATAGCGGGCGACATCCTCACCCGTCGCCGGCCAGCTCAGCAGCACCCGGCCGGCACTGGCGACCACCCGCAGCGAGACCGGCGGGAGCGGCGCTACCCGGGCGGCCTCCTCGGAGGTGATGCCGGTGGCGCTTGCCGGAGCCGACGCCTCCGGGGATCCGCAGGCGACCGAGGTCAACACCACGACGGCCACGACGAGCAACTCGCCGATCACCCGCGCCTGCCTTCCGGCCCGTGGTGGGACATCGGGATGTCCCACCACGGGCATTCGACGGTTACCTGAACCGGAACTCGGCGACCTGCTGGGTGCCGTCACCGAAGGCCACGGTCAGCCGGCGGCAGCTACCCGCCCACGACGATGCGGTCTTCCACACCATGGTGTACCGGCCGGTGGCCGCGTTGTAGCTCAGCTCGGCCTTGCCCGGCCCGGCCGTCGGCTGGGGGTCACCAACCGGCGTACCGGTGCCACAGGTCACCTGCTGCGACGATGGGGAGCCCGGCGCGAAGATGTCCAGCCCATGGTTGCCACCGAGGCCGAACTTCACCGGGATCGCGCTGCCGGCCTTGGCGGCGTTCACAGCCGGCGAGTTGCTGACCGGCGGGAAGAACCCGGTGAACGTGGTGGTGGAGTTCGGGATCTTGGCGGCCTCCTCGACCGTGAACGTCTCGTCCTCGGTGACCGTCGGCAGGTCCGGGGTCACCCCGGCGAGGCCGATGGCGCCGCCCTTGAGCTTCAGGTTCGTCCAGTCGTCGTGTCCGGCGAGAGCACCGGTCGCACCATCGTTGTTGGTGTCGAAGGACAGTCCGGTCTCGGTGGTCGTGCCGTTGCAGTTCCAGTCGATGGGCCCGCTGGCGTCGGGCACCGCGACGTAGCTCCCCGATGCCGGGCACCAGCGACGGGTGCCGTAACCGGCTGCGCCGATGCCGGCCGGCTCGCTCAGGCTGCCCTCGTCGAGGGTGCCCAACGCGGAGCGCGAGTAGTCGAACGTCCCGGCGACCCCGCCCTTGATCACGCCACCCATCTGGAAGCCGTAGCTCATGACGCTCAGGTAGTTCGGCTTGTAGTTGGTGTTGTCACCACCACCGTGGCGCAGGTCGAGGTTGTGCCCCAGCTCGTGCATGAGGGTGCCCGCCTGCTCGTTGGTGGAGCCGACGCCACCGGTGAACGATCCCAGGCTGACGATCAGGTCGCTGGCACCGATTCCGCGGGAGATCCCGGAGGAGGTCGTCGAGTCGTAGTTGTGGGCGGAGACCACGTAGTGGAAGACCGGTGTCCGGCCGGTCGGGGTGAGGTGCGCGTCCTTGAGCGCCTGGAAGGCGGTCCAGTCATATCCACCGGGGCCGGACGTGCCCAGGTTGCTGACGTGGGTCAGCGCGGTGGCCCGGCTCAATGCACCCCACGTCGCGCTTGTCGCGTAGTTCATGATGCTCGACGGACCCCCGTCGACGTGCAGGTTGATCCCGGTCGATCCGGTCGGACTGGTGTAGGGCGAAGCGGCGAAGGCATCGACGACCTTCTTGATCGCGGCCGGCACCAGGGCGTGGCTGTGGGTCGGGTCGGCCATCCAGTCGACCTGCAGGAAGACGTCGGGCTTGTTCTTGTCGGCGCCCATCGCCGGCAGGTCGATGAACTGCGGCGCGATCGGACCGGCGCCGTCGGGATCGATGGTGACCCCGCTGGTCTCCCACTCGTCCAGCAGCCCGTCGCGGTCGCTGTCCACGCCGCCACCGGTCGTACACGAACCCGGTGGGATCTCGAACGCGATCGCGCGGCGCGGCTCGTACGCCTCGACCGACCACATCACCGTCCTCGGCGAGAACGTCACGCTGTCGCATTCCAGGTCCTCGTCACGCACACCGCCGGCACCGGTGGGGAAGTCGAACGCCGCCGCGAGGCTGCCGCGCTGTACCGCCCACACGTGGTTGCAGCCATCCGAACCCTGGAACAGGAGCTGCCCACCGATCGCCAGCCCGCTGTTGTAACAGCCGGCGCCCGACCACGGGAAGCTGCCGAGCGTGCCGCCGCTGCTGGCGTAGTGGTAGATGGTCGTCGACCCGTCCGGGCTGACGAACAGGCTGTCGTCCTGCGCGTCGTAGGCAAGCCCATCGTCAAGACTGTCGGCCGCGGCATCCGCGGCGTTGAACATCACGGTGCCGGCGCCGGTAGCGGGATCAACCAGACGAATATCGCCGCTGGTACCGGCGCCGCCCCAGCCGGCCCAGATCCGCTTGCGGTTGCCATCCCAGGCGAGCGCACCCAGCCCACCGGCAACGGTGTAGGACGCGATGACCGAACCAGTGATCGGGTCCGCCTCGTACAGGTCCGGGCTGCTGGCGTAGCAGCTGTACCACAGATGCGTGCCGTCAAAGGCGATGCCGACACCGATCCCGCTCGAACACGCCTGACCGAAGTTCACCTGTTGGACGAGATCACCGTTTGCGGCGAAGGCCGACACCGGCTGGGTGATTGCCGTCCCGGCGAGCAGCACCAGGGACAGCACCAATCCGCGAACGCCCCGTAACGCCGACTTCTTCTGCATCTTTCGCATACCCCGCTATTCGCCCTCGAAATGAAGACCCGACGTGTGTTGGGTAGCCGTGCGACTACCCTGAGTATTCAAACCAGCGCGGAGTGTAGTCGATAGGAGGGTCGGTACCGGCCGGCCGGCGAGTGCCTATCCTGAGCACGCCATGGGAACGCCGGAGAACACCGCACTCAGCGAGTTGACGGCCACCCTGCCCGAGCTGATGGTCCGCGACGAACACCGGTTGCGCCGCCGCCTCGACGCCGCCCGCCGCGGTGCTCCGGCCTCCCGCACGGCGGCGCTCGCGCAGCTCGCCACCGAGGTCGACGCCGCCCGGCGGCGGGTCGAGCGGCGCCGCGCGGCCGTACCCGCCGTCCGATACCCGGCGGAGCTGCCGATCAGCCAACGCAGGGACGACCTGGCCGCCGCGATCCGCGACCACCAGGTGGTGATCGTGGCCGGTGAGACCGGCTCCGGGAAGACCACCCAGCTCCCCAAGATCTGCCTGGAGCTCGGTCGCGGGGTCCGGGGCATGATCGGCCACACCCAGCCCCGCCGGCTGGCCGCCCGCACCGTCGCCGACCGGATCGCCGAGGAGCTGGGCACCCCGCTGGGTGGCGCGGTGGGCTACCAGGTGCGCTTCACCGACCGGGTCGGCGAGGACACCCTGATCAAGCTGATGACCGACGGCATCCTCTTGGCGGAGATCCAGCACGACCGGTCGTTGGCCCGCTACGACACCCTGATCATCGACGAGGCGCACGAGCGCAGCCTGAACGTCGACTTCCTCCTGGGCTACCTCCGCCACCTGCTGCCCCGGCGCCCTGATCTCAAGGTGATCATCACGTCGGCGACGATCGACCCGGAGCGGTTCTCCCAGGCGTTCGGCGGCGCGCCGATCGTCGAGGTCTCCGGGCGCACCTACCCGGTCGAACTCCGGTACCGGCCGGTGGTGGACCCCGACGACCCCGACGCCGACCCGGATCGGGACCAGGTGCAGGCGATCTGCGACGCGGTCGGTGAGCTCACCCGCGCCGGACCGGGTGACATCCTCGTCTTCTGCTCCGGGGAGCGGGAGATCCGGGACGCCGCCGACGCGCTGGCCGGGCTGGCGTTACCCGCCACCGAGGTGGTCCCGCTGTACGCGCGGCTGTCCGCCGCCGAGCAGCACCGGGTGTTCCAGCCGCACGGCGGGCGACGGATCGTGCTCGCCACCAACGTCGCGGAGACCTCGCTGACGGTGCCCGGCGTCAGGTACGTGGTGGACCCCGGCACGGCCCGGATCTCCCGGTTCAGCCACCGGCTGAAGGTGCAGCGGCTGCCGATCGAACCGATCTCCCAGGCGTCGGCGAACCAGCGGGCCGGGCGGTGCGGCCGGACCTCCAACGGGATCTGCATCCGGCTGTACCCGGAGGCCGACTACGCCGGCCGGGCGCCGTTCACCGACCCGGAGATCCTCCGCACCAACCTCGCCTCGGTGATCCTGCGGATGGCCGCGTTGGGACTCGGCGACGTGGCGGAGTTCCCGTTCATCGACGGGCCGGACCGGCGCGCGATCAGCAGCGGAGTGCAGCTGCTCGTCGAGCTCGGCGCGCTGGCGGCGACCGGCCCGTCGAGCACTCACCGGTTGCTGCCGCTGGGCCGGCGGCTCGCCGAACTCCCCCTCGATCCCCGGCTGGGGCGGATGGTGCTGGCGGCCACGGAGCTGGGCTGCGTGCACGAGGTGATGGTCATCGCCGCGGCGCTGTCCATCCAGGACCCGCGGGAACGACCGGTGGAACGGCGGGACGCCGCCGACGCGCTGCACGCCCGCTTCACCGCGCCGGACTCCGACTTCCTCACCTACCTGAACCTCTGGCGGTACCTGGCCGAGCGGCAGGAGGCACTGTCGTCCAGCCAGTTCCGCAAGCTGTGCCGGGCGGAGTTCCTCAACTACCTGCGGGTGCGCGAGTGGCAGGACCTCTACGGCCAGCTGAGACGTACGGTGTCGCAGACGCCCGATGTCACGGTGTCGCAGACGCCCGGCGAAACGGTGGCGGCAGACGCGCAGCGCATCCACACCGCGCTGCTGGCTGGGCTGCTCTCGCACATCGGGATGAAGGACGCCGCCAAACAGGACTACCAGGGCGCACGCGGCGCCCGCTTCGCCGCCTTCCCGGGTTCGGCGCTGTTCCGCAAGCAGCCCCGATGGGTCATGGCGGCCGAACTGGTGGAGACCTCCCGGCTGTGGGGGCGGGTGCTGGCCCGGATCGAGCCGGAGTGGGTGGAGCCGCTGGCCGACCATCTGGTCAAGCGCGACTACTCACAACCGCACTGGGAGAAGGACCAGGGCGCGGTGATGGCCTACGAGAAGGTCACCCTCTACGGCCTGCCGCTGGCCGTCGGGCGGAAGGTCAACTACGCCCGGCACGACCCGGAGCTGTGCCGGGAGCTGTTCATCCGGCACGCCCTGGTCGAGGGTGACTGGTCCACCCGGCACGAGTTCTTCCGGGCGAACCAGGAGCTGCTCAGCGAGGTCGCGGAGCTGGAGCACCGCAGCCGGCGACGGGACATCGTCATCGACGACGAGACCCTGTTCGACCTCTACGACCAGCGGATCGGCGCCGAGGTGGTCTCCGGCCGGCACTTCGACACCTGGTGGAAGCGGGTCCGCCGGGAACAACCGGACCTGCTCACCTTCGACCGGTCGATGCTGACCAACGCTCCCGCGGGCGGGGTCAGCGCGGACGACTACCCCGACGAGTGGGGCCATGGCGAGCTGCCGCTACGGCTCACCTACCAGTTCGAGCCGGGTGCCGAAGCGGACGGGGTCACCGTGCACGTGCCGGTTCCGCTGCTCGGCCAGCTCTCCGCGGCGCCGTTCAGCTGGCAGGTGCCGGGGCTGCGTGACGAGCTGGTCACGGCGCTGATCCGGTCGCTCCCGAAGCCGCTCCGGCACAGCTTCGTGCCGGTGCCCGACCATGCCCGCGCGGTCCTGACCCGGCTCACCCCGGGTCCGGTGGCGCCCGACGCCGCACCGCTGCCGGTCACGCTGGCCCGCGAGCTGCGCGCGCTGACCGGGGTGGACGTGCCACCGGACGCCTGGCGTCTCGACCGGGTGCCGGACCATCTGAAGGTCACCTTCCGGGCGGTGGACGACGCCGGCCGGACGCTGGCCGAGGACCGTGACCTCACCGTGCTGGCCCGGCGGCTGGCGCCGCAGGTGCGGGCCACCCTCGCCGCCGCTGGGGCCGGGCTGGAACGGCGTGGGGTGCTCGGGTGGGATCTCGGCACGTTGCCGCGGCGCGTGCAGGACCGGCGCGCGGGGCACCTGGTCACGGCCTATCCGGCGCTGGTGGAGGAGCCCGACGGTGTCGCGGTGCGGATGTTCGAGACCGAGGCGCAGCAGCGGGTGGCGATGTGGCGGGGGACCCGCCGGCTGCTGCTGCTGGCGGCGCCGAGCCCGGCGAAGCTCACCGCCGGTCGGCTGACCAACGAGGCCAAGCTCACCCTGCTGCGCAACCCGCACGGCAGCGTGCCGGCACTGCTCGACGACTGCGCCAGCGCCGCCGTGGACGCGCTGCTCGCCGAGGCTGGCGGACCCGCCTGGGACGAGGCCGGTTTCGCGGCGGTGCGGGACGCCGTCCGGGCGAGGCTCGGCACGGTCCTGCTGGAGATCCTGGAGCAGGTGCGGCTGGTCCTCGCCGCCGCGCACCGGGTGGGCGCACGGCTGGCCGACCTGCCCACCGCACCCGCGTTCGGGGCCGCGGCCGAAGACGTCCGCGGCCAGCTCGCCGGACTGGTGTACCCCGGATTCGTCACCGCGACCGGGCGGCAGCGACTGCCGGAGCTGGTGCGGTACCTCGCCGCCGCCGAACGCCGGCTGGACAAGCTTCCCGACCAGCCGCACCGCGACCAGCGCTGGCAACAGCAGGTCGACGAGATGCTCACCGCCTACCAGGAGCTGCGCCGGCGCAGGAGCATCGAGTTCGGCCGCACCGATCCCGAGCTGGCGGAGATCCGCTGGATGATCGAGGAGCTACGGGTCAGCTACTTCGCCCAGACCCTGGGCACCCCGTACCCGGTGTCGGACAAGAGGATCACCCGCGCGATGGAGCGGTTGACCCACTGAGGTCGTGGAGGCGACCGCAGAGGCGGTCGCCTCCGAGTGGGTCGATCGGTTACGAGACTGCCGGGTGGGCCGGTCCCGCCGGTTCGTGCTCCACCACGTGCCGCAGGACGGCCACGAACCACATCGCCATGACTGCGATCGCAAGGGCCACGAACCATGCCTGAGTCGCGGCGATCAGGCTCGCGATGAGCAGCACGAACGCCGCCACCCCGAAGATGGCCTCGACGGCCATGAACCTGTCGGACCACCGCATCTCGCGAGCGGGCGTGCCGAGCCCGAACATCACGACGCCAACCAATGCCAGCGCGATCGTGCCGGAGCGGTAGCTGCCGAGCAGCGGCCAACCCCAGTCCCGCACCACGGCCAGGGTGAGCAGGAAAACGACCGCCGCGAGCAGCGTGCTGACTCCGTCCCTCCATGTGAGCCGCATGACATTCACCTCCATCTTGAGATTAGGTCGACGCCGCGCGTACCCACACGGCCGAAGGTCCCGAACGTGCCGTTTTGCCGTGCCGGACACGTGCCGGGTATCCGCGCCTGGGCCCGGTGGCGGTCCCGCGCACGGGTCCTGACCAGCGCGGACTGACCCGGCGCCGGCGTCGACCCCGGCGCGGGCCATGATGTGGCCATGCCGACGACCCCGGAGCTCGTGCTGGACCCGCGCCTGCTGCCGGCGTGGCGCGCGGCCCTCGGGCCGGGCACGGCGCTGCCCCGTGGGTTGGCTGGCGCGGCGGCCGGGGATCGGGCCGCGGTGGTCGTCGTCACCACCGAACCACCAGGCGAACGCGCGCTCGCCGCCGCGGCGGCCGGCTTCTCCGCCGCGCTCGGGGTCGCCGCGGTCGAGGTGTGCGTCGCGTCCGGTGCCTCGCTGGCCGGGCTGATCCGGGAGTGGGTACACCAGGCCGCGCAGGGCAGCGGGCGGGGGGTACGGGTGCGGGTACGGGCCGAGGCGACCGGCGTTCAGGTGCTGGTCGATGCGATCGACAGCTCGGCCCGGGAGCTTGTGCTGCGGCTGGCCAGCCCGCACGAACCCGCCCTTCCCGCGCTGCGGGCACTGCTCGGCGGGGTGCGGGTCGCGGTGCAGGACGCCGAGGAGCCGCCGCCTGAGCAGGGTCTCCCTGAGCCGCGCATCCTCGAACTGCGGGTCCACGGCGTGTCCAACCCGCCACCCCCCAACATCCTGGACTCGCACGGCGCGCCGATCCGGCTCGTCGCGGGCGACTCCGACACGGGCTTCTGGCGGCTTGCCGACCCGCCGCCGGGCCCCGTCGTCACCGAGGCGTACAGCTGGGGCCAGCTCACCTCCGGCCGGCGTACCGGGCGCAATGACCTGCGCCGTGCGCTGTGGATGGTCCTGCTGCCGCTGAGTCTGGCGAATGTGGCGTTCTGGGCGCGGCCCCGGCTCCCGGCGGACCCGCGACGGGACCGGCCCTGGCCGCCGTCGGCGGACGGTCTGGCCGGCTACCTGGTGCGGCTGGTCTGCCTCAGCCTGACCGGGACGCTCGCGCTGGCGGCGACCGGGATCACCGCCGATCTGGTTGCCTGGCAGTGCGACGGTGGCTGTCCCAGCCGGGTGCCGGGCCTCGGCTTCCTCGGCCACGACTGGTGGAGCGTGGGTACCCGCCCGCTGTCGGTGGGCCTGCTCGGTCCGGTCGCCGTGCTCGTGGGCCTGTGGCTGCTGTCCCGCCGGACGTACCAGTACGAGGCCGTCACCGCGCACACCGCCGGCCGCGGCGGCCCGGTCACGGCGGTCACCCAGATGGACAGCCCGGACTTCTGGCGTGGCGAGGGGCAGATCCACCGGCTCGCCGCGCTGCACCTGGCCTTCGGCGGCGGCGCGGCCAGCCTCGCCGTCCTCGGCGCGATCCTGGTCCTGGACGGGCGGGCCGGAGCGGCGCCATGGCTCGCCGGGCTGACCCTCGGACCGCTGCTCGGCCTCGCGGTGCTGCTGCCGGTGGCCATGCTCGCGATGCCGGCGGTCGTCCGCCGCGGCACCGGTGGCCGCCACTGGACCGTGCTGCCACTCGGCTGCGCGGTCGCCGGGCTGCTCGGCACCGCGGGGTACGCCGTGCTGGCCGACCCTGCCGGCATCCCCGCCTCCCACCGCAGCCTGCCGCTGTACGGCGGCATGGTGTCGTGGCTGTTCGCGACGCAGTTCCTGCTGGTGCTCGCGATCGCCGGGCTGACCCGGTGGCGGTGGCGCGGCCTGCTCCCCACCGGGGTCGGCGTCGCGGCGGTGCTGTGCGCCCGGTACCCGTGGCTGGTCGGGGTCGACTTATCCACCCGCGGCCGGTTCGTCGTGGTGCTGACCGGGCTCGTCCTCGCCGGTGGGCTGGTCGTCCTGCCCGGGCGGCCGGCCGCGGGCACCGGCCCGGCCGCCGTTCGCGCGCGGTTGTCCCAGCCGGCGTGGCACGGCGAGGCGGCGGCGCTGCTGACCGGCTTGGGCTGGCTGGTGGCGGTGTTCTACTCGGCGGCCGTGCTGTTCCGGGTCGCCGACTACCTCAACGGCGCCGAACCGCCGACGAGCGGCCGCACGGTCCTCGTACCGACCCCACTGACCTGGAACGCCACGGGCCTCACGGTGACACTGGCCGCTCCGCTCGCAGCGGTGTGGCTGGCGTGGCGGTGGACCCGGCGGACCCGGCGGAGGCTGGTCACCGACTGGGACCGCGCGCACCCGCGCGCCGGGGCGCACGAACGCCGGCGGTTCGTCGACGTGGCCACGGCCCGCGCGATGCACTCCTTCGCCGAGGAGCGCGGGCTGGCCATGGTCGGCTGGCTGGCGGTGCCCGTGCTCGTGGTCCTCGCCGCCGGCGTGGCCGGTGGGTTCAGCACGGTGACCCCGGCGGAGCTGTTCGGCGCACCTGGGCGTCCCGACCCGGTGCTGGCCTGGCTCTCCGACACCGGCGCCACGCTGGTCGCGCTCGTGTTCACCGGCCTGGTCGGCACCGGTTTCCTGGCCTACCGGAACGACACCGCGCGCCGCACGATCGGCATCGTCTGGGATCTCAGCACGTTCTGGCCGAGGGCCGCCCATCCGTTCGGCCCGCCGTGCTACGCCGAGCGGGTGGTGCCGCAGCTGGTGACCCGGATCTGCAACCTCCCGCCCGCCTCCGGTGGCGCCGGGATCATCCTCGCCGGGCACAGCCAGGGCTCGACGATCGCCACCGCGACGGTCCGGCAGCTTCCGGACGGCGACCGGGCCCGGGTGTTCCTGCTCACCTTCGGCACCCAGCTGAACCGGCTCTACGGACGGGTCTTCCCCGCCTTCTTCGGCCCCGCAGCGCTCCGGGACCTCGCCGAACGGCTCCGGCCAGCGGGCGGTACGGAGCCCCGATGGCGGAGCCTGCACCGAGCCACCGACCCGCTCGGCTACCCGGTAGACGTGCGGATCGACGGGTGGGCGGTGGAACCGGTGGACGCCGCCGGCAACGCGATCCCGCTGCCCGACCCGACCGGGCTCGCACCGAGCGATGGCCAGGTGCTGGACCCGCCGATCCGCGGGCACAGCGACTATCCGGCGGCACCCGAGTACCAGACGGTCCGGGACGCCGCGGCGGCCCGCCTGCTCAGCTGATCCCGGCACCGGCTGGACCGGGCGGGTCGGCCGCCCGGTCCAGCCACCCGGTTCAGCCGTCCGTGTCGGGCCACCCGTTGAGGGTGACCACCGCGCCGTCGGTACCGACCAGCCTGGCCGGCACGCCGTGCGACTCCAGCCATGGCCGGGCCCGTCGCCCGAGCACGATCGCGGCGGTGCTGGCGGTGTTCGCCGCCACGCAGGTCTGCGCGGAGACCGTGACGGTCTGCCACGGGCTGACCGCGGGCAGTCCGGTGTGCGGGTCGACGAGGTGGTGCCGCTCGGTGCCGTCCAGCGTCCATCGGCGAAGCCGGGTCGTCGAGGTGGCCATCCCACCGTCGCCGACGTACACCATCGGACCGGCCATCTCGCGGTGATTCTCGGCGACGACCACGGGGAACGGCGTTCGCGTGCCGCAGCCGGCCACCGCAAGGTCCCCGCCGAGGTTCACCAGGACCGGCGAGCCGACGATCTGGTGGGCCCGGATGGCTGCCCGGTCGGAGGTCAACGCCTTCGCGGTGGCGCCGAGGTCGAGCTCCACGCCGGGCGGCAGCCGGACCCGTCCGCCCTCGGCGTCCACCTCGACCTCGCGCCACCGCGGGCCGACGTAGCGCACCACCAACGAGGTCTGCGCCGGTCCGCCGACCAGGGTGATATCCCGGTCGTAGCCATTGCTCCGCAACGCCGCACCGAGCGTCGGATCGACCGCGCCGTCACTGATCGCGGCCGCGATAAGCGCCGCCTGTAGGTGCTCCACGAATAGCGCCGAGGCCGGCGCCCATTTCCCCTGGGCGGCATTGATGAGGGTCAGTTCGGAATCATCGCGGAATCTGCTGCACGCCAGATCGGCGGCAGCGAGCTCCTCTTCCAGGACGCGGCACGCTTCGCTCAGCGCCCCCGGATCTTCGACGACGGCGGTCGCCGTCATACCCCAGACGGGCCATGACGACGACCGAGCGCCGACCGAAAGTTCGTCGGTCATAGGTCGATCATGAACCACCCGTGGTGCTGGGCGGCGGGGGCGGGGGGGTCGTGGTCTTGCTGGTGGTCGGCGGAGGCGTCGTCGGCCTGCTGCTGGGCGACGTAGACATGGTCGGCCTGCTCGTGGGGCGAGCGGTCGGACGGGTACGTGGCGTCGCCGGCTTGCATTCCAGCGTGACGGCACCGGCCGCGTCCGCCGGCTTCAGCGGCTTGCACCGCAGTGTGAAGCCACCACGCGAGCCATCCTGCTCTGGAGACTCCGCTTCCGTGGAGCGCTGCGACGAGGCCGCCGCGGCCGAACCGGTCGACGCGGTGTTCTCGCCCCGAGCGGCACCGGCCGGCGACCCGGTGGCGAACCCAACCGCGGTCGCCGCGATCGCTCCCAGCGCACCAGCCGAGACGGCTACGCCGACCTTTCCGGCCGAACGCCCGCCACGAGTCCGTCGACGCACCGAAGGTTCCATCACTGATACAGCCCTGCCTTTCGAATTCCCATCGAGGGTCTGGGATTGCTTCGAACGACTGCGACCGTAGTGAGCCGGTCGGAGCGCCAGCGCTAATCCCACATTAACGAATCGTCAAGAAAGTTCGGCTTGCCGCGCGCGATCCCGGTGGGCAACACTCGGTCCGGGGCGCGGGGGGCCATGGCAATGCCAGCGACTTAAGGGGTTTCCGGGTGTCTTGGCTAGGCGACAGCTGGTTACGTTCAGTGACGCAGGGCGGGGGTGGCGGGGCCGGCACCCTTCGGCCCGGCTGAACCCTG
The DNA here is from genome assembly GCA_016201065.1 of Actinomycetota bacterium. GTDB lineage: Bacteria > Actinomycetota > Actinomycetes > Mycobacteriales > JACQDL01 > JACQDL01. The sequence goes on from JACQDL010000043.1 coordinate 12,438, forward strand.
GGAAAGAAGGAGGCTCCTGGTAGAA
>JACQDL010000006.1 GCA_016201065.1 Actinomycetota bacterium
CAAACTGGGCGGGCAACGAAGCTCCTGTTGAGTCGTCTTGGACTAGTCACCCGACGTCATAGCAGGAGCTTCGCTGCACTCAGGGCACGCGACGACTTACAGACAGCACCGTTACCAAACCGCAACATTGGCCGATAGAACAGGACATCAACCCACAGAAGTCCGTGAAGTTAAGGGCAGTGGGCCCCGGGGGCCGCCCAAGCCGTCCGCGATGCGGGACAGGAGTTCATACGCCGCGATCGCCCGCTTGCCTCGCATCACCAGGCACACCTCTGGTTGAGACTGTCCGGTCAGTGCGCCGATGTGTTGCTGGCTGAACCCCGCACGGTTGAGGAGCCGGTAGACAGTCGTGATGTCACGGTTGGCGAGTGCCACCCGCATGGTCGGGTCGTGCCACACTGCCGGATCTGGCCGCTGGGGCGGCCACGGCGGGGGCTGGGTGTAGACGCGAGCGGTGTTCATCTCACACCACCCAACCTGGCCCGGTCCGAACCGCACCTGCGTGACGGGGTGTTGCCATACACGGCGCTGTGACCGCGATCCACGTTTCCTCCCCTGACCGACCACCTCTGCCCTGGCGTAGGGAAATCGTGACCGAAGCCAGCGACGAGGCGTTTCCGGACGGAAACTCAATGTGGAACGCCCATCCGGTAGGCGAGCCCACGCAGATCTCGGCCCACAGCGGCGCGCTGCGCCCGCCCCACCATGCCCGCCACCGCTTCACGGACCAGCGGATGGAGCCGGACCCGAAGCGGCGCCAGGTGCTCGGCGCGGCGTAGTGCGACCACGGCCTGGTCGTCGTGACCCAGAGCGGCGTGCGCCCGACCCAGATCCGCCCAGAACGAGGCCCGCCTCGCGGCGTACGGAATGTCAGCGACCGTGACCTGTCCCGCGGCCCGCACCGCCTGGTCGGGTTCGCTCAGCTCCAAGGCGGCGGACACCCGATGCACGCCAACGTTGGCGACACCGAAGGCCAGGTGCCGGCCGACCTCCGACCGCCCGGTCGCACGCAGCGCGACCTGCTGGGCCGCGGCAAGCCGCTCGGCGGAATCCACGGCGCGGCCCGCCGCAGCGAAGGCGAACCCGACAGCCAGGTGCAGCGAACCGTATGCCGCCAGCGCCTCGGTGCCGGCGACCGGCCGTACGGCGTCGGCGGCGGAGGTGCCGACATCGACCGCCGCGTCGAACGCTGCCGTGCCCACCGCCGCGAGGGCGTGTGTACGCGCGAACGCCGCCACCGCGAGAAGAGCCGGCTCCGCCAGCTCCTCGGCGGCCCGTTGGATGACCCCGTCGGCCAGCAGGGCAAGGTCCGGGTACCCGAGATCGCGGATCAGGTTCCTGGTTTCATAGCAGGTCCACACCAGCAGCCGGAGAACCTCCGGCACCTCGCGCCCGCCGGCCGCCCGGCTGATACGGAGCCCGGTCAGCAGTCGGGCGGCGATCCGGGCGGCGTCCTCAAGCTGGTAGGCCTGCCGGCGTTCGGTCAGCCGCTCCAGATCGGCGCGCATCACCTCGTGCGGCAGCCCATCCCCGGAGGGTGAGTCGAGCAACGCCAACTGCACCCCGGCGACCACCTCAAGACTCAGCCCACGGCTCAACCGCGCCGACCGGGCTGCCGCGCCAATGGTGTGACCGGAACCGTCCACCGCAGACCCCCGGGTGACGTCGGGTTGGTCCGGGCACCGAACCGGCCCGAACCCGCTCCCCCACACGATAGGCAACCCCACCGATCTCGGCTGATGCGTGGTGGGCCGTTCGGTAGGTTGCGAGGGTGATTCCTCCTGTGGTTGACCTCGCGTGGTGGCGGCAGCGCCGGTCCGACATCGTGCTGGCGGACGTCCGGTGGTATCTCGACGGGCGCCGCGGGCAGGACGCCTACGACGCGGGTCACCTGCCCGGCGCGGTGTTCGTCGACCTCGACCGCTGGTTGGCCGGCCCCGCCAGCCCGGCGGCGGGTCGCCACCCGCTTCCCGACCCGGACGTGTTCGCCGCGGGCATGTCGCGGCTGGGAATCGGTGACGACGACCCGGTGCTCGCCTACGACGACGCGGGCGGCGTGATCGCGGCCCGGCTGGTCTGGATGCTGCGGGCCACCGGTCACGACGCCGCGCTCCTGGACGGGGGAATCGACGCCTACGACGGCCCGCTCGACCAGACCTCGGCGCCCCGCGGCCGGGCTCCCCGCGGCCGGGCTCCCCGCGGCCGGGCCACCTTCACCGCACGGCCATGGCCCACCGACCGGCTGGCCGACATAGCCAACGACGCCACCGCCACCGATCCGGCCACCGTGCTGCTCGACGCCCGCGACGGGGACCGCTACCGCGGCGAGCACGAACCGGTCGACCCGCGCGCCGGGCACATCCCCGGGGCGCGAAACCTCCCATGCCGGGAGAACCTCGACGCCGACGGCCGGTTCCTGCCGGTGGGCGTGCTCCGCCGCCGTTTCGAGGAGGTCGGGGTCCGCGACGGCGTCCCGGTCGTCTCCTACTGCGGATCGGGCGTCACCGCCTGCCACAACCTCCTCGCCCTGGAGTACGCCGGCCTGGGTCACGGACGGCTCTACCCCGGCTCGTGGTCGCAGTACAGCCGCGACCTGACCCGCCCGGTCGAGACCGCCGCGACCGCGCACCCGACTGGTGGGATCAGACCTTGACGGCGACCCCGCAGCCAGCCTGCATGGACCCCGGCGTACCGTCCTTGCGCCACTGGGTGATGTCGGCGAGGCCGGGCTCGATGAGTTGCAGGTCGCCGAACAGCTCACCGATCTGGGCCCGGGTGCGCAGGTACACCGGGGTCGGGCTGGCCTCGTAGACCCGCTCCAGGGTGCTCACCACGTCCTTGTCGGCACCTTCGCTCTGGCCGGCGGAGATCGCCACCATCGACCCGGTGACCAGGGGCCGGACGTACTGGCGCACCACCTCCGGAGCAAGGACATGATCGACGAAGTGCAGCACGGCGATCAGCAGGATCCCGACGGGTTCACCGAAGTCGATCAGGTTGCCCAGGTCTGGTCGGGCGAGCACCTCACCGGGCATGCGCAGGTCACCGACGACCGTCCGGGTCAGCGGGTCCACGGCGACGCGCGCCCTGCTGTGGGCGAGCACGAGGGGATCACGATCAACATAGGCCACCCGGGCGTTCGGATGGACCTCCCGGGCAATCTCGTGGACGTTCGGGGAGGTGGGCAGGCCGCTGCCAAGATCGATGAACTGGTCGATCCCGGCCTCGGCCATCGTCCGCACGGCCCTGGCCAGGAAGCCGCGGTTCTCCACGGCGAGGTCACGGGCATCGGGAACGACCTGGATCACCTGGTCGGCGGCTTCACGATCGACGAGCATGTTGTCCTTGCCGCCGAGGTAGTAGTCGTACATCCGGGCCGCACTGGGTGCGTTGTCGCGGACGGCCGGCGGCAGCCAGTCGCCGGCATCGTCCACCCAGGCCCAACCAGTCTCGACGTCCGGCGTCTGCGGCTCGGTCATGATCCTGCCCTCGCGCATCTGGCGGTCAGTTGGGCGGCCCCAGGACGGTGGTCCAGGACGGTGGTCCAGGACGGTGGTCCAGGACGGTGGTCCAGGACGGTGGTCCAGGACGGTGGTCCAAGGCGATCGGTCCCTGAGCCGACCCGCGGCCACAGTAGCGAACCACCACGACGAGGGGCAATCCGTCCAGCAGGTACAGTCCGGGCGCGGTCCCGCGCGGTTCCGGTCCGGTGCAACGCGGGGCGCTACGGGGCACCAGTGATGGTAGGAGGACCTCACCCGGCGGAATAGAGTGTCCGCCAACGGCTCCGCTAGTCCACCGGGTGCCGCCGGAAAGAGGGTCCGTGTTCGTTCTGCATGGCTGCTGGCAGGCCGGCCTGATGCTGTGGGCCGAGGGTCCAGCTCGCCAGCCCGCCATGGCGGCCGACCATCCGTTCGCGGTCGATCCGGTGGCCTCCGGCGCACTCGTTCTCGCCGCCGGCGACGTCGAAGGCGCCCGCACCGCGGCAGTGGCGCTGCGGCTCCCGACCTCGCGCGGCGAGCCGTCGCCGTCGCCGCTGCTCCCACTCGACGAGCCGGCACCGGAGCCGACCTCGATCCGCGCCTGGCAGGTGCCGGCGCTGCACCTGCCACCGCCGGCCGCGCTCGCGGTGCTGCGAGACCCGGCGGCGGCAGCGGGCGACGGCGTGGCCGTCGGTGACGGGTTGCGCTATCTCGGCGCGCTCACCGCGTTCGCCCTGGAGCTGGCCCGGCGCGGTCGGGTCCTACCGTGGGCGGTGCCCGACGGGCCGGCCGGACCCGGGTACGCCCGGGCGGTCTGGCGGCCGGTGCTGCTCGCCGCTGACGCGACCCGGACCCGGGCCTTCGTGACGGCGATGCCGGACGCCGTTCACGCCGCCAGCCGGCCGGGCGAACGGGATCAGCCGAGCGCCGCAGCGACCGTCGCCGATGCCCTCGACCAGCTCACCGACGCCGCGGTGCGCGCCAGCCTGGCCCGGACGCCGGCCGCGCGGCGCCGCCGGCCGGCTGGGTCGGACCCGATGGGTGGCATCGCCGGCGCGTGGCGGGCCGCGCTGACCGGCGAGGCGCGGTTCCCGGCCACACCGGAACAGCTCACCGCCCTCGTCGCGACCCTGGCCGGGTGGCAGCGCGAGGTGGCCGGCGGTGCGGTGCGGGCCCGGTTCCGCCTCGTCGAGCCCCCGACCGCCGACGCCGCCGACGCCGACGGGACCCCCGTGGCCGCACCGGCCGCACCCGAGGGGCCGTGGCGGGTCGAGCTGGGGCTCGCCGTCGCGGACGAGCCGAGCCTCGCCGTGGACGCCGACCGGGTCTGGCGCTCCCGGGGCACGCTGGTCGCCCTCGCCCGGCACGTCGACGCGCCCCAGGAAACCCTCCTCGCCGAGCTGGGCCGGGCGTTCCGGCTCTGGCCCGGACTGGAGCCGGCGCTGCGCACGGCCCGCCCCACCCACGTGGAGCTCGACGCGGCCGGTGCCCACGCGTTCCTCATCGACGCCGCGCCGTCGCTGGCCGCCGCCGGCTTCGGCGTGCTCCTCCCGTCGTGGTGGGGGCAGGCGGCGGCCCGGGTCGGCGTACGCGCGGTCGCCTCAACTCCTGGCCAACCCGGTGCCGCAACCACCGAGGCCAAGCTCGGCCAGGACGCCCTCGTCGACTTCCGGTGGCGGCTCGCGATCGGTGACGAGGTGCTCACCCAGGCCGAGATCGACGCGCTCGCCGAAGCGAAGCAGCCGCTGGTCCGGCTGCGCGGGCAGTGGGTCAGCGTCGACGAGAAGCGGCTGCGGGCCGGCCTCGACCTGGTCACCCGGGGCGACCAGGAGCGCAGCGGCCTCGGCGACCTGCTGCGCGCCGTCGCCGCCGGCGACGACGAGGAGCCGGACACGGTGCCGCTGCTCGGCATCGACGCCGACGGCTGGCTCGGGGACCTGCTCTCCGGCGCGGCCAGCCAGGGCACCCGGGCCCGCACGGCGCCGGCGTCGTTCACCGGGGTCCTCCGCCCGTACCAGGAGCGTGGCCTGTCCTGGCTGGCGTTCCTGGAGTCCGTCGGGCTCGGCGCGATCCTCGCCGACGACATGGGGCTGGGCAAGACGGTGCAGCTGCTGGCGCTGTTCGACGGCGACGACTCGCGCACGCGGGATGCCGCCGGGCCGACCCTGCTGATCTGCCCGATGTCGCTGGTCGGGAACTGGTGCCGGGAGGCCGCCCGGTTCGCCCCGCGGCTGCGGGTGCATGTCCACCACGGCACCGAGCGGCCGCGCGGAGCGGCGTTCGACACCGCGGTCGCCGGGGCCGACCTGGTGATCACGACCTACGCGCTGGCGGCCCGCGACGCGACCGCGCTGGCCAAGGTGCACTGGCGGCGGATCGTCCTCGACGAGGCCCAGGCGGTGAAGAACGCCGCGACCAAGGCCGCGACGGCGATCCGGGGGCTGCCCGCCCGGCACCGGATCGCGGTGACCGGCACGCCGGTGGAGAACCGGCTCGCCGACCTCTGGTCGCTCATGCAGTTCGCCAACCCGGGGCTGCTCGGCACGGCCCCGGCGTTCCGGCGCCGGTTCGCGGTGCCCGTCGAGCGCAACGGTGACGCCGAGGCCGCGGCCCGGCTGCGCGCGGTCACCCAACCGTTCATCCTGCGGCGGCTGAAGACCGACCGGTCCATCATCGCGGACCTGCCGGAGAAGCTGGAGATGGAGGTCGCCTGCACGCTGACCCGCGAGCAGGCCTCGCTCTACCAGGCCGTCGTCGACGACATGCTCGCCCGCGTCGACGAGAGCGAGGGGATGGAACGGCGCGGCCTGGTGCTCGCGACCATGACCAAGCTCAAGCAGGTGTGCAACCACCCGGCGCACCTGCTGCGTGACGGTTCCCGGATCGGCGGACGCTCGGGGAAGCTGGAGCGGCTGGAGGAGACCCTGGAGGAGGTCCTCGCGGCCGGCGAGAAGGCGCTGCTGTTCACCCAGTTCGCTGAGTTCGGCGGGATGCTGCGGGCACACCTGGCGGCCCGGTTCGGCTGCGAGGTGGCGTTCCTGCACGGTGGCGTCGGCAAGCGGCAGCGGGATGCGATGGTGACCCGCTTCCAGTCCGGTGAGGCCGACGCGCCGCCGCTGCTCGTGCTCTCCCTCAAGGCTGGCGGCACCGGGTTGACGCTCACCGCGGCCAACCACGTGATCCACGTCGACCGGTGGTGGAACCCGGCCGTGGAGGACCAGGCCAGCGACCGCGCGCACCGGATCGGGCAGACGAAGACGGTGCAGGTCCGCAAGCTGGTCTGCGCCGGCACGCTGGAGGAGAAGATCTCGGCGATGATCGCGAGCAAGCGTGACCTGGCGGAGTCGGTCGTCGGCTCCGGCGAGTCGTGGCTGACCGAGCTCAGCACCGACCAGATCCGCGAGCTGATCACGCTGGAGGCCGGGGCGGTGGTGGAGTGATGGCCCGCTGGAACGACCGATCGAGCAGCCGTGGCTTCCCGCCGCCCTCGACGCCACGCCGCGTCGAGGGCGGCATCGTGGCGAGCAGCACCCGCGGTGACATCGGGACGTCGTGGTGGTCCAAGCGGTTCCTCGCCGTGTTGGAGTCCTTCGCGCTGGGGTCGCGGCTGACCAGGGGCAAGCGGTACGCCCGGCAGGGTCAGGTCATCTCCCTCGACGTGCTCCCGGGGGTCGTCTCGGCCCGGGTGCAGGGCTCGCGGCGGACGCCGTACAAGGTGGTCATCGGGCTGGCCCCGTTCACCGACGCGACCTGGGAGGTCGTCGACGGTGCGCTGGGCGGGCAGGCCCTGTTCGTCGCGCAGCTGCTCGCCGGACAGGTCCCACCCGAGCTGGAGGAGCTGCTGGCCGGGGTCGGCGTGCCGCTGTTCCCGCGGGCCGCGCGGGAGCTCCGGATGACCTGCTCCTGCCCGGACTGGGAGGTGCCGTGCAAGCACCTCGCCGCGACGTTCTACCTGCTCGCGGAGCGGTTCGACAGCGACCCGTTCACGATGCTGCACTGGCGTGGCAGGTCCCGGGAGGCGCTGCTGGCCCGGCTGCGAACGCTCCGCGATGAACACCCCGGACCGGGGCCGGCCAGCGGCACGGGTGACGGCACGGCGCCGCCGCCGGTGACGGGCACGGCGCTGGCGCTGGCCGACCTGCTCGACCCGGCCGAACCCGGTCCGGAGCTGACGGCGGCCCGGTACTGGCACCCACCGGTCCCGCTGCCGCCGCCCGTGCCGCAGCTCGCCGTCCCCGCCGACCTGCTGCTCCGCCAGCTCCCCGACGCTCCGCTGGCCCTCGGTGGGGCCGACCTCACCGGGCAGCTGCGCGCCCTGTACCTTGCGCTGCCAGGCGAGGAGGCCGAACCCGCCCCGCCACCCACTGCCCGGTCCCGCACGCAGGCGGGCGCACCCTCCGGAGGCACCCGTGCCAGGTAACCCGCCCGGCGGGCAGGAGCCCACCTCCGGCACGCCGTGCCGGAGCCTCGCGCAGCTCACCGAGAGCGTGGCCGAGGCGACGTTCCTGCATGCGCTCACCCACGTCGGCGCGGGCCATGTGCGGACCACCGGCCGCAGCGGGGACGGCTCCGCTGCCGTCGTCACCGCGACCGTCGACGACCAGCCGCAGCGCACCGTCCGGCTCACCGCCACGACCGCGACCTGCGGCTGCACCGAGGGCCGCCGCCGCGACGGGTTCTGTGAGCACGCCGTCGCGGTGGCCATCACGGACATCGTCGCGGTGACGGGAACCTCGCCGGCCGACCTGACCGCCCAGTGGTTCGCCGCCCCGCCGCCCCGCCGCCCGCTGGCGGCCGCACCCGTTCCGGACCACGACTGGGACGACGAGGACGACGTGTGGGACGAGGACGAGGACTGGGACGACGAGGAATGGGACGACGAGGATGAGGATGACGACGAGGACGAGGACGAGGACGAGGACGATCCGGAGGAGCTGGGTGGGCTGGAGCTGCGCGAGCCGGCGGAGCGGGCCGCGGTCCAGCGGTTCCTCGACGGCCTGTCCGAGGTGCAGCTCCGCTCGCTGCTGCATGCCATCGCCATGGATCTGCCCGCCGTCGCCAGCGTCCTGATCGACCTCGCGCACCTCATCCACGTGGACCCGACCAAGACCGGGTGACGGCCCGGGTCGATCAGCCAAATTCTGGTGGATTTTAGTTGTATAACCTCACATAACTTCATATATTGGCTTGCCAGACCCATTCGCACTGCGGGGGACTCTCGGGGCATTCGTGCCACGAAGGGAGCTGGCATGACCGGCATGGAGACCGAGGCGGACCAGGTAGGAAGCCGCTGGCGCGATCTGTATCGCAAGGAAGACTGGTGGGCGGTCTGGGTCGGCGTCGGCCTGACCGCCATCGCGGTCGTCCTGTTCGAGACCGGCGCCACGAGCGCGCTCACCACGCTCGCCACCAGCGCCAGCAAGCTGCAGTGGACGCACCTCTCCCAGGTGGGTCACCATTTCGTCGACAAGGCCGGGGTGTACGCGGTCGCCTTCGTGTTCTGGGCGCTCATCCTCGGCGTCACCAGCCGGATCATGGGGGTGCGGCTGAGCAGGTTCCTGCCCGCGTTCGCCGTGGTCTTCGTGCTCAGCGCCGTGATCTTCGCGGTGTCCGGCTGGAAGAACGCCCGCACCTTCAACCTGGAGGCGCCACTCGTCGCGCTGCTCGTCGGCCTCCTGCTGGCCAACACGGTCCGGCTGCCGCAGTGGATGGACGACGGCTTCCGCGTCGAGTACTTCATCAAAGTCGGCATCGTGCTGCTCGGCGCCGGCTTCCCGATCACGCTCGTGCTCACCGCCGGCCCGGTCGCCCTGCTCCAGGCGACGATCATCTCGCTGGCGACCTGCCTGCTCATCTACTGGGTCGGTACCCGGGTGTTCAAGCTGGACCGACGCCTGTGCGCGGTGCTCGGGGTCGGCGGCGCGGTCTGCGGCGTGTCAGCCGCGATGGCGATCGCCAGCTCGGTACGGGCGAAGCGGGAACACGTCCTCACGACCGTGAGCCTGGTCGTCGGCTGGGCGCTGGTGATGATCGTCGCGCTGCCGCTCGTCTCCCGGTGGATCGGGCTCAGCGCCGGGGTGGCGGGCGCCTGGATCGGCACCTCGGAGTTCGCCGACGCCGCCGGTCTCGCCGCCGCGACGTCGTACGGGCACACGGCCGGGAACGAGCAGCAGGCCGTCCAGGCATTCACCCTGATGAAGGTCATCGGCCGGGACATGTGGATTGGCATCTGGGCCATCGCCTTCGCGCTCATCTCGACGATGTCCTGGGAGCACGACCGGGCGGCCGTCCGGCGCCGCGTCCACCTGGCGGAGATCTGGTGGCGCTTCCCCAAGTTCGTCTTCGGATTCTTTCTCGCCTCGATCGCCGTCACGCTGATCACCAACGGCTACCCCGACGCCGAGTTCACCTCGAAGGTCAAGCCGGGCCTCGTCGATCCGCTGAACGCCGTGCGGACCTGGGCATTCGTGTTCTGCTTCCTCAGCATCGGGCTCACCACCCGGCTGCGGGAGCTCCGCGGCGTCACCCGGAAGGAGTTCGCGACGTTCACCAGCGGCGTCGGGCTCAACGTCGTGCTCGGCTTCGTACTCTCGGTCATGGTCTTCGGCAGCTACTGGGCGGCCCTGTGACCTCCGGCCGGACGGCGGCGGATGGCCGGCGACCGTCCTGCCGGGCCTGCGCGCGTTTCGTCGACGGGCCACGTGCCCTGGAGCGGGAGCTGCCGGGACTGAACGTCCTCAGCTCAGGCTTCGGGTCGGCCCGGGCCGACACCGGACTGTGCCTGGCCTGGGACCGTTTCCAGCCCGCCGGCCAGGCGTGTGAGCGGTTCACAGCGCGGCCCGGCGGTCCCGCACCTCGTGCGCCAGCGCGATGAGCTCCTCCCGGGTGTCCAGCCCCAGCCTGACCCTCATGTTGTGCACGTGGTTGCGCACCGTGCTCACCGTGACGTGAAGCTCGGCCGCGATCTGCCGGCAGCTCGCGTCCCGCCCCAACAGCTCGAAGACCTCCCACTCGCGCCGGGTGAGACCGACGCCGTCGCGGGCGTGGTCGAGCCGGACCGCGAGGCGCGCGGCGAGACCCGCCGCCCCCGCGGCTGGCTCCCCCAGATCCGGCTCCCCCAGATCCGTCCCCCGACCGGCGGGCAGCTCCGGCCGGCGGGGCGGCTCGGACCCCGAGTCCTCGTCCGGGGGCGGCCGGTGGTGGACCCGCAGCTCCAGCGCCAGCGCCACCGTCACGGCCGCGGCAACCACCCAGACCAGCAGCACGGCCGGGCGGACCTGCCCGTTCTCCAGGACCCAGAGCTTCGTGACGGCACGTAACGCGACGGCGACCGTGAACAGCCCCACCCCCGCCACCGCGCCCCACCGGCCGTACCGCGCGGTGAGGCGAAAGATCAGGATGGGGAACAGGACCGGGGGGATGGCCTCCGGATCCGGGATGAAGAGGGCGTAGCACGCGGTGGCGAGTCCCGCGTCCACGACCAGCGACAGGTGGTGCAGGCGCGGCGGAGCGCCACCGGGCCACGAAGCCGCCCGGGCCACGAAGCCGGTCCAGGCGGCACCTGCGCCGGCGACCGCGAGCGGGGTCCAGCCCGAGGGTGGATCAAAGACCACAGCCATGATCACCAGCAGCGCCGACCCGACCAGCCGCAGCTGGCCGGCGATCCGCTCCTCATGTCGCAGGTACGCACGGTCGTGCCGGAGTTCGGTCATTTTTCCTCCCGGTAACCGTGCGGTCGCATTTCGGAGGATAAGCGCGACATTACGTCTAGTAAACTTCCGCGCCCCCGTCTATTGAGGCTGGACGCCCTTCCGGGCTCTGCTGTCCGCACGCGGACGGCCGTGGCCGGGCGAATGCCCATCAGGACTGACGGGAGCGACCATGACAGGTCCCACGCACGACGCACTCCACAGCGACGCCTGGTCGGCGGCTCGACGACTCGCCCGGACCGGGCTGACCCGGCGGAACATGCTCCGGGCGGCGGGCACCGCTGGCGTGGCGCTCGGTGCGGGTGCCGCCGCGGCCCTCCCGGCGGCGGCGGCCGAGAGCGGCAGCGCGGCCGCGATGGCGCGCAGCGAGGCGGTGCGGCGCGGCAGGGCCACCCACCTCACCATCCTGCAGACGGCCGACATCCACGGTCAGCTGGAGACCCACGACGAGTTCTTCTGGGAGAACGGCGCACCGGCCTACCGGCGCACCGGCGGCATGGCCCGGATCAAGACCCTGGTCGACCGGGCCCGGGCGGAGAACGAGGACGGGACCCTGCTCATCGACGGCGGAGACTGCATCCAGGGCAGCGGGTGGGTCGCGCTGAGCCGCGGTGGCGTGATCCCGCCGATCATGCGCGCGATGGAGTACGACATGGTCGCGCCCGGCAACTGGGAGGTCGTGTACGGCAAGCAACGGCTGGTCGAGGTGATCAGCGACTACGACGCCCCGGTCATCTCGTCGAACATGTTCCACGATGTCAACGGCCAGCCCGGGGGCTACCTGTTCACCCCGGCGTACGTGAAGGTCGTCGGCGGCGTGCGGATCGGCTTTGTCGGCTTCAACGACCCGGCCGTGCCGACCCGCCAGTCCCCCGCCTACAGCGTGGGCATCAAGTTCACCACCCCCGATGTCAACGCCCAGCAATGGATCACCTGGCTGCGCGAGGACCAGCAGTGCGACCTCGTGTTCGCGCTGACCCACATGGGGATCACCCGGCAGGTCGACCTGGCCAGCGCCGACTACATGGTGGGCGTCGACTACATCCTGGGTGCGGACACCCACGAGCGCATCCGCACCCCGATCCACGGCACGCACTCGGCGGTGACCGAGCCCGGCGCGTTCGGGTCCTTCGTCGGTCGGCTCGACCTGGTCGTCGAGAACGGCGTGGTCAAGGAGCAGGACTACGCGCTCGTCGAGGTCGCGGAGAAGGACTTCCGGGAGAACCGGAAGGTACGCCGGACCGTCGCCCAGGTGACCGCGCCGTACCGCGCCGAGCTCAGCCAGGTCATCGGCACGACGCGGACCCCGCTGCTGCGCTACTACGTCCTCGAGACACCGATGGACAACCTCATCACCGACGCGGTGCACGAGGTCGCCTCCGGGTTGCTCGCCAAGCAGGGCGTGACCCTGGACGTCGCGCTGTCGAACGGGTTCCGCTTCTGCCCTCCCCTGGCCCCACCTGCCGGCGGCACCGCGCCGATCACCCGCGAGTTCCTCTACAGCATGCTGCCGATCGACTCGAACCTGAAGGTGGCCACCGTCCCGGGCAGCCTGCTGCGCCCGTGGATGGAGAAGGAGCTCAACAACGTCTTCGCCACCGACCCGAACCAGGTCTTCGGCGGCTGGGTGGTCCGGATGTCCGGGATGTCGGTGCGGTTCACGTTGGGGCGCCCCTACGGCCAACGGGTCGACAGCATCTCCATCGGCGGCACACCGCTCGACGAGACCCGCAGCTACGTGTTCTCCGCCTGCGACCGCGACGGCGACCCGCCGACCGTGCTCTGCCGGCTCAAGGGCGTGCTGAACCCGATGGTCCTGCCGATCACGCTGCACCAGGCGATCGAGACCTACCTGGCCGCGCACTCACCGGTGGCGCCACGGGTGGAGGGGCGGGTCAGCGCGAGCGACCTGCCGCAGCTCCTGCTCGGCCAGCTCACCGGCACCGGCTACCAGTTCCGCTGAGGGGGAGCGATGCGAACATCCATCCGCAGGCGGCCCGTCCTGGCGGCCGCGCTGACGGCCGCGCTGGCCGCCGTCCTCGCCGCCGGCACGGCGGCTCCCACCGTCTCCGCGGTCGCCGCTCCGGCCCGGGCCGATGAGCCCGGCCGGCACGACGACGCGCTCGCACCACGCCTCTACGTGATCTCGCCGTCGTCCGACCCGGACACGATCACGACGTGGTCCACCATCTCCGTCCTCGACCCGCGAACCCAGCAGGTGACCAAACAGATCCCGACCCTCGGCTTCAAACCGCACAAGTTCTACCCCATCCCGGGCCGGAACATCGCCTACATCACCCACTTCGGCGGTCCCGGGACGCCAGCGGCGATCGAGGTCTTCGACATGGTGCGCAACGAGGTCGTCGGCACCATTCCCACCGGCGGTGACGGCCCACGGCACATGGGGTTCAGCCCGGACTACCGGCACGGGTACACCGCGAACCTCGACGGCGGGAGCATCAGCGACATCGACGTCGCGGCCGGGCGGACCGTCCGCACCGTCCCCACCGGGAAGAAGCCGAACTACATCAGGTACGTCGAGACCCGGGCCGGTCCGCGGTTGTTCGTGGTCAACTTCGGCGAGGACACCATGACGGTGCTGGAGGCCCGCACGCTCGCCCCGATCGCCACCGTCACCGTGGGCAATGGGCCGTACAGCCTGATCGCGACCCCCGACCAGCGCGAGGTGATCACCGCGAACGCCAGGGACAACACGGTGACCTTCGTCGACGCGGTGAGCCTGAAGGTGCGGGCCACGGTGCCGATCGGGGGCGTCCACGAACCGATCCCGAACAATGTCCAGCGGCTGAACCTGCGGATCTCGCCGGAGGGCCGCTGGCTGTGGGTCGGCAACCAGGACGCCTCGGTGATGAGCATCGTGGACCTCCCGAGCCGCCGTCTGGTCACCCAGATCCCGGCCGGTCGCGGCGCGGACATCGCGTTCTTCCCCGCCGAGGGTCCGGCGAAGGGGTACGCGCTGGTCACCAGCCGGTACGACTACTTCGTCGTGGTGGCGAAGCTGAACGGCCAGCAACCGCCGACGTTCGTGAAGAGAATCAACCAGACCGCGCGGGGCTCGCACTTCATCACCTTCGACGAGGACTTCGAGAAGGGGTACCTGTCCCAGCGTCCCGGCGGCGCGTTCTCGGTCCTCGACCTGGCGAGCCTGACCACCATCGCCGACAGCGTGCCGGTCGGGCCGAGCCCGGAGCAGGCGACGTACGTCTGGTTCGAGCACGGCGTGGCGAGGTTCCACCTCGAGCACTGAGGCGGGCCGGGCAGGGACACCGGGCAGGGACCCCGGGCACTGCGGTCGGTCGAGACGTCGGTTCGTAGCATGTGACGACGGGCCGGCGCGAGACCGGCCGCACGCGGAGGGAGTGCCGATGGTCTCGGTGCCGTCGACCATGATGGAGCTGGGGACCCGCGCCCCCGGGTTCCGCCTGCCCGACCCGGACGGCCGGTACCACGAGCTGGCCGACCTCGCCGATGCGCCGGTGCTGGTTGTCGCGTTCATCTGCAACCACTGCCCATACGTGCAGCACATCCGTACGGTCCTGGCGGAGGTGACCGGCCGGCTCATCGATCGCGGGGTGGCCGTCGTTGGGATCAACAGCAACGACACGACCGCGTACCCGGACGACGCGCCGCCACGGATGGCCGAGGAGGCCGCGACCTTCGGGTACCGGTTCCCGTACCTGGTCGATGCCGACCAGAGCGTCGCCAGGGCCTACCGGGCGGCCTGCACGCCCGACTTCTTCGTCTTCGACGCCGGGCGTGCCCTGGTGTATCGGGGGCAGTTCGATGCCAGCCGACCGCGCAACGACACGCCGGTGACCGGCGCCGACCTGACGAGCGCGGTGGACGCCGCACTCGCCGGCCGGCCACCCCTGCCCGACCAGTGGCCGAGCCTGGGCTGCAACATCAAGTGGCAGCCCGGCACCGAGCCTGACTACGCACCGTGACCAAACGGCGGTCTCGATCCCGCGGCGGTCAGCCTGCCGTCCCCCTCCCAGTGGGCCAGCGGCGCCGCGTACTTGCGCGTGTCGCGGGCCACCACGGCGCCGAGCACGAGGCCGTAGACGACATGCACCAGCAGGCTCGGCCAGATCGCGTCGATGCCGAGCTGCCACGGCGTGGGCTGACCGAACGCCAGCGGCAGGGCCAGCGAGTTGACCGCGAGCCAGGCGAACGCGCCGTACCCCGCGCCGAGCAGGACCGGGTGCCGCATCGGGCGGCGGGCCAGCACCGCGACGAACGGGACGGCCATCCCCACGCTGATCGCGAAGTGTTCGATCGCCATCGCGCTGTAGAGGAACTGACCGAGCAGCTGCCGAATCACGAGCTCGCCGTACTTGTTGACCTCGTAGCCGGCCGACAGCAGGACCATCCCGACCGGCACCATCGCCATCCCGCCGAGGGTTCCGGCGGCGATGCTCCGCCCGGCCACGACGGCCGGGTAGGAGCTGGACCGGCGGCGCCGCAGCAACCACCACAGCGTGGTGGCGATCAACCCAGCGGCCACCATCATGGCGAGCACGATGAGCACCATGCGTTCGGCCGGACCACCGGCAAGACCGCCGAGGTCGCTCGTGCCGCGGCGGGCGCAGAGTCTGGGGAATCGGGAACAGTCGGGGGTCGGCACCTGCGGTCTCGCTCTCTGTCCATCGGTAGGTCAGCCGGTCGGTCGATCGCCTGGCCGGCGACCTTTCGGTCACCCGAGTGGCGGGTGTGTCCTCTCCATTAGAACCAACTGCCCGAGCCGGTTGGCCAGCGCTCGATGAGGGGAATGTTCGGATCTGGTGAGCACCGGAACGTCAGGGCCACCGGAACGTCAGCGCCGCCGGATGACGTCGACGGACCGGTCCACCCGTCGGCGCTGCTTCATGGTGTACATGTCCAGGTCGGCGGGGGCGATGGCGGCGTCGATGGACTCCCCGACGGTGAGTGTCGCCACGCCGACCGACGCCCCGACCACGACCGCTGTCGACGTCGACAGCGTGATCGGCAGGCTGGCCAGACCGGCGCGGACCCGCCCGACCGCGTCCTGGTCGGCGCCGTCGACGACCGCGATGAACTCGTCGCCGCCGAGCCGGCCGACCAGCGCGTCCTCGCCGGCCGCGCGCGAGAGCATCCCGGCGACCTCGCGCAGCACGTCGTCCCCGACGGAGTGCCCGAAGCGGTCGTTGACCTGCTTGAAGTCATCGATGTCGACGCTGATGACCAGCAGGTCACGGCCCGCACCGAAGGCACCCGCCCGGTCGAAGAACCCCCGGCGGTTGAGCAGCCCGGTCAGCGGGTCACGCAGGGCCTGCCACTCGAGCTGGGCGTGCAGGCGGTCCCGCTCGACCGCCTCGGCGAGCAGCTGACGGCGCACCCGGTCCACGTCGTCGAGCAGCCCCGAGATCACCGTGATCGATGCGGCGAGGTACCAGTTGAGCGGTGGCGCGACGAGCAACGGGACGGCGACCGGAGCCGCCAGGGCGATCTGTGAGCTGATGCTCCCGTCGAGAACCGGCACGCCGAACGCGCAGTACGACAGGTAGCAGATCGCGGTGGAGGCGAGCACTGCACCGCCCGTGGTGAGCACGACCATCCGCAGCGTGCCCGCCCGTTGCGCCGACCGAGCCAGGACACGCAGCACCCGGCGGCCGCGGTGTCGCTCCACTGCGGTCATATCGGCAGTCGGAGCAACAGAGCTGAGGTTGCGGGCTGTCTCCTCATCGACTAAGTTGGTCAACTAACTAAGAGTCTACGAGTGTTGGGTGGAGCCACCGTGCCGACCACGAACAAACGCGACCGCCTCGTCGACGCAGCCCGGACCCTGGCCTACCGCCAGGGATTCCGCGCCACGACGCTCGCCGACGTCGCCGCCGAGGCGGCCGTACCCCTCGGCAACGTCTACTACTACTTCCGTACCAAGGAGTCCCTCGGTGCGGCGCTGGTGGACCGTTGGGCCGCGGAGTACAAGACGCTGCGGACACGGTGGGACGCGCTCCCCGACCCGCGGGACCGGCTGCTCGCCTTCGTCGAGATGACCGTTGCCAATCGGGACGGCCTTGCCCGCAGCGGATGCCCGATCGGCACGCTGTGCACCGAGCTCGGCAAGGAGGGCGGGCCACTGGCCGACCGCGGCGCGCGGATCTTCGGCGACCTGCTGGTCTGGCTCGCCGACCAGTTCCGGGCGCTCGGCGGTCCAGCAGACCCGGACGAGCAGGCCCTGCAGCTGCTGTCGGCCACCGAAGGCGCCTCGGTGCTCGCGCACAGCCTCGGTTCGGCCACGCTGGTCAGCCGGGAGGGCGCCCGCCTGACCCGCTGGATCAACGACCTGGCGGCGGCGCCGGCACACCACACCCCAGCGAAAGGAACCGGATGACCACGAACGAGGTGGGGACCCCCGCGTCCCCACGAACCACGGTGCTCGTCACCGGGGCGACCGGATTCCTCGGCCGCAACGTCCTCGCCGCGCTGTCCCGCCGGCCGGACGTCACCGTGGTGGCGGCCTGCCGGACCCCGGACCAGCTGCCGGCGGACTTCACCGGCGAGGTCCGGCCCGGTGACCTGCTCGACCCCGAGTACCGGCGGACGGTGGTCCGCGGCATCGACGTGGTGTGCCACGCCGGTACGAGGGGAACGCTGTGGCGACACGCGGCGCATGCGCGGGACGACTTCTACCGACCGACCATCGACCTCATGGAGCAGGCCATCCAGGCCGGGGTCACGAGGTTCCTGTTCACCGGCACGGTCGTGGTGGCGACGGTCCGCCGCGACGGCGGGCCGAGCATGGACGACTCGCCGGTCCAGCGGGCCCCCGGCTGGCCGTACCAACGCCAGATCGGCGCGGTCGAGGAGTGGATGCGCGCCAACAGCCATCGCGGCACCCAGCTGGTCGCGATGCGGTTGGGTGCCTTCGTCGGCGCCGGAAACACGGTCGGGCTCGTGCCGCTGCTGGTGCCTCGGCTGCGCACCCGCCTGGTGCCGTGGCTGGCCGGCGGACACAGCCGGCAGGCGCTGGTCGCCGACACCGACCTGGGTGAGGCGTTCGCGCTGGCCGCGACCGCTCCCGGGCTCGGTGACTACGAGTCCTTCAACATCTGCGGCCCGGAGTTCCCCACCACCCGGGAGGTGGTGACGTTCCTCGCCGAACAGACCGGCGTGCGCCTTCCGTGGTACAGCGTGCCGTTCGCCGCCGGATACGCCTTCGGCTGGCTGATGGAGGCCCTGCACCCGGTGCTTCCCGGCGACGTGCCGTTCCTCACCCGATCGATCGTGCGCCTGAGCGAGGACTGGTACTGCCCGAACGATCATGCCCGCGACACGATCGGCTACCGGCCGACCAAGGACTGGCGGCAGGCGATCCGCGAGGCGCTCGCCGACGCTGCCGCCGAAGCCACGACCACGACATCACGGAGCGCACCATGACGACCCGGATCCAGACCGGATCGGTGCTCGCCCACCGCGAGCTGACCGCGATCGACGGTACCCTCGTCAGCCTTCCCGACCCACAGTGGATCACACACCTCCAGTTCCGCCGGTTCGCCGGCTGCCCGTGGTGCAGCCTGCACCTGAACTCGGTGGCGGCGCGGTACGAGGAGATCCAGGCCGCCGGGGTCCGGGAGATCGCTGTCTTCAACTCCTCCGCCGCGGATCTGCTCGCCTACGAGGGAGGGATGCCGTTTCCGGTCGTCGCGGACCCGAGCCGCCGGCTCTACACGGACTTCGGTGTCGACCGGTCGCCGAGGTCCCTGCTCAGCCCGCACGCGTGGCGGTCCGGGGTCCGCGGGCTGCGGGCCCAGTACGCCCGCCCGGCGGGCAGCAACGGTCGCCACCGGCCGTTGGCGCCCGGCATGGCCGCGCTCGGTCTGCCGGTGGACCTCCTGATCGCCCCGGACGGTCGGGTGCTCGCCCGTCACGACGGCACGCACGCAGGCGACCAGTGGTCGGTCACCGAGCTGCTCGCGCGGGTCGGAGCCCTGGCGTAGCCCGGCGGCCGGGCCCCGGCCCCTAGACCGGCCGGACGGTGGTGGTGGTGACCAGGCTGAGGGCGACGGTCACCGCCTCGCTGCCCACCGACCGGTACCCGACCGGGTCCGGCGCGTCACCGATGCGCGCGCCGGCGGCCACCAACGCCTGCCGGAGCTGCCGCCCCACCGCGGTCCAGTTCACGTCCTCCCAGCGGCCGGTACCCGCCGGCCGGCCTGGCAGCTGGACGATGAAGCGGCCGGCCATCGCCCCTCCCTCGACGACCTGCACCTGGGCGAAACGAAGCACGAGCTGGCTGTCCCGGGACATCGGCGGTGGGAGGCGATGCGGCAGCCGCTCAAGCTGGTGCCAGAGCTCGGCCAGGAACCGTTGCAGCAGACCCGTCCGGTCGGGAGCCGTCAGGTAGGCGCGCAGCAGCTCGGTGTGCCCGCCGTCGTCGGTACCGTGCCGGAGCTGCGGCAGGTCGACGATCTGGATCACGTCGGTGCCCAGCCGGGCCCGGAGCTGGGCCCGGAACGTGTCGGGTGGCGGAAGGGCCTCCGACTCGCCGCCGTAACAGACGATGAAGAGCACCGCCAGGCCGTTGAACACGCCGCCGACCGCACCCGCGAGCCGCAACGACGGGCGCTCCGCCGACAGCGCCTCCACCAGCCGCGCGAGCACTCCCGGCCTGGCCGCGGCGCACACCGGCAGGACCAGACGCTGTGGTGGGGTGCCCGCCGCGCCGGGCCCGGACACCGGCAGGGCGGGCAGCTCGCGATCCTGAAGCGGGCGCCGCACCAGCGACCCGGCGGCGTCGAGGCGGAGCGTGCCGGCGTCCGCGAGCGGGATGTCGAAGTGGTTCTGCGCGTCCTCGGTGGTCCCCACGGTCGGCACCTCGAACACGTCGACGAGGCAACCCTCGGCGCGGAGCCGACCCACCGCCGCGAGAAACGCGCGCAGCCGGCGCAGGGTGCGTTCCGGCCGGTAGTCGACGCCGACCCTGGCCCGCAGCCAGGCCCGCGGCGCCGCCGCATGGTGGTCCGACGGTGGCAGCGCCGGAAACTGCGTGGTCAGGTTGACGAACCGGCAGCGCGTGGCAGCCCGAGTGATCACCCGCAACGGGTGCTCGCCCACGGAGGTGAGATGCCCGGCCGGAATGCCGACGAAGACGTCGAGCACCCACTCCGGCGGTTCGGTGAGCGGGATGCTGACCGGGACCGGCACCGGCCGCACCTGCCGGCCCCGGTCCCACCTCGGGTCCGGCCGCGGCCGGTGCCAACCGTCGGCGGGCTCGTGCCGGAAGAGCAGGAAGGTCAGCGCCTCACCGGCCAGGCCGGCCCGCATCAGGCCGATCAGGTCGCCATCGGTGCTGGTCGCCCGCCGACCGTCATCCGGTGACCGGCTACCACCGGTCGGCTCCCGTCGCTGGAAGTCCTGGAGCAGGCGATCCAGCGCGCCCGGCCGGTCCCGCTCCCAGCACAGGTACGGATGGACGCTACGGCCCAGGTTCAGCGCGTCGGCGGTCAGCCGCCGGCACCAGGTGTCCCGCAGCACGTCGAAGCGGAAGTGCTGCGGACCGGCGGCCGTCGTGAACCGCATCGTCGGCTCGCCCCGGCCGCGCCGATGCCGCGGCGACCTCCGCAACGGGAGGTGGATGCCGGCCTGCACGACTGTGAGGCCCGCCGCCACGCCCACCGGCCACAGTCCGTCGGGTTTGAAGGCGACGAACGCCGCGAGCAGGAGACTGGGGATCACCGTCAGCATGCCCCACCGATGGTGGCGCATGCTGAGCAGGCCGAGCAGCCGGGTGGTGTCCGGCCGGGGTACCCGGGTGGCCTGGATCGTCGGGAAGATCGCGAGCAGGGTGGCCAGGACGTCGGGTCGGGCACCCAGCTCGTCGGGTGGGGTGGCCTGGCCGAACCAGAGCAGGGTGGTAAGCGCGCCGAGCAGGACCAGGTTGATCAGGTTCACGGTCCGTGCGGTGGCGACCGTCTCGGGATTGTCCAGCACGAGGTCGAGCTCGATCTCGGCCGTGACCGGCTCCGCCCGCAGCGACGGCTCCTCGACCGCCGGTATCCGCACCTCCACGGTTCCCGGTGTGCCGGTGTCGACGACGTGCCGACGGCGCAGGAAGTCCGGCACCTGCGGGTCCAGGTCGAGCGATGGCCGGCTGGCGGGTGGCTCGTCCACGCCGCGCCGGCTGAAGTCCGTGAGGATGTGGCCGCAGGCGTCGATCTCCGCTGCCAGGTCCGATGAGCCCGACTGGTAGCAGTGCCGCAGGCATTCCGCCGTCAGGTCGGCCCGGCGAGCCGCGAGGTGGGCGAGCACCACCGCGGCCCACGGGTCGTGCTGGCGATCCGCCGTGGTCGCCGCCCGGCACAGCTCGCGGAACTGGTGGAACTGCCGGGGCGTGGCAACCTCGAAACGGCCCCGGGCGCCGAGATCGGCATCGGATCTGCGGGGAATGACCCCCTCGGGCAGGGTGATCCGGATGATCCGGTCCGTGTGGGTGGTCGCCACCATGGCCGCGACGGTGAGCCGCGCGAGCTGCTCCGGTCGTCCGAAACGCGCTCGCCGCCGCGCCGGGTCGACCGGTTGCCCGGTCAGCCGCCGGGACGGCATCCGGATGGTGAAGCTGGCCCGGGGTCGCGCCCACGGCACCGGCACGACGACGAGGAGGAGGTCGCACAGCGCCCGCAGCACCTCGACGATCCGCGACTCCAGCACCGAGGACGGTGGCAGACCCTGGTCGTCGACGGGAGATGCGCCGGCCGGACCGCCCACCATCAGCGACTGCTGCCGCTCCAGGGCCTGGATCAGGCGGGCGCGCGCGCTGGCCGCGGGCGGTCCCGTCGAGGGGTGCTGGGCCGGTGGGTCGGAGGGGCGGAGGAGCCGGTTGACCGCGGCCGCGAGGAGCGCATGCTGGTTGTGCTCGGTGGAGCCGAGACCGTACGGGGCGTGCAGGAGCAGGTCGAGCAGGATCTCGGCCACCGCGGCCGACAGGCCGCGCCGGATGTCGGTCACCGGCACCTCGGCGACGTGACGGTCCGCGTGGTCGTGGATGTCGACGCCGAGCAGCTGCGGCGGTCTCGGGTCAGGGTGGGCTGCCCACGCCGCCGGATCGTGCTGGGCCAGCCTCGCCAGCGGCAGCACCAGCAGCGGGACCAGCACCTCGTCGTGGGTGGATCGGAACGCGTCGTGGGCGACCCGGGTCAGGTCGATGTCGACGAGCACCCTGGTCTCCACCGAATCTGCCTGATCGACATCCACGTGCTCGACCGTCCGGACCGTCCACTCGGTGTGGGAGATCAGGAAGAGCAGCTCCCGGCCCCGACGGGAGTCGGATTCCAGGCTGCGGGCGGCCTGCCGGATCTCCTCCAGGGTGACCCGGCGAACCGCCGCGATCAGGCCCGCGGCGAGCTTCTGGAACGGCGCCTCCGGAGCGAGATAGTCACGCAGGCAGGGCAGCATCACCGCCCGCCCGGCACCACCGCTGTCGGCGGCGTCTGATCCAATGTCTCCCATGGCGGCACGACCCCCAACCCTGGTCTGTCACTGATCGTAATTAGCCGCACACATTGAGGAGGAGTTTTCTGGTTGTCTCCGGCGGCCGAGATCCGTCCCCAAAAGCCGGGGATGACCCGAACGGGCGCCACGATGACCGAACCCACGCGGCCTGCCATAGCATCGGAGCTGGGCTCGCGCCGGCTGGCACCCTGGCCGGCGGCACTCGTGCCGGACTGGAGGATGGAGACCGTGCCTGGTCCCGACGATCTGTACGAGGTCAGCGCGGACCTGCCGGAGCTGCACCGCCCGGTGCTGCTGTGCAGCCTGGACGGCTTCGTGGACGCCGGAGCGGTGGCCGGCCTGGTCCGCGAGCAGGTGCTGGCCGACCTGGACAGCAAGCCGGTGGTCACCTTCGACGTGGACCGGCTCGTCGACTACCGGGCGCGCCGGCCGCTGATGAGCTACTCCGAGGACCACTGGGAGAGCTACGACGCCCCCCTGCTGGCCATGCACGCCGTGCGGGACTCCGTCGGCGCACCGTTCCTCCTGCTGACCGGGCCGGAGCCGGACTACGCCTGGGACCGGTTCACCGCGGCCGTCGGCGACCTCGTCCAGCGGTTCGACGTCCGGTTGACGGTGAATGCGCACGGCATCCCGATGGCGGTGCCGCACACCCGGCCGATCGGGTTGACCGCCCACGCCACCCGGCCGGAGCTGGTCACCGGTTACCCCCGCTGGCTCAACCAGGTGCAGGTACCGGGGAGTGCGGCGGCCCTGCTGGAGCTGCGGCTGGGTGCGGCCGGCCACGACGCGATGGGGTTCGCCGTGCACGTGCCGCACTACCTGGCGCGCGCGGCGTACCCGGCCGCCGCGCTCGCCGCCGTGGAGGCGATCTCCACGGCGACCGGCCTGGTGCTGCCGACCGGGTCCCTCCGCACGGCCGGGGACCAGGCCGACGCGCAGATCACGGAGCAGATCGAGGACTCGCCGGAGGTCGCCGCCGTCGTGCGCACCCTGGAGGAGCAGTACGACGCCTACCTCGCCGCCCGCGAGCACGACGACCTGCTCGCCGAGCAGCTGGCCGGGCTGCCCACCGCCGATCAGCTCGGCGCGGAGTTCGAGCGGTTCCTCGCCGAGCGCCAGGGGCGCCGCGACTCCCCGGACCTGTAAGCACGGCCGGTGGCTCAGCCGTAGCTGCGCGCGGCGAGGACCGCCGCCACCACCAGCCCGCCGCCACCCGCCAGCCACCGCAGCGCCCCGCCGGGCAGACGGCGGACCAGGGCCGGCCCGACCAGCCCGCCGAGCAGGAACCCGGCGGCCAGCGGTGCCACGGCGCCCCACCGGACCGGGCCGAACACCATGAAACCCACGGCCGCGACCGCGTTGGCGACCCCCGCCACGGCGTTCTTCATCGCGTTGATCCGCGCCAGCGGCTCGTCCAGCATCGCGATCAGGATCGCCAGCGTCAGCACCCCACCGGCCGCGCCGAAGTACCCGGTGTAGACCGCCAGCACCAGCAACCCGACCCGCAGCCCGCGGCTGTCTTCCCGGCCCCCCGGACCGGCGACCCCGAACCGCCCCAGCCGGGGCTGCACCAGCAGCACCAGCGAGGCCACCGCGACCAGCCCCGGCACGACCAGCTCGAACCCGCGGGCCGGCGTGAGCAGCAGCAGCGCCGCCCCGCACGCACCGCCGAGCCCGGTCAACAACCCCAACCGCCGCACCCGGACCCGCTGACCGACCAGCTCCGGCCGGGAACCCGCCGCCGACCCGAGGCCGGCGAACACCAGGCCGACCGTGTTCGTCACGTTGGCGGTGACCGGTGGCAGGCCGACCGCGAGCAGCGCGGGGTAGGAGACGAGGGAGGCGAAGTTGACCACCGTGCCCACCGCCCCGGCCAGGGCGCCGGCTCCTAGCAGGAACGCGAGGTCGGTCGCGGTCACCGGGAAACCCGCGGGCGGTAACCCGGCATCAACACCGCGTCCGGCGCGTTGGGGGTCATGGCTGGGTCACCGGACGGATCGTACGCTGACCCGAGGAGGCCGCCGGAGCTACCGGAAGGGTTGGTCGTGGGCATCCGATTCGGCTACAAGGCGTCCGCTGAGCAGTTCGGTCCGCGCGAGCTGGTGCGGCTGGCCGTGCGGGCCGAGGAGCGTGGGCTGGACAGCGTGCTGATCAGCGATCACTTCCAGCCGTGGCGGCACCACGGCGGGCACGCCCCCGCCGCCCTCGCCTGGCTGGGCGCGGCCGGCGCGCACACCTCCCGGGTGCTGCTGGGCACCAGCGTGCTGACCCCGACGTTCCGCTACCACCCTGCCGTCGTGGCGCAGGCGTTCGGCACCCTCGCCTGCCTGTATCCGGACCGTCTCCTGCTCGGGGTGGGGAGCGGCGAGGCGATGAACGAGGTCGGGGTCACCGGCGTCGAATGGCCGGGCTTCGCCGAGCGGTTCGCCCGGCTGCGCGAGGCGGTGGAGCTGATCCGGGCGCTGTGGCGGGAGGAGCGGGTCAGCTTCGACGGGACGTACTACCGGACGTCCGGGGCGACCGTCTACGACCGGCCGGACCGGCCGGTGCCGATCTACGTCGCGGCCGGTGGCCCGGTGATGGCGAAGTACGCCGGCCGGGTCGCGGACGGGTTCATCTGCACCAGTGGCAAGGGGATGGAGCTCTACCGGGACACCCTGCTGCCGGCGGTGGCCGAGGGGATGGCCGCCGCCGGCCGGGACCGCGCCGGCATCGACCGCATGATCGAGATCAAGCTCTCCTACGACACCGACCCGGACCGGGCGCTGGCCAACACCCGGTTCTGGGCGCCGCTGTCGCTCACCGCCGAGCAGAAGGCCGACCTGCACGACCCGGCCGAGCTGGAGCGGGCCGCCGACGCGCTGCCGATCGAGCAGGTTGCCCGCCGGTGGATCGTGTCGGCCGACCCCGACGACGCGGTCGCCCGCATCCGCGGCTACCTGGACGCGGGCTTCACCCACCTGGTCTTCCACGGCCCGGGCCAGGACCAGGACCGCTTCCTGGCGCAGCTCGCCGACCACCTGCTGCCCCGGCTGCGGGCGAGCACGGCGACCGCACCGTGACGGCCGGCGCGCCCGACCCGACCGGGCTGCTCGGGCTTCCGCTGCCGGAGCTCGCCCGGCGGGCCCGCGAGATCCGGGACAGCCGGCACGGCACCCGGGTCAGCTACTCCCCGAAGGTCTTCATCCCGCTGACGAAGCTGTGCCGGGACCGGTGCGGGTACTGCACCTTCGCCCGCCCACCCCGGCAGGTGGCGGCGGCGTTCCTGGAGCCGGCGGAGGTCCTGACGATCGCGCGGCACGGCGCGGCGGCGGGTTGCCACGAAGCGCTGTTCACCCTCGGCGAGCGACCGGAGCTGCGCTACCCGGTGGCCCGGTCCTGGCTGACCGAGCATGGCTACGCCTCCACCGTCGACTACCTGGTGGCGATGTGCCAGCTGGTGCTGGCGGAGACCGGGCTGCTGCCGCACGCGAACGCCGGCGCGCTGCACGCCGACGAGCTGGCCGCGCTGCGCCCGGTCACCGCGAGCCAGGGGATGATGCTGGAGTCGGTCAACCCGACCCTGGCGGCGCACCGTGGCGCCCCCGACAAGGCGCCGGACCGGCGGCTGGCGACGCTGGAGCACGCCGGCCGGCTCGGCATCCCGTTCACCACCGGCCTGCTGGTCGGGATCGGCGAGACGTGGGCCGACCGGGTGGCCACCCTCACCACGATCGCGGCGGCACACCGCCGGCACGGTCACGTGCAGGAGGTGATCGTGCAGAACTTCCTCCCCAAGCCCGGCACCGCGATGCGGGACACACCGGCCTGCCCGCCGCGGGAGCACCAGCGCGCGGTCGCGCTGGCCCGGTTGCTGCTGCCAGCCGAGATCCACCTGCAGGCCCCACCGAACCTGTCCGACGACTTCGGCACGCTGCTGGACGCCGGCATCGACGACTGGGGTGGGGTGTCCCCGGTGACCGCCGACCACGTCAACCCGGAACGCCCGTGGCCGGCGGTGGACCGGCTGCGCTCGGTGACCGAGCAGCACGGCAAGGTGCTCGCGGCACGGCTGACCCTCTACCCGGAGTTCGCCCGGAACCCGGACCGGTGGCTGGCGGAGGAGCTGCGCTTCCCGGTGATGGACCGTTCCGACGCCGAGGGGATGGCCCGCGACGATCCCGGTGCGCTGTTCCCGGAGCGGTACCGGGCCGCGCGCAACGTCGGCGACGGTGCGGAGGTGCACATCGTCGGGCGCCGGTCCACCGCGTGGTACTCCGGCGCCGGCACGGCACCACCGCCGTTGCTGCCCGGCGACCCGACCCGCGGTGCCAGTGGCGGCGCGGTCGCCGACGTGCTGGCCGGCGTCCGCCTGGGGCAGGAGCTCGGCATCGAGGAAGTCGAGCTGCTCCTCGGTGCGCGCGGCGTCGAGGTGGCCGCCGTCGCCGGGCTCGCCGACGAGCTGCGGGCCGCCACGGTCGGCGATGCGGTCACCTACGTGCGCAACCGCAACATCAACTACACCAACGTGTGCACCTTCCGCTGCGGCTTCTGCGGCTTCTCCAAGGGTCCGCTGTCGCTGAACCTGCGCGGCACGCCGTACCTGCTCGAGACCGAGGAGATCATCGAGCGGGCCCGGGAGGCGCAGCGGTTGGGTGCCACCGAGGTGTGCCTGCAGGGGGGCATCCACCCCAGCTTCGACGGCGAGTACTACCTGGCGGTGTGCCGGGCCGTGGCCCAGGCCGTGCCCGGGGTCCACCTGCACGGCTTCACCGCGCTGGAGGTCACCGAGGGTGCCCGCCGGCTGGGCGAGCCGCTCGCGGACTACCTGGGGCGGCTGAAGGAGGCCGGGCTGCGCTCGCTGCCCGGCACCGCCGCCGAGATCCTCGACGACGAGGTGCGGGCCGTACTCTGCCCAGACAAGATCAACACGGAGGAATGGCTGGAGTGCCACCGGGTCGCCCACTCGGTGGGGCTGCGCTCCAACGTGACGATGATGTTCGGCGCGGTGGAGCGGCCCGTGCACTGGGCCCGGCACCTGCTGCGCACCCGCGACCTGCAGCGCGAGACCGGGGGCTTCACCGAGTTCGTCGGCCTGCCGTTCGTGCACATGGCCGCCCCGATCTACCTCAAGCGGCGGGCCCGGCGCGGGCCGACCTGGCGGGAGGTGATCCTGGTGCACGCCGTCGCCCGGATCGTCTACCACGGGCTGATCGACCACATCCAGGGCTCCTGGGTGAAGCTCGGCACCGACGGGATGCGGCAGCTGCTCGCCGCCGGGGTCGACGACCTCGGCGGCACCCTGATGGACGAGAACATCAGCCGGGCCGCCGGGGCGAGCCACGGCCAGCAGGTCGGCGAACCCGAGCTCGCCGCGCTCGCCGCCGGCGCCGGCCGGGTGCTGCTGCGCCGCAGCACGCTCTACGACATCCTCGACGCGGACCCGACCGGCACCCTCGCCCACGCCGGCGCCCCCGCCCCCGCCCACGCCCCCGCCCACGCCGGGGGTCGTCAGGGACCGTAGCTCGCCACCGACGCCTCGACGTCGTAGTCAAAGCCCCCGGTGCGCACCCGCACCCGCACCGGGTGGAGCAGGTGGCTGGCGAGCACGAGCGCGCGGTCACGAGCTGCCCGGCCGAGGAGCCCGACCCGGGTGGCCGCCGCCTCGGCGGGTGCGACGCACATGGCGGTGGAGATCTCGGGGCGCTCGATCTGGAGCGGATGGTGCACCAGGTCACCGACGAGCAGGGCGGTCCGGCCGCCGTCGGTGACCTCGACGATCCGGTGCCCGGGGGTGTGCCCGGGCGCGAGCCGGTAGGTGATCCCCTCGTCGATCTGGTGATCGCCGTCGACGAGGTCGAGCTGCCCCGCTTCGGCGATGGGGGTGACCGAGTCGGTGAGGTAGTCACCGACCCGGTCGAGCATCGCCCGCGCGGCCGGGCTGGTGAGGTACCCGTGCTCGGTGCGACCGAGCAGGTAGCGGGCGTTCGGGAAGGTCGGACGCAGTCGTCCGTCCGGGGTGAGCGTGGTGTTCCACCCGACGTGATCGTGGTGCAGGTGCGTGGTGACCACGGTGTCCACCTCCGCGACGGTCACCCCGGCCTGCTCCAGCTGGTCCAGCCACCGCGAGACGAAGCCCGGCATCGGTGGCTGGCGATCGGGCTTGGGGCCACCGACGCAGGTGTCGACGATGATCGTGCGGCCGGGTCGGCGGATGAGGTACCCCTGCGACGCGACGTTCAGGCGGGTCCGGGAGGGGTCGGCGTAGCTCTCGCCGTGCCGGTCGAGCAGGCGGGTCAGCTCGCTGGCGTCCAGCATGGGGAAGACGGTCGCGGCGTCGAGAAACGGGCCGAACGCATCGCGCAGCGGGGTGATCTGCCAGCGTCCCATGGTCAGCGGCTGGCTGGTGCGATCGGCGGCGGTCATCACGGGCCTCCTGGGTGACGGTGCGACGGCGGGTGCGGAGTCTTACGGAACGGCGACGCCACTACCGCACAACCTGTTCGGTTACAGGGGTAGCGGTGCCGGCGCGGCACCGTCAAGTGGCCGGAGCTCCCCACCCGTACGACACCGAACACCCGGGCCGGATCTGTCCGGAAACGCGGCGTGCGACCGGGAGATGGCTCCGCTCCCAGGATTCTCGAAGGATCCCGGTGCATCATCGGTCCAGACGGGCAGCCGGCGGGTCCGCGGCACGCCACCGGACCGGAAGGGAGCACCAGATGGACCGTTCGCTACGGCACCGGGTGACGATGCGGGACGCCGGCCGGCAGCGGGTCCGCTCCGTCACCGCGCTCACCGCGATGGCCGGAACGGCGTTGACCGCGCTGTTCGGCGTGGCGTTCGCACAGACGCCGTCCGCCGCGACCACGACGACCTCCGACCAGCTCTCCGGCGGTGCGGCAGCCGGAGGTGCGGCAGCCGGTAGTGGCCAGACCGGCACCGGCGGGCGCGTGCTGCCGCCGGTTCAGGCGCCCAACAGTGGTGGTGGTCTCGGCGGCGGCACCGTGCCGACGATTCCCCCGGTGGTGTCCGGGGGATCGTGACGGCGGCGTGTCGCGCTGACGCCACGCCGAAATGTCCGTAGCATCTTCCACGCCAAGGACCTTCGCCGCTGCCCCGGCATCGACGCCGGGGTGCACCAAGGCGAGGGCACACGAGGGGGCGATGCCGGGATGTTCGCCGATGCTTCCCAAACCCCGCCGCCGAGCGGCCGCCGCACCCAGACCCGGATCATCCTGATCATCGCGGCCGCCCTGGTCGCCATGCTCGCGGGCGTGACCGCCGTGGTGCTGACGCGGTCCGGCTCGCCGACCAACCCGCCCGGCGCGACCGCGAACCCCACCTCCACCGGTTCGCCAACCCCCACCGGGTCCCCGGCACCGTCGGCAACCGGGTCGCTGTCACCGACCCCCACCTCCGCCGTACCGAGCGCCGCGCCGGTGTTCGCGTACCAGCCGTTGTGGCCGTTCGCCGGCACCGCCGACGCTGCGGCCTGGCAGCGCGCCTACCGCAGCGGTGGGCACCAGCCGTGGCACCTCGACGCGGGGCAGACCGCGCTGCTCTTCACCCGCAACTACCTCGGCTACACCGACATCGACCGGGTCGTCCGGGTCACGGTGACCGGTCGCGAGGCCATCACGACCGTCGGATTCTCGGCCGGTCCCGGCCACCTCGCGACCGCCGCCGCGATCCACCTCGCGCGGCTGGGCGTCGGCGCGGACGCGCCGTGGGAGGTCGTCGGCACCCGTGACACGACGCTCAGCCTGACCACGCCCGGCTACGGTTCGCCCGTGACCTCCCCGGTGACCGTAGGCGGCCGGATCACCGGCGTGGACGAGAGCCTCGTCGTCCAGGTCCGGGCGCTCGGCACGCCGAGGCTCGCCCAGACCGCCGGCATCCCGGCGGGCGGCGAGAACACCCCATGGTCGACGCCGGTCAGCTTCACCGCACCCATCGGCACGGTGCTCACCATCGCGGTCTCCACCGGCGGGCACGTGACCGGCGTCGAGCGGTTCGCGATCACAGGGGTCCGGGTGGGCGGCTCGACGTCCTGACGGTCATGTCTCCTCCGGCTCCATCACGATCGCGCCGCAGGGGCACTCGGCGACGCAGATGCCGCACCCCTTGCAGTAGTCGTAGTCGAAGGCGTACCGGTTGCCCGGTCCCAGCTTGATCACGGCGTTGTCCGGACACATCCCGTAGCAGTTGTCGCACTCGAAGCAGTTGCCGCAGGACAGGCACCGGCGTGCCTCGAACAGTGCGGTCTCCTCATCGAGCCCGCCGACGATCTCCTCGAACCCGGTGGTCCGGCGGGCGTCGTCCAGGCGGGGTCGGACCGTCCGCGGCGCGTCGGCGTAGTAGTGGGTGTGCAGCGCCTCGAACGTCGCCAGCGGCAGGACCGGTGCCGGCTGGTACCGGACGCCGCGCAGCCAGGCGTCGATGTGCCTCGCGGCGAGCCGCCCGTGACCGACCGCGGTGGTCACCGTCCGGTCGGCGGGCACCATGTCGCCGCCGGCGAAGATGCCGGGCGCCCCGGTCATCAGGTCCGTTCCGACGGTGACGCGGCCCGCGTCGACGGCCACCCCGGGCGCGGCGGCCAGCAGCGAGGAGTCGACGTCCTGGCCGAGGGCGAGCACCACGGTGTCGGCCTGGAGCTCCTCGAACTCCCCGGTCGGCTGCGGGAAGCCGGTCTCGTCCAGCCGCATCTTCTCCACCAGCACGGTGCCGGAGTCGGCCTGGCTGATCGTCGACAGCCACCTGACCACCACCCCCTCCGCCAGCGCCTCGGCGAGCTCGGACGGGTGCGCGGGCATCCGGTCCTGGGTCCGCCGGTAGACCACGACGGCGTCGGTGGCGCCCAGCCGCTTCGCGCTGCGGGCGGCGTCCATCGCGGTGTTGCCGCCGCCGTAGACGACGACCCGCCGTCCCAGCTGTGGTGGCTCGCCGTCGGCGACGTCCCGCAGCAGGGAGACCGCGTCGAGGATCCGGGCGGAGTCGCCGGCCGGGATGTACGCCCGGTGCCCGATCTGCGCCCCGACGGCGAGGAACACCGCGTCGAACCCGCCCTCGTCCCGGGCCGCCAGCACGTCGTCGACCCGCTGGCCGAGCTCGAGCCTCACCCCGAGGTCGAGGATGCGGCCGACCTCGGCGTCCAGCACCTCGCGGGGCAGCCGGTACTTCGGGATGCCGTAGCGCATCATCCCGCCCGGCTTGTCGCCGGCGTCACGCACCGTGACCTGATGCCCGAGGCGGGTCAGGTGGTAGGCGGTGGACAGCCCGGCCGGACCGGCCCCGACGACGAGGACCCGCCGGCCGGTCGGCTCGGCGTCCACCGGCACCGTCCAGCCGGAGCGGATCGCCTCGTCACCGAGGAACCGCTCCACCGAGTTGATCCCGACCGCCTCGTCGAGGGTGCCCCGGTTGCAGGCCGTCTGGCAGGGGCGGTAGCAGATCCGCCCCATGATGGCCGGGAACGGGTTGTCGGCCATGATCCGTTCCCAGGCCGCCCGGTAGCCGCCGTCCTCGGCGTCGTAGAGCCAGCCCTGGATGTCCTCACCGGCCGGGCAGGCCTGGTTGCAGGGGGCGAGGCGGTTGACGTACACCGGCCGCTCGGTCCGCCAGGAGCCGGTGTGGTTGGCCAGGCTCGACCCGACGTCGAGGGTGATCGCGAACGGTAGCTCCATCACGGTGCCTCCTGCGCGGTCGGTGCGGGCTCGGCGGCGAGCAGCCCGAACCGGCGGATGTTGCGGTCCGCGATCTGCTGGATCCGCGCGACGACGTCCGGCCGCGGGGACGCCCCGAACAGGTGCCGGTACCGCCGTTGCGGCCTCAGGTACTCCGCCACCGGTACCTGCCGGGGGATCCGGGTGACATCCACGACCTCGCCGTGCTCGGCCTCGAACACCGGGAACAGCCCGGTGTGCACGGCGAGCCGGGCGATCCGGATCGTGTCGCACGACGCGGTACCCCACCCCAGCGGGCAGGGGACGAAGACGTGCAGGTAGCGCGCGCCCCGGAACTCCATCGCGCGCCGCACCTTGTACTCCAGGTCGCGCAGGTCGGCCACGGTCGCGGTCGCCACGTACGGGATCTCGTGCGCCATCGCGATCAACGGCACGTTCTTGCCCTGGCCGAACCGGTTTCCCGGCTCGGGGCCGACCGCCTGGGTGGTCATGGTGGTCGCGGCCGGTGGGGTGCTCCCCGACCGCTGCACCCCGGTGTTCATGTACGCCTCGTTGTCGTAGCAGATGTAGAGCACGTCGTCGTTGCGCTCGAACATCCCCGACAGGCAGGCGAAGCCGATGTCGACGGTGCCGCCGTCGCCGCCCTGCCCGACGACCCGGACATCCGTGCGCCCCTTGGCCTTCAGCGCGGCGGCGACCCCGGTGGAGACCGCTGGCGCGTTGCCGAACAGCGAGTGCAGCCACGGGATCTGCCAGGAGGTCTCCGGGTACGGCGTGGAGAACACCTCCAGGCAGCCGGTCGCGTTGACCGCGATCAGCTGGTTGTTGGTGGCCCGCATGGCGGCGTCCAGCGCGTACCGGGCGCCGAGCGCCTCACCGCACCCCTGACACGCGCGGTGCCCGGAGTTCAGGGAGTTGGTCCGGTTCGGATCGGCCTGCACCGAGCGCTGGTCGGGGTCGAGCAGCCGGTTGCCCACCACGAAGCTGCCCGACTGATAGAACTTGATCGGTTGTACCGGCATGGGGTCTCCTCACCCGATCCACGGCGTGGCCGGACCGGCGTCGCGCAGCATGTTCTCGGCGGCCGGACCGGACATCCGACGCTCGCCCGCCCGGGCCAGCTCGCGCTCCACCAGCGGCCGGTTGAGGTCCAGGAAGGTCAGCGGCTCCAGCCGGTCCGCCTCCGCCGCGAGCAGCATCTCGCGCAGCGACGCCCGGGTGATCGCCCGGCCGCCCAGGCCGGCGATGACCGTGTAGTCCCGGGTGCCGTTGCCGGACAGCGCCATCCGGACGTTGGACGTGACGATCCCACCGATGCCGACCGCCAGCGCCCGCTCCAGCACGACCACCCGTGCGGCCTGGCCGACCGCGGCGCGGACATCGGCCAGCGGGAACGGCCGGAAGGAGATGATCCCGAGCACCCCGATCCGGTGCCCCTGGTCGCGCAGCTCGTCGACGGTGTCCTTGAGGGTGCCCAGCACCGAGCCGAGCGCCACGACGACCGTCTCGGCGTCCTGGGTGCGGTAGGGGCGGACCAGCCCGCCGGAGGAGCGGCCGAAGACGCGCTCGAAGTCCGCGGCGACCCGGGGGATCAGCTCCAGGGCCTGCATCTGCCGGGCGTGCGCCAGGTAGCGCACCTCGGTGAACGCCTCCGGACCGACCATCGCGCCGATCGACACCGGCTCGGCCGGGTCGAGGAGCTGCCGCGGCTGGTAGGCCGGCAGGAAGGCGTCGACCTGCTCCTGCTCGGGTACGTCGATGCGCTCCACGGCGTGGGTGAGCACGAAGCCGTCCATGCAGACCATCACCGGCAGCGACACCTCCTCGGCCAGCCGGAACGCCTGGACGTGCAGGTCAACGGCCTCCTGGTTGGTCTCGGCGTAGAGCTGGACCCAGCCGCTGTCGCGCTGCGACATCGAGTCGCTGTGGTCGTTCCAGATGTTGATCGGCGCGCCGATCGCCCGGTTGGCGACGGTCATCACGATCGGCAGGCCGAGACCGGAGGCGTTGTAGATCGCCTCGACCATGTAGAGCAGCCCCTGGCTTGCGGTCGCGGTGTAGGCCCGCGCGCCGGTCGCCGACGCGCCGATGGCCACCGACATCGCGGCGAACTCCGACTCGACCGTGACGAACTCGCACGGCGCCAGCGCGCCGGACTTCACCTGCGCGGACAGCGCCTCGACGATGTGCGTCTGCGGTGAGATCGGGTAGGCGCAGATCACCTCGGGCCGGCACCGAGCCACGGCCTCGGCCACCCCACGCGACCCTTCGATCTGCCTAAGCACCATGGGAGCTCCCGAAGTTCGCGGGCACCGCACTCTGGGCCCGGACCTCATCGAACGCCGCCCGGGCGGCGGCCTCGTTGCCGTCGGCCACCGCTCCGGCGAACCGCTCCCGGATGGCCGCCACGACCGACTCGATGGAGACCTGCCCGGTCAGTGCGGCAAACCCGCCGAGCAGGGCCGCGTTGGGTACCGGACGGCCGATCTCGCGCAGCGCGAGCTGGGTCGCCGGCACGACCGCCGCGCGGCTCGGGGTGAAGCCGGCCGCGAACCCGGACAGTCCGAGCTCGGCCCAGGTCCTCGCGGAGTTGACCAGGAGGTATCCGTCGGGCCGCAGGCCGTCGAAGACCGCGACCTGGTGCAGCAGGGTGGCGTCCTGCACGATCACCGTGTCCGGATCGGTCACCGGCTCGCGCAGCCGGATCTCACGATCATCGAGCCGGCAGAAGGCCACCACGGGAGCGCCGGTGCGCTCGGAGCCGAAGCTGGGAAACGCCTGCGCGTGCCGACCCTCCATGAACGCGGCGACCGACAGCAACTCAGCCGCGGTGACGACGCCCTGCCCCCCGCGCCCATGCACCCGTACCTGGAACATCACCGTGCCGTTCCCCTCTCCACTCAGCTGCCTGGTCGTGGTGTACCTCGGCGGCGGGCGGCCGGCACAGGGGCATCGGCCACCCGGAGTCGGGATCTTCGGCCCGCGACCCCACCGTGGTGGTCGGGGGCGCCCAGGCGACCCTATTACCGTTTCCTGACGCCCGGCGCGGGACCCGCCGCCACCGGTGCCGGGCCCATATCGTCTCGGCCATGCGAGTGCTGGTCACCGGCGGTGCCGGGTTCATCGGGTCACACGTGGTGGCCACCGTGGCGGCCGACCACGAGGTGGTGGTCCTCGACGCGCTGCTGCCCGAGGTGCACCCGGCCGGGCCGCCGGAGCTGCCGCCGGGGGTCCGGCTGGTCGTCGGCGACGTCCGGGACCGGGCTACCGTGGACGCCGCGCTGGCCGGCGTGGACGCCGTGCTGCACCAGGCGGCGATGGTCGGTCTCGGGGTGGACGTCCAGGACCTTCCGGACTACGCCGGGTGCAACGGCGTCGGTACCGCCGTGCTGCTGGCGGCGATGGCAGCGGCGGGCGTGCCACGGCTGGTGCTGGCCAGCTCGATGGTGATCTACGGCGAGGGGCGGTACCGGTGCGCCGAGCACGGCGTGGTGCGCCCCGGCCCGCGCCGCCCCGCCGCGTTGGACGCCGGCCGGTTCGAGCCACCGTGCCCGGCCTGCGGCAGCGGCAGCGCGCTGGCCGCGGAGCTGGTTCCCGAGGACGCCGCGTCGGACCCACGCAACGGGTACGCCACGACCAAACTCGCCCAGGAGCACCTGGCCAGCTCGTGGGCGCGGGTGACCGGTGGACGCGTCGCGGCGCTGCGCTACCACAACGTGTACGGGCCGCGGATGCCGCGGGACACGCCGTACGCCGGGGTGGCGGCGCTGTTCCGTAGCGCGCTGGAGCGCGGCGAGGCGCCCCGGGTCTTCGAGGACGGCGGGCAGCGGCGGGACTTCGTGCACGTGCGGGACATCGCGGTGGCCAACGACGCCGCGCTGCGCTGGACGGCGGCCGCGGAGCCGGGGACCAGCCGCGCCTTCAACATCGGCAGCGGCACGACCCGCACGGTCGGTGACCTCGCCGCCGCGCTGGCCACGGCCCGCGGCGGGCCGGCACCCGTCGTCACCGGGGAGTACCGGCTGGGCGACGTCCGGCACATCACGGCAGACTCCTGCCGGGCCCGCGCCGAGCTCGGCTGGCGACCCGAGGTGGACTTCGGGGCGGGCATGGCGGAGTTCGCCACCGCGCCACTGCGCGCTGCCAGCACGGCGCCACTGCGCGCAGCCAGCACGGCGCCACGGCGGTGAGCCGCCGACCCGCACCACCGCCCACAATCGACCTGATCCTGCCCTGCCTGGACGAGGCCGCCGCGCTGCCGTGGGTGCTGGCGCGGGTCCCGCCCGGGGTGCGGGCGGTTGTCGTGGACAACGGCTCGACCGACGGTTCGGCGGAGGTCGCGGCCCGGCACGACGCGCTCGTCGTGCACGAGACCCGTCGCGGCTTCGGGGCCGCCTGCCATGCCGGCCTGCTGGCGGCGACCGCGCCGTACGTCGCGTTCTGCGACGCCGACGCCTCGCTGGACCCGGCGCAGCTCGACCTGGTCACCGGTCCGGTCCTCGGCGGTGCCGCCGACCTGGTGCTCGGCCGGCGGGTGCCCGCCGGTCGCGGTGCCTGGCCGGTGCACGCCCGGCTGGGCAACCGTGCGGTCGCCTGGCGGCTGCGCCGCCGGACCGGTCTGGCGGTCCGGGACCTTGGTCCGATGCGGTGCGCCCCGCGCGAACGGTTGCTCGGGCTCGGGGTCACCGACCGCCGCTCCGGATACCCGCTGGAGGTGGTGCTGCGGGCGGCGCTGGCCGGCTGGCGGGTGGTCGAGGTGCCGGTGGGCTACCGGCCGCGGACCGGCCGGTCGAAGGTCACCGGGACGGTGCGCGGCACGCTCCAGGCGGTCCGTGACATGGACCGGGTGCTGCGCGCGGCGGCACGGGTCGAGGGCGGGCTGGATCTGGCGGGTGCCGGGTGAGCGCCGGCACGACGCTGCTGGTGCTGGCCAAGGAGCCGGTACCGGGGCGGGTGAAGACCAGGCTGCATCCGGCGTTCAGCCCGGCCGAGGCCGCCAGGCTGGCCGCTGCGGCGCTGGCCGACACCCTGGACGCGGTGCGGGCCACCCCGGCCGCCCGGCGGGTCCTGGTGCTGGCCGGCCGCCCCGGCCCCTGGCTGCCACCGGGTTTCGAGGTGCAACCGCAGGTCGCGGGCGGGCTGGATCGGCGGCTCGCGGCGGCGCTGGGTGGGTGTGCGGGACCGTGCCTGCTCGTCGGGATGGACACCCCGCAGCTCACCCCGGCGCTGCTGGATGTCGGCTGGGGCGAGGTGGACGCGTGGTTCGGGCCGGCCGCCGACGGTGGCTACTGGGCGCTCGGGCTCCGCTCCCCCACCCCGGAGCTGGCCGGCCGGCTGCTGCACGGCGTGCCGATGTCGAGCATCGGCACCGGCGCGGCGCAGCGCGACCGGCTGCATGCGGCGGGCCTGCGGGTCGGGCTGCTGCCGATGCTGCGGGACGTGGACACCGTGACCGACGCGGATGAGGTGGCCGCGCTCGCGCCGGCCACCCGCTTCGCCCGCACCCTCGCCGATCTCACCCGCCAGCCGGCCGCCCGATGACGGCGTGGACCCTCTACGACGAGGCGCTGGCCCACCGCACCCCCTACGACCTGGTACTCCGGGCCAGCGACGGGCGGCGCTGGCCGTTCCCGGTGAGCAGCTGGTGCGCGACCGTGAACCGCTCCGACCGGGCCCTGATCGCCCGGTGCACCGGCCCGACGCTGGACGTGGGGTGTGGACCCGGCCGGCTGGTCGCCGCGCTCGCCGGGCGCGGCGTGCCGGCGCTCGGCGTCGACCCGAGCCCGGCGGCCGTACGCAGCACCCACGCCCGGGGCGCGGTCGCGCTGCGCCGCAGCATCTACGACCGGCTGCCCGGTGAGGGCCGCTGGAACCACGTCCTGCTCATCGACGGCAACATCGGCATCGGCGGTGACGTGCCGCGGCTGCTGGCCCGGGTCGGTGAGCTGCTCGGCCCGGCCGGCGAGGCGCTGGTGGAGGTGCACCGTTCCGACACCCACGAGGTGCTCGACGTGCGGTTGGAGCATCCCGATGGCCGGTCCGGTCCGGCCTGGCCGTGGGCCCGGGTGGGGTTGACCGCGCTGCGCGGGATCGCCGCCGGGACCGGTCTCAGGGTGACGGGTCACTGGCGGCGCGGCGGGCGCCGTTTCGCCGTGCTCGCCCGCTGAGCCGCCCCGCGCCGGGCCGCCCCGCGCCGAGCCGCCCCGCGCCGGGCCGCCCCGCGCCGAGCCGCCCCGCGACCAGGTGCGCGGCGCCGAGCACGCCGACCGCGGCCAGGCCGGCCCCGACCAGCTGCCCCGCTGACGCGGCCGGGTGCACGGTCGGGTTGCCCGCCCCGGCCGGGCTCTGCCATGCCGGCACGACCAGCAGCAGGCACACCCCGGTGAGCACCAGCAGCGGCCCGAGCAGCCGCGGTACCCGCCGTACCCGGCTGCGGGCCAGCAGCCAGCCGGTGCCGAACACCACCGGCGCGAGGACCCCGTCGTGCCCGACCACCCCGGCCGCCAGCCAGGTCAGGACGTCCTTCGAACCGGTGACACCGGCCTGCGCCAGCAGGCTCCAGACGCCGAACCCGAGCGCCACCACCCCGGCGAGGACGAGCAGCACCCGGCCGGCGCGCATCAGATCACCTCGATCCGGGTCAGCCACTTGGTCTGCAGCACGCCGGGGCGGTTCGGGGCGATCAGCCGGGCAGGGTAGCCATGGTCCGGGTGCAGCGGCGCACCGCCGACGGCGAGCGCGATCAGGGTGTCGGGATGCGCAGCCTGGGTCGGGCCGACCATCGAGGTGCGGTACGGGCCGGACCGCTCCAGCGACCCGACCCGCGCCGATGCCCCGGTCGGGGCGCCGGCCAGTGCCAGCAGCTCCCGCAGCGGCACCCCGGTCCACACCACGGTGCTGCTCCACCCCTCCACGCAGGCGATCGGCAGCGCCACCGTCCGCTGCGGGAGCTCCCGCAGCTCGGCGAGGGTGAGGGCGAGCGAGCGGGGCCCGATCACCCGCAGCCGGTACGCCGGGTCGCCGAGGGCGGCTCGCACACCGGCCTGCGCCGCGGTCTTGTTCACCGGCAGCCGTTGCGGCCCGACGCCGGCACGGCGGGGTGCCAGCACCGCCAGCGGCGCCAGCGGCCGCACGGTCTGCCCGGCCGAGAGCAGGGTGACGGCACCAGCCGTCCCGAATGCGGTGGCCAGGAACCGGCGCCGCCCCTGGGCGACCCCGGCGGGCTCCGGGTCAGGCTCCGGGTCACCCGCCCCGCCGGGTCCGCCGCCCGCCCGCCGCGGTGTCAGCGGCAGCCTGGCCGCCAGATGCAGGCACAGCGCCCCGGCGGCCACCCAGGCAACGGCGTAGTGCGCCGCGGTGAAGGAGAACGGCCACGGGTACCACTGCGCGGCGTTCGCCACCCCGGTGACCAGCTCGAAGATCACCGCCGCGACGAGCGCGGCGACCGAGGCGCGCTCGGCGGCGTGCCCGAGCGAACGCAGCGGCGGCCAGGCGAAGAGCCGCGGGTAGACCACCCACAGCTTGGCGAGCAGCAGCGGCACGGCGGCGAACCCGCTCGCCACGTGCAGCCCCTGGGAGAGCTGGTACCCCCAGGCGGGGCTCGCCGGCAGGTCGAACCAGCCGGGTGGGTGCTGGAGGAGGTGCGACCACAACCCGGTGAGGAAGCATGTCGCGATCGCCGCGCCCAGCCAGCGTCCCACCGCCGTCGCGGTGCGCGGCTCATGCAGGTCGACGGCGAAACGGGGACGTGGTGGCCTCACGTGCCGACGGTACGGCGCCGCGGGCGGCCAGGAGCCTTACGGATCACGGACGTGTCGCGGCGGAGCCGGTCGACGCCGCCCGGCCGTGCCAGGGTGGCCGCGTGGTGACCCAACGCAGGTGGTCGGTCCTCGCCGCGGCCGGGTTCGCCGGGCTGCTGGTCTGCTCGGTGGTCGGGTGGCGGCTGGGTGGGTTGGACCACGCCCGGTGGCCCCGGGCCTGGGTGTACGCCGGGCAGTGGACGGCGTTCGTCGTCGGGGCGCTGGCGATCCGCCGGGTCAGCGGGTCCCGCGTGGTCTCGCTGATCGTGCTGGGCGGCGCGCTGCTGCAACTGCTGGCCGTCCTCTGGCCGCCGCGCACCACCGACGACTTCTACCGCTACCTCTGGGATGGCCGGGTGCAGGCGCACGGCATCGACCCGTACCGGTACGCCCCGATCGACCCCGCGCTGACCAGCCTGCGGGACCCGTGGCTGTTCCCCGGACCGGGCGATCACACCCTGATCAACCACCGCGCCGTGCCGACCATCTACCCGCCGGTGGCCCAGCTCTACTTCCTGCTGGTGCACCTCGTGCCCGGTGAACGGCGCCTGCCGCTCCAGCTGGCCGCCGCGCTGCTGGCGGTGGCGACCTCGATGCTGCTGGTGGTGGCCACCCGCCGGACCGGTGTCGACCCCCGGGCGGTGGTGTGGTGGGCGTGGTGCCCGACCGTCGTGCTGGAGGCCGGCAACGACGCGCACGTCGACGTCCTCGGTGCGTTCTTCTGCGTGGCCGGGCTCGCGGTCCTGGCGGGACGGATCGGCGAACGGTCCGCGGGCCGGTCACGAGCCGGGCTCGCCGCCGGGGCGCTCCTGGGCGCCGCCGTCGGGGTGAAGTTCCTGCCCGGACTGCTCGGCCCGGCGCTGGCCCGGCACCGGTGGCGGTGGGCGCTGCTCGGCGGCGCGACGGCCGTGCTCGCCGGCAGCTACCTGCCGCACCTGCTCGCGGTGGGGCCGCGGGTGTTCGGTTTCCTCCCCGGTTACCTCGCCGAGGAGCGGTTCTCCGGGGCGGACCGGTACCCGCTGCTCGGTCTGCTGCTCCCCGGACCGGTGGCCGCGGTGGCCGGTGTCGCCGTGATCGCCGCGGTGGCGCTCGCCGTCTGGTGGCGGGCCGACCCGGCCCGGCCGGTCGCGGGCGGTGTCGTGCTGGTCGGCGTGACGTTCTGCGTGCTGGCGCCGGAGTACCCGTGGTACGCGCTGGTGCTCGTCGTGCTCGCGGCGCTCGCCGACCAGGCGCGCTGGCTGGCGATCGCCGCCGCGGGCTGGCCGGCGTACCTGGTGGGCTCGCTGCACCTGCCGATCGTCGGTACCCGGGCGGTCAGCTACGGCACGGCCGCACTGCTGGTGCTCGCGGTGTGGCTGATCCGCCGCCGGGTCGGAACAGTCACCGGCTGCTGAGGCTGGACCTGGTCACCGCGCTCAGATACAGTCCCGTATCCGAGATCACATACAGGGCTGTATCTGAGTTGCGGAACGGAGCCTCAGTGGTGCGACGGAGCGAGCAACAGGCGCAGACCCGAAGGCGCCTCGTGGACTCGGCAGAGCGGGCCTTCGTGGCCCACGGCTTCGACGTCGCCTCGCTGGAGCAGATCACCCGGGACGCCGGCCTCACCCGGGGCGCGTTCTACGCGAACTTCGCCGACAAGGGCCAGCTGCTGGCGGCGGTCGCCGAGCGGGTGTTCGCCCGGCACGCGACGGCACTGGACGCGGTCGACGTGCGTGCGCCGGCCCAGACCTGGTTTCGGGCGATCCCGCGCCGTGGACCGTGGTTCGCCCTCTGCCTGGAAGCCGTCCGGGCCGGAATCGACGAGCCGACCGTCCGGGACCGGATCGAGGCTGCCTGGGGGCTGCTCAGCGCGGCCGTCGAACGGCTGGTCGAGCGGGCGATCGCCGCCCACCAGCTGCGCCCGCTGCTGCCGGCGCGCGACCTGGCCGCCGTTCTCGTGGCGGTGCGGATCGGTGTCCTGGTCGAACGCGAGCTGACCGCAGATCCGCTGGCGCCGGGAACCTACCCGCTGGTCGTCGCCCAGCTGCTCGGTCTGGTCGAGGGCGGCGGACGCGAGGCGAGCCCCGGGCCGGCGGTACCACCCACAGCTGGCTGACCGGGTCACCGGTGCCGGCAAGCGCACCTTCCGACAACACGCAGAGGAGCCACGTGATGCGACATCGACTGCTCTACCTGGGTGGTGTGGCGGCGCTCCCGCTGGTCTGGACCGGCACCGCGGCCTCAGCCGGGGCGCCGACCCTGTTCGGCCAGGCCGCAGCGATCCAGCACGCCACGCCAAACACCGACAAGTACGGCGTCCCGACCGGCACGGTCACGAACAAGGGCGGCGAGGCGGT
Organism: Actinomycetota bacterium; assembly: GCA_016201065.1. Taxonomy (GTDB): domain Bacteria; phylum Actinomycetota; class Actinomycetes; order Mycobacteriales; family JACQDL01; genus JACQDL01. Next base: position 42,491 of record JACQDL010000006.1, read on the forward strand.
CGCGGTGCTCGACGCCAACGGCGACGGCGTCGACGACTTCGTGGTCGTCAACGGCACCGAGTACTACCACGTGGTGCTCACCCACCCCGGTCCCGGTGGCGTGCCCACCTTCCAGTCCGCACCGGCCGCGCCGATCGGGCCGGAGACCGACCGGGTCGCCAACCAGGCCAAGGGCCTGGGCACCCACGACCTCGACCGGGACGGCCGGCTCGACCTGTACTTCGGCAACCAGGGACGCGGCGCCCTGAACGCCATCAACCCCCGCGATCTGGACACCATCCTCGACCCGGCCAACATCGAAGACCACAACCGGTACCGCGATCATGGCTACCGCACCCAGCTCGCTGCCGGCGACGGCACCTTCACCCCGGTCGCGCTCGGCGCCAACGGCGACGGTGGCACCCGCACCGCGGTCTTCGCCGACTTCGACGGTGACGGGCACGACGACGTGTACCTGTCCAACGCGGCCTACTACGGGATCTGGTGGGGCAGCAGCAGCGCCCCCAACCAGCTGCTGCCGGGACGGGCGGACGGCACCTTCGGCCCGGACCTGCTGCGCCGGGCGGTGCCCGGCGGTGGCGATGTGTTCGCCGACTCCCTGGGCCGGGCGGCGGCGGACTTCAAGGGCGCGATCGTGCGGGACTTCGACGGTGACGGCCGTCCCGACCTCGTCAACGCGGCCTACGCCGACGTCTGGGACAGCGTCGGCACGCCGCCGCTGGCGCCCGCCCAGCCGGCCGGCGGGCAGGTCGACCTGGACGGCGACGGACTGCCCGACGGGGGCTACCAGGGCACCTGGTCACGGGGCCTGCTCGTGCTGCGCAACGTCTCCGAGCCGGGCCACATCCGGTTCGCCAACGTCAGCGAGACCGCCACCGACAACGGCCTGGCCGGCGCGGACCGGATGCACGTCTACGTGACCGCCCCCGCCGACATCGACCACGACGGCGACCTGGATCTGCTCGCCTCGGGGCCCCGCAACTTCACCGCCCAGGGCAGCCTGGAGCAGCACACCGACATGGTGCGGGTCTACCGCAACGACTCCACCCCGGGCACGATCCGGTTCACCAACGTCACGGCCCAGTCCGGGGTGGCGTTCCTCAACAACGACGACACCCTGCGGGCGGCCACCGGCGGGCTCTACCCGATCCGGATCCCCAAGCTGATGGCCGACGGGACCGACTTCCTCATGTACCCGCTGCTGAGCTCGGCCGCGGCGGTGGACATCGACAACGACGGTGACATGGACTGGATCGCGGTCGACCGCCAGTTCACCAGCCGCAACCCGCTCACCGGCAAGGAGTTCGACCTGTGGGTCTTCCGCAACGACGGCACCGGCCACTTCGACCTCGTGCCGCCCGCCGAGCACGGCCTGCGGCACACCGCCCGCGACCTGTCCTACGCCGACCTCAACGGTGACGGGCGGCTGGACATCATCACGGTCAACGGCAGCGGCGGCGGGCAGACCGTCGACGACAACAGCTACGTCTTCCTCAACAAGATCGTCAACGACAACCACCACCTCGACGTGGCGGTCGGCCTGCCCGGCAACCCGTTCGGCATCGGCACCAAGGTCACCGTGCTGGGCGCCGGCGATCCAGGGGTGATCGGATACGAGGAGCTGCGCACCGACTTCGGGTACCGGTCCAAGCGGGCGCCCAAGCTTCACTTCGGCCTGGGCCCGGCGACCACCGTCGACCTCCGGCTGGCCACCCCGGACGGTCAGCGGCTCACCGTCACCGGTGTCGCCGGCGACCGGGCGGTGCGGCTGGTGGGCGTCGACGTGCAGCGCACCCCGGGGCTGGGGGGCGCACCGGCGTACCCGGACCGGCGTCGCGGTGTGGTCACCCTCGCCCTGCTGGGCTCCACCGCGCTCGACGTGAGCACGCTCGGTGACCTCACGGCGCACCCGGCCGGCTCCACCATCGAGGATCGCCAGATCCGCGACGTCAACCGGGACGGCGTGCCCGACCTGGTCGTCCGGATCCGGCCGGCGGGCTCGGGTCCGGTCTGCGTGAGCGGGTGGGCGCAGCCGAACGTCGTGGCGTTCGGCTGCCTGCCCGAGACCGACGAGCACGACCGGCGGTGAGTCGGGACGGCGCCCCGGCCCCGCTGGGGGTCGGGGCTGGGGCCGGGGCGCCGGGCTTAGTGGCAGCTCGCCGAGCCGGAGTCGGTGCCGCCGCCGGCGTTGACCGGAACGAAGTTCCAGCCATAGCCGCCATCCGAGAGGGTCATCCGGAGCACCCCGAAGGTGTTCGGGATGCGGGCGACGCTGTTGGCCGATGCGGTGGCCCGGATCGAGAAGAAGCTCTTTCCACCGCTGCCGACGATGAGCTCCGAGATGCCCTTGGTCGGGTCGGCGTTGCCCGCGGCGTCCTGCGGTCCGAACCGCTCGTAGAAGTGCGCGTGCGCGCTGAGCACCACATCGGCACCCTTGGTGTAGAGCAGCTGGTAGATGGACTGCATGTCGGGCTGGTGGTCCTGGCTGCTGGAGAACAGGGGGATGTGCCAGTAGGCCAGCACGCACCGCTTCGTGGTCGCGTTCAGGTCGGCCAGCAGCCACTGGTACTGCGGGTTGCCCGGGTTGCAGCCGCCGACCACGCCGCACTGGCTGTCCAGCGCGATCATGTGCCAGCTCCCGATGTCCCAGCTGTACCAGGAGGTGCACTGGCTGGTGCAGCCCGGCTGCAGCGGGTGCGAGCGGTCACCGAAGTAGCTGAAGTAGCCCGCCCCCCCGGTGGGTTGGATCGCCGTACCGATGTAGCCGTACTCGTGGTTGCCCGGGATCGGGCGGGAGATCTGGCTCAGCCGGCCCCAGGACGGGTCGTACACGGCCTGGAAGGCGCTCAGCGCCCCGAGGTCGTACTGGTTGTCGCCGAGCGGTAGCACGGCGTCCGGGTGGAGCGACAGCGCCACCTCGCTGGTGGCGACCTGGGCGCAGCTCGTCGAGGTTGGGGTGCTGCCCGCGGTGCAGGCGATGTCGCCGGTGGCGACGATCGTCGGGTCGGTGTTGGTCAGCGTGAACGCCGCGGTCTGCGTCGTGCTGCCGGTCGTGGCGGTCACCGGGTAGCTGCCGGCGGCGGGGCCAGCGGTGAACGGCGGGCTGACGGCCACGCCTACCGCGTCCGTGCTGACCGTGATCGTGCCGGCGCCGCCGGGGAAGCTCCCGGTCGGGCCGGTGGCGGGTGCGGCGAAGGTGACCGCGGCTCCGCTGACCGGGACGCCGTTCGACGTGGTGACCGTGGCGGCCAGCGGCGCGGCGAAGGTCGTTCCGGCCAGCGCCGACTGGCCGCTGCCGCCGGTCGCCGCGATCCCACCGCCCGGCGGCTCCGTCGGGGTCGGGGTCGGGGTGGTCGAGGGAGTCGGGGTGGTCGAGGCGGTCGGGGTGGTCGAGGGAGTCGGGGTCGGGGACGGCGTCGCGGTCGTCGTCGTGATCACCAAGGTGGGTGGCGTGGCGGCGGACTCCCGGGCCGCGAACTTGTTGTTCCCGGTCCGGGTCGTGGTCACCGCGAGCTCGACCGTGCCGCTTCCGGTCACCGCCGGGGTCACGTCGATGGATGCCCACGTGTTCACCACGATGTTCGGGCCCTTCCCGACGACCGCGCCGATCGGCGGCGCCGTGGTGAAGGTGAGCCCGCTCTCGGTCCAGGCACCCGGCGCGGCGGAGACCACCAGCCCGAGGCTGGATGTGGCATAGGTGTAGACCTGGAGCGTGGCCGAGCTCACGGTCCCGGACAGCCCGGTGACCGGGAACCGCAGGTAGCTGTTGATCGTCGGCGTGCTTGCCGAACCCGCCTCGCTGCCAAGCACGTAGTCGGCACCGAAGTTGGAGTCCGGCAGGTCGGAACGCACCGACGCGTCCGCGGCCACCTTGACGGAGTACGTCGTGGTCGTCGGGGTCGGGGTGGCGGTGGCGGTGGGAGCCGAACCGTTGGTGAGCCCGAACCCGGCCGACCCGGCCGACCCGGAGGCGGTCGCCGTCACCTGGTAGGAGCCAGCCACGGCGTTGGCGGTGAGCGCTGGCGACTGGGCCACGCCTGCGGCGTCGGTGTTCACCGTCGCCGCGCCCGAGCCGCCCGAGCCGCCCGCGAAGGTCGCCGAGGCACCGCTGCTCGGTGCGGTGAAGGTCACCGGCGTGTTCGGCACCGGGGCGCCGGACCCGTCGGTGACGGTCGCGCTGAGCGGCGCCGCGAACGCGGTCCCGACCGGCGCGGCCTGCCCCGACCCGGAGGTCGCGGCCACCGCACCCGGTGCCGCCTCGGTGATCACCAAGCGGGGTGGCGTCGCGACCACCTCCCGGCTGGCCAGCTTCTTGCTCAACGTCGAGGTGGTCGTCAGCACCAGCGTGTACGTGCCGTTGCCGGTGACCGCGCTGCTGACATCCGCGGCGGCCCAGCTGCCGACGGCGATGTTCGGGAGGTTCGCCACCATCGTCGAGCCGACCGCGGGGGCGGTGTTCCAGGTGATCCCGGACTCCGTCCAGGTGCTGGGTGCGGTGAAGACCTGCACGCCCGTCGACGACGACGCGTAGCTGTAGAGCTGGAGCTGCACGCTCGACGGCGCCCCGCTCAGCCCGCTCACCGTGAACTTGAGATAGCTGACGGCGGCCGCCTTGAGCGCCGACGCGGCCCGGGCGGCCAGCTCGGTCGCCGCGCCGTAGTTCGTGTCCGGCGCGTCGCCCTGCACGTACGCGTCGGCCGAGGCCGTGACGGTGATCGGTGCCGCCGCCAGGCTCGGGTTGACCGCACGGACCGCGGCCCAGGTGCCGGGCAGCAACGCGGCGGTCACGAGCACCGCCCCCGTGCGGGCGATCCGGGTCCGCGCCGGTCGCGAACGGCCTGCGGCGGATGAGGTGATGGTCATCGGCCCCTCCACGATGTCGAGCGTGCGATGGCAGCTCGCCGGCGTTCCGGCGAACTCTTCACGGTCAGTCGTCCTCGATCAGCCCGGCCGTGCCGCAGGATCGCAGCGCCGGGTCCCGCCACTGCCAGGCCAACGCGGCCCGCAGGTCGGCATGCCCACGCCGGGGGCTGAGGTAGGCGCCCTCGACCCGGATCGGGACCGAAGTGTCCGCCGTGACCGTGCGGGGGGCGCCCATCGCCGACCGCCACCGGGTGCCGCCCACGGTGAGGTCCACCGCGCGGACGGTGATCGGCATGGTGGTCCCGTTTGTGATCACGCCACGCAGGGTGATCCGGTAGCTGCCGGCGGCGAACATGGTGCCGCCGGCCAGCGGGGGTTCGAAGACCGCGTCGGTGAGGTGCACCGCCGGCACGGCGCCGCGCGGGCAGACGATCGTCCGGCCCGCCGGCCCGGCCACCCGGATGGGTGGCGGCTCGGTGGCCGCGGCCAGCCGGGGCGGTTCGGTGTGACCGGCGTGGACATCGGGCCCGACCGGACCGGCACCGGAACCGGACCCGAGGGTCGCGCCGGCACCCGTGGCGAGCACGGCCACCGCACCAAGGGTGATCCAGAACCGCGACCCTGGGACGCTGCGCAGGTTCATGCTGGTCGACCTCCCGTCCCGGCCAGGGCGGACATCCGGTGGCACGCCGGCGGAGGGGCGAGCTCGGCCGCCCGCAGTGCTTCGGCGTAGCTGGCGGCGTAGTGCCCGCTGCCGTCGGCGTCGAAGTAGGCGTGCGCGTCGTAGCGCACCAGCCCAGCCGGGTCCTGGATCCACGCGCGCGGATGCATGCTTCCCCACCTCGCGGGCGAGGTGGAGCCGTACCCCGCCACCAACACCAGACCCGCGCCGCCGGCCTGCCGGATCGCGGTGACGGCCTGCTGGGAGGCCCGCTCCCACAGCCGGGCGCCAGCCATGCCCCGCTCCGCGAGGGTGACCGGCTCGTTCAGCAGGCCGTAGCCGATGACGGCCGGAAGACCCGCCACGGCCGGCACCGTCCGCCGCCAGAAGTCCGCCAGCGCACCGGTCGGGAGCCCGGCCGAGCCCAGCAGGAGCCGCCTGGCCTGACCGGCTCCGGGGCCCGGCCCGGCGGCGAACGCACCGTAGCCGTGCAGATCGACGATCACCCGTAGGCCGGCCCGGCCGGCATGGTCGAGGGCCCGGCGCAACGTGCTGACCGCGGTCGCGTCCAGCGGCCCGCCCGGAACCGGCTGCAGCCGCTCCCAGGCCACCGCCATCCGGACCAGCCGCACCCCCCGCCGGGCCAGGTACTGGTAGCTGGCCGGCGACTCGTAGCTGTAGTCGTAGCCGTAGCGGCCGGGGCGCAGGCTGCCGAACGCCGGGTTCGTGTCGGCGGCCCCGAACGAACCGCCCGCGAGCACCACGCCACGCAGGTACCCGCGGGTGCTCCCGTGCGCCTCCACGATCCCGGCCTGCGGCCCCCGGCTGTCCAGCTCGGTGGAGCCGGTCCCGGCCCGGTAGACGGACATCGGGTAGCTCGCCGGCCACCGGGCCGCCGACCAGGCGGTGACCGGCAGCCCCAACGTGTCGGCGGCCGAGTACCAGGTGTCGGCCAGCGCGTTCCATCGCTGCGCGTCCGGTCCCGACGGCCAGCCGACCTCGCCGACGTACCCGGCCGAGTGGTTGGCCGACAGCCACTGCGCGAAGTGCGCCAACCCGTCCACCGCGGCCGCCTGCAACGCGTCCGCCCCGCAGATCTCCCGGGACCCCCGGTCCAGGGACTGCGGGAGCAGTACACCCGCGGTCACGGCGACGCCGAGCACGATCGCGACGGCTCCGCGCCGACCCCAGCGCGCCGACCGGGCCGCCACCATCGGCCGCGGCCCGCGAGCCGTACCCGCGTCCGCGCTGGGTGGCGCCGAGGAGAGCGTCATCGCCGCAGCACCCCCCTCACCGCGCCGTCCGCCGCGCACCGGCTGGCTGGCTCGCCGGATGCGCGCGGGTCGCCGGAAGCGCGCGGGTCGCCGGAAGCGCGCGGGTCTCCGGACGTACCTCGCGGACGGTGATCGTGTCCAGCCCGACGCCGAACCGGGCCACCGGCACCGAGTGCCGCAACGCCTGGCCGAGAGTGGGGAACATCCGCAGGGTGTCCGCGGAGGGGCGGCCGTCGGCCTGCACGTGGGAGGCGAGGTCGTCCTGCTGGTCCAGCACGACGTAGCTGATGCCGGTCCAGCTCGGCGAACCGGGAATCTTCACGTCACGGTCCACGTCGAGCTTGGTGAACCAGATCACCCGGTCGGCCGGGTGGCCGGCCCGTACCAGGTCCACCCAGAGCGAGTCATCGACGACGACGTACGCCGAGTTCGGCACCCGGTCCCGGACCCAGGCCAGCGCCTGGGCCTTGCCCGCGTCGCGGTTCACCTCGCGGAGGTCCCGCAGCGGGATCGACCAGGCATGGCCGACGGCGAGCAGCAGCCAGCCGCAGAGCCCGGCGACCGCGACCTGCCAGGCTCGCCGGCGCGCGGTGGCGGGCCGGCGGGCGCCGGTGGGCCGCGCCTCTCCCCACCGCCACAGGTGGTCCGCCACGCCGCCGATGGTCAGCGCGGCGAACGGGATCATCGCGATCACATACGGATACGGCAGGTACCCGGACCGCAGCAGCAGCACCACCTGGATCGCGAACGCCAGCGCCACCGCCCGGGTCCGCCGCACCAGCAGGCCGGGCACGACGAGCAGCAGGGCCAGCTGGGGCAACCACGGATCCTGGGCCAGCCAGCTGTGGATCACCGCGCTTGCCGTGCTCGCCGGGTCGAAGATGCTGCCGCTGCCGGTGCGCTCGAACAGCTGCCAGCGCACCGCCCACTCAAGGCTCACGTGATCCGGACCGACGAGCAGCTCGTTCTTGATCAACGCGTACAGCGGGAAGGCGGCGCACAGCAGGATGAACCACGCGGCGAAGAGCGCCGTGGTGAACCGGCGGTTGCGCCGGTCCGCCCGCTGCCACAGCAGCACCACGACGGCCGGCAGGTAGAGCAGCGCGGTCTCCTTGGTGAGCACCGCGACGGCCAGGCACCCGGCGCTGGCGACCGCGGCGCCGATGCTGCGCCGCGGCGAGGCGGCCAGGAGGAACGCGGCGACCAGCCACGGCGTGACGACGTTGTCCAGCAACGCGGCCCGGGTGAAGTAGACCGCCAGCGGGCTGAACACGAAGACGGTCACCCCGAGCACCGACCCCGGCCGGCCGAGGCCGAGGCGCCGGCCGAGCGCGTACAGCAGCGGGATCGTCACCAGCTTGCAGACGAGCATGAACTCCCGGGCCGCGCCGACCGCGTACGGCGCCCGATCGAACCCGTCGGTCAGCCACGTCCACAGCGAGATCTGCAGCCACCCCAGCGGCGGATGCGCATACCAGTACGTGTAGTGCCCGAGGGTGTGCCAGTTCGCGACCGCCCAGGCATAGGCGGTATAGGTGCCCTCGTCGTCGAAGCGGGCCGGCGAGGTGTACATCCCGGCCGCGTGCACCAGGCCACCGGCCAGCAGCAGGACCGCGACCAGCACCAGGTCGATCCGGTGGCGGCGGGCCCGCCGGGCCAACGCCGGTGCGACCCGATGCCGGAGCCGGGGACCGGCGGCGACCACGCCGTCGAGGGAGATGTCCAGGGGCGGCAGGGGCTGCTCGGGGCTGCGTGGCTCCGGCAGCCGCGGGCCGGGTCGGGTCGAGGCGGTCATCGGGCGCTACCCACGGACACGCCGACGTCGCCGCGGTGCGCACCGACGTGCATGGTCTTCTCCCAGCCGCCCTCGCCGCGCAGCTCCCGCCACACCGCCCGGACCGCCGCAGCGGACAGCACGAGCTGGTAGGGCACCGCCCCAACGACCAACTTGGCGTAGTCCCGGAGCCGGGCGTCGAGGCCGAACATCCGGTCGAACTCGGCCAGCCCGACGACCTCCATGACCAGCGTGGCGACCGTCGGCACCAGCGGGACGAACGTCGCGAGCACGAACAGCACAGGCGCCTTGACCACGATCATCGTGACCAGCGACAGCGGCAGCAGCACACCGGCGAGGGCCTGCACGAACGGCATGGCCAGCAGGTAACGGGCCATCATCCGCCGGCCGAGGGTCGGCAGCCGCCGCCACTCCCCCTTGCGCAGCACCTGCAGGTAGCCCTGGTTCCACCGGCTGCGCTGGCGGACCAGGCCGCCCAGCGTCGGCGGGGTCTCCTCGCGGGTGGCCAGCTGCGGGCTGTACGCCACGGCGACCTTGGCGCCGGCCACCGACAGCCGGATGCCCAGCTCACAGTCCTCGGCCAGGCACGCCACGTCCCAGCCGCCGACCATCTTCAGCAGGTCGGTCCGGACGAAGACGGTGTTCCCGCCCAGCGGGATGAAGCCGTTGCGGGCGTGGAAGTGCAGCCGGGAGGCGAACCAGAAGAAGTACTCCAGCGTGTTGCGCAGCGCCCACCAGCTCGACCGGTAGTTCATCAGCTGCACGCCGCCCTGGACCACGTGGGCGCGGGTCGTCCGGAAGCAGGTGTCCACGTGCCGGAGCAGGTCCGTGGCGACCTCGTCCTCGGCGTCGAAGACGCCGACGATCTGCCCGGTGCACTCCGGCAGCGCCCGGTTGAGCGCGCGCGGCTTGTTCTTCGGCTCGCTGTCGTCGACGACGACCCGCACCCGGGGGTGTTCGGCGGCCAGCCGGTGCGCCACCTCGGCGGTGCCGGGGTCGTCGTGCCCGACGATCACCAGCACCTCCAGCCACGGATGGTCCTGCTGGAGCAGCCGGTGGACGGTCTGCGGCAGGACCGCCTCCTCGTGCCGGGCCGGCACGAGGAGGGAGAAGGTCAGCTGCGGCGCATCCGCGACCGGGAACGGCATCTGGCCGCGGGCCCGGGGGGTCCGCCACGAGTCGACCATCCACGCCAGGGTGCTCACGGCGACACCGAAGAGCACCAGGGTGGCGACCAGGTAGCCGGCCATCAGGACGGCCGAGATCACGCGGCACCACCCCGCGCGGGCACGGCAACACCACGGGTGGACGCCACGCCACCCCGCACGGACGCGGCGCCGTCCCACTGCGGCCAGCGGTCGTCGGCGTCGGCCGGTGGCCGCACGGCGGGCACGCGGTGCGCCGAGCCGCCGGCGGCGCCGGTGGCGCCGGCCGCTGCGGGCCCGGAGCCGGCGAGGAGCCGCGGGATCTCATCCGCCCAGCCGTAGCAGTCCGAGGCGAGGACCCTGGTCCGGATGCCGGACAGGAAGCCGCCGAGGATCTCCTCCTCCCGGCGCCGCAACGCCGCGTAGTCCTGGCCGTGCAGGGCGATCGCCGGGGCGAGGTAGCGGAACGGCGGGAAGCCGTAGGCGTCGTCGGTGTTGGCCAGCATCCGGCTGACCGTGCTGGCGTGGTCGACGTCCCGCAGCGCGGGGGCGCCCCGCTCGATGATGAAGAGCTCCTGCACCCGGGTGGTGGACCCGAACTGGCACGGCACCAGCCGGTCCACGGTGTACTTCGGCGGTGGCACCAGAATCTGGGTCAGCGCGTTGATACCCATGATCGGAAGGTTGAACCGGCTGAGGGTGAGCGCGATCGACCGGCCACCCTTGGAGTGCAGCCGGCTCTGCAGCTGCAGCCGTCGCCACTCCCGGCTGGTCAGGTCGTCGGCCCGGACCGCGCGCAGGGTGTGCGCGCTGATGGTCAGCGGCTTCGGGAAGCACACCGCGTTCCCGGCGGCGTCGACCACGGTCATGTCATCGGAGAGGAAGCGGCCGCCGTGCTCGCGCAGCAGCCGCAGCACGGTCGCGGTCTTGCCGGTGTCGGTCAGCGCCGAGAGCATCACGCCGACGCCGTCGAGGCTGACACACGCCGAGTGCAGCAGCATCCGGTCCCGGTCGATGAGCACGAAGCGGAGCAGGGCCTCGATGATGTTGGTGTAGACCACGTGCGGCGACCTCGCCAACAGCGGCCCGACCTCGACCGTGATCGGGTCGCCGAGGTCCACCCGGAAGTTCGCCCCGAGCCGCCCCAGGTGTTCCTCGTACCGCAAGGTCGGCGCGGGCTGGCCGTCCCGGTCCGGTACGCCGCCGTTGAGCTGCTCGGTCATCTCCGCGCGCCGCCGGGGCCGGCGCGAACCCACGTCGCCGACCCGCACCGCGATGTCGACCTGCCGGTCGGAGACCCACTGCGCGCGGAAGAACTCCAGCTCCGGCAGCCTGATCTGGGACCCGATGCTCACCACACCGGCCACGTCGTACCGGTAGGGCAGGTGCCGCGAACGCCGCCGCTGCGGGGCGGCCGGGGCCGCCGTGGGTGCGAGGTCAACGAGCACCCGGACCGGATCGCGACCCGGGCCGTCGCCGGTGGGCCCGTAGATCACCCGGTCGGCCACCAGGAACCGGACCAGGAAGAGCGCCATGAGCGTGGCCGCGTTGGCCACCAGCAGGTCGACGCCGGAGGAGAGCAGCGCCTGCAGCACCGGCAGCCGGGCGAGCAGCAGCAGGTTGTTCATCGCCACGAACCGGACCGCCCGGCCGCGCCGCCGGCCCTGCCCGCGGCCCCGGTAGACCACGGCCTCGACGAGCACGAAGTTCCACAGCGTCGAGGCCTGGGTGGCGAGCGCGGCGGCGGCCAGATGGTGCATCCCGGCCATCGAGTGCAGCAACCACAGGGCGAACGTGTTGACCGCGACTCCGGAGAGCCCGACCAGGCCGAAGGCGAGCATCCTGGCGAGCTGGCGGACCCGGTCGGTCGTCCCGGACGGGCCACGCCGAAGCTGGCGGACCAGCAGCTGGTGGCGCAGCCGGCCGAGGTGCCGGACGAACCGGCCACCTTCCCGCAGCGACGCCTTGGACCTCCCGGCCTGCCGGGGTCCGAACTGGTAGGCCACCTCGGCGACCCGCACCCGCGGATGCCGGACCAGGATCTCCAGCAGGATCTTGAACCCCAACGGGTCCAGCAGCTCCAGGTCGATCGCCGACCGGCGGAACGCGAAGAGACCGCTCATCGGATCGGTGACCGTGGCCAGCCGCCTGGGGAACACCGCCCTCGCCAGCCGGGTGGCTCCCGAGGAGGTGGCCAGCCGACCTGAGCCGGCGAGCCCGCCAGCTGAGCCGCCGCCCGCCCGTCGGGTCCCGATGACCACGTCGACCTCGTGCCGGATGGCCCGTCTCGCCAGCGCGGCCGCCGCCTCCGGCGGGTGCTGTAGGTCGGCGTCCATGACCAGGACCCACTCGCCCCGCGCGTGGCGGGCCGCCGCCACCACCGCGCCGCCCAGACCTCCCCGCCGGGTCCCGGGGTGTCGGCGGATCAGCCGCACGGGCACCGGACAGCCGACGGCCTGCCGGCTGATCACCTCCGGTGTCTCGTCGTCGCTGTCGTCGACGAAGATGATCTCGGCGCCCAGTGGTGCGAACGCGGGTCCGAGCAGCTCCAGCAGCAGCGGGACGGTCTCGGCCTCCTGCCGTGTGGGTACCACGACCGAGAGCCGGACCGGGCCGCGCTGGGTTCCTTCGTTCACCGTCTCGATCGCATCCGGCTCGTGACCGGCGGCCGGCCACGGCATGCGAGGTTCGGGCGTCGACACGGCCACCGAACCGGATCCGATCCGGTCCAGTGGGCGCGCGTCGGCAATTTCGGTCATGAGAGGCCCCCCCGGGCGAAGATCGACGAGCCGGCAGGCCGGCGAACCGGCATGCCGCCTGCGGAAGGAGTTCGCGCAAAGATATGGCCGGTTGCTCACCGGCGAGTTCGTACGATCGCGCCGTCACGCAGCGCGAAGTCTGACCGAAACGGTTTCGGTCAGTGTCGAGTCATTGCACGCAGCAACGGCGTGATGGAATGTGGAGAAAAGAAGCGGACCACACCCCGCGGTGGCAGCCGAGCACGATCGAAGGGCGTGCAGGCCCTGCCGGGTACGGACTCGACCCGGAAGTATGGGTATCCCCTGGGTAAACCACTGCTGGTTTCCCGCGAACAGCCCTGCTCGGCCAGCAGGCTGGCCGGGCCATCTCGTGGGACCGCCCGGCTCACTAAAGCTACCAGCACGCTCCGGCCACCCCGCGTTCGCCGGACGGAAACCCCCGACCGGGTGAGCGATCGGCTAGACAACGCAGACAATTTCCGCTATCGCGACGAGCCATAGCGACAGTGGCTGACGCGATGGTCCGCGCGACGACCCATCATGAGCTGAGATTTCCCGACGCCGGCTGCGGATTGGATTGCGGTTCACCATAATGACGCCATGTCTCCCGCATCCTCCCGCGATCCGAGAGCGAGCCAGGTCGTCCGCGTCGAAACGCTCCTCGCCGCGGTGCAGGACATGGTGTCGTCCCTCCGCACGGTCAGCGACCAGCTCAGCAGGGAGATCTGCGTGCTGACCGAACAGTCCGGCACCGAGGTCGGCGCGACGCGCACCGACCTCGAGGTGCTGCGGACCGAGAACTCCCACCTCAAGGAGGCGCTGCAGGGCCGTTCGATCATCGAACGGGCCAAGGGCATGCTCATGGCCAAATATGGCTGCGCCGAGGAGGCCGCCTTCCAGATGCTGGTCTCGGTGTCCCGCGAGGAACGGCGCAAGGTGCGCGACGTTGCCGCCGACATGGCCACCATGATCCCGACCGCCCGCACCGGTGAGGGTGCCGCCGACCGTCCGGGTCAACGCGCCCGTTGACCCGGACGGTCGGCGGGCGCGTCGACCCGGACCCGGCAGCGCCGCGACCGGTGCCCTGCCGGGTCGACGCGGGCAGCCGCCGGGCGGAGGATGTCACCCAGCGCACCGCCGCCGGGACAGTCCGGTGGCAGCAAGGCGGACGCGGCGCACGAGTGGGGCGAGAGGGGCACCATGGCGGGCTTCACGGTCTGGGCTCCGGCCGCTGGGCGGGTACGGCTGTGGCTGGGCGACCGGGAGCTGCCGATGCGCGCCGACGACAACGACTGGTGGCGGCTGGACGTCCCGGACGCCAGCGCCGGCACCGACTACGGCTTCCTGCTGGACGACGACCCCACGGTGCTGCCCGACCCGGCTTCCCGCTGGCAGCCGGTGGGCGTGCACGGGCCGAGCCGGTTACACGCCCCGGGCAGCTACCGGTGGGGTGACGGCGGGTGGACCGGGCGGGCGCTGCCCGGCAGCGTGATCTACGAGCTGCACGTGGGCACCTTCACCCCGGCCGGTACGTTCGACGCCGCCATCTCGCGGCTGGGACATCTGGTCGAGCTCGGCGTCGACCTGGTGGAGCTGCTGCCGGTCAACGCCGTCAACGGCACCCACAACTGGGGCTATGACGGCGTCGGCTGGTACGCCGTGCACGAGCCCTACGGCGGGCCGGACGGCCTGATGCGCTTCGTCGACGCCTGCCATCAGCACGGCCTCGGCGTGCTTCTCGACGTCGTCTACAACCACCTCGGCCCGTCCGGAAACTATCTGGCCCGGTTCGGGCCATACCTGAAGGAGGGCCGCAACACCTGGGGGGAGCTGACCAACCTGGACGGGCCGGGCGCCAACCAGGTCCGCCGGTTCATCATCGACAACGCGCTGATGTGGTTCACCGACTATCACCTCGACGGGCTCCGCCTCGACGCCGTGCACGCGCTGTCCGACAGCAGCGCCACCCACCTGCTCGAACAGCTCGCCGCCGAGGTGGACGCGCTCTCCACGCACGCCCGCCGGCCGCTGTCCCTGATCGCCGAGTCCGACCTGAACGACCCGCGCCTGGTGACGTCCCGGGACGCCGGCGGCTGCGGCCTGGCCGGGCAGTGGAACGACGACGTCCATCACGCGCTGCACGTCCTGCTCACCGGCGAGACCCAGGGCTACTACACCGACTTCGCCGCCCCGGACGCGGTGGCCAGGACGTTCACCGACGCGTTCTTCCACGACGGCTCCTACTCCAGCTTCCGCGGTCGGGCGCACGGCCGCCCGGTGGACCGGAGCCGCACGCCCGGCCACCGGTTCGTGGTGTGCCTGCAGAACCACGACCAGATCGGCAACCGCGCCTTCGGCGACCGGCTCACCAGGCTGGTCTCCCCCGGCCTGCTCAGGGTCGGGGCGACCCTGCTGCTGACCGGGCCGTTCACCCCGATGCTGTTCATGGGTGAGGAGTGGGCGGCCGGCACACCGTGGTTGTACTTCACCAGCCACCCCGAACCGGAGCTGGCGGCCGCCGTGGGCCGGGTCAGGCGGGAGGAGTTCGCCCGGCACGGCTGGCCGGAGGAGGAGGTGCCCGACCCGCAGGACCCCCACACCTTCACCCGCTCCACGCTGGACTGGTCCGAGCTGAACGCGCCAGCGCACCGCGCGATGTTCGACTTCTACCGCCGGCTGATCGCGCTGCGGCGTACCCACCCGGAGCTGTCCGACCCGCGGCTGGACCGGGTCCGGGTCCGCCACGCGGAGCTGGCCGGCAACAGGTACCTGGTGGTGTATCGCGGCCGGTTCGCGGTGACGTGCAACCTGTCCCGCCGGCGGCTGCGCATCCCGCTGGACGGCACACCGGTGACCGTCGCGCTGGCCAGCGATCGTGGCTTCACCTTCCGCGACGGCGAGGTCGAGCTGCCCGCCGAGTCGGTGGCGATCGTCGATCTGGGTGTCCATCCGGACGGTCGCTGACCGCATGACCGCCGCACCGGAGCCGGGGAAGCCGCAGCGGGGGAACCGGTCGGGAGCCGACCGAAACCACCGGCCAGCGCTCCCGACCCCGTTCCCCCGCAGTCGCCGCAGGCGGCCTCCCCTCGATACCACCTGCTCGCGGCAGCGCACCCCGGGCCGTGGCCCGGTGGCCCCCCTTGGTACGCGGCCGCGGCGCACACGCTGCCGCACCCGGCCGCGGGCTGGGAAGGGGTTCGGGCCGAAATGATTCGAAGTGACCAGCACTGCCGGCGCCAACTGCCGCACCCCGTGCGCCATTCGCCGATCTGCTGAGATGCACCCATGCACACGCTGCTCCCGATGCCGAACCAGGGACCCGACCGTCCTGAGCTCACCGAGGACGAGCTCACGGCCCACTACGAGGTGGTCACCGACGACCGGCCACACCTGCGGCTGAACTTCGTGGCCAGCGTGGACGGCGCCGCGTCGGTCCACGGCCGCTCCGCCGGCCTGCAGACACCAGCAGACGGCCGGGTCTTCGCGCTGCTGCGGGACCTCGCCGACGTCGTCCTGGTCGGCGCCGGGACGGTCCGCGCGGAACGGTACGACGCCCTGCGCCCCGGGGCGGCACGGCAGGCCCGGCGAGGAGCGCTGGGGCGGGCCGCCGTGCCGACCCTGGCCATCGTGAGCGCCGCGCTGGACCTCGACCCCGCCGCCACACCGTTCACCGCGACCGGACCGCGCACCATCGTGATCACCCACGCCAACGCACCGGAGCAGCGGCGGCGGGTCCTCGCCGAGGTCGCCGACCTCGTGGTGGCCGGCGAGGATCGGATCGACCTTCCCGGGGCGCTGGCGGAGCTGGCCGGCCGTGGGCTTTCCCGGGTCCTCTGCGAGGGGGGTCCCCAGCTGTTCGGTGCGCTGCTGGCTGCCGGCTGCGTGGACGAGCTGTGCCTGACCGTCTCGCCCCTGCTGGCCGGCGCCGCCGCCGGCCGGATCATCGCGGGCCCGCCGCTACCCCACCCGGCCCGGCTGCGGCTGACCCACCTGCTCACCGAGGACGGCGCGCTGCTGTGCCGGTACCAGATCGTCGCCGGCTAGGTGCAGGATGTGCGGGTGGACCTGCCCGTCATGCCTCCCGTCGCGCCGATGCTCGCCAGGTCGGTGAAGGCGGTACCGGCCGGCCCTGGCTACGCCTTCGAGCCGAAGTGGGACGGCATCCGCTGCATCGTCTTCCGCGACGGCGCCGAGGTCGAGCTCGGCAGCCGCAACGAGCGGCCACTGACCCGGTACTTCCCCGAGCTCTGCGATGCTTTCCGCACGCACCTGCCGCCGCGCTGCGTGATCGACGGCGAGATCGTCATCGCCACCGACGGCCGGCTGGACTTCGACGCCCTGCTCAGCCGCATCCATCCGGCCGACTCCCGGGTTCGGCTGCTCGCCGAGCAGATCCCCGCCTCGTTCGTCGCCTTCGACCTGCTGGCCCTCGGCGAGGAGAGCCTGCGCGACGCTCCGTTCCGGACCCGGCGGTCCCGGCTGGTGGCGGCGCTGGCCGGCGCGGCGCCGCCGGTCCACCTCACCGTCGCGACCGAGGACGCCCGGCTGGCGCAGCGCTGGTTTCACACCTTCGAGGGCGCCGGGCTGGACGGGGTGATCGCCAAACCGCTCGACCTGCCCTACCGATCCGACCAGCGGCTGATGCTGAAGATCAAACACGAGCGAACCGCGGACTGCGTGGTCGCCGGCTACCGGTGGCACAAGTCGAGCACAGCGGAGCTGCCGGCGGTCGGCTCGCTGCTGCTCGGCCTGTACGACGCCGACGGCGACCTGCAGCATGTGGGGGTGGTCGCAGCCTTCACCGCGGCTCGCCGCGCCGAGCTGGTCGCCGAGCTCGCACCGTGGGCCAGCGTCGGCCCGGACCATCCGTGGGCCGGCTGGTCCGGGACCGGCACCGGCACCGGAACTGGGACCGGTCCGGAGCGGATGCCGGGTGCGCAGAGCCGGTGGAACGCCGGCAAGGACCTGTCCTGGCAACCGCTGCGCCCCGAGCGGGTGGTCGAGGTCCGCTACGACCACATGGAGGGGCGCCGGTTCCGGCACACCGCGCAGTTCGTCCGGTGGCGGTCGGACCGGGACCCCCGCTCGTGCGACTACGCGCAGCTCGCCGAACCGGTCCGCTACGACCTCTCCGACGTGCTCCGGTGACCCGCCGCGCGGCTGGGTGCCACCCGCATCGGCTCGCCGTCCATCTTGGGATTGCTGGCCCAGTTGCGCCGTGCGGCTCTACATAACCGCTGGTCACGATGGTGCGTCATGCGCGAGGTTGTCTGGCGAGTGAACGGGCCTTGTTGCGCGCTTGGGTCCCTACACTCGGCCCAGACCGCTGTGGCACGCCATTGCCTCCGGGTCGGTTGGTTGACGTGTCACAGCGGCGCACAACCCGGCGACCCCGACGCCGGAGCCGGAACATCCCGCGCGGCAGACGCTACAACCGATCACGTGGCGTAGCCTCTCGAAGTCAGCGCAAACTCGTCCGGCTACGTCATGACTTGTCACATGGTGCCGCGATTGCCGAATGAAGTTAGGCCATCCGGGTTACCGTCGATCACTGTGGGGTGCCTACCGGTCGGAGCGCGGGTACCGTCGGCGCGAAGCGGCCCCCAGCGCGTCAACGCCCGGGGACGGCCGAGACGGTCGGTGCTAGGCCGAGACGGTCGGTGCCATCGATCTGGATCTGACGAACGGTCCTAGGCTGCCACCATGGGTGACCCGCGAGTGTGGTTGGTGACCTCCACGGTGCCGACACGCGCTGATGCCGTCGACCTCGCACGGGCGGTGGTGCGGGAGCGTCTGGCGGCGTCGGCCGAGGTGAACGGCCCAACGGTGTCGATCTTCTGGCACCTGGGAGAACTCGGCGAGGGCGAGGAGTGGCGCGTCGTGGCCCGCACCGGCACCGCGACGCGAGACGCGCTCACTGCCCGTCTTGCTGAGATGCATCCCTGGGAGAACCCGGAGATCTCGGCGATGCCGCTGGCGTGGTGCCCGGACGCCTACGCCGAGTGGGTAGAACGCGCTACAGGCTCGCAGGGATCGGGGGATTGATCCTCGTGAGGCGGTCTGCGAGGTGGGGCGCGCCTGGTGCTTTGAGGTCGGTCAGGCGCCGGGAGATGCGCTTCGCGTATGCGACGGGTCGTGCTGAGGCGACCGGTGCGGCCAGACAAACGGCATTCATGGCTACCGTCGTGGCTTGGTCGAGTTGGCCTTGCTCCAGATAGGCGTCGGCCAGATGCAGCGTGTAGAGCGCCTTGTCTCTGGCCCAACCGTCGGGGTAGGTCGCCAGCGCGGTCTCAAGGGCGGGGACTGCACGGCAGAAGTCTCGAAGTACGCACCACACGCGGCCGGCCATGAGGTCAAGTTCAGTCGAGTCCATCCAACCTGACCAATGGGGCGACGGCGCGCCGTCGGCGTCACCGAGTGCGTCGCGGGCCTGGTCGAGCGCACGGGAGGCCCCGTCGGCGTCGCCGGTGGCGGCGAGGGACCACGCGCGGCGGGATTCTAGAAGGGCACGGGTTCGAGCAGACGCGGTGCTGCTGCCACCGCAGGCGGCATCGGCGGCGTCAACCGAATGCGGGGTTGCTGCCGCGTAAGAGATGTGGATCAGTGCGTTCGCCGCCAGATCATCGCTCTTGCCCTCGACCGCCGCGTACCGGCTGTACCGGTAGAGGCGCAGCGCCGGCTCGGTGTGTCCCGCATCGAACGCCGCCCATCCGGCCTGTTGTGCCTGCTCAGCGGCCAGGGACGCCAATGCGTCGCGTGTGGATGAGTTGTAGTGGCTGTGGTCGAGAGCATGTTCCGTGCGGGCCAGTTCAGAGCTGTAAAGGCGATAGGTATCCGCGCCGCCGAGGTGGTTATCGAGATCACGGAGGCGCGCGAACATCTCCCGCATCTCATCGACATCACGTAGACCGACGTGTCTGGGCGCGACGTCCGCCAGGACGATCCCGGCGACGGTGAGGAAACTCCGGCGGTTCACGTCATGCCCGAACGCGCGCTTGTAGGCGACAACGACCTCTGGGGTCGCCCGCCGGCTCCCGTTCTCGATGTTGGACAGGTAGCCCCGGCTGTAACTGGTACGCCGGGTCATCTCCGACAGGCTCAAACCCGCCGCCTCGCGCGCCTTGCGCAGTCTCTCGCCGATCTCTTCATCCATCGTGGCCGCCCGGGAGTGGATACACCGTGGATACAACTGCTCGCGATTCTCACCGTCCGTCCTCGTGAGACTACCGGCATGGACCACGGCATCGTCTCGACGAAGCCGAGCACACTCCCCGGCCGGCCGCGCCCGACGCGGGTAGACCCGTCCGGTCGGGTGAAGGGGGTCGTGGCGGTGGCACCCCCGGCCGCCGCCACGGCCCCATCTGGTGACTGCGGCCATGCGGCCGTGCATCTTGGAGGTGAGTGGTGACCGATCGGATCGCTGAGACCGCGACCCGGCTGCGGGCTGCCGTCAGCGTGCTGGATGCGATCGCCCACGACCGGACCATGGCGTCCACTGTCGACCCGATCGTGGCAGCGGTCACCGACCTGGCCGTGCAGATCCGGGCATTGATCGCGGATGTTGAGCGCCGGGACATCCCACCGGGGGCCTGCTCACTGGGGTGGGGGGTGTGCCCGGAGCATGGCGCCACTCTGGTGACCAGCCGGGGCCGGTCCCGGTGCCGGGTATGTGACGCGAGCTGGGACTACGACCGGGAGAACCAGCACTGCCGGGAACCAGCGACCTTCCTGCTCCACACCGCACCGGTCTGCCGGGCGCACGCCGAGGCGGCGCCGGCCAGCGCGCGGCTCACCCCGATCGAGGCCAGGTCATGATCACCCACTGATGAGAACGCCCGCTCACGACACGCCCGGGAGCGTCCTAGCACCAGCTGCGGTAGAGCTTGTGCGGACCCTCGGTGGAGGCGAGCCTGCCCTCCCAGCCTTTGATGATCAGCTCCGCTTTGAGGTTGGTCGCCGTGCGGATCACCGCCTGACACCGCCTCCAGCGTAATCCGGCCGGTGAGGATGTGGGTCTTCCTGCTCAATACGGCGCCCTCGGTGAGCTGGGTTGCTCCGAGGTGGAGGTGTGGCATCACCTCGTCGGACTGTCCCGTTGGGTGCCAGTGGTAGTCCAGCATCGCCTGGCCACCCGAACCCTGCAGCGAGTAGATGTACCCCTGGTCGTGGCCCGGTAGGGGCCGTCCGAGCACTGGAACTTGACTGTGGCGATACAGCCGAGGGCCGCCGCCAACGACGCGACGCGGCCTAGCCTCGCCCGATCGGGTGGACATGAACCGCTGACGTGCGCGAGGCGGACGAGCCGACGGCGCTGCGGGGCCATGCGTACCCACACGCTGCCCACGGTCCTACTCCTTGCGACGCTCGCCACGGCCGACTGCTCGTCAACGGCGCCGGCCGCACAGCGACCGGCGGCGATCGCCGCGGTCGCCGGTCAGGACAGACGCGCCAGACCACCCATGAGCCGGGCCTTGCCGCCATGGAGATCGACCAGACCCGGCGGAAGCAGCTCGAACCCGTCGAAGAGTTCCTCGATCTCCGCCATGGTCCGCGCCACGATCGGGTACGGCAGGCTGGCGGCCACCTCCTCCGCCTTCCGCAGGGTCTCCAGGTCCATGCCGTCCCGGCACCCCGTCGAGATCGCCAGGTAGCTACCCGGCGCCAGGGCCACCCGGTAGGCCGCCACGATCGCCGGCGCCAGGTCCAGGCGGACGAAGTGCAGCACCGCGATCACGAGCAGGCCGATCGGCTGGTCGAAGTCCAGGTGGGCGCGCACCACCGGATCACCGAGTACCGCGGCTGGTTCCCGCAAGTCATGCGGGACGGTCAGGATCCCAGGCGTGACCGCGCGGCGGGCCCGGTTGTGGGCCATCACGATCGGGTCGTTGTCGACGTAGACGATCCGAGCGTCGGGGTGGATGGTGCGAGCCACCTCGTGCACGTTCGGGGAGGTCGGGATGCCGGTGCCCAGGTCGAGGAACTGCCGCACCCCGGATTCGGCCATCGTCTGCACGGCTCGAGCGAGGAACTCCCGGTTCGCCCGCGCCGCCACCGGGTAGTCCGGCACCACTTCCATGAGGCGCGCCGCGGCCGCCCGGTCCACCGGGTAGTTGTCCTTGCCGCCGAGCACGTAGTCGTAGACGCGGGCGGGGCTCGGCTTGCTGATGTCCACATCATCCGACGGAACCCAGTCCATCTCGTCGTCGGCCCATCCCCAATCAAAGCTGGCCTTGCCAGGCTCTGGCTGCTCGGTCACCGCATCCCACCCCAGCCTGGTCGATCACGACGGAGCCCCGCTCTGTGACCTTCCCGCGACGTCACAAGTACCCCGCCATCGTCGTTGGTCTCGGTCGTAGCCTACGGCCGGCCGCACCACGGGTGAAGATGTACTCGTGGTCTGAGCGGATCGACCGGACCGTCACCGAGGCGACGGCGGCCGGGGTCGAGCTGGGCTACCGTGCTCGGGTCGCCGAGGAGCACGGCGTGACCGAACTTCATCCGCGCTGACGATCACACCGGGACGTGGGGCCGGTCGATCGGATCGCTCGCGCGTGGAGACTGGACACGGGTAGCCAGATCCCGGATCACCGGCTCCATGCCCCCGGTGCAGGTGCCACAGGCATGCAGCGCGGTCCGAATGAGGGTAGCCGCCTCCAGAGAGGCTTCACCCGGGCCGTCCGCCTTCGGTGCCAGCTCGAACGTGACGGTGATCCGTCCATCGGCCATGCTCGCGGTCAGGTCAGGATCGACCACGCCGTCCAGGTCGTAGAGCTCGTCGAGGAAGCCGCGGCCGAACTCCTCGACCCGCTCAGGGGTGACGTCGCTGCTGAGCTCGAAGTCGACTGTGATCCGAAACATTGTGATCATGGACGTCTCATCTCCCCTCATCCTGCCAGCAGGTCGCGCGGCATAGCTGCCCACGCAGGTTCACCAGGTATGTCGGCGATGATGGGCTCAGGTGAACCGTCTTCAGATGTTTCCGTTCGCAGGGACAGTACATTTTGTAGTACTTCTTGCCCTTTTCGACCCTCCAGCCCTGTCGTTCCGCCTCGTGAAGGACCGCTTCAAGATCCTTGTCTGGGTGCCGCGGTCTTCCCGTGGCCACTGTGCCCCCTCCTCAAACGAGCATGCGGCCTGAACGTCATCCTTGCCACAGCTTCCATGCAATAGCTTTGCAACACGGCGTGATTCACCTGTCTGGTCTACCGCCGTCCGGGACGTCACCATCCCTACAGAGCCCTGTCTACTGCGTCTCGCGGCAGCGGCAGGCGCGGATCGCCCAAACCAACCCTTCCGGACGCCAGCTTCACCCGCTCGGTCGACTCCGCAGTGCGTGGACCGTGGCGCCCGGAATGGGCAGCAGTCCGTTCTACGACCGGCTGCGCGCTCGCACGTTCTGATCGCCGACGAGCCGGTCCGCCGGGCCGTCGCGGGCGTGCGCCGAGGCGGCCCGGCGGACAACGCGATCAAATCCGGTCACCACGGGCAAGCTGCTTGAGGTTCCGTTCCCCGCCACCAGCGCTCAGGTGGTCCTGAGCCCACGTGTGCCGGAACCGGTGGGCGTGCGTATCCTCCACCCCGGCACGACGGGCAATCACCCTCAGCCGGTCGTCAGCACCATCCTTGGAAAGTGCGCCACGTTACGGCTTGCTTGCTGGTCCGCTGATCGGTGGCGCACCGTCCATGCTGGTCGGAGGCTTGGCCCGGCTCGGGGAGACCCGCATCGGCTCGCCCTCCATCTTGGGGAAGTGCGGCGGGTACGGCGCGTCGCCCTGCCCCCGGTCCCGCTCGTCCCGGGCGGCCCACTCCAGCAGCGGCTCGATCGACCAGGCGGCCTCGTTGATGCCTGACCACACATCGCCGAGCCGGGCGAAGCGCTCCGGCACGGTGCGCACCGTGAGCTCCTCCGGGTCGGCGTCCGGCACCTCGTCCCAGGTCAACGGCGTGGACACCGGGGCGGTCGGGCGGGCCCGGATGCTGTATGCGCACGCCATCGTGCGGTCCCGCGCGTTTTGGTTGTAGTCGGCGAACACCCGAGGGCCGCGCTCCTCCTTCCACCACCTGCTGGTGACCAGGTCGGGCATCCGGCGTTCCAGCTCCCGGGCGAGGGCGAGGGCCGCCCGCCGGACCTCGGTGAACCCCCACCGGGGCTCGATCCGGACGAAGATGTGGATACCCCGGCTGCCGGAGGTTTTCGGCCAGCCCGGTACGCCGAGCTCGGCCAGCAGCTCGCGGACCGCCAGGGCGACCCGCCTGGCGTCCTCGTACGAGGTGCCTGGTTGCGGATCGAGGTCGATGCGCAGCTCGTCCGGGCGTTCGGTGTCGGCGCGGCGTGAGTGCCAGGGGTGGAACTCGATGGTCGACATCTGCACCGCCCAGATGACGCTGGCCGGTTCGGTCACGCACAGCTCGTCCGCGTGCCGGCCGCTGGGGAACGCCACCCGCGCGGTCTGCACCCAGTCCGGGGCACCCTTGGGGAGCCGCTTCTGGTAGATCTGCTCGCCGCCGATCCCCTCCGGGAAGCGCCGCAGCATGCACGGGCGCTCCCACAGCGCGGCGACGACGCCGTCGCCGACCGCGAGGTAGTACTCGGCGATGTCCCGCTTGGTCAGGCCGAGCTGGGGGAAGTAGACCCGGTCCGGGTTGCTGATCCGGACGGCCCGCGGCCCATCCGGACCTGGGACCGCCAGCTCGATCGACGGCGACGCCATCCCGGCACGGTACGCCGCCGCAGCCCGGCAGCCCTGGCCAGCCACGCCGTGGCGTCGATCACGAGTCGCGCAAAAGCCACGTACAAGTCATCCGATTTGCCGGCGAACGTGGTAAAAATCGCGCGTCCCCTCATCGACCTGAGGAGCGTCCCGTGCGTCAACCACCTCTCCGTGCCGCCGCCCTGTTCGGGGCCGCCGCAGTCGCCTGCTCGGTCGTGCTCGTCGCGACCACCTCACCCGCCGAGGCGGTATCCCCCGACATCGTGGTCAGCCAGGTCTACGGCGGCGGCGGCAACACCGGCGCCACCTACACCAGGGACTACATCGAGCTCTACAACCGCGGCACGACCGTGGTCTCACTGGCCGGCTGGAGCGTGCAGTACGCCTCCGCCACCGGCAGCACGTGGCTGCCGACGGCACTGGCCGGCTCGCTGGCGCCCGGCACGCACTACCTCATCAGCGAGAACGGCGGCACCGGCGGCACCACACCGCTGCCCACCCCGGATGCGGCCGGCACGACCAACCTGTCGGCCACGGCGGGCAAGGTGGCCCTGGTCACCAGCACCACGGCGCTCACCTGCGGTGCCGTCTGCCACGCCGCACCCGGCGTGCGCGACTACGTCGGCTACGGCACCGCCGGCGACTACGAAGGCCCGGCGGCCGCGCCGGCCGGGTCCAACACGAACGCGGTGCTGCGGGCCGCCGCGGGCGGGATCGACACCGACAGCAACGCCGCCGACTTCACCGCGGGCGCCCCGGTGCCGCGCAACACCACGTCCAGCGGGGGCGTCCGGATCCGCGACATCCAGGGCGCCCAGCACCTCTCGCCGCTGAACGGCCAGACGGTGACGGCGGTGCCGGGCATCGTGACCGCGACCTCGAAGACCGGATTCTGGATGCAGGACCCGAACCCGGATGCCAACCCGGCCACCAGCGAGGGCATCGTCGTCTACACCACGACCGTGCCGACGGTGACCGTCGGGACCTCCGTGACGGTCAGCGGCACGGTGAGCGAGTACCGGCCCGGTGGCACCAGCGGCACGGCGAACCTCACCACCACCGAGCTCGCCGCTCCCACGATCACGGTCGTCTCCACCGGCAACCCGCTGCCGCCGGCGACCCTGGTCGGCAGCGGTGGCCGGGTGCCACCGGCGACGGTGATCGACAACCTCTCCACCGGTGACGCCGAGACCCGGACCAGCTTCGACGCCGTGCGCAACGGTATCGACTTCTGGGAGTCGATGGAGGGGATGCGGGTCGAGGTCGACAACGCGGCCGTCGTCGGGCCGACGACCACCGCGGGCGAGCTGCCGGTGGTGCCCGCCGGCTCCGGCACCCGCACCGCCCGGGGCGGGATCGTCGCCCAGGCCGGTGACTTCAACCCGGAGCGGCTCATCCTCGACAACGCGTTGGTCGCGGTGCCGACCGCGAGCGTCGGCGACACCCTCGCCGGCGCCACCGTGGGCGTGCTGGACTACTCCTTCGGTGCCTTCAAGCTCCAGGTCACGGCCACCCCGACGGTGACCGGCGGCGGGCTGGCCCGGGAGACCACCCGCACGCCGACCGGGAGCGAGCTGGGGGTGGCCACCTTCAACGTCGAGAACCTCGCCCCGACCGACCCGGCGACGAAGTTCTCCCGGCTGGCCACCGCGATCGTGCAGAACCTCGCCGCGCCGGATCTGCTCACCCTGGAGGAGGTACAGGACAACTCCGGTGCCACCAACGACGGCGTGGTCGCCGCCGACGTGACCCTCACCACGCTGGTCAACGCGATCACCGCAGCGGGTGGCCCGACGTACCAGTGGCGGGAGATCGACCCGGTGAACAACGCCGACGGCGGCCAGCCGGGCGGCAACATCCGGGTGGTGTACCTCTACCGGACCGACCGTGGGCTTGCCTTCGTGGACCGGCCGGGAGGCACGGCGACCGCGGCCGAGGTGGTGTCCAACGTCGGCGGGAAGCCGCAGCTCTCCCTCTCCCCCGGCCGGGTCGACCCGACGAACTCGGCGTGGAGCTCCAGCCGCAAGCCGCTGGCCGCGGAGTTCACCTTCCATGGGCGGACCCTCTTCGTGGTGGCCAACCACTTCAACTCCAAGGGCGGCGACGACCCGCTGTTCGGCCACCGGCAGCCGCCGGTCGCCTCCAGCGAAACGCAGCGGCACTCCCAGGCCACCGTGGTCTGCGGCTTCGTGGACTCGATCCTCGCCATCGACCCGACCGCGTCCGTCGTGGTGCTGGGAGACCTCAACGACTTCGACTTCTCCCAGACCGCGAACATCCTCGTCGGCCCGGGCACGTTGACCGACCTGCCGCGCACCCTGCCGCTGGCCGACCGGTACACCTACGACTACCAGGGCAACTCGGAGGTGCTCGACCACATCCTGCTCTCCACGGCGCTGCTGACCAGCGGTGGCGCGACCGGCTACGACTACGACGTGGTGCACGTCAACAGCGAGTTCGCCGACCAGGTCAGCGACCACGAACCGCAGGTCGCCCGGCTGCTCATCCCGTAGGCGCACGCACGCCACCGGACGCGCGGTGGGGTGGTGGGGAACCGAAAGCCAGGACCCACCACCCCGCTGCCGCGTACGGTGGCCGGATGGAGCTTCCGCCGCCGAAGGTGACCCGCACCGAGGCCGAGTGGCGGGCCCAGCTGTCCCCCGCCGAGTACGAGGTGCTGCGCCGGGCCGGCACCGAGCGCCCCTGGTCCGGCGAGTACGTGGAGTCCAGCACCGCCGGCGCGTACCACTGCCGGGCGTGCGGTGCCGAGCTGTTCCGCTCCGAGGCGAAGTTCGACAGCCACTGCGGCTGGCCGAGCTTCTACCAGCCCACCAGCGCGGACAACGTGATCGTGCGGACGGACAGCAGCCACGGGATGAGCCGGACCGAGGTGCTGTGCGGGAGCTGCCACTCGCACCTCGGCCACGTCTTCCACGGCGAGGGGTACTCGACACCCACCGACGACCGGTACTGCATCAACTCGGTGAGCCTGACGCTGCACCCGCTCGACGGGTAGCCGCCGGCCGCGCGGCCCGCTACGGCAGGGCGGCGACCAGCTCCGTGATCGGCTTGCGGGTGCCGGTGTAGAACGGCACCTCTTCCCGGGTGTGCCGGCGGGCCGCCGCGCCGCGCAGGTGCCGCATCAGGTCCACGATCCGGTGCAGCTCGTCGGCCTCGAAGGCGAGTATCCACTCGTAGTCGTTCAGCGCGAACGACGACACGGTGTTGGCCCGCACGTCGGGGTAGCCGCGGGCCATCGCGCCGTGCTCGGCGAGCATGGCCCGCCGCTCCTCCTCCGGCAGCAGGTACCACTCCAGCGACCGGACGAACGGGTAGACGCACAGGAAGCCGCGCGGCTCCTCCTCGGCGAGGAACGCCGGCACGTGCCCCTTGTTGAACTCCGCCGGCCGGTGCAGGCCGGCCACCGACCACACCGGCTCGGTGGCGCGCCCGAGCCGGGTCCGCCGGAACCGGGCGTACGCCTCCTGGAGGTCCTCGACTGCCGGCGCGTGCCACCACACCATCAGGTCGGCGTCGGCGCGCAGGCCCTGCACGTCGTAGCTGCCACGGACCACCACGTCCTTGGCGCCGAGCTGCTCGAAGAGGCCGGCCACCTCGGCCGCCACCGCGGCGCGGTCGTCGTCGAGCGGTCGCCGGACTGCGAACACCGACCACATCGTGTACCGGATCACCTGGTTCAGCTCGCGGGCCTTCTTCGGGCCCGCCTCGGTCTGCTCAGCCATGGCTCGATTCTCCCTGCTCGTCGTTCCCGCTGGTCATCCGGCCGGCGAGTGCGGCCTCCGCGGCCCGGGTGCCGGAACGCACGCAGGCCGGCACCCCGACCCCCTCGTACGCCGCACCGCACAGCGCCAGGCCGGGCACCGAGGCGGCTGCCTGATGCGCCCGGCGGACCCGGTCGACGTGCCCGACCGCGTACTGCGGCAGGCTGTCGGTCCACCGGGTGACCCGGGTGGCCAGTGGTGCGGCGGTGATCCCGGTCAGCGCCGCGAGGTCGGCGAGCACCAGGCGGACCAGGTCGGCGTCGTCGCGGTCGAGCACGGCCTCCTCGCCGTGCCGGCCGACCGAGGCACGCAGCACCGACACCGCGCCCACCGCCGCCCCCGTTCGGCTCCCCGCTCCGATCAGGTCCGGCCACTTGCGGGTGAAGTAGGTCAGCGCCTTCACCGTCCGCCGCTCGACCGCCGGCACCAGCAGCCCGCTGCCCGCCGGCAGCTCCACCGCCGGGAGTACGACGGTGACCAGACCGACCCCGGCGTACTCGATCGCGGCGAGCTCGACCGCCGCGGCCGGCGCCACGGTCCGCAGCATCGGGGCGGCCTGGCCAGCCGGCACGGCGACGATCACCGCGTCGGCCTCCAGCACGGTCGGCTCCGCCACCGGACCGGCGACCAGCCGGAAGCCGGTCGCGGTCCGGTGGATCTCCCGGACCGGCAGGCCGGTGTGGAGCTGGGCGCCGGAGGCGGCGAGCACGGCGGCCGGCAGCGTCCCCAACCCACCACGCAGGCTGCCGAACACCGGCCCGCCGGGCGCCGCGCCGCCAGGCGGCGCCGGGTGGGGCCGGCTGGCGGCGGTGGCCGCCTCGACCAGCGACCCGGTGTGCCCCAACGCGGCGTACAGCCCGGGCACGGTGGCCCGCAGCGACAGCTCGTCGGCGCGGCCGGCGTACACGCCACCGAGCAGCGGGTCGACCAGCCGGTCGACGAACACCCGGCCGAGGCGCCGCTCCACCAGCCGGCCCACCGCGATGTCCTCGTGCAGCGGCTCACCGGGGCGGGTCGGCTCCTCGGCGACGGCACGGGCCGCGTCCTCGCCGAGGAGCTCGCGGATCGGGTCGGCGGCCACCGGCACGCCCATCACGGTGCCCGGTGGCAGCGGGCGGGGCGCACCGTCGACGACCACCCGGGCCGCGGTGGTGGCGGGATGGACCAGCTCGCCGGCGAGTCCGGCGGCCTTGACCAGCTCGACGCCCTCCGGTACCCGGACCAGGAACGCCTCGGCGCCCTCGTCCACGGCGATCCCGCCGACCGCCGACACGGACAGCTTGCCGCCGACCCGGTCGGCGGCCTCCACGATGGACACGTGGGCGTCCGGCGCGAGCTGGCGCACCCGGTGCGCGGCGGCAAGCCCGGAGATGCCCGCCCCGACGACGATGACATCCATCCCGCCATCCTGGCCCATCACCGAAACCCGGCCGCACCGGGCCCCGGTCAACCAGCTCAGGTCAGCGGGCGGATGCGGTGTGGACCAGCTCCACCACCCGGGTGAGCATGTCCGGATCGGTCACCGGCAGCACGCCGTGGCCGAGGTTGAAGATGTGCCCGGGTGCGTCCCGCCCCTCGGCGAGCACCCGGCGTACCTCGCGGTCGACGACCGGCCAGTCCGCGAGCAGCAGCGCCGGGTCCAGGTTGCCCTGCACGGCACGGTCGGGGCCGATCCGGCGGCTCGCCTCGTCCAGCGGCACCCGCCAGTCCACCCCGACCACGTCGGCGCCCACCGCACCGATCTGGTCCAGCAGCTCACCGGTGCCGACCCCGAAATGGATCCGCGGCACGCCCAGGTCGGCGACCCCGGCGAGCACCGTGGCGCTGTGCGGACCGACGAACCGGCGGTAGTCGGCCGCGGACAGCGCACCGGCCCATGAGTCGAAGAGCTGCACGGCCGAAGCACCGGCGGCGACCTGCACCCGGAGGAAGGCCAGCGCGATCTGGGCCAGCCGGTCGAGCAGCGTCGACCACAGCGCCGGGTCGCCGTGCATCATCGCCTTGGTGCGGGCATGGTCGCGTGACGGTCCGCCCTCGATCAGGTAGCTGGCGAGGGTGAACGGTGCGCCGGCGAACCCGATCAGTGGCGTCCCGCCGAGCTCGCCGACGAGCAGCCGCACCGCCTCGTCGATGAACCCGATGTCCTCGGCGACCAGCGGCCGGATCGCCGCGACATCCTGTGCGGTGCGCACCGGCTCGGCGAGCACCGGCCCCACGCCGGGCTTGATGTCCAGATCCACGCCGACCGCCTTGAGCGGCACGACGATGTCGGAGAAGAGGATCGCCGCATCGACCCCGTGCCTGCGGACCGGTTGCAGGGTGATCTCGGTGACGAGGTCCGGCCGGGCGCAGGCGTCCAGCATCCCGATGCCGGCGCGGACCGCGCGGTACTCCGGCAGGGAACGACCGGCCTGCCGCATGAACCAGACCGGGGTACGCGGTACCGGGCGGCGGTGGGCGGCGCGGACCAGCAGCGAGTCGACGGCGTTCATGGGAACGCATCGTGCCATGGCCGACACGCCGGGCCACCTCCCGGGCAGCCGTGGCCCGCCGTGGCAGGCTCCCTGCGAAGCGACTCGAGGAGGGTCCATGCGCCTGGTGCTCCGGCACTTCCCATCCCGCGGCGGCGAGCCCGGGATCGGGTGTCCCCTGTGCTCGGGTCACCAGCGGCCGGCCATCGCGCCGGCGGCGTGAGGTGACCGTGACCCATGGCCGGCCGGGTGGCTCGACGACGCCCATAGTCCGGCTCGTGACCTCACCACACGGTGGCGGAGCGAGCGGCGTGCCTCGACCACGGGGCGTTGCCGGCAACCTACGCTCCGAAGTCGTGACCGAGGCGTCGTCGGGGACCCTGTCGCCCAGTGAGTTCGGCCAGGCCGTGGCCAGCCTGGCGGGGGTGAGCCTGCGCCCGGAGGTCGTCACCACTGCGATCAAGGCGCCGCAGCGGCTCGCTCCGGACTCCTACGCGCTGGCCATCGACGTGGTCCGGCAGGGTGACTGCCTGGCTACCGGCCGGTTGGTCGTGCTGCACGATCCGCAGTCCCGCGGCCTGTGGGGCGGACCGCTGCGGCTGGTCGGGTTCGCCTCGGCGGAGATCGATCCCGGCATGGGGCGGGACCCGCTGCTCGCCGAGGTCGGCTGGAGCTGGTTGACGGACTCGCTGCGCCAGCACCAGGCGCCGTACATCGCGGCCGGTGGCACCGTGACCGAGACGGCCTCGACCCGATTCGGTGACCTGGCCGGACAGCAGACGACCCTGGAGCTGGAGCTGCGGGCGTCCTGGACGCCGCTGGAGCTGGACCTCGCGCCACACCTCAGGGCCTGGGCCGACCTGCTCGCCTCGGCCGCCGGCCTCCCGCCGGAGGGCGTGTCCCTGCTCCCCGGGGTCGCCGAGCGCCGCATGCCCTAGCCGGCGCTTGTCAGCGACCCAACCCGGTCGGACGGGGTTCGGTCATGTCGTGCGCCACAGGCCCGGGTCGCCGTACCGGCTACCCGAGGCCAGCAGCCGCCCGTCGGGACTGAACCCGACCGCGTGGACGGCGTCGACGTGCCGCAGGGTCAAGGTATGGCGGGGATGCGCGGGATCGGTGAGGTCCCAGAGCAGGACGGTCGAGTCGTCGCCACCGGTGGCAAGCTGCCGCCCGTCCGCGCTGACTGCGAGCGCTCGTACGGCGGCGGTGTGCCCGGTCAGCGCCCCGGCGCGGACACCGATCCGGCGCTCGGAGAGGGCCAACGTGCTGCCGCTACGCTGGGTCAGGGTGACGCTGCGCACCGGACGCGCGGGATCGGTGAGGTCCCAGAGCGTGACCGCACTGTCACGCTCCTCGGGCCTGACCCGGAATTCGTGGTCGGTGCGGACCACCGCACCGCTCGCCGTGGCCAGCAGCCGCCGGTCCGGGACGAACGCAACCGCGTGCACGGTCGGTCGGTGGTTGGCGAACGTCCTGGCCGGTTGCGGCTGGAACGCGGCGGCGCGGGTCGGCTGCGCGGGATTGGAGACATCCCACAGCACTGCGGCGCGGGTACCGGCCTGGCCGTGGCCGGTGACCAGCAGCCGCCCGTCGGGACTGAACCCGACCGCGCGCACGGTGCTGCGCCACCGGCGGCGGCGCAGGTCGGCGGCACGGGTCGGCTGGGCCGGGTCCGTGAGATCCCACAGGGTGGTGCCGGCGCCACCGCCGCAGGCGAGCAGCCGCCCGTCGGGACTGAACGCCACCGCCCGGAGCGCATGACGCCGCCGGCGGTAGAGATGGTGGAGAGTGATGATCGGCACGGGACGTGCTGGCTCGGTGACGTCCCAGACGGTCACAGCTCCGCCGCAGGCCGTTGCCAGCAGCGACGCGTGGGGGCGGAACGCCAGCGCCTCGATCGCGGCGTCGTGGTTCAGGGTGGCGACCCGAGCCGGGTGCGTGGGGTCGGCGACGTCCCACAGGATGCCGGTTCCGCTGCTGTCGCCGGTCGCGAGCAGGCGCCCGTCGGGACTGAACGCGACCGCGCGCGCCGGCACGGCATGTCCCGGCAGGGTGGCTACCGGCCTGCTTCTGCTGGTGGCGAGGCTCGCCGTCGGCGCCGGGTCGCCGATCGGCACACCCGGTGGCAGTGCCCACTCGGCCTCTCGACGGACCTTCTCCCGCCGTTCGTAGCTGTCCGATCCACGCACCGCCAGCAGGACCCCCACGCCCACCGGGAGCCACCATTTGCCGTGTGCGAAGGCGAACGCGGACAGCGCCGAGAGTCCCAGCGGCACCAGCAGGTTCGTGGCCCGGGCACGCATCGGTCCAGTGTCCTCCGGCCGGTACGGGTCGGCACACCGTGGGCACAGGCGCCCGCGGCGGCCGCCGAGCGCGGAGAGGCTCAGGCCGCGGTCGCCCGGTATGGTGCCGGGGTGGCGAACCAGGCGGGGAGCGAGGCCGTCGAGATCCACACCGACGGCGCGTGCAGCGGCAACCCCGGGCCGGGCGGCTGGGGTGCCCTGCTGCGGTATGGCGAGCACGTCAAGGAACTCTCCGGCGGCGACCCCGGCCCGACCACGAACAACCGGATGGAGCTGACCGCCGCAATCATGGCGCTGGAGGCGCTGACCCGCCCGACCGTGGTGCGGCTGCACACCGACAGCACGTACGTGCGCAACGGCATCACCTCCTGGCTGGCGGCCTGGAAGCGCAACGGCTGGCGCACCGCGGACAAGAAGGCGGTGAAGAACGCCGATCTGTGGCGGCGGCTGGATGCGGCGGTCACCCAGCACGAGATCGAGTGGCGGTGGGTCAAAGGGCACGCCGGCGACCCCGGCAACGAGCGTGCCGACGCCCTGGCCAACCTCGGCCTGGAGGCGTCCCGCCAGCGTCCCTGATCACGCGATGAGGGTGTCGCTGCGACACGGCCACGTGCCCTGCCCACGGGTAGACCGCCCCGAACAGTGCCCGGTGGAAGCCTCGCAGGTGCGCCAGGTCGTAGCTGCCAGGCAGCGGGTGTTCTGCCAGCCGGAGCATCGCTGCGTAGCTAAGGTCGGCCTCGGCCTGGCGTAGCCGGTCGGTGTCGGTGACTCCCAGGAGGTTGATCAGTATCCCGAACTCGTCGGTGTACGGATCGGCACTCATGCGGCCCGGTGGTAGGCCAGCAGCATCGCTTCGAGCTGCGCGGCGGTGAGGTCACCCCGGGCGTAGCGTTCGGCCAGTTCGGCTGCGATCGTCGAGGGTGTCAGCCCTTCGGCCCGCAGCGATCCTGTGGCGTCGTCGACCGCGTGGGCCCGCTGGCCTCGTAGTTCCTCGTAGACGGCCAGTGGCAGCATCACCGCCTCTGGGCGTCGGTGGGAGCCGAGGAAGACCGGTTCGCGGCCTCCGGCGCGGATGCGGTGCAGCAGCTGCGGTAGGTGTTGGCGGGCTTCCGCCACGCCGAGGACCTCATGACGACTCATGACGGAAAGTGTACAGGAAGTAGTACATCTCTGGGGTGGCGGGCGCGTCGCGGCCGCAGACTGGTGTGGTCATGTCGATGCAGCCGCGGCCGTGGCCGGATGTCCCTGCTCCCGGGACGGCGCCCACCGCACCGCCGACCGGAGCCTCACGAGTTGGTCTCCACCGCCCCCGGCCCGGGTGCGGCGGGCAGGACGAGGCCGGGACGGGTGGGCAACCGCAACGTCAGGCAGGTGCCGGCGCCCGGTCGCGAGTCGACCTCCAGCGATCCGCCCGCGAGCCTGGCCCGCTCCCGGAGCAGGCCGAGCCCGACGTGCCGGCCACTGACCGACCGCACTGCTGCCGGGTCGAAGCCGGCGCCACCGTCCCGCACGGTCGACACGACCGCCTCCCCATCGACCGTCAGGCTGATGTCGGCGGCGTCCACGTCGGCGTGCTTGACAACGTTGAGCAATGCCTCCTGGAAGAACCGGTACGTGGCCACCGCCGAGACCAGCGGCACCGGGTACGGCTCGGCCGGCCACGACACCCGAACGTCGAGCAGGTACCGCGAGGCCATGTCCCGGCGCAACGCGCTCACCGCGGCGGCGAGGTCGCCGTCACGGAGCTCGGGCGGACGGGTCCGTGCCATCACCGCACGCACCTGCTCCTCGGCGTCCTCGATGTGCTGCCGCAGCCGGGCCCGCTGCACCTCGGTCAGCTGCGGCTCGGCCAGCAGGGACCGGGCCGCCATCAGGGACTGGGCGACGGTGTCGTGCAGCTCGGCGGCGAGCTGGCCACGGGTGGCCTCCTCGGCCGCCACGAGCCCGGACAGCAGCTCGAACATGCCGGCGCTGGCGTTGTCCGCGCCCCGCCGCGCCTGCTCGGCGACCTCGTCGGCGAGCAGGGCACGCAGCTGCAGGGCGTCCAGCACCCGGGCCAGATCGTCGAGCTCCTGGCTGGCGAACGCCGCGTCCATCCGCGCCCGGCCGGTCACCGGGCGTCCCGGTGCCGGGTCACGCAGCCGGCCGATCGCATCGGCGTGCAGCGCCCGTAGGCCGTGGGTGATCCGCCGGGACCATAGCAGCGCCGCACCGGTCGCCACGGCACCGACCACGGCACCGACCACCAGCGCCGCGCACTCCATCGGCTGCACGCCGTCCGGGACGAGCATGAGGGTCACCGCGAGCAGCACAACCAGCACCGTGACCCCCACGCCGCCGGTGACCCAGGCAGCGAGCGGGAGCGAGATCCGACGTCGGGTGGCGCTCACCGTCTGTCGGCTGGCTCCAGGCGGCCCGTGGTGGTCCACTCCGCCTCGGGACCGGCTCCCCGGCCGTCACCAGGCTCCTCCTGGAACGGCTGGGCCATCGACACGGCGCCGAGCAGCGCCGCGACCGCCCGCTCGACCGTGTGCAGCTCCTCCACGATCTCGGTGACCGGGTGCGCCCCGTCGAACCGGTTGGCCAGCCGGGACAGCCGGTCGGCCGACTCCCTGAGCACCACCAGCGCGGGCGC
Source organism: Actinomycetota bacterium (assembly GCA_016201065.1). Classification (GTDB taxonomy): domain Bacteria; phylum Actinomycetota; class Actinomycetes; order Mycobacteriales; family JACQDL01; genus JACQDL01. The sequence continues at coordinate 77,890 of JACQDL010000006.1, forward strand.
GGTGTCCGCGCCGATGTCGCCGAGCACCCTCCCGGCGGCCCGGTATGCCTCGACCTCGCCCCTCGCCTTGTCCGCCTGGGCGGTGAGATCCGCCACCGACAGCCAGGACTCGGCCTGGGTCACGAGCACCTCGGCGAGCTGAACGTCGGCCCGGGTGAACCCACCCGCCCGGGCCGGCCGACGGATGATCAGCACGGCCAGGGGACGGTCCACGTCGCCGAGGACCACCGACACGAACGGCCTGGTGCCCTCGACCCCGACCAGCGGGCCGCGGGCGGCGAGCGCGCGCAGCACCCAGCCGGCGCTGAAGGCGTCCGGCTCGGTCCGGGACCGGGTGGACAGGGAGTGCTCGTCACCCCGGTACAGCACCGGCCCGTCCGGGTGCCGCAGCAGCAGCTCCACCTCGGCGCCGCCGAACACCCTGGCGGCGGCGGTCACCACGACCTGGGCCGAGGTGTCGACGGAGGTGCCGAGGATCGTCTCGTGGCCCCGCGCGATCTCGGCGAACAGCCGCGCCTCCGCGGCCCGGTTGCTCTGCTGGTGGAAGGACCACCACAGCAACCCGGCCGGCACGACGAGGCCGAGCAGCCCGAGGGGTTGGAAGGCCAGCAGCCACCCGCCGAGCAACCCGACCGACGCGTTGCCGACGGTGATCAGCAGCGTCATGAAGCCGATATCGACCAGCACGCTGCGGTACCGGCGACCGCTGACCATGGCGACCGGGAAGGCGGCCAGCGAGTTGTTGACCACGATGAAGACAAGGGCGCCGACCACCGCTCCCGGCAGGCCGCCGCCGAGCAGCACGCAGGAGCCGACCGCGAGTCCGGTGGAACCGGTGAAGTTCGCGCCGTTGAAGGCAAGCTTGATGGGTTGCCGGCTGCGCAGGCCGATGGCCAGCGCGGCGCCGACACCGTAGGCGACCGTGAGCCACGACCCGGGCCGGAGCAGCAACCCCGCGGCGAGCAGCGGATCGCCGAGCCCGAAGGTGAACGCCTGCCGGCCGATGATGAAGCTGGCCCGGTACCGCTCAGCGATCGCCAGGCCCAGCGCAAGGCCGGGCAGCGCCCACCAGGAGGGGCTGTTCCACGGCGTGCTGACTGCGGTGATCATCGCCACCACGGCTGCGAGCGCCGTGGCGGCGATGATCGGTCGGCGACCACGCATGATCTGGATCAACTTCCAGCAGAGTCGGTTTCCAGCAGGGTCACTCCCACGCACCGCTGGCGGGCCCGACCGTGCCGGTCGGGCTGGTTCCCGACAAGGCACCGGCCGCGACCGCACCGACGGCCACGCCAGCGGCGATGACCGCCACGGCGACAAGGAGCCGGACCACTCGCTTTCGCATCAGCATCGTTCCTGGGGGTTGATGGGCAGGATGTCGTCATCCTGGCACGGTCCGCGGACAACGGTATGGAAAACTCCATTACCAGAGTTGGCAAAGACAGGACAAGACATCGGAACGTGGTCCTAGAATACCCCGAACGGAGTACCTGACAGACGGCCTTGACCCGCTGGGATTCGGCGTATGGGTGCGGGGCGGCATGCGGCGCCGTGAGCGCCTGCCGTCGTCGCGCCAGCATCCGCAGAGCAGCGCCTTGGCTGGCGACGCGATGAAGGGACTGGACACCGACGTGACCATCTCGCACGCCGCTGCGAACGGCATGCCTGCCGAGCGCACCGATGGCTTCACTGCGATGGTCGTTGACGACCACCCGTTGCTGCGTGAGTCCATGGTCGGCCGCCTGAAGATGATGGGGGCCACCGAGGTGCTCGAAGCGGCGAGCGTCGCTGAGGCGCGGGCCCGAGCCAACACCTCGGGGCCGCTCGACCTCTGCATCCTCGACCTGGGCCTGCCCGACGGGAACGGTCTCGACCTCCTGCGCGAGCTGGGCACCGGCGGTTGGCCCAGGCTGGTCGTGCTCTCCGCGGCCGACGACCCGTACTCGGTCCGGGCCGCGTTCGAGGCCGGCGCGCAGGGTTACCTGCTGAAGTCCGCGTCGGCCGCCATCGTCTCCGATGGAGTCCGCCGGGTGCTGGACGGCGGTGTGTACGCCGACCCCTCGGTGGCGTCGCTGCTCGCCGCCGGGTTGCGCGGCGGTCCCACCGAGAGCGGCGTCTCGGAGCTGTCGGCCCGTGAGATCGAGGTCCTGCGCCTCGTCGCGGACGGCAAGTCCAACAAGGAGATCGGTGAGCTCCTCAGCCTCTCCGCGCTCACCGTCAAGAGCCATCTCGCCCGCATCGCTCGCAAGCTCGGTACCGGTGACCGAGCGCAGATGGTCGTCATGGTCATGCGGGCCGGGGTCATCCGCTGACCCGCGCTACCGACGTCGAGGTCCCGCCGGTCGGCGCCGCCCTGCGGGACCTCAGCGGTGTCGCCGAGCCGGCCGAAGGCTCGGCGCGGGCCGTCGTGCCGCTGCTGGAACCGAGCGGTGGCGTGCCGGCGCCGATCACCGGGACCGCCGAGCTGGAACAGGCGCTGGACCGGCTGGCGGCCGGGACCGGCCCGGTCGCGGTGGACGCCGAGCGAGCCTCTGGCTACCGCTACAGCCAGCGGGCCTACCTGGTGCAGCTGCGCCGTGCGGGCGCCGGCACGATGCTGATCGACCCCACCGGACTCGCGGACCTGTCCGTGCTCAACGCGGTCATCGGCGATGCCGAGTGGGTGCTGCACGCTGCCTCCCAGGACCTGCCGTGTCTGGCCGAGCTGGGGCTGCGACCCAGCCACCTCTTCGACACCGAGCTGGCTGGCAGGTTGCTCGGGCACCCGCGGGTCGGGTTGGGCGCGATGGTCGAGCAGGTGCTCGGGCTACGGCTGGAGAAGGGCCACTCAGCCGCGGACTGGAGCACCCGCCCACTGCCGATGCCGTGGCTGGTCTACGCCGCGCTCGACGTCGAGGTGCTGCTGGAGCTCAAAGCCTCCCTGGAGGCCGAGCTTGCCGCCGCGGGGAAGCTGGCATGGGCTCACCAGGAGTTCGCGGCGATCGCCGCGACAACGATGCCGGCCCCCCGGACCGACCCGTGGCGGCGGACCTCCGGCATGCACAAGATCCGTAGCCGTCGCCAGCTGGCCGTGGTGCGGGCACTGTGGGAATCCCGCGACGAGCTGGCGCAGCGTCGGGACCTGGCACCCGGGCGGGTGCTGCCGGACAGCGCCATCGTCGCGGCCGCGCTCGCCGACCCGAAGAGCCCGGCCGAGCTCCAGGCGCTGCCGGTCTTCGGCGGCCGGCACCACCGTCGGCTGGCGCCCCGGTGGTACGCCGCGATGCAGGCAGCCCTCCGGCTCCCGGAGTCGGCATTGCCACCGCACACCGTGCCCAGCGACGGCCCACCCCCGGCGAACCGGTGGGCCGAGCGCGACCCGATCGCGGCCGGCCGGCTCGCGGCGGCCCGGGCCCACCTCGGATCGCTCGCTGAGCAGCTCTGCCTTCCGGTGGAGAACCTGGTGACACCCGACCTCGTCCGGCGACTGGCCTGGGCGCCGCCGGCGGACAGCAGCCCCGAGGGGGTCGCCGAGCGGCTTCGGCGGCATGGTGCCCGACCCTGGCAGGTCAAGCTGGTCGCGACGCCGCTCAGCGAGGCGTTCGCTACCGGTCCGGCCGCTGGCCCGGCGCGCTGACCGACGCGGCGTCGCTGGCCGTCCCGGCCGTCCCGGTGACCGCGACCGGACCGCTGGTCCCGGACCGCACCGGCGTCCGCTCGCGCAGGAACATCCAGCCGATGGGGAGCACGTATCCGAGCCAGACCAGCACCTGCTCCAGTGACGGCGTCGGGTCCCATCCCACCATGCCGGTCAGGAACTCGCCGAACGCCGTGTGGTCCGTCAGCCAGCGGTGCCGGGACAGGTCGTAGACGGGCGCCCAGAGCGAGCCCACGTCCCCGATCTCCTGCAGGTACAGCACGGCCCGGGCGAGCAGCCCCGCCGCGAAGAGAATCACGACCGCGCCGGTGACCCGGAAGAACGCCCGCATCGGCAACCGGCGACCGGCGACGCTGGTGACCACACCGATCGCCACCGCGATCGCGATGCCGATCACGCCTCCGAGTAGTACCCGGCCACCGGAGTCGGTGGTCGCGGTGGCCACCAGGAACAGTGCGGCCTCAAGCATCTCCCGGATCACCGCCACGAAGGCCACGGTGAAGACAGCCAGCCGCACGTTGCCTGCGGACAGCGCGGCGCTCATCCGCTCGCGCAGCCCGCTCGACAGGCCGCGGGCGTTGGCGCGCATCCAGAAGACCATCCAGGTCAGCACCGCGGCGGCGAACAGACCGATGCCCGCGTAGGCCCGCAGCTCGGCCACCTCGGGCAGGTCCCCGAGTGTGCTGTGGATGACCACACCACCGATGCTCGCGATCACGGTGGCCGCGGCGATCCCGCGCCACATGTCACGGCGCAGGTCGGGCCGGTCGATGCGGCGCAGGTATACCGCGAGCACCGCGACGATGAGGGCAGCCTCGACGCCCTCCCGGATCATGATGAGCATCGCAGTAATCATGAAGGTTAGGCTAACCTAACCCATCGCTCTGGCCTAGCCCGACCCGGCGTGGCGCCGCCCGGCCGTTCATCCGGCCAGCGCCACGCCGCTGACCGCCGGCAGCGATCCGTCCAGCACCACGCCGTTACGCCGCCCGGGGGTGAAGAAGACCAGTCGCCCATCGGGACGTACGGCGAGCACCGACCCGTTCCCGGTCCAGCTCGCGGCGGGCGGGTACGGCAGCGGCGCACCGCCGTCGAGCGACACCACCTGCAGCTCGGCCTCGGACCTCGGCGCGATCGGGCCGATCACGAGCTGGGCATGGTCGTTGACCCGGCCCAGCACGGCAAAACCCGCACCGTCCCCGGCGAGCCGGCCCGGACCGGTGATCCGCACCGCCGACAGGGAGGGCAGCCGGGTCAGCTCGCCGCTGCGCAGGTCGAACACGGCGAGCTGGTTGCCCATCCGGAGCAGCACCACCCCGCCCGCGACGTCCAGCGCCTGGCCGGCGAAGAGCACCTCACGCCGCCCGCTCTCCGACAGCAGGAGGGTCTGCGGCTCCTCCCCCGCGCTGCTCGCGATGATCTGGCCATGCACGCCGCCGACCGGGACGAACCCCTCCGGGACGGCCACCCGCGGCCCGGCCGGGACGCCGTCGAGAAGGTACGCCCGAACCTGGTCACCGGTGTCGAGCCAGAAGAGCTGGTTGCTCGTGTCGGGCACGACCGCCCGGGCGTCGCCGAGCCGGATCGCGCCCCCAGCGGCCGGCACCAGGTAGCACACCGTCCGGCCACTGGGGAAGCGCACCAGCAGCGCCTGGGCACGATGCCCGGCCACCACGTCGAGCACCCGTGCCCCAGCGGGCAGCGAGATCGCGGTGCTCCGCCGTTCCAGCGGATCGACCCGCAACGCCCGCCCACCGGACACGACCGTCAGCCGCCCCAGACCGACCGGAGTCGCATCGGAGCTCCGCACCGGGATGGACACCCCGACCGGGCGGTCGACCGGCGGGGGTTGGCCGTGCATCAGGCTCACGACGACAGCGACCAGCAGCGCGCCACCGGGGAGCGCCGGGCCGCCCGACCACCGCGGCAGCCACCACGGCCGCACCAACCCACGCACGCCGGCCATTGTCCCAGAGGGTCGGCCCGCGGTCAGGAGAGCGCGGCCACCCACTCGCTGACCCGCCGGGTCACCTCATCCACGGTCAGCCCGAGCGTGGCGCGTACCTGGTCGACCGTTCCGTGGTCGAGGAACCGGGGTGGGATGCCGACGTCCCGGGCCGGCACGTCGACGGCCTCGTCCCGCAGCACCTGGGACACCCGTGCGCCAATGCCACCAGCCCGGTTGCCGTCCTCCAGGGTGACCACCAGCCGGTGCCGCCCGGCGAGGGTGACGATCGCGGGGTCGACCGGGACGACCCAGCACGGGTCCACCACGGTCACGGCGATGCCGTGCTCGCCGAGACGCCCCGCGACCTCCAGGCTCAGCTGGGCCAGCGGACCGACGCTGATCAGGAGCACGTCGGCCACCCGCCCGCTGGCCGGGTCGCCACCGGAGGTGTCGGCGACCGGTTCGTGCAGGAGATCCACGCCACCGACCCGCCGCCGGGCCGGAACGTCCGCCGCGAGCGGCGTCTTGGGGAAGCGCACGATCGTCGGACCGTCGTCCACGGCGATGGCCTCGCGCAGCTGGGTGCGCAGCGACGCCTCGTCCCGGGGCGCCGCGATCCGGATTCCCGGCACGCCGCCGAACACCGCCAGGTCCCACATGCCGTTGTGGCTGGCACCGTCGTCGCCGGTGATCCCGGCCCGGTCCAGCACGAAGGTGACGGGCAGCCGGTGCAGGGCGACGTCCATCAGCACCTGGTCGAAGGCCCGGTTGAGGAACGTCGCGTACACCGCGACGACCGGGTGCAGGCCACCCATGGCGAGGCCGGCCGCCGAGGTGACCGCGTGCTGCTCGGCGATGCCCACGTCGTAGATCCGGTCCGGGTAGGCCCGGGCGAAGTCGCCCAGCCCGGTCGGCTCCAGCATGGCCGCGGTGACAGCGACCACGTCCGGACGGTCCACGCCAACCTTCACCAGCTCGTCGGAGAACACCGCGGTCCACCGCCGACCGGGCCGGTCGTGCTGCCGCCCGGTCAGCGGGTCGAACGCGCCGGGTCCGTGCAGGCAGTCGGCCTCATGGTGCTCGGCCGGCTCGTAGCCGGAGCCTTTCCTGGTGACGCAGTGCACGATCACCGGAGCGCCGAAGTCCCGGGCCGAGCGCAGCGCGTCCTCGCACGCGGCGATGTCGTGCCCGTCCACCGGTCCCACGTACTTCAGCCCGAGATCCTCGAACAACCCCTGCGGGGCGAGCATGTCCTTCAGCCCCCGCTTGATGCCGTGCAGCGCGTCGTACAGCGGCTGACCGACGAGCGGCGCACGGACCAGCGACTCCTTGACGATCTCCAGCGCGCGCTCGTAGCCGGGCTTGAGCCGCAGCGCCGACAGGTGCCGTGCCAGCCCACCGATGGTGGGCGCGTAGGACCGGCCGTTGTCGTTGACGACGATGACCACCGGCAGGTCGGAGGCGGCGATGTTGTTCAGCGCCTCCCAGCACATCCCGCCGGTCAGCGCGCCGTCACCGACGACGGCCACCACGGTGCGGGACAGCCCGCGCACCCGGAACGCCTTGGCCAGGCCGTCGGCGTAGGACAGTGCGGTGGATGCGTGGCTGTTCTCGATCAGGTCGTGCTCGGACTCCGCCCGGCTCGGGTAGCCGGACAACCCGCCGCGCTGCCGCAGCTTGTCGAAGCCGGCCTGCCGCCCGGTCAAGATCTTGTGCACGTAGGCCTGATGCCCGGTGTCCCACAGGATCGGGTTGGTCGGTGAGTCGAAGACCCGATGCAGGGCGATGGTCAGCTCGACGGCCCCGAGGTTGGGGCCGAGATGGCCGCCGGTCCGGGACACCTTCGCCACCAGGAACTCGCGGATCTCGCTGGCCAGCTGGGGAAGCTGGGCGGGGGCGAGGGCCTTGACGTCGGCGGGCGACCCGACGGTCGCGAGCAGGCCAGAACCGGGGCCACCGGACCGGTCGGCCGGCGGGAAGTCATCTGTTGCCACGTGGGCCACTGTAGCCGTCGAAATCCCGGTGATCGCGGCAAGCGGGACAGCCCTTGGCCGCCGTGGGGTGGCTGCCGGCGGGTCGACCCGCCGGCAGCCACCCGGTTCAGTGGTGGGCCCGATTCTCACCCGTCGGTGGGCGGTGCCCCCGCCCACAGGTCGGGGCCGAACACCTCGTACCGGATGCGGTCGGCGGGCACGCCGCGGCGGAGCAGGCCGGTGCGGACGGCCCGCATGAACGGCAACGGGCCGCACAGGTAGACCTGGGCGCCGTCGGGGAGCGGAACCAGCTCGGGGTCGACGAGCCCGGCGTGGACCTCCGGGCCCGACCCGTCGTTCGCGGCGTCGCCGGGAGCCTCGTACCACGCCAGGTGGCGGAACGAACGCAGCCGCGATCCGACCTTCGCGGCCTCGTCCCGGAAGGCGTGGCTGGCCGGCGAGCGGTCGGCGTGCGCCAGCACCACCTCCCGCTCCGGAGCGGTCCGCGCCACATGGTCGAGCAACGCCATCATCGGGGTGATCCCCACCCCGGCGCTCACCAGCACCAGTGGGCTCCGCCCCGGGGCGAGGGTCACGTCGCCGAACGGCGGGCCGACGGTGAGCACCATGCCTTCCTTGGCGGACTCGTGCAGGTAGGTGGAGACCATCCCGTCCGGCGCGCCGCCGACGCCACGAACCCGGCGGATCGTCAGCCGCAGCGATCCCCGCCCCGGTGCCTCGGAGACGGTGTACTGGCGGGGCTGCCGGCTGCCGTCGGGCAGCTCCACCGCGACCGACACGTACTGACCGGGTAGGAACGCCGGCACCGGCCCACCGTCGGCGGGCTCCAGGGACAGCGACACCGTGTCCTCGGCCTCGACCACCCGGTTCACGATCAGCCACGGCCGCCACAGGTGATCGGGGCTGACGCCCGCCTGCTGGTAGAGCCTGGCCTCCTCGGCGACCAGCAGGCAGCCGAACAGCCAGTACACCTCGTCCCAGGCCGCGGCCACCGCCGGCGTGACGGCCGCACCGAGGACGGTCCCCACCGCCGTCATCAGGTGCCTACCGACGATCGTGTACTGGACGGGGCTCACCCCGAGGGCGGCGTGCTTGTGTGCGATCCGGGCCAGCACCGGCTCGAACGGCGTGCTGCCCTCGCCCAGGAGGTGCTCGGCGAAGGCCACCACGGAGGCGGCCAGCGCCTGCCGTTGTTCGCCGGTGGCCTGGTTTCCCCGGTTGAACAGGTCCAGCAGCTCCGGGTGGGCGGTGAACATCGAGGCATAGAACTCGCCGGTGATCTCCGAACCGTGTGCCCGCACGGCGGGCACGGTGGCGCGGACGATCTCGGCTGACTCTGCGGATAGCAGCATGGTGGGCAGCTCCGTGATGGTCGGTGGACGGGGCGGGACTACGGTGCCGCGCCAGTCGGGTCAGGGGCGCGGGGGAACGGCAGCACGGCGAGCGACCCGGTGCGGCCGGCCGGCGCCACGAGGTCGTCGAGCACGACGGCGTCCAGCGAGGCGAGGAACGCCTCCTGGGCACGGCGCAACGCGCCCCGCAGCCGGCAGTCCGGGCGCAGCGGGCACGGCGGAGCGTCGCAGTTCACGACCTCGCCGGTCCCGTCGATCGCCCGTACGACCTGTCCCACGGTCGTGCGCAGCGCGTCCGGAACCAGCCGCACCCCGCCGGAACGTCCCCGCGTGGTCTCCAGCAGACCCAGCCGGCTCAACCGTTGCACGACCTTCGCGACGTGGCCGACGGGAACGTTGAGGACGGTCGCCAGCTCGCCCACGGTGTGCTGACCGCCGCGTGCCGCGACCAGCATCAGAAGCCGCAGCGCGATGTCCGCCGCCCGGTTGATGTGCATCCCTCGACGCTAGTAAAGCGGCATACCGAATACCGCATAGGGTATCCCTACCGACCCAAAAGGGTGAACCCCGCAGCGACCGCAGCGTGGTCGGACCCGCACCGGCGCACCCTGGCGGGCCTGCGGGCCTGCGGGCCTGCGCAGACGCGGAAGGCGTCATCGTCCAGGGCACAAGGTCCTGGCGGGTCGGGCCACTCGGTGCTGTCAGCGCCCCACAGCAGGATCTAGCTTCGAGTCACATATGCCTGTTGGGCGGCCGGTCAGCGCGGCTCCTCGTCATGTCGAATGCGGATCGCGCGCGACGGTCCCGGGTGGGAGCCGTCGCTCGTGCCCGCCTTGCGGTAACGGGAACGTCCAGGCGCCGCCAGGTCAGGAGATCTACCTCAGGTCGGTGGAGATCGAGGTGTAGTCGTGGCTATTGATCCCAGGGCTGCCTTTGCGAGCGCGATGGGCCCGAAGCCGGTCCCGGCAGACGGGGGATCCGACCGTGCTCTGTTGCTTCGCAGCGAGGAGAGGCTCCGCACGCTGCGGGCGATGGAACCGCTGGGCGGGCGTGACCTGAAGGGGCTGCTCGCCGATCAGGGGATCAGTCGCCGCTCGTTCGTGACGTGGGTGTCGGCGACGACGGCCATGTTGATGTTACCGGCGATCTTCGAGCCGCAGGTGGCGGAGGCGGCGGAGCTGACCAACCGGATCCCGGTTCTCTGGCTGGAGGGTCAGGACTGCGCCGGCAACTCGGAGGCGTTGCTGCGGGCGGTCGGACCCACGATCGACGAGCTGCTGTTCAATGTGATCTCGTTGGAGTACCACGAGACGCTGATGGCCGCGGCCGGCTTCCAGGCGCAGCGGCGCAAGGAGGAGGCTGCCCGGCGGCACCGGGGCAGGTACCTGCTGATCGTCGAGGGCTCGATCCCGCAGGGCGACCACGGCGCCTACTGCACGATCGGCCCCGAGGCCAAACCCTTCCTGCAGGAGGTACAGGAGCTCGCAGACGGCGCCGCGGCCGTGATCGCGGTCGGCGCCTGCGCGTTCGACGGCGGGGCGCCGGCCGCCAACCCGAACCCGACCCGGGCCACCGGTGTGATGTCGGTGGTCAAGGGCAAACCGGTCGTGAACGTTCCTGCCTGCCCGATGAATCCCGCCAACCTGATGGGCACCATCCTCCACTACACGATGACCGGCACGCTTCCCCCGCTGGACAGTGAGGCATTCCGCGTAACTGGTGCTCACGGTGTGTGATTGCCGGTGTGGGTCAGGTGGTGCGGTGGTGCTCGTGGTGAAGCAGGACCAGGGCTGCGGCGACGATATCGCCGATGCGTTGCGGGCAGCCACGCCAGCG
>JACQDL010000051.1 GCA_016201065.1 Actinomycetota bacterium
ACCACGCGACGACGTCGTCGGGTTTGTAGCGCAGGTACTTGCCGACCCGCCGGGCCGGTGGCCCGTAACGGGCCGAGCGCCACTGGTAGAGGGTCTTCGGCGGGACACCCAGGTAGTCGGCGACGTCCTGCACGCCCCACAACCGGTTCACGCCGCAGCCTCCTTCCGTGTGGTGTCGCGTGTCGGGTCGCCGGGGTCGCCGGGGTCGCCGGGGTCGCCGGGGTCGCCGGGGTCAACGACCGGCGCGGCCCTTGCACCGGGTGGCGTGGTGGTCGGCGGTGGTTCGCCCCGCAGCGCCGCGTCGAGGGCCGCGCGCCACCGCAACCGTTCCGTGATCGCGCGCATCAGCCGGTTGGCGCGCGGCGGCGCCTCACTCGGGTGCAGCGGCTGCCAGATGTGACGGTCACGGGTCTTGTCGCCCGCGGTGGCCCCGGCGCTGGCCGGATCGACGCCGAGCAGCGCCAGAACCCATGCGCGGCGTTCGTGCCGGTGGTCGGCCAGGGTCTTGCCGGACCATCGGCGGGACACGAGGACCCGGCGGCCGGCGTAGCCGAGGTGTTCCCGGCGGTGTGTCTTGCCCCGGCACGTGCCCGGGCTCATCCCCGGGCGGGGGTCCTTCGGTTGGACGCCGTAGCGCAGCCAGTTCGCGCAGCCCGGCGAGCACGGTTCGTGGCGCAACGCATCGGCGAACCGTTCGACGTGGACCCGCTGCCGCGCGGTGACGGCGTCATGGCAGCTCGCCAGGTCCTTGGTCAGGTACTTGGCCAGGTAGCCGATGCGCCGGTCCGCGTCCGGGGTGCCCGCGATCAGCCCCTTGATGTCGGCCTGGGCGCCGAAGCGGAGCACGTGCTGTGGCTCGACGACCTCGCCCGGCGCCGCCGCGTCGAGGCGGGCGTCGAGGGTATCGAGGGCTTCCGCCCAGGTCGGCAGGACGGTGCCGGTGGCCGGGTCGACGTAGCCGCCCGTGTCGTCAGGCCCGACCCCGTCGGCCCAGACGGGCAGCCGGTTGCCGGTGTAAACGGGCGTGTCCGTGGGCGGCCACCACACCTGGTGATAGGTCGCCGCGATGGCTTGGCGCACCAGGGTGCGCGGGATGGTGCCCCGGATCGCGAAGTGCGCGTGCGGGGCCAGGCGGCGCTGCGGCTCGACGGTGGCGAAGTACTGGACGTCGTAGCCGGCGACCCGGCGCAGGTTCTGCACCAGCCGGTCAAGGAGCCGGGAGAAGTGCAGCGCGTCGCGGGCGGCCCGGGTGTAGTCGTAGCGGGCCGGGTCGACCGGGGTGCCGTCGTTGGCGTGCACCGGGCCGTAGGACGGCAGGGTGACGGTGACGAACATTGACGGCCGGTAGACGGTTCCGCCGTTGCCGGCGAACGACCGCCCGACGGTGGTCGGTTGCATGGCCCGCCTGGGTAGCTCCGGGCTGTCCTGGCGACGCCGGGTGGAGCGCGCCCGACGCGGCCGGGCGGTGCGGACCGGTTCGAGGGTGCCGCGCACTCCGGCGGCGCGCAGCTCGGCGTCGATCTCGCCGATCACCTCGGTGCAGGAATCGGCCGGGCCGGTGTCGCTGGCCGCGAGCAGGTCGTCGCGGACCACGGTGACCTCGGCGCGCTCGACGACCAGGTCCCGCTGCTCGGTCGTGGACGGGTCGGGGTTGGGCACCGGGTCGGTGTCCGCGTGCCAACCGATCCGGCATTGCGCCATCCGCAGTCGGCGGGACCGTTCCGCGCACGGCGGGCACTTGCGCGCCAGCGTGGAGCCGCACGGGACGTCAACGAACGAGGTCTCGCCGGTCGTGGTGTCGGTGACCCGCATCGCCACCGGCCGGATGCAGACCCCGTGGGCGATGGCCACGTCCTCGGCGACGGCCAGCGCCAGCGGCATCCGTGCCCGCTCCGCCCGGGAGTTGCGGGTCAGCGGGGCCGGCGTCGCGTTCGGTGCGGTTGCCGGATCGGGTGTCACGATGCGCTCCTCGTCGTGCCTGGCAGCATGGGTGTCGGTCGGTGCGGTGCGTGCGGTCAGCGGGGGTCGACCCGGTGTCGGGGGTTGACCCGGTGTGGGGCGCGGCGCGGCCCGGGCACCCTGACCGGCTCGGAATGGCGGTCAGACGCTCCACTGCCGGCCGGTGTGCTGCCGTCGGTCGGCGCGGGGCCGGTGGGCGGTGCCGGCCAGCGTTCGGTCATGGCCCGGATGTCGGCGTCGGTGAGGTAGGAGAAGCGGACGCGGACCGGTTCGGCGGCACCGTCGACATAGACGAAGGCGACGCCTGGCTGCGAGAGCGGGATGCGGTGACAGGCCGCGCCACGATCCAGCGCCCCGGCCCCGAGCACCATGTCGACCTCGCTGTCCTCGGTCAGCCGCAGGGCAATGCGGTAGGTGAACAGGTTCCGGAAGGCCAGCACGTCCTTGCGCGGGTCCTGCAAGGCCGCGATGACGCAGAACCCGACCGCTCGGCCCTGCGACAGCAGCAGGGACAGGGCCGTGGTGACGCGGGATTTGATCTCGCGGGTCGGGGCATAGGCGGTGAGGAACGCCAGCTCGTCGACGATGACGACCTCCAGCGGGTCGGCCACGGACGGGACGAACGCCCGCAGCCCGGCCGCCTTGAGCCGGCGTTTGCGGGCGTTCATGTCCTCGACGGTCCGTTCCAGCAGCTCGACGAGTTCGTCGGCGTTGTCGTCGGCGTAGTGGGTGAACAGCGCCCGCCCCGGGAACAGCTCCATGCCGCCCTTCGGGTCCAGCCCGCGCAGCCGCACCACACCAGAGGCCACGTGCGGGCCGAGCCCGCGCACGATCGACCACAGGACGCTGCCCTTGCCAGCACCGGACGCACCGGTGATGAGCACGTGCATGCCGAGCAGCACCGCCGCGTACGTCTGGCCATCCTCGGCGAGGCCGACCGGCACGGCGCCCAGGTCCGGGACCGTGCCTGGTTCGATGGGTGGCACGACCCTGGTCAGTGGGTCGCGGGAGTAGCAGACGATCCGGACCCGGCCCGGGCCAGCCTCAACGACCTTGAGCCGGTGCGCGCCGAAGGCGTGCCGCATCCCCTCGGCCGACGCCGCGATGTCCTCCGGGGTGTGTCCGTGCAGCAGCCGGACGTGCAGCACGTCGACGGTCCGGGTCGAGCGCACGGCGGTGACCCGTGGCACGAACACCTGACGGTCCGGCGTGATCCGGGTGAGGCCCACCCCGTCCATCACCGGGTGCCACAGGCGCCGGTACCTCGTGCGCCACCGCCACGCCCCGCGTGTGGGTTGTGCCACCCACCGACCGAACGACGCCGGCCAGCGCCACGCCCAGACGACACCGACCACGGCGGCAACCACGACCGCCGCGAGGACACCACGCCGGCCAGCCCACAGCTCGACCCCGAGCAGGACAAGCAGTGAGACCGTGATCCGTTTGGCGCGCACGCTCCACCGCAGGATCGCCACCGACGCCCGCCACCCTCCGCGACAGAGGAGGCGGACCACCGATACCCACAGCGGCAGCACCCACCGCTGCTTGCTGACCAGACCAGTGCCGGCCAAATCGTCGGCACGCATTCCATTGACCTTCATTGCGACTCGCCTTTCTCAATACGGCGCCAAGGCGGTTTGGAGGCCATTCCCCAGCGCGGAGCGTCGAGGAGTAGCACGTCGAAGAAGTGGGGGCGCACCCAGGACGTAGTTGTGCGTGACCGCCCTGGGTGCGCGTGTTGTGCCGTAGTCAGGCGGCGCCCGATATCTGGACCACGGGCGTCGGGTGCGCCGCACGCTCGCGCGCCTCGCCGTCGAGTCGTTCGAGTTCGTTCAGGTAGTCGTTGGCAGCCTCAACCAGCGCCCAGGCGAATTCCATGTGGTCGGCGGTGACCGCCTGATCTGCCGCCGAGACCATGAAGGAGAACGTCCCGACGTTGAGTGACAGAATCGGGGTCCTGTCGGGGTAGCTGTGGCAGGTGATCGCCCAGTCCGCACCGACCCGAATCCCGGCATGCACACCGGAGGCCGGACCGTTCCCGCTGCCGCGCTTCACGAGGCCACCTGCTGCCCGCGCCGAGCGCTGAGGACCGGGCGCATGGCGCGCGCCCGGATCGAGAACCCGAGCTTCGGCCGGCTGCCGTTGGTGTTGATCCACGGTGTCACCGTCAGGCCGTCGAACTCGGCCGGCCGGAACGCAGTGCCTGCCAGCACCTCCGGCGGTGTGGGCTGGACCGGCGCCACGATCTTGATCTTCACTTCGGCGGCCCGCGCGGCCGGATCGCCGTCGACCACCCGCACCACCCACATGCGCTCGCCGGTCTCCTTGTCCCGCTCCTGCACGTCCTCGCTGCCGGCTTGGACGCGTTCGAAGTCGTTGGACGCGTCCACCGACAGCACGAACGCGCCGTGTGGGAACACGTCCTCGAACCGCACCGGAATCCTGAGGGGGATCGCCATTTCCTGGTAGCTCCATTCGTGTCTCGTGAGCCGGTCACCGTGACGACGCCGGCAAGAGACAGCCTGTACCGCTCGACAAGCGCGCTTCAACCGTTAAGTAACCGTGGCAAGGCGCTCTGATATGCGGCCATGCATTGCTCGCCTAGCCGCGCCAGACACGGTTGGTATTGCCATATCAAGCCGGCATGGATGCGTCGCATGGAGTGGTCCGAGTCGTGTGCCGGGTGGCTAATATGCGCGGCATGACTAACCGGAGACCGGCGCGCGTCTACACCGCCCGAGGGCCGGTCGAAGGCGAGGACTGGCAGGCGGTGGCTGCCGCGCTGAACGACCGGATGGCGGCCCGCCGTATCGGCCAGCAGGAGCTGGCCCACCTCTCGGGAGTGTCCGTCTCGACGCTGCGCCAGCTCCAACACGGCGCCGGGCGCCGGGTGCAGAACAAGACCCTGGCCGCGATCTCCCGTGCCCTGGCCTGGCCCGAGGGTCATCTCGCGGCTGTCCTACTCACCCGCCGCTCAGCCCCGGCAGGGTCGACGACCGGCGCCGAGCGGCCAGCCGTCGACGAGCAGGTCTTGACGCTGCTACACCAGCTTGAGCGACGCATGGCCGAGGTCGGCGAGCGGCTGGCGCTCATCGAGCATGCGATCCGGGACCACCGGGCGCGCTGAACCAGCGCCACCGGTGAGCCGGCGCGGTTGGTGAGCCGGCGTGCTGTCAGGCGGTCCGGTCGGGGGTGGCCAGCCGGCCGACGCCACCGAGCATGGACCCGGCGGCAGCCCGTCCCCGCCGTTGGCTATGCCATTGCTGTACCGGCACCGGGCCGGGTGAGAGCAGCGTGAACCCGTCGAACAGCTCCCGCACCTGCTGCTGCGTCCTCGGGGTGAACGGTGCCGCCGCGTTACGGTAGACGTCGGCGGCCTGCCGGACCATCGCGGCGCGTTCGGGGTCGCCGTCGACCGTGACGTGGGAGATCACCACATAGCTGCCGGGCACCATCGCGTCGCGGAACCCGGCCACGATGCGCCCCGGATCTTCGCTGTCGGTGATGAAGTGCAGCACCGCCACGAACAGCGCCGCGACAGGCCGGCCGAGGTCCAGATGCGCCCGCACCGCCGGGTCGCCGAGGATCGACTCCGGGTGCCGGGCGTCGCCGGCCACGACGACGACGCGGTCATCGGTCGCCAGCAGCGCCCGCCCGTGCGCCAGCACGACCGGGTCCCGATCGACGTAGACGACCCGGGCGCGCGGGTTGACCTCATGCGCAGCCTCGTGGACGTTGCGCGGGGCGGGCAGGCCGGCGCCGATCTCCAAGAACTGGTCAACTCCGAGCCGCGCCAGGTGTCGGACTGCTCGGCCGAGGAACGCGCGGTTCGCCCGCGCGTCGGTGGCCACCCATGGCGTGACCGCGGCGACCGCTTCGCCGACCTGACGGTCAACGGCGAAGTGATCCTTGCCGCCGATCCAGTAGTCATAGACCCGGGCCGGGTGCGCCGACCGTGTGCCGGACACGACGTGACCGTCCCAGCAGGCCGACCCGTCGAGTGGGCTCTCATCCGTGGGCGCCGGCCTTGCGGGCTGTGTGGCGATGAGCACCGGCACGCCGGTCTCCCGTTCCAACCGCTGTCGCAGTTCGTCGCAGGAGCCGTCGACCTGCTCAAGATCGGCCGCCACTGCCACCGCGACCGCGGCGACCGGGGTCGCCTGGGCCAGTTCGACCAGCGCCGCCAACGCGGCCGACGGCCGGTTGAGTGCGTCGACGAACACCTCCGCGAGCGTGTACCCCTCGCGGTCGGCGAAGTCCGCCAGCACCCGCATCCGCCGGGCCACCTCGACGTCGGGGACACCGATCCGCCGCTGTACGTATCCGAGCATCACCGGTCGCACCGCCCGCACCTCCGTGGCGTCGCCCTGCCGCGCCCAACCCACCGGCCCGGCAGGATGGAGGCCAGCCCGCGACGCGGAGTCGACGCTCAGCACGCGCGGGCCGGCTGGTCACCACCCTCCGGCCACGCGCCGGGTCGCCGCGACGCCAACATGACAAGCCAGGACCGCCTGACCGGAGTCGTTCCCCGGACCGTCGCTGGCGCTCAGGAAGCGCCAATCGAGCACCCGAGCGGTTGACGAGCGGTATTCGACCCATATCAGGTCGACGTGGACGCGATATCCTCGGCGCGCACCCACGACTGACCACTCCGGCACTGCGTCGATCACAAGAAGGCGGGGGCATGCACGGCCAAGCCACCTATCGCGTGTCACCCGAGCTGCTGGCCCGGGAGGATTTCCGGGCCGCCTGCACTGGGCGGAACTTCGCCGAGGTCTTCCGCCTGATGCGCAAGTGGGACGGCGCGAGCCAGGATCGGATCTCCTCACCGGTCGACGGACTCACGCAGAGCAGGGTGAGCCGCATCATTCGCGGCGAGGACCGGATCGCGTCCCTCGACGTGATCGAGCGGATCATCGACGCCCTGCACATCCCGGGAAGCTACGTCGGCCTGGCGCCCCGCCCCTGGGAGGCCGAAGGCCTGCGGGTCCGTGCCGGCACGGTGCCGGCGCCCGCCCGCGCCGGCGAGGTCGCGGCACGGGCGCAGGTCGCTGCGGCCGAGTCCGGCTCCCGCAGCGTCACCGCGACCGCAGCACGTGCCGGTGACGTACTCGATCACGGTCTCACGCTCGATATCGAGATCGCCGACGACGGCCACGCCCGGCTGACCTACCGACACGAGCTGGAGAACCGTTCCGATACCCCGTTCACGAGGTTGGTCCGGGAACTGTGGTTCGAACACACCAACGGCGCGCTCCAGATCGACGCCGTGCCCACCGGTGACCGGGGAATCATCATCCAGCGCATCCACGACACCCAGCTCAGCGCGAAGTTCGCGTGCCAGATCTTCCCCGCTCTCCAACCGGGTGAATCGGCCACGGTCTCCTACACCTGCACCGGTGGCCGGTTCGTCTACGACCACTACTGGCGGCAGCAGATCGTGCGCCCCACCGACGAGTTGACGATCCGCCTGCGGCATCACGGGGTTGACTCGCTCAGCCGATGCGCCGCGATCGAGGAACGCCCCGACGGCTCGGAGGTCTCGGCGACCGAAAGCCTGTCCTGGCGCCGCGACGACGCCGGGATCGCCATCGAGCTGATCCGGCGGGATCTTCGCGCCAACCAGTCGGTGACGCTGCGCTGGGATACCCCGCGTGCGACTACGTGACGCCATCGAGGACGTCATCCGGTCCTGGGACGCGCACGAGCGTGCCCGTGGTGGTCGGGATGTCATCGACTACGACTGCGCGCCCACCGACCAGGCGGTGACCCCGGCGGCGAGCCGGCTCGACGTGTACCAGCGGCTGACCGAGCTGCACGACCAGGCCCGCGCCGAGGACGACGACAACCTCGCCGACCTCATCGCCGCACACCGCGCCTATCTGAGCGCCGTGCTGGGACAGCGTCCACCGCTTGACGACTACCTCACGCAGACGCAGGGCTGCCCCGCGGCCGGATGGCCAGAGGAGCACGTCGTCATGGTCGGTGAGCGTGCCAGCAACGCCCTCGCCGAGGTGGGTGTCGAGTGGGGCGCCGACACCGACACGCAGCGCCGGAAGGTGGAGCAGCCCGTTGACGCCGCCGACGTCCGCGAGCAGATCCGCACGGTCGCCGGGGAGTTCGAACCGGCGGTCCGCGAGCTGACCGGCAGCCACGCGCCGTATGTCGTCTCGATCGAGACCGTCGAGGTCGACGACTACTGGTCCTACTGGCTCGACGGCGCCGGGGTCGACGCGCGGTTGCGCCTGAACCTGCGCCACGCGACGTTCACCCGCACCCGGCTCCGATCGCTGGCCCTGCACGAAATCCTCGGCCACGCCATGCAGTACGCCAGCTACGCCCACGCCTGCGCCCTCGCCGACGTCCCCTGGCCGCGCGTACTGTCGGTCCACCTTCCGTACCAGGTCCTGTTCGAGGGACTGGCCCAGACGCTGCCGCTGTTCGTCGCCGCAGACGACCCGCACCTCACCGCGCACGTGCGAGTCGACCACTACACCCAGCTCGTGCGCGCCGAGCTGCACCGGGCCATCAACGACGGCGCCAGCATCACCGACTGCGCCGACCACGCCCGAGCCCGCGTGCCGTGGTGGACCAACGACACCATCGCCGACGCCCTCACCGACCGGGGCAGCGACCCGCTGCTCCGGTCCTACCTGTGGGCCTACCCGGCCGGCATCGACTGGTTCGTCGCCGTGGCCGACACCGCTGACACCGACACCGCCGGGAGGGTCCTGCGTGCCGCCTATCAACGCCCCCTCACGCCCCGCGACCTCGCCGACATCTGGCCGGCTGGCCCCACTGTCGGCGGACCCGGCGCCCCTGTTCGTCTACGGAAGCCTGCTGTTCCCTGACGTCCTGCGCGTCCTCATCGACCGCGACCCCACCCGTTACCCCGCCGACGTCACCGGGTGGCGGGTCATCGCGTTACCCGACCAGGTCTACCCCGCCCTCATCGCCGACCCGGCCGGCAGCACCACCGGCCACATCCTCGCCGACATCACCCCCACCGAGTGGCGCACCATCGACGCCTTCGAGGCCGACGGCTACCACCTCGCCAAGCTACGCACCGACAGCGACGGACCAGCCTGGGCCTACACCGTTCCCGACCCGCACGACCTGCCCGACCACCCCTGGGATCTGGACGCATTCGCCGGCACACACCTCGCCGCCTACCTCGACCGGTGCCGAGCCTGGCGAAACCGCCACGACGCCACCCGGTAGCGGCAGCACATCCCAGCGATCCGGCGCTCACACGTCGGGCACTGCCGAATTGGTCTCTTTGAGATCAAGGCGGCCCGCTGCGCGGGCCTCTGGCCGGGCGCGTCGCTCCGGGCGTGCGGCGCTTGCGGCGCCGATCCCGGCGCGGCACCCGGCCAGCCCCGTGATGCGGACAGGTTGACCCGAGACCACCGGCCACGGGTCACACCAAACCCGAACCGCCGGCCTGCGGCCGGGGACCCGGTGCTCACCTCCGGGGGGCGGGTAGCAGCGGCACCACCCCACCGGAAGGGCACTGCGGGGCGCATCCGTTCGGACGATCGTTCCCGGCCCAGCATCGCCGAGCCGCCTCTGCCCAGCGGGCGGGGCCGGGAAAGACCCCGCTGCGCTGTCCGAACCGACGACCCCTCCGACGCTTCCGCCGGGGACCCCTGCGCCGCCGCAGCCG
This sequence comes from Actinomycetota bacterium, assembly GCA_016201065.1. Taxonomy (GTDB): domain Bacteria; phylum Actinomycetota; class Actinomycetes; order Mycobacteriales; family JACQDL01; genus JACQDL01. Next base: position 9,626 of record JACQDL010000051.1, read on the forward strand.
GGCGCCGAAACGGGCAGGCCCCAAGGGGGCGCCCGCCCCGGCCAGCCCCCCTCGCGGGCAATCACCAGGACACGGCGGAGGACCCCATGGCCAGCCACAACCACGACACGACCGTCAACACGGCGTTGACACCGGATCAGCGCACCGCACCGACTCCGACACCGGGGCCCCGTCGGGCACCGGCACGCCGCGGCGGCCGCGTGGAAAGCCCCGAGTACGCGGCGTTCGCCCGGCGGATCATTCGCGCCCACGGTCGACGGATCGCCGCCGGTGACGTCGAGGCCCTACCCGATCTCCTCGCCCTGGCCGACGAGCTGGAGCACGCCGCCCAGCACGCCGTGACCGGTCTCCGACGGGCCGGCTACTCCTGGGGCGAGATCGCCGCCCGCCTGGGCACCACCCGCCAGGCCGCCCACCAACGCTGGGGACACTACCTTCATGGTTGATCCAGATCCTCAAGGTCATGCACCGTGATGGTCCGAGTGCCGCCCAGGCACACAGAACCAACCACGGCAGGCGCTCCATAGCTGACGATGGGTGGCGAGTCTTGAGGAATCTCCATGGCGAGTTTTAGTGCAGCTAGCGCCACAGACCGAAGGATTTGGAGAAGCTCACCCAATGTAGCCAATTGGTCTGGCCGGAAGCTCTTCGCGCCGTGCACCAAATGCCGCATGTCCCAAAGGCGCTTCGCCGTCGCCCGATCCACTCCAAGGGCATCAAGGAAGTCGTAAGTCGTTGCCGCTTGCCTGACTTGCGTAGTCGGCCCACCGCAGGTAGGGCAGGAGTGGATCTCGTGCCCACACCTCAGCCTCGTGGATTCTTTCACCTTCTCTGCAAATGCATTCCTTAGGACCTCAAAACAGATCCAGTAGAAGATGTATCTGTCGGCGTCAAACGGGGAATGCAGGGCCTTCGTGTACCAATCCAACGCATTCTGCACCTGATCGGACAGTTCGGCGTATCTGGCACGGAGTGCAACACGAGACGTGGTGACTACCTCACCAAAGGCCGCGCTTCGCCCTAGCTTGTACTGGTCATACCCCTGCGGAAAGGGGAAGAGCAGCATCTCCCGCTGATCGCCGTCAGCTAAAGGCGGGGTTACGTCAAAGACCTCAAACTGGAGGACCTTCAACGGCTCCTGAAGTTGAAAGCTCAGATCATCCAGGATCAGATCCAACATCGGGGATATCAGGTCGAGTGCCTCCCTGGCGCCTTCCGACATGACTTCAAGTACGAGCTCTACCGGCTCAGTGGTTCCCCATGCCACATCCGGAACCCGGTCAAGCGCTTGCCTCAACCGGATCGGAATATCGTCGCACACCGTATCACTGGGCAGGAGCCGAGAACCGAACTCGAGGTGCTGTGGCGGCCCACTACTTAGATCAGAGGTTATCGATCTCGGAAATGCCATGAGTCCCACAACGCGCCACTTGCACTGTCCACGGTCCTCCTGGCGACCCTCGGCATGAATCGCCTCATCTTCAAGTTCCACGCATTCCACCTGTTTCCGACTCGGGGCCGCGCAGCATGCGCGGACGCCGCACCGCCGACCATACACGCCGTTATCAAGCCAGCACAGAGAGTTCGGATCGACGAGGACAAGCGTACGACCCGCGTACACGAGCACTGGTACCGAGCGGGCAGTTGGGGTCAGCCACGGACGCGCACCCGAGCACGGGTGACTTTGGGATTGCACACAGCCGGTTGTGCTTCCATGCTGGTCACTCGGTCCGGTCAGCTACGCCGATCCACGGCACCCCGTTGTCGCCGGAAGCCGTGATCGTGTGCATGGCTTATGGCGAACATTAAACAAAACCGGATTCTCGAATATTCTCGGGTTGGCGTAGCATTGTCATATGGTCATCGAGGTTGAGCCTGCCGAGTGGGATTCGCTGCTGCGGTGGAAGAAGCGGTCTGATTCTTTTGTGTTGG
>JACQDL010000047.1 GCA_016201065.1 Actinomycetota bacterium
CGCGAACATCCAGCGAGAGACCGCCGACCACACCTTCAGCGCCTTCGAATTGTTCATCAAGAATGGGACGTTCAGATACGACTTCGAGCACCTCTCAATCCCGATGGGCGAGGCCGATTTTGTTTAATTGCGGCCATAGCTGGCTGTGATGGTGACGAGCGGCAGCGCATACCCCGCGACGCCGGCGGCGACTGGCATCAGGGACAGGACGAGGGTGCCGGCGACCACTCCGGAGAGGCCGACGACAACCATGGTGTCGGCGCCGAAGCGGTCTGCGGCACGTCCCGCCGGGACCCCGGTGAGGGCGGACACCACTGGGCCGGCCGACATGACCAAGCCGACGAAGACGGGTGCCAGGCCCAGGGCACGGGCGAGGTGGAAGGGGCCGACGACGAGCGTCGTCATCATCACGGTCGAGACCAGTGCGCTGGTCGTCAGTCCAGTTGTGAGTGTCAGGTTACGGAACAAGGACAGCCGCAGCAACGGTGCCGGAACGCGGGTCTCGACGAGCACGAACAGCACGAGGCCGGCCGCGGAGGTGACCAACAGGGCCAGCGTGAGAGGACCGAACGCCTCGCCTTCGATGGTCATTGCCAGTGCGTAGGCGCCGAGCGTCAGGGCCAGCAACAGGGTCCCCAGAGAATCGAACCGGGGGCGGCTTCGGGCTTGGTCCGACGCGGGAGTCGGAAGTACCCGCACGGCCAGGAGCAGCGTGAGCGCCCCCAGCGGCACACTGATGAGAAAGATCGCACGCCATCCGATGCCCGTTATCAGCAGACCTCCGAGTGACGGTCCCGTAGCGGTGCCGATGGCCGACATGGTCCCGAGCAGTCCCATGGCGCTGCCGGTTCGCTCCCTTGGAACCGTCTCGCTCACGAATGCCATGGTCAGCGCCATCATGCAGGCGGCTCCGACTCCTTGAAGGCTTCTCGCAGCGATGAGGAGGGGGAGCGTGGGGGCGATGCCACACAGCAGCGTGGCGACCGTGAAGAGCCCGATGCCGCCCAGCAGGAGCCGGCGCTTTCCGGCGATGTCTCCCAGGCGCCCGGCGCCCACGATGAGCGTCGTGATGGCGAGCAGGTAGGCGATGACGATCCATTGCACTTGGCTGAACGACGCGTCGAACGCCTCCGCCATCGTTGGTAGGCCCACATTGGCGATGCTGATGTTCAGAGAGGGCAAGAGCATGGACAGGGACAGGCCGGCCGTTGCCCAACCCAGCGGTCGTCGGGGCTGCGCGGCCGTCGATGCGCCGCGTGCAGGGGTAGTCGCTGATGTCAAGACGCTCATCGCTTTCTGCCGAGGATGGGGTGTGCCCCGAAGCTAGGCCCTGCCGGGGAGAGGCGGAAGATGCAAAGTATGCAAGAAACATGTGCGCCTGACGCCATATCGCGCCGGATTTGTGCCACAATCGCATCATGCCGAGGCCGGACCTGAACCTGCTGGTCACACTGGATGTGCTGCTCGACGAGGGCAGCGTCACCCGCGCGGGGGAGCGGCTGCGCCTGAGCCCCTCCGCGATGAGCCGCGCCCTCGCTCGGTTGCGTCGGACGACGGGTGACCCACTGCTGGTCAGAGCCGGTCGTGGGCTGGTACCCACGCCACGCGCCCTCGAGCTCCGAGAGCGCGTTCGCGTGCTGGTTCACGAAGCCGAGGCGGTCCTGCGTCCCGCCGAGCGGCTCGACCTGGGAGCGCTCGACAGGACGTTCACGCTGCGCAGCAGCGATGGGTTCGTCGAGAGTTTCGGTCCCGAGCTGGTGGCCCGGGTCGGCACGGAGGCACCCGGCGTGCGTCTGCGCTTCGTGCAGAAGACCAAGAAGGACACCACCCCGCTCCGGGACGGCACCGTAGATCTTGAAACCGGTGTCATCGAAGGCACTCTGGCACCTGACGTCATGACCCGACCGTTGTTCACCGACCGTTTCGTTGGCGTGGTGCGCCGCGAACATCCCCTTGGCAGCACGACGGTCACCCCGGCCACGTATGCGTCAGGCCGGCACGTGCACGTCTCGAGACGAGGACTGACAGAGGGGCTGGTCGATGAGGCATTTCGCCCAACTGGTCGGGAACGGGCGGTGGTCACCGTGGTGGATGGGTTCGGGGCCGCGTTGGCACTGGCGAGGGCCTCGGACCTGATCGCCACGGTTCCAGAACGCCAGACGGAGAACTTGAGGGAGGGGATGCACTCCTTCTCACTGCCTTTCCCCGCACCGGAAGTGACCGTGTCGTTGCTCTGGCACGTCCGGCTGGACGCGGACCCGGCGCATCGGTGGCTTCGGGAATGCGTGCTGAGCGTGTGCAGGCAACGGACCGACCAGACACCCGCGGCGGGGCAGCCAGGCATGGCGCCGTGAAGCCCGCGGCGGTCCATAGGCGACCGACACACCGGCGATGCCGGCCCCAATCACCGCGACGTCCGCCCCGATAGCGTCCACGGTGGCAACTCGGCGGGCCGTTCCGGACCCCGACAGGGTGGTGGAGGCGGGGCCGATCCCGGGTTGCGACGCCATCGTCCCAGCCTATGCAGGGAAAGCGGCTGTCTGTGGCGGGTCTCGGTGTTCGCCGGCCGGGCTCGCGATCCTACCGCCGGTCGTTGTGCCGTTGACACCGGTGCGTCGTGGGTGGTCGCGGCGTTGGCGGATCTGTTCGTCTCGTGGTCGTCGTCGGATGGCGACCACGCCGGGACACCACCGCAAGATTGGTTCGAATGTTGATCAACATGGGGTACGAATCTGACCATGACCATCGCGGCGACACCGGTGCCGATCTCGGAGGCGAAGGCCCACCTCTCTGAGCTCGTGCGTCGGGTACGCCAGCAGCACGAGCGGATCACGTTGACCCGCAACGGTGAAGCTGAGGTCGTCCTGGTTTCCGTTGAGGATCTCGAAGGGCTGGAGATGACGTTGGAGATCCTCGGCGACTCGGAGTCGGTGGCTCGGATCTCGGAGAGTTTGAGCGCGCTGGGTCGGGGCGAACCTGGTGTCGACCTGGCGACGGTGCGCACCGATCTGGCTCGCCGCCGCGCTCTCGGCGCGTGACCGGTGAGGATGAGGCCGGGTCGGCGGGGTACGAGGTGCGGTTCCAACCCGCGACGCGGCGAGCGGTAGCCAAGCGTCTGCCGCAGTCAGTGGCCGCCGCGGTGCTGGAGTTCTGCCAGAACGCCCTGGCGGTCAACCCGCATCGGGTTGGCAAGCCGCTGGTTGGTCCGCTGGCGGGGTGTCACGGTGCCCGGCGTGGCACGTACCGGGTTGTCTACCGGGTCGACGAGGACACCCAGCTCGTGCACGTCCTTGATGTTGATCACCGTGCTGACGTTGACCGACCGCGTTGACCGCGAGGGCGCGACTGGTCGGCGTGTTCGTCGATGGCCAGGCAGTGGGAAGCCGGCAGGTGCCGTGTCTCTCGACCCGCGGATCGCTTCCATCGACCTCAGGCGGGATGCACCTTGACGCAGCAGCGCCCGGGGCCGGGGTCGAGCACGGCGGCGTGGTCGGTGTCGTCGAGTCCTGCGGTGATGCCCCGGATGAGTTCGAGGTTGAGGCCGCAGACGATGTGGGTGTGTCGGACGGCCAGGCGGTGGAAGGGGCAGTTGCCGAGCAGCAGGCCGCCACGGCCATCGTCCCGCGGTTCGAACCCGTGAGTCTCGAGGGCCTGGCGCAGGTCGGTGGCGCCCGCGCCGATGGCGCGTCCGGTGTCGGCGGCAACGCCCACCAAGGCGTCGCCCACGGGCTCGCCGGCGGAGATGGAGCGTTCGATCGCAGCCGCCATCACCTCACCGGCTAGGTCATAGCGGCGGTCCGGTACCGAGACCGAGATCTCGTCGCGGGCGCGCCGGTAGAGCTTCGCCGGCCGACCCGAGCCCGGGCCGGTACGTCCGGTCAGCCGGCGGAACTCCACCGCCAGGAGGCCCTGCTCGGCGAGCCTGTCCAGGTGGAAGGCGGCGCTGCGACGGGTGACACCCAACGTCGACGCGGCCTGGTCGCGGCTGATCGGCTCATCCCGACGGCACACCAGGTCGTAGACGGCGCGCCGGGCCGGGTCACCCAGGGCCGTCACAGCTGACACCCGGTCGGCCAACGCGCGCTCGTCCATGACCCCACTCTAAAGCACGCGACTCTTGACGAAAGACTCTACCAATTCTATAGTCCATCGATCACGACTTTAGAAGGAGATCCGATGGCCACCCCGCCCGCCACCCGCCCTCTCACTGCCTCCTCCGTCGTCCGGACCCTGCTCTCGGCCGACCCCGCCCGGCAGGCATTCCTGCTGTTGCGCACCGTGTTCACGGTCGCGCCCTTGCTGTTCGGGTTCGACAAGTTCGCCAACGTGCTGGTCCACTGGCCGACCTACCTGGCCCCGCGACTGAACGACATGGTTCCGGGCAGCGGGCAGCAGGCGATGTACGCGGTCGGAGTCATCGAGGTGGTCGCCGGTCTAGCGGTTGCTGCCCGACCCCGCTTCGGCGCACCGCTGGTCGCCGCGTGGCTGGCCGGGATCATCGTGAACCTTCTGCTGGTGCCGGGTTTCTACGACATCGCCCTGCGCGACTTCGGGCTGTTGGTCGCCGCGGTGGCGCTGTGGCGGCTCGCGGTCGCGCAGCCGGACGGCCGTACGCGGACCCCGCGGTGATGACAGAACCACATTCTGGTGGCAGGTTCCGGGCGCTGCCGGGAGGGGCCGAACCGGACCTGGACGCCGCGACCAAGGCGGTAGCCGACCTGCTCACCGCTCTAGGGCGTAACCTGACCGACGAGCACCTGGCCCAGACCCCTCGCCGGGTGGCGGCTGCTTTCGTCGAGATGCTCACCCCGCAGCCGTTCGCGACCACCAGCTTCCCCAACGTGCACGAGGACCCGGACGACAACGCACACGACGGATCGGGGTATGACGGGCTGGTGCTGGCCCGCGACATCCCGTTGCAGTCGCTGTGCGCCCACCACCTGCTGCCCTTCACCGAACGGCTGACCACCCAGATCGCGACGTGGCTGGAGCAGCACCTCGGCGCCCGAGGCGTCGGGGTGGTGATCGAGGCCGAGCACCTGTGCATGTCCCTGCGCGGGGTGCGGGCCGCCGGCACCCGAACGGTGACGTCCTCAGTACACGGGCTGCTGCGCACCGACCCGCAGACTCGGCATGAGTTCTTCAGCCTGACCCTCACCGGCCGCTGACGCGGCGCATACCGAGAGGACCGAGATGGCCGCCGCACCGCGGACCTTCCTGATCGTCGGCGCCGGCCTCGCCGGAGCCAAGGCCGCGCAGACCTTGCGCGAGCAAGGCTTCGACGGCCGGCTGCTGCTGGTCGGCGCCGAGCCCGAGCGTCCCTACGAACGCCCTGCACTGTCCAAGGGGTATCTGTCCGGCTCCGCGTCACGGGACTCGCTCTATGTCCATGACCAGGAGTGGTACGGGAACCACGGAGTCGAGCTGAGGACGGACGTCACCGTCACCGACCTCGACGCAGCCGCCCACCAGGTCGTCCTGGACGACGGCGACCACGTGCACTACGACAAGCTGCTGCTCGCCACCGGTTCCTCGGCCCGCCGGCTGCCGTTACCGGGGCTGGATCTGGACGGGGTGCGGTACCTGCGGCAGCTACCGGACGCCGAGCGGCTGGCCGAAGACCTGTCCGGCGGTGGCCGCCGGGTGGTGATCGTGGGCGGCGGGTGGATCGGCCTTGAGGTAGCGGCTGCCGCCCGGGGCCACGGCAACCAGGTCGTCGTTGTGGAGCGGCAGGGCACGGTGCTACCCGCGGCACTGGGACCGGAGCTGGGCGAGGTCTTCGCACGCCTGCACCGCGACCACGATGTCGACCTGCGGCTCGGCACCGGGGTCCATGCCTTCGAGGGCGTCGGCGGCCGGATCACCTCCGTGACGACCGGGGCTGGGGAGGACCTGACCACCGACCTGGTCGTGATCGGCGTGGGGGCCCAGCCGAACACGGAGTTGGCCGCGAGAGCCGGCCTGGCCGTCGACAACGGCGTCGTGGTGGACGCGGCACTGAGATCCTCTCACCCCGACGTCTTCGCGGCCGGCGATGTCGCGAACGCCTACCACCCGTTGCTCGGTCGGCAGCTGCGGGTCGAGCACTGGGCCAACGCACTGCACAGCGGGCCTGCGGCCGCCCGCTCCATGCTGGGCCAGCCGGTCACCTACGACCAGATCCCCTACTTCTACACCGACCAGTACGACCTGGGAATGGAGTACTCCGGCGATCTCGGACCTGACGGCTACGACCAGATCGTCTACCGCGGCGAGCCCGCCGGCCGGGAGTTCATCGCGTTCTGGCTCAGAGCCGGCCGGGTCGTAGCGGGTATGAACGTCAACGTCTGGGACGTCGCCGGACCGATCCAGGCACTGATCCGGTCCGGTACGGTCGTCGACCCGGGCCGGCTGGCTGATCCTGAGGCCCCGCTGGAGCAGCTGACCGCGACGACCCGTTGACCCCCACCCCCGCTCCTGCCGGGCGCCTGGGATACCGGCTCGCGACCAAAGGACGAGATCACCGACCAGCGCGTGCAGGACGGCCTCCTCATGTACGGCGACGCCGGTATGCTGCATTGCCGTTGCGAGACCGTGGTCCCACGGGGTGCGTACTGGGTCGCCGGTCAGCATGAGCCGGCCGTCGGCGGGGAGAGACTCGACGGCGGCGCGGTAGTCCTTGGGCGGCGACTCGTTCAACCAAGCCTCGACCATATGCAACTACTTGCTCAGCGGATGCAACAGAATGGGGCCTGGCAGTCGGTGGTGAGGGGGTGACGGCGATGGCGTCCCAGACGGTCGGCGTACCTGCGGGCAACGTTGACGGTCATGGAGTCGCTGCGGCGGGCGGAATCACGTTGCCGGGGCCGGTGGCCACACCGGTCGTCTTCGACGTCAACGTTCTGCTTCAGGCCATCCGACCAAGGGCCTGCGGGCCGCCCGACCGGCTCCCACTCGCTCAGTGCTCGGCCGTGAGCCGGTCGCTGTGCTTGTCAAACCCGATGTATAGCCGGGCTTCGGCGTTCGCCCCGAGCGCGCCCAGCGTCTCCAGCTCCCGAAGCCGCAGCAGTGCGGGGTGCTGAGCGTCGGCCTCGGCGGTCAGCCGGGTGGACTCGGCCCGGGTCTGCGCCGCGACCCGCTCGGCGTCGGCCTTCGAGGTGGCTTCCAGCGCCTCGCGGTCGGCCCGGGTGCGCGCCTCGACCATCTGCGCCTCGGCCGTCCGCTGCGCGGTCAGCACCCGGTTCATGACGTCCTGCAGGTTTCCGGGGAACACCAGATCCTTGACGTCCGCCCGGATGATTTTCACACCGTACCCGGTGGCGACACCCTCGACATCGCGCAGGATGTCCTCGCTGAGCTGGTTGCGGTTGGTCAGGATCGCCTCAATGGTTGGCGCCTGACTTCGTGATACAGATCCCGGTTCGGATCAGACAACATCGGGTGGGTCCTCCGACCGATCCTGGAGGATCTGATCATGTCCGATTCCGACCGTGCCACCGACCGTGCGGGCAGGCGCTGCCTGCGACCGCTCGTAGGCGTCGATGATCTGGGCGGGAATCCGGCCGCGGTCGCCCACCTCGTACCCCCGCTCCCGGGCCCAGGCACGGACCTGGCTCGGATCGATGCCAGAGCCGGAGCCAGAGCCAGAGCCAGGACCGGAGCCGGAGCCGGCGCGGGACTGCCTCGCCTCGGCGACGGCCGATGACGTCGCCGAGGCCATCGCGGTGCGGGCCATCTCGCGGACCTCCGTCGGCGTGCCGGCCGCGACCATCCGGTCCGGACCGGCCAGGGTCGCGACGGTGACCGCCGACCGGGAACCGGTCGGCACCAGGCGGGTGAGGTGCTCGTGGTGTGTCATCACGATGACCTGCCACTGCTCGGCCAGCTCCGCCATCACCGCCAGCGCGGCCCGGGCCCGGTCGTCGTCGAAGGTCATCAGCACGTCGTCGAGGACCACGGGCAGGGTCGGCGCGCCGCTGGCTCGCCGTTCATCCTGGAGCGAGGCGACACCGGCCAGGCGCAGCGCGAGGAACACCTGGTCGGCGGTCCCCTCCGACAGCTGCTCGGGAGTGCGGCCGAGGCCATCGGCGCCGACGATGAGCAGCGCTCGGTGCTGGCCAGAGGTGGTGGTGGTGCGCAGGGCGACGAACCGACCCTCGGTAAGGCGCTCGAGGATCGCGCCGGCGGCGTCCAGCAGCGGCGAGGCGTGTCTGCTCTCGTACGCCGCCAGCTCCTGCCGCAGCAGCCTGCGCTGGATGTCTGCCACCAGGAAGCGCTCGGCGAGCTGGGCGACGACCGCGAGCTGTTCCTTGGCCCGGGCGTTGAGCTCCGCGGCGCCGTCCCGGTCGATCAGGTCGCCCTCCCGCTGGTGGCACTCCCCACGGCGCTGCCCCGCCCTCATCAGCTCCTCGTCGAGGCGCGCCACGTCCTCGCGGGCGGAGCGGCGTTCCTGCTCGAGCTGGTCCGGTTCGACCGCCGTCAGGATCTCGACGAGGGCGTCGAGGTCCTCGCCGGGTGCTGAGGCCCGAACCAGGTCGCGGAGCCGGGCGTGCGCCTGCCGCAGCGAGGCCGCGACCCTCCCGCGCTCCGCGGCGCCGGCCAGTGCCGCGGGGTCCGCGAGGAGTGCGTCCCGGGCCAGCTGGTCCCGGGCCGCCGTCGAGGCCTCGAACTCCTCCCGGGCGGCCGCGAGCTCCAGCTCCGCCCGGCGGATCAGCCCGTCGAGGCGCTCCGCCTCCGTCGAGTCCGCCCGGGCCGTCGCCGTCCGGTGGGCGAGTACCTGGATCGCTGGTGACGTGTCGTCGTGCGGGACGCCGTGCCGCGCGGCCACGGCGCCGACCTCGTCGCGGTACGCCGTGTAGCGCTCGGTGAGGTGGGCGACCTCCTGTCGTTTCTCGGCGCACGCCGCGTACCGGGCCTGCGCCCGCTCGAGAACGCCCTTCCGGGTCCGCCACGCCGCAGGGTCAAGATCGGCAGGCAGCCCGGCGGCGGCGAGCAGGACGCGCCAGGCGGCAAGGGCGCTCGACCGGGCCTCGGTCGCCTGCTCATCTGCCTGCTGGGCCTGGGCGAGATCGGTGCGGCGTTCCCGAACGGTGGTGCGGGCCTCCCGATCTGTGTCGGCGTCGCGCAGCACCTGCTCGGCGGCGCGGATCAGGCTGTCCAGGTCGCCGTCCGGTCGTGGCCGGCCCGCCCGGTCGAGGGCCGTCCGCACCGTGCGGGCCTGCGTGGCGGCCAGCGGGCTGAGGTGGTCGATGCGCGCCTGCTGGGCGAGGGCGCGGCTCTGCGCGTCCCGGGCGGCAACCAGCTCGGCGCGGACGGCGGCGCCCCCGTCCGGCGCCGGGCACAGCCCGGTCGAGGACCACAGCTCCCGCCAGCCGGCGATGGCCCGTTCGTACCCGCGGGTGACGGCCGCCAGCTCGGCCGCGGCGTCGGCCACAGCGGTGTCCGCGCTGGTCACCGACGAGTCGAGCTCGGTACGACGGGCCGCCGCGTTCGCGCCGCGGGCCAGCCGGTCGGCCAGCTCGTCGGCGGTCACCGCGGCGTGCCGGGCCCCGGTGAGCGTGTGTCCCGACCGCTCGAACGGGGCCCCGCCGGACCAGGCCCGGGTCGCCTCGTCGAGCATGGTGTCCCTGCTGGCCCGTGCGGCGAGCAGGTCGGAGCGCTCGGGGAGGTCCGCCACGTCCAGCTCGTCGCGGCGGCGGTGCGCCAGCGCGGCGGCCTTCCGCTCCCGGACGAGGGCATCCTCGTTGCGTTGGACGGCGGCGAGGGACCCGGCGACTGCGGCACGTGCGGTCTCCACCTCGTCCTGGCTGGGTACCGGGTCGACGACGCCGTCCTCACGGGAGCGACCGGCGCGGTGCAGGGCGCTGTCCCGCTGCTCCAGCTCCGTGGCGTGCTGCCCGATGGCCGCGAGGAGCTGCGCGGTCGCGGACCCGTCCGCCCGCAGCGTCGCCAGCACCTCGCCGACGGCGCGCACGGCGTCCAGGTCGAGCTCCTGGAGGTCGGCGCTGACCTCGTCGAGCCGGGTCTTCGCGGTCCTGACCTGGCCGGCGGTGCCGAGCAGGGCCTGGGCGGCGTGCTCGACGGCTGCCGCCTGGGCGTCGAGCTGGACGACCCGGTCCGCCGGTACGTGCCATTCGGCGAGGACGGCCGCGACGGACCGTTCCCCCAGCGCTCCGGTGAGCGGTTCGAGCTCGATGGCCGCCTCGCGTTCGGCCGCGCTGGCCTCCTGCTCCAGGGCCCGCGCCCGGGCGCCGTCGTTCTCCCGGGCCTCCCGGGACAGGTTGAGTCGGGTCACCGTCGCGTCGTCCGCGAGCAGTGCGGCGTCGACGCGGATCCCGTGCCGTGCCCGTCGGGTGTCGTCGAGCTGGGTCTGGAGCCGGTCGAGGTTGGTGCCGGCTGACGCGTGCCGCGCCTCGAGCGTTGCCCAACGGGTGAGCTGCGCCTCGTCCATCGCAGCACCCTGGCCGAGCAGATCCGCCAGCCGCCCCTCGACGTCGCTGAGCGAGCGTGCGTGGTCGGCGGCCTGGGCCCGCTGGTCGAGCCGCGCCACCTGGCTGCGGGCGGCGGTCAGCGCGGACTGCGCGGCGGCGATGTCGAGCTGAGCCTGTGCCAGCTCCTCGCGGGCGGCGTGCACGAGCTGGCCCCGTGAGGTGCTCTCCCGAACCTGCTCCAGGGCGGTCAGGTAGCCGGCGTGGGCCCGGCGCACGGCCACGCTCTTGTTGCCGCGGTGCTCCTTGAACAGCGCGTCCGCCTCGTCGTTGATCCGGTCGAGCAGCGCCCGGACCGCCTGGCCGCTGCGGGCGGCGAAGACCAGCTCGGCGAGGTCCCCGGAGCCGCGGCACAGCTCCCTCCCGCCCTCGCGGAGCTCGGCATGGGACAGGCCGAAGGACTGGTCCCACCGCTCCCAGGTGTCGGCGGGTGAGGTGACCCACGGCGTGGGGACCTGGGCGCCGGTGCGCGGGTCGGCCAGGCCCGAGTGCCGCCGTACCATCTCCGTCGGCAGCTCGCTGCCGGGCAGGGCCACGGTGGCCTGCAGGCACAGCGACTCCCGTGCGTGCAGGAAGGTGTGGCGGCTCCTGGTGCGGATTCCCCACAGCAGGTCGGAGAGTGCCGCCAGGGCAGTGGACTTGCCGGCCTCGTTGGCACCCACGACGAGGGTCAGCCGCGGGCCGAAGACGAGAGTCCGGTCGCTGAAGGCGCCGAACCGCTGGAGTGTCATGGACCGGACCCGCATCAGTCGGCCTCCCCGGTGAGCCGGGCGAGCAGGGTACGGGCGGCGTCCGCGGCCACGGTCGCCAACGCGTCGCCGTCCTTGAGGTCGAGCAGCCCGTCGCCGCGCAGGTCCCGGCCGACCTCGCGGTCCAGGGCGTGGGCGACGTCGTGCAGCTGGGCCGGGTCGGCGGTGAGCTGGTCCGCGGCCGCGCGGATGGCCGCCAGCAGCTCCGGGTCCAGGCGCTGCCGCTCGGCGGGAGCGTGCGCCCGGGAGCGGACCCGTTCGACCGTGACGCCATGCCGGTCGCCGATCAGCCCCACCTCCTCGGCGAGCCGTTCGTCGTCGGCGAGCGGCGCTGCGGCCGGCGTCGTGCCGGTGACATCGATCCGGGTGATGAGCAGACGCCCCGCTGCCCCGGACTTCGCGTCGCGCAGCGACTCCTCCACCCGACCGAGCACCTCGTCGAGGTCAGCGGCGTCGGTGGCGTCGACGGTGAGGCGGGCCCAGCGGGCCACATCGAGCGGCACGTGGCGCAGCTCGGCCCGGAGGTCGGCGTCGACATCGACGACGAGGGCACCCTTCGGGCCGGTCTCCCGCGGGTGCCGTCCCTGCAGGTTGCCGGAGAACGCCGCCACCCGGTACCCGTCGTTCACGACGTAGCGGTCATGGACGTGCCCCAGCGCGAAGTACTCGTAGTCCGTGCGGGCCAGGTCCTCGGGAGTGCAGGGCGCGTAGGGCGCGTGCCCCTCGGCGCCGGCGACCGCGGTGTGCAGGATGCCGACGTTGACGACCCCAGGCAGCCGACCCGGGTAGGAGAGGGCGAGGTTGGTCGTGACCGCGCGGGTCGGGAACCCCTGGCCGTGGACCGCGAGCCCGAGGTCGTCCCGGATGACGGTCTGCGGGGCCTCGGTCGACAGGACGGTCACGTTGGGCGGCATCCGCAGGGAGCGGGTGATCTCGCTCTCGGCGTCGTGGTTGCCGGCCGCGATGAAGACCGCGATGCCCTCCTCGTGCAGCCGCGCCATCTGCTGCCCGAAGAACCGGCCGGTGGCGTAGTCCGGCCAGTCCCCGTCGTAGAGGTCGCCGGCGATGACCAACGCAGCCGCCCGCTCGTCGACGGTGAGCTGGACGAGGTTCTCCAACGCGCGCCGGGACGCCTGACGGAGGAGGCGCGCGACGTCCTCGTCCCCCAGCCGGGACAGCCCGCGCAGCGAGCTGTCGAGGTGGATGTCCGCGGCATGAACGATCCGCATGATCTCCTCGTCCGTGATCTCCGGTGGTCAGCCCCGTCGATGGCGCTACAGAATCTAGCCGAAGCATCACCGGATGTGACGGCGGCCGGCAGACATTCACCGCCGGTGCTGAGCGTGGTGGTTTCGGCCTGGGTATGGCGGGCCGCGCACAACTGAGCAGACCCCGACCGCGGTCGCCGGGCAACCTGGTCACCGCCTGTTCGACTCGGGGGAGAGGAGGTGGCTACATGAAGACGCTGACCGTTCGCCGTCTGGAGCCGGTGAAGACGACCGCCGCATCCGGCTGCGGCGCCGCCAACAAGGTGGCCTGACGCGAGGGAGATCCCGTCGCGGCAGGAGCCGATGGCTGGCTCGCCTCGCAGCCCGGCTCCTGCCGCTCCACCGGAACGACGAAGGACGGACGATGCCCGGGTATGCCCTCGACGCGATCGTCGACGTGCCGGAGTTCGAGCACACCCGTGACGGCGGCACGGTCACGATCGGCCGCACCGAACGTGACGTGTTCCTGTCGATCCCGCCGGTGGGGCTCGACGTGCTCCGGGCCCTCGCCGCCGGCCAGACCGTCGGTGAGGTCCAGCGCGAGTACCGCGCCAGGCACGGCGACGCCCTCGACGTGCCGGAGTTCCTCGACGCTCTCGCCGCGGAGGGCTTCCTCGACACCGGTGCCGCGGCACCGGGTCGGCGGCGGCGCGGCAGCGACCTGCCGTGGCTGTCGGCGGCCGCGGCCCGGCGGCTGGTGGGCGGCCCGGCCCTCACCCTCTACGGTGCCGTCATCGCGCTCGGGGTGGGCCTGCTGGTCCTCGACCCGGCCCTCTACCCGGGGCCGACGGTGCTGCTGTACCCGGCTCACTTCGCGGCGCTGACCTGGGCGACCATCGCCCTCACCCTGCTCGGGGTGGCGATCCACGAGCTGGCCCACGTGGTTGCCGCCCGGGCGGCCGTGGTGCCGGCCAGGGTCACCATCGGCACCCAGATCTACGTGCTCGTCGCCCAGACCGACATGAGCGGCATCCGGCTGGCCCCGAGGCGGGACCGGTACGTGGCCTTCGCCATCGGGGCGGTGATCGACGCCGTCTCCACCGCACTGCTGATCTGCCTCCGCTGGGCGGCCGAGCGGCACCGGATCGACCTCCCCGACTGGGCCGTCCAGCTCGCCGGTGGCCTCATGATCAGCTACACCACCCGGTTGCTGTGGCAGACCTTCCTGTTCGTCCGCACCGACGGGTACTACATCCTCTCCACCGCGTTGCGCTGCCCCAGCCTGCTCGGTGACACCGAGGCATACCTGCACAACTGGCTGGTGCGGCTGCGGCTGGGCCGCCGACCGGTCGACCAGTCCGCCGTCCCGGCCCGCGAGCTGGCGGTGATCCGCTGGTACGCGGTGCTGTGGCTGCTCGGCCGGATCGCCGCCATCCTCGTCCTGGTGTTCCTGGGGTTGCCCGTGCTCGGCGGGTACCTGTACCAGACCTACCTGCTCCTGACCGGCCAGCCGACCCGGATGACGTCGCTGGACTTCGCCACGGTCGCCGCGATCGTCCTGGTCTTCGACTTTGGCGGCGTCTACGTCTGGGTCTTCGGCCACCTGCGGCGCCTGCGTCGGCTGCTCACCTCCGGGTGAGCCGCACCCGGACCGACCGGTCGTCCCTCGTCCCGGCCCGGTGCGACCCGGTCGGGTTATCCCACGGAGGTCTTGCGATGGATTCGCTGGTCCAGCCCACCCCGGCCGGCGCGGGCGTCTCGGCGCCGCTCAACTCGGCCAACGCCGGGTTCATCGTGCACCGCACGGGGCAGCTCGAGTACGCCTTCGCGGCGGAGGGCCGGCAGTTCTCCGCCGAGCTCGTCCAGTACCTGAACCGGGCGCAACCGGACGTGCTGTCGGCGAGCCTGTTCACCGAGGTCGCCGGGGTCCGGGACCGCGTGCACTGGTTCGTCCACCTGCGCTCGCCGCACGACTACCAGCGGTTGCTCCAGATGGTCGACCTTGACCGTGACTACCAGGACATCTCGACCCGGGACCGGCTGCCGGCCCGGGGCGGCGGCAACTGGGAGCGGATGTTCACCGCCGGCTCGTTCGCCGAGCGGGTGCTGTGCCCCCAGCATGGGTTCGGGCACCCGCCGGAGGGCGCCGTCGATCCGGCCGTCCTGTTCGCCGACCCGGCGTGCTACCAGACCACCCAACCGCTCGAGCTGCAGCTGAGTACGGCCGACGCCGGCGCGGTGGTGCTGCGGACCGGCAAGGCCCGGTACGAGCACCGCGACGCGGCCCGCCAGTTCGCGGTGGCCTGGGCCGACGCGCTCAACGCCGGCGCACCCGGGCAGGTGACGGCCTTCCTCTACGAGGAGATCTTCGGTCGTCAGGACACCCTGCACTGGCTGATCCACCTGCGTGCGTTGGACGACTACGCGCTGCTGGACGAGCTCGGCGTAGGCGACCCGCGGCTGGGCGAGGTGCTCGCGCGACGCTGGGTGGCAGCCGGCGGTGGGGGTGGCTGGGGCGAGCTGTTCGTCCCCGGCAGCCTGCGTGATGTCGCCATGGTGCCGCACCCGCGTGGCGCGGGCTGACCGGTGAGCGCGCAGGCGCCCCCCGGCATCGAGGCGATCAACGCCTACGTCGGCCGGGCCTACCTCCCCGTCGACGAGCTGTTCGAGGCACGCGGGCTGGACCAGCAGCGTTCCGGCAACCTCATGATGACCGCGAAGTCCATCAACCTGCCCTGCGAGGACCCGGTCACCAACGCGGTCAACGCCGCCCGCCCGCTGATCGACGGGTTGCCCGTGGCCGACCGCGACCAGATCGAGCTGATCGTGGTGGGCACCGAGTCGGGGCTCGACTTCGGCAAGCCGATCAGCACCTACGTGCAGGAGTACCTCGGGTTGGGGCGGCGGTGCCGCTCCTTCGAGGTCAAGCACGCCTGCTACGGGGGAACGGCGGCACTGCAGACCGCGGTGGCCATCGTCGGCACCAGCCCGGTGCCCGGGGCGCGGGCGCTGGTCATCGCGACGGATGCGGCCAGCGTCGCCGCCCGCAACACCTACTGGGAGCCGTCGCAGGGCGCGGGCGCCGTCGCCATGCTCGTCGGCCGGGATGCGGAGGTGCTGCGGATCGACCCGGGTGCCAGCGGCTACCACAGCTTCGAGGTGATGGACACCCTCCGGCCCCGGCCCGACCTCGAGGCGGGCGACTCCGACCTGTCGTTGCTGTCGTACCTGGAATGCCTCGACCAGAGCTACCGCGCCTACTGCGCCCGGGTCCGATCGGCGGACCTGGTGCGTTCCTTCGACCACCTCGTCTTCCACACGCCGTTCGCCGGCATGGTCACCGGCGCCTTCCGCCGGCTGCGCCGGCAGCACAGCCCGGCGTCGCCGGCGGAGATCGACGCCGACTTCGCCGTCCGGGTGGCCAGCTGCCTCACCTACACCCAGCAGGTCGGCAACGTCTACAGCGCCTCTCTCTACCTGGCGCTGTGCTCC
This sequence comes from Actinomycetota bacterium, assembly GCA_016201065.1. GTDB lineage: Bacteria > Actinomycetota > Actinomycetes > Mycobacteriales > JACQDL01 > JACQDL01. Next base: position 15,916 of record JACQDL010000047.1, read on the forward strand.
CTGCTCGACGGTGTCGAGGTGGCCGGCCCCCGACGGATCGGCATGTTCTCCTACGGGTCGGGCTGCGGGTCGGAGTTCTACAGCGGTGTGGTCACCCCGGCCGGCAAGGCGCGGGTCGCCCGCCAGGGCATCGCGGCCGCGATCGCCGACCGGCACCGGCTGAGCATCCCGGAGTACGAGCTGCTCAGCGACCTCAGCCTGGACCGGATGTCGGGGGTGCGCGACCACGGCTACGACGTCACGCCGTACCAGCAGGTCTACGCCCACACCCTGGCCGGACGCGGGCTGCTGGTCCTGGACCGGGTCGAGAACTTCCACCGGGAGTACCGGTGGAGCTGACCGCGCCCGAGGAGGAGCGATGACGGGGACCCCGCGTCCCTTCCAGACTCTGACCGTGCGGCAGCAGGGCGTGCTGCTGCGGGTCGTGCTGGACCGGCCCGAGCGGCACAACGCCATCGACGAACTGCTTCTCGACGAGATGGCGGCCGCGCTGGACCGGGCCGAGAGCACGCCGGAGCTTCGGGTGGTGTCACTGGAGGCCACCGGCCCGGTCTTCTGCTCCGGCATGGACCTGGCCTCGGCGGCCGGGCCGGTCGGACCGGACGGCCCGGCCGCCGGGGCGGCGCGCGGCGGGGCCCGGTTCTTCGACCTGCTCGACCGGATCACCACGCTGCCGAGGGTGGTGGTCGCGGCCGTGGACGGTCGGGTCACCGGCGGTGGCGTGGGCCTGGTCGCGGCCAGTGACGTCGCGGTCGCCACCGAGCGGGGCAGCTTCGGCCTTCCCGAGGCGCTGTGGGGACTGCTGCCCTGCGGCGTGCTGCCGTTCCTGATCCGTCGGGTCGGGGCGCAGCCGGCCCGGCTGCTGACCCTGACCACGCTGCCGGTGGACGCTCGGCGTGCCGCGGCCATCGGGCTGGTGGACGAGCTGGTCACCGACATCGACGGCTGGCTGCGGCGGCTGGCCGGCCGGCTCGCGCGGGTGGATGGGCAGACGCTGGCCGACGGCAAGCGCTACCTGGACCGCCTGTTACCCCCGCCGCACGCGCAACGCGCGCTGGCCGTCGCCGAGTTCAGCCGCCTGATGTCAACGCCGGCGGCCCGGGACCGCATCGACGCCTTCGCCACCGGCCGGCGGATGCCGTGGGAGCCGGCCTGACCCGGTGGCCTGCTGCCGGAGCTGCGCCCGCAGGACGAACTTGAGGATCTTGCCCTTCTCGTTGCGGGGCAGCGTGGCGAGGACGACGTAGCGGTCCGGGGCGCGGTCGCCGAGCAGCCGCGCGGCACCCTCCTGCACGGCGGGCAGCTCCGCCGGGTCGGTGAGGCCAACGGCGGCCACCACCTCGCTGCCGCCGTTCGGCAGCGGGACCTCGACCACGGCCGTCTCCTGGACGGCCGGGTGCTCGTAGACGGCCGCTTCCAGCTCCACGCTGGACAGCAGCCGACCGCGGGCGGAGATGAGGTCACCGCCCCGGTCGAACAGGTGCAGGTCGCCGTCGGCGTCGAGGCGGCCGAAGTCACCGGTGTGGTACCAGCCGTCGGCGACGATCGACTCGTTGGCGGCTGCGGTGAGGTAGTGGCGGCGCGGCGCCTGGTGCCGCAGCCAGATCTCGCCGACCTCGCCCTGCGGCACCGGCTGGCCGTCGCGATCCACCAGCCGGAGCTCGGTGGTCGGGCTGGGCTTGCCGATGGCATGCGGTTTCGCGGGGTCGAACGTGCCGACGACGAGAGCCGGGCCTGCCTCGGACTGGGACATCGCCTGCGCGATCCGGATGCCGGGCATCGCGTCGAGCAGCCGCCGGGCCACCGGCGGTGGCAGCGGGGTCGACGCGCAGGCAACCATCGACACCGACGACAGGTCGAAGCGGCCCGGGATGTCCTCGGCCAGCATCCGGATCGCCACCCAGGGCACGATCGCGAGGGTGGCGATCCGCAGCTCCTGGATCAGCTGGCCCATCACCGTGACGTCCCGCGGGTCGCAGAACACCGAGATCGCCGGCGACACCAGCGACGAATGCAGGCAGGTGGCGCTGGTGCTGTCGCCGATCACGACCGGGACCAGCGCCCGGCCCGGGGCGGTGAACGGGCGGAACGACGACGCGTCCCGGCCGAAGGTGATGTTGCCATGCGGCACCGCGTACCCCTTCGGGGTCCCCGTGGTGCCGGAGGTGAAGAGGATGTCGCTGAGGTCCTCGGGGGTGACCGACACCGGCAACGGTCCGGCGTCACCGGTGTCCAGGTCGGCGACGGTGCTGGCGGTGCCGGCCGTGCCAGCGGTGCCGGCGGTGCCGGTGAATCCCGCTGGCGCGGACATCCCGGTGGCGTGGATGACCCGGGAGACCGCGCACTCGGTGATCCGTCGGGTCATCTCGGCGGCACTGAGGGCGTCGTTCATGTGTACCGCGGTGGCCCCGGCCCGCAGCACGCCCAGGTAGGCGATCGCGTAGTCCACCCACTCCTGGCCACCGAAGAGCAGCGCCACCCGGTCGCCCGGACGGACCCCGGAGCCGATCAGGCCGTGCGCGACGGAGCGGGACCGGGCCTGCCAAGCCTCGAAGGTCAGCGCCCGCGCGTTGCCGACCTCGAAGGCCACCCCCGTCGGGTCGACCTCGGCGCGGCGCTCGAGCAGGTCGGGGATGACCAGGGGACGGGGCGGCGACGTCATGGCGTGCTCCTCAGCGGGCGCTGGTCGGCTGGTCGGCGGGGCAGCGGGGCAGCGGGGCAGCGGGCACGAGCGGCGCGGGGGCGTCCGATCCGGATGGTCCCGGCGTCAGCCTTCGAGGTGGTACTCCAGCACGAAGTCATGGTTGGGCAGGATCTCGGCCCGGCCGCCGATGCCCGCCAGCTCACCGGTCCCGGAGCCCGGCACGATGGTCCACGAGGCGTTGTGGTCGGTGCCGAGCATCGTCGCGGCGTGCATCAGCACGAAGCTCCCCTTGCGGCCGTGCAGCGTGCACTCGACCCGTTCGACCCCGACATAGACGTGCGCACCCTCGCCGTCCACGCTGCCCATGAGGAACTCGATCTCGCTCGAACCGACGAGATCGCCGCTGAACTCCTTGCGCCAGCGGGCCCGTGTCATCTGCATGCCATCCCACTCGATCGGGGACTCGTCACGGGTGGCGACGGTAAACGCCCCTTCTGCGTGGATCGGCATGGTCCTGCCCCTCACGGTCGACGAGTTCTTCCGGTGGTGGTGTCGCTGGGGTGTCCCGGCGGCGACCCCGGCAGCACCGTAGCTGCCCCGGCACGGTATCGCCAGCACCCGCGGCCGCACTGTGCACGATTGAGCAGCCGGCGCGGCGCCGACTGCCTAGCGTTCGCTGCCGACGGCACACCGCGGGCCGCCGCGTGGCCACCGTGGCGGCGCCGGCACCGGGGCACGTGACGAGGACGCCGAGCCGGCAGGGGAGGAACTGCGATGAGCCAGGACAACGGCAACGCAGCCGGAACAGCCGGGTGGCGGGCGGCGGTCGCCCCCCCGGCGGCCGGTCAGCTGCTCACCGGCACCGCGACGGTGCTGGACTCGTCGAGCAGCGGGGTGGTCGTCGAGCGGGTCGCCCAGGTCCGGGCCGGCCACCGCGCCGAGGCGGTGTCGTTCGCCCGCGAGACCGCCGACCGCGTCAACACGACGCTGGCCGGTTCGTGCACCGCCTTCGTGTTCGAGCAGACCTTCGGTGTCCGGGACCGCCTGCACCTGCTGCTGCACATGGCCTCGCTCGACGGGTACTACCTCCTGCGCGGCTCACCGGACCTCGGCGGGCTGGGCGCACCGGACACCTGGAACGAGCATTTCGCCGAGGGCAGCATCACCGACACGGTGCTGCTGCCCCAGTTCTGGGGGATGTACGGCACCAGGGTGGACGGGAAGCTGGAACGGGAGAGTGACATCTACCGCTCGCCCGCGCCGGTCGGCCTGCCACCGGCCCGGCAGCAGACCACCCAGCCCGACGAGCAGATCCTGCATTCGGCGAATGCCGGGATCGTCATGCACCGCAGCACGCAGATCCGCTACGACTTCCGCTCCGAGGCGCGCCAGTTCGGCCGGGAGGTCGCCGAGTCCATCAACAAGAACCTCCCCGGCGAGTGCACGGTCTTCGTCTACGAGGAGGCGTTCGGCACCGCGGACCGGCTGCACTGGCTGATCCACCTCAGGGACCTGAGCACCTACCTGCGGCTGCTCACGCTGCACGTGCGGGACGAGGAGGTCCGCGACATCTACTTCCGCGATCGGTTGCCACCCGCCAAGGGGGGTGGCACCTGGGCGCGGATGTTCGTGGCGGGGAGCATGGTCGACGTCGCGCTCACCGCGCTGCGCTGACCACCACCCGGCGCCACCCGTCCCGTCTCATGACACCGCAGGGAGACCGCGATGACCGCATCCGCTGAGATCAGTCACCTCGAACGCCGGGCCCGGATCGTGCCGCCCGCCGAGAACCAGGCCCCGCCGGCGGAGGCGCCGCCGCTGAACTCCGGCACCGCCGGCGTCGTGGTCTCCAAGGTCGGCCAGCTGCGGTCGCAGTACCGCGACCAGGGCCGGATGTTCGCCCGGGAGATGGCCAAGCACGTCAACAGCAGGCAGGCCGGTCAGGCCACCGCCTACGTCTACGAGGAGACCTTCGGCTACGAGGACCGCATCCACTTCCTGATCCACCTGCACTCGCTGGACACCTACTACGCGATGGTGGAGATGGGGGACCAGGATCGCGCCTACCGCGCGTCGGTGGCCAGCGAGCGGGTCGACACCGCAGACGGTGCCGGGGCGTGGGACCGGCTGTTCCTCGACGGCAGCATGACCTCGACGGTCCTGCTGCCGCGGAGCAGCACCGCTGGTTCGGGGGCCGCCGAGACGCTGCACTCCGGCAGCGCCGGCATCGTGGTGCACCGCAGCGCCCAGATCGGGTACGGGTTCCGCGCCGAGGCGCTGGAGCTCGCCGACGAGCTGGTCGCCGCGCTGAGCTCGACCTTCGCCGGTCAGGCCAGCGCCGTGCTGTACGAGGAGGCGTTCGGCGCGGCCGGCCGGCTGCACTGGCTCATCCACCTGCGCGACCTGACCAGCTACCGGCTTCTCGTCGCTGCCGACGTGCTGGCCATGCAGGGCAGGCCCGGCACGTTCGTCGAGGGCAGCGTCGTCGACGTCGCGCTCACCCCGCACCACTGGGGCCTGTACGCCACCCGTGCCGGGGACTCGCCTGCCGGATGAGGGTGCGGCCAGCGTCGCCGTACGTGGGGGAGGTGAGCCATGACCATCGCCTGGGTGTTTCCCGGTCAGGGCGTGCAGCACCGGGGCATGGGCGGGCAGCTGTTCGACCGCTACCCGACGCTGTGCCAGCAGGCCGACGAGATCCTCGGCTACTCGGTCCGCGAGCAGTGCCTGGCCGGCGCTCCGCCCGGCCTGACGGACACCCGGGACGTCCAGCCGGCGTTGTTCGTCGTCACCGCCCTGGGCTGGCTCGACCGGCGGGAGCTGACGGCCGCGCCGGACTACCTCGCCGGTCACAGCCTGGGGGAGTACACGGCGCTGTTCGCGGCCGGCTGTTTCGACTTCGCCACCGGCGTGCGGCTGGTTCAACGCCGTGGTGAGCTGATGTCGGCCGCACGCGGCGGCGGCATGCTCGCCGTCGTCGACATCGAGCCCCGGCAGTCGACCCTCCTGCACGAGCTCCTCGAGCGGCAGCACGCCGCCGGTGTTGACGTCGCCAACCACAACTGCGCGAGCCAGCTGGTGCTCGCCGGTCCCGCGGCGGCGCTGGACCTGGTCGCCGAGGAGGTGCGCCGGGCCGGTCTGGGCCGGTGTGTCCCGCTGCGGGTCAGCGCACCGTTCCACTCCCGGCACATGGCCGGGGCGGCCGCCCAGTTCCGTGACTTCCTCGACGGCGTGGCCCTGACCGGCCCGCGGATCCCGGTGATCGCGAACGTCACGGGGCTGCCCTATCCCCGGGACGGCGTGCGTGAGCTGCTGGTGCGGCAGGTGGACGGGCCGGTGCGGTGGTGGCAGGGCATGAGCCACCTGTTGGAGCTCGGCGTCACCGAGCTCGTCGAGGTCGGGCCCGGGCGGGTGCTCACCGAGCTGTGGGAGCGGGTCCGGCAGCAGCCGGCGCCGCCGGCCGGGCCGCCCGCGTCGCCCGCTGGGCCGGTCGCGGCCGGGCCGATCCATCCCGAGAGCCTGGGGTGCGCCCGGTTCCGCCGCGACTACGGCCTGCGGTACGCCTACCTCAGCGGGTCGATGTTTCGTGGGATCGCCTCGGTCGAGCTCGTCGTGCGGATGGCCCGGGCCGGGCTCTTGGGGTTCTTCGGCGCGGGCGGTCTGAGCCTTGCTGAGATCGCGAGCGCGCTGACGCGGTTGCGGGCCGCGCTCGGTTCGCCGGACCGGTTCGGGACGAACCTGCTGGCCACGCCGGGTGATCCGGACCACGAACGGGCGCTGGTGGACCTCTACCTCGAGCACGACGTCCGCGTCGTGGAGGCGGCCGGCTACACCCAGGTGACCCCGGAGCTGGTCCGGTTCCGGTTCACCGGAGCCGGGCGCGGACCAGACGGTACGGCGGTGACCGGCCGGCGCATCGTCGCCAAGGTGTCCCGACCCGAGGTCGCCGAGGCGTTCATGAGCCCGCCACCACGGGCGATGCTCGACCGGCTGGTCGCCGGGCGCGGGCTGACGTCGGCGGAGGCGGCCGCCGCCGACCTGCTGCCGATCGCCGGTGACGTCTGCGTCGAGGCCGACTCCGCCGGGCACACCGACGCCGGCAACCCGTATGCCCTGCTACCGGCGATGCGCCGGCTTCGGGACGAGCTCCAGGCCCGGTGGCGGTTCGCCGACCCGATCCGGGTCGGCGCGGCCGGCGGCCTCGGTTCGCCCGAGGCGGTCGCCGCGGCGTTCCTGCTCGGCGCCGACTTCGTGGTCACCGGATCGGTCAACCAGTGCTCACCGGAGGCGGGCACCTCGGTCGCGGTGAAGGACCTGCTGGCAGGGCTGGACGTGCAGGACACCGGGTACGCGCCGGCGGGCGACCTGTTCGAGGTCGGCGCCCGGGTCCAGGTGGTGCGCAAGGGCACCCTGTTCGCGGCCCGGGCGAACAAGCTCTACCAGCTCTACCGGCAGCTGGACGGTCTGGGCGAGCTCGACCCGCGAACCCGGCAGGCCATCGAGGAGCGGTACTTCGAGCGTTCCCTCGACCAGGTGTGGCACCAGGTGCAGGAGCCCCGGTCGGCCCGTCATTCCCGGGAGGTGGACCGGGCCCGGCACAACCCCAAGGCGAAGATGGCCCTGGTCTTCCGCTGGTACTTCGCGCACACCACCCAGCTCGCGCTGGCCGGGGCGCCGGGCGAGCAGGTCAACTACCAGATCCACTGCGGACCCGCGATGGGTGCCTTCAACCGGGTCGTGGCGGGCACCGTCCTCGAGCCGTGGCCCAGCCGGCACGTCGACGCCATCGCCGAACTGCTCATGAGCGGTGCCGCCGAGGTCTTGCAGCGGTCCCTGAGCTGCTGGACCGGCCGGCAGGCGCCGCCCACCCATGACCGTGCAGGAGGATGACGTGACCGACGTTCCCGACCAGGTCGCCGACCCTGCCCGGCAGGACCCCACGGCGAGCCGGCTGCTGCGGCTGCTGTCTGGCCTGCTCCCCGGCGGCGCCGCGGTCACCCTCGACACGCCGTTGCGGCAGCGCGGCCTGGACTCGCTGGCCACCACCCGGGTGTGGTTCCAGCTGCGCAAGCAGCTCGGTGTCGAGGTCTCGGTCCAGGACATCGCCGCTTGCGGCACGGTCGCCGACCTGCTGGCGATGGTGCGGGTGGGCCGCACGCTGGTCGGCACCGCCGCCGGCACCGACCCGCCGTCCGACGACGAGGGGGCCGACCGGTTCACCCCGATCCCGTTGACCGACCTGCAGCAGGCCTACGTTCTCGGCCGCGACGGTGGCCTCAGCGACGACCCGGTCGGCTGCCACGTGTACCGGGAGTTCGTGCTGCCGGCGCTGGACGCCGACCGGCTCGCCGCGGCGTGGCGCTGGGTCGTCGACCGGCACGAGGCGCTGCGGCTGGTGCTGACCGACGACGGGCGGCAGCGGGTCCAGCCGGACGTGCCGCACCAGGACGTCCCGGTACACGACCTGACCGGTGCCAGCCAGGACGGCTGGAAGGCGCACCTGGCCGGCATCCGGGACCGGCTCGGGCACCGTTGCTACCGGCCCGGTGACTGGCCGATGCACGGGGTGGAGATCTCCCAGGGTCCGGACGGTGAGTCGGTGGTGGCCGTCAGCGTCGACGCGCTGGTCACCGACGGGCACGGGCTGTCGGTGATCCTCGACGACTGGTGGCGGCGCTACCTGGACCCGGCGGCCACCGCAGCTGGCCCGGCCACCGGCCCGGCACCCGGCCCCGGCCTGCGGGCCTGCCTGCGCGCGCTGGCCGAGCAGCGGGGCACACCCGAGCACCGGGAACACCTCGCCTACTGGTCCCAGCGGCTGCGGGGCGCGCCGCCGGGACCGCAGCTGCGGCAGCTGTCGCTGGCCCCGGAGCCGGAGCTGACCACCGCGCCCGCGCCACCCGCAGCCCGGCAGCGACGTGCGTTGACCGGCCGGCTCGACCGGGACCAGTGGGGCGTCGTGCGGGCGCTGGCCGAGCGGTGGGAGGTCTCGCCCACCTCCCTGGTGCTGACCCTCTTCGCCGAGGCGTTCGCCTGGCATCGGGTGCGGCAACCGTTCTCACTCGTGCTCACCACCAGCCTGCGCGGGTTGCTGCCGGCCGACGCCGACGACATCGCCGGACCCTTCACCGCCAGCCTGGTCCTGCCGGTCGAACCGACCCTGGACCGGCCCCTGCCGGAGGCCGCGCGGGCGGTGCACGAGCGGCTGTGGCAGGGGTTGGCGCACGCCGCGGTGTCCGGTGTGGAGGCGCAGCGGGCCGCCCGGGCCGGCGACCGCGCCGCACCCGCCCTGACGTTTCCGGTGGTGTTCACCAGCATGCTGGGGGTGGGCCGACCGGTCGAAACCGGCAGCCTCGCCGGGTCGGTGCGGTACGCGCTCAGCCAGACCTCCGGGGTGGCCCTGGACCACCAGATGTGGGAAAGCGATGGGGAGCTTCACTACCGGTGGGACGTGGTGGCCGAGCGGTTCCCGACCGGCACCCTGGAGCTGCTCCTGGCCACCTTCGACAACGCGCTGCACGAGCTGGCGCTGGAGCCGCCGACCGAGCGTGCGTTGAACGACCTCCAGCAGGCGTACTTCGTGCCCCGCACGATCGGAGAACCCGCGCCGTGGGACGGCTGCCAGGTCTACCACTCCTGCACGGTGCCGGACCTCGACCTGGCCCGGTTGGAGTCCGCGTGGCTGCGCCTGGCCGGCCGGCACGAGGCGCTGCGCGCCGTGGTCACCCACGACGGCCGGATCGTGACCAGCGCCCGCGCGCCCCGGCGGCGGTGCATCCCGGTCATCGACCTGGCCGGGCACCCTGAACCGGACCGCTGGCTGTCGGCCCAGCGGGATCGGATGGCCGGGTGGGCGTTCCCGTTGGGCCGGGGCCCGCACTCGGATCTGCGGGTGACCGTCGACGGTAGCGGGGCGACGACGCTGCACCTGACCACCGACCTGACCATCCTGGACGGCCGCAGCATCCACTTCGTCGTACGCGAGCTGCTCCGGCTCTACGCCGATCCCACCGCCGAGCCGCTCGCCAGCCCGGCGGGCACCGGCCCCGGTATCCCCGCCGGGCCACCGGCGGAGGCACCGACCGCACCGGAGCTGGCCAGCGCGCGCGAACACTGGGCGCGCCGGGTGGCGGCTCTCGCACCAGGTCCGCTGCTGGCCGCCGTCCCGTGCGCCGGCTCCCGGGTCCGGGCGCGGGCCCGGCACGAGGCACCGGTCACGGGCTGGCCGGCGGTGCGTCGGCTCGCGCAGGAAGCCGGCCTGACCGTCGATGACCTGCTGCTGGCCGCCGTGACCGAGGTGCTGGCCCGGCACCACGCCGTGCCGTTCAGCCTGCCGGTGGTGCGCTGGACCGAGGCCACCCAGCCGCGCAGACCCGGTGAGCACACCGCGCTGAGCTGGGTGACCCGCACCGACCCGGCGCAGCCGGCGGGCACCGTCGTTGATCTGCGGCCGCTGGCCGGGGCGTTCCACGAGGTGATCGACCAGGACCAGGCCGCAGACGCGGTCAGCGGGCTGGGCCCGCTGCGCCGCCGCGTGCTGCGGGAACGGCGGTCGGGTTCCTTCGACCTGCCGGTGGTCTACACCGGGCTGCTCGACCTGCGGGACCAGCCGCTGCCGGCCGGGGTGCCGCTGGGACCCTGGTTGACCTGCACGCCCGACGTGTCCCTGGACTGCATCGCGATGGACGAGGGCGACGTGCTGTGGGTGGCCTGGGACGGGGTCGAGGCCGACTTCCCCGATGGACAGCTCGCGGTGATGTTCGACCAGTACCGCGAGCTGCTCGGTGGGTTCGTTGCCCAGGCCGGCGGGGCGCAGCCGGTCCCGGCCGGGGTGCCGGCCGGGGTGGCGGCCGAGGTACCGAGCTGGTGGCGCACCGTGCTGCACGACTGGAATGACACCACATCTGCCTTCGCCGAGGACCGCCTGCTGCACGAGCTCGTCGAGGACCAGGCTCGGGACCACCCGGACGCCGTCGCCGTGACCTGGACCGGCGGGACCATGACGTTCGCCGAGCTCGACCGGCACGCCAACCGGATCGGCTGGGCGCTGCGCCGGGCCGGTATCGGGCCGGGCACCGGTGTCGCGGTCAGCGTGCCGCGGGGCCGGCACCTGGTTCCGGCGGTCCTCGGCGTGCTCAAGGCGGGCGGGTTCTACGTCCCGGTCGAACCGTCGCTGCCGCCGGGGCGAGCCGCTGGCGTGCTGCGGGACGCCGGGGTCACCATCGTGGTGGTCTGCGACGGGCGGCTCGGGTGGGACCCGCCGGCCGACGTCACCGCGGTACCGGCTGAGGCGGTGGGGCAGCCGGAGACCCCGCCACCGGGCCGTGCCCGGGTGACCGACCTGGCCTATGTGATCTTCACCTCGGGGAGCACCGGCACCCCCAAGGGGGTCGCGGTCGCTCACCGGCCGGTCCTCAACCTCATCGACTGGTGTCGGCGCACCCACGGTTTCGGCCCGGGTGACCTGGGTCTGGGCGTGACCTCGCTGGGCTTCGACCTGTCGGTGTTCGACGTGTTCGGGTTGCTCGGCTGCGGCGCGGGGCTCTACCTCGCGAACGAGGCGGAGCAGCACGATCCGCAGCTGCTGCTGGAGCTGCTGGTCACGCACCCGATCACGTTCTGGAACTCGGCGCCGACGTCGCTGCACCAGCTGGCCGCCCAGCTCGGCGGCGTGGCCGGGCGTCCCGGTACCGGCGCGCTGCGGTTGGTGTACCTCAGCGGGGACCACATCCCGCTGTCCCTGCCGGACCAGGTGCGGGCGGCGTTCCCGAACGCGCGGATCGTCAGCCTCGGGGGGGCCACCGAGGCCACCGTGTGGTCCAACTGGTTCGACGTCGGCGCGGTCGACCCGGACTGGCGGAGCATCCCGTACGGGCGACCAATCGCGAACGCGCGCTACTACATCCTCGACGACCAGCTGCGGCCCTGCCCGGTGGGGCAGGAAGGCGACCTCTACATCGGCGGCGGGTGCCTCAGCGAGGGCTACTACCGCCGCCCCGACCTGACCGAGGAGCGGTTCCTCCCCGACCCCTACGCCCCCGTCCCCGGTGCGCGGATGTACCGCACGGGTGATCGTGCGGCGTTCCGTGCCGACGGTGTGATCAACTTCCTCGGTCGGGTGGACGGCCAGGTGAAGATTCGCGGGTTCCGGGTCGAGCTGCCGGAGGTCGAGCACCGGCTGCGCCAGCACCCCGGGGTGGCCGACGTCGTCGTCCTGGCGCGCCCCGATCCCTCCGGGGACCGCCGCCTGGTGGCCTACGTCGTGCCCGTCTCGCCGGCCACCCCGCCATCGGCTGTCGAGCTGCGCCGGCACGCTGCCGACACGCTGCCGGACTACATGGTGCCCAACGTGGTGGCGTTCGTGGACAGCTTCCCCGCGACCGCGAACGGCAAGCTCGACCGGCAGTCCCTGCCCTGGCCCGTGGCGCCCGGCTCGCAGCACACCCTCGCGACCCAGCCGGGTGACGACCCGACGGGCGGCCCGATCGACGCCGGCGAGCTCCGGCGGCAGCTCGCCGCGATCTTCGCCGAGCTGCTCGGCGTGGCCGCGGTCGACGAGCGGGCGGACCTGTGGGACCAGGGCGCCACGAGCTTCACCATGGTCCAGGTCTCCGGGACCCTGCTGCGCCGGTACGGGCGCCAGGTGCCGGTGTCGGTGATGCTCGCCGACCCGACCGTGGCTGGCATCGCCGCCGCGATCGTGACCGGCCCGGATGCCGTGACCGGCCCGGACGCCGTGACCGGCCCGGACGCCGTGACCGGCCCGGATGCCGCGTCATCACCGCCGGCGGTCCCGGTGGACTTCTTCTCCGCCGCCGACCGGGAGGCGTTCAAGGCAGCCCGGCCTGACCTGCGCCGGCTGCGCCCCGGCGAGCGGCTGCTTCCCCTTGACGAGGCCCCGGTCGCGGCCGAACACCTCGACTGGCGGGGGACCCGCCGGCACTTCGAGTCCGGTGCGGTGCCGCACGCCGGGTTCAGCCGGCTGCTCGGCCTGCTGGGCGAGCGGGTCGTCGGTGGGCGGGCCCGACGGCTCTACCCGTCGGCCGGCGACACCTACGCGGTGCAGGCATACCTGCACGTGCGCGCCGGCCGGGTCCAGGGCGTGCCGGAAGGGCTCTACTACCTCGATCCGCAGCGGCACGCCCTCCAGCTGATCGACGCCGCGCCGATCATCACGCGCGCCGTGCATTTCGTGTACAACCGGCCCGTCTTCGACGCGGCCGCCTTCGAGATCTATCTCTTTGGTGCGCGGGCGGCGATCGAGCCGCTCTACGGCGGGCACGCCGAGCGGTACCTCGCCGTCGAGGCCGGCGCCGCCGGCCAGCTGCTGATGCTCGCGCAGCCGGCGTGCGGCATCGGCCTGTGCCCGGTCGGCGAGGTCGCTGCCGATGTTGTCCGGTCCGCTCTGGGCCTTGCCGCCGACCAGCCGTTCCTGCAGGCATTCCTGGCCGGGCCGATCCCGCCGGCGCCGTACCCGGGTACCACCGGGCAGCGACCGCTGTTCGTCGCGACCGCCGACGAGCCGATGGCAGCCCCCGCGGCGGAGACCACCGGACGCGCCGAGGTGGCGCTGGTCGGCCTCGCCGGGCGGTTTCCGGGTGCCGACGACCTGCCGGCGCTGTGGCGGAACCTCAGCCGGGGCGTCCGGTCGCTGGGGCCCGTCCCGGCGGGGCGCCGCCACCAGATCCTCGGCGCGGCCGCCAGCGGTCCGGGTGCGGGCCTGCCCGGCGGGTTCCTGGTTGACGTCGACGCCTTCGACAGCCTGCTGTTCCGGGTCGTCCCGGCCGCCGCGGCCGAGCTCGACCCGCAGCTGCGGCTGCTGCTGCACGTGGTGTGGGAGTGCCTGGAGGACGCCGGCCACACCCCGGACTCGCTCACCGCGGGTGGCCGGGTGGGCGTCTTCCTGGGCGCCATGTGGCAGGACTACCAGCACCTCGGCGCCGACCGAGCCCGATCCGGGCAGCCGGCGACGATCTCTGCCACGGCTTCCGAGGCCGTCAACCGGATCTCCCACGCCTTTGGCTTCGACGGCCCGAGCATCGCCGTGGACACCTCCTGCTCCTCCGCACTGACCGCGCTGCACATGGCGGTGGCCAGCGTGCGGCGGGGGGAGTGCACCTCAGCCGTTGTCGCGGCGGCCAACCTGTTCACCCACCCGCAGCACCTGCGGGTCCTCGCGGATCAGGATCTCGTTGCCCGGCACGCGCCCGAGGGTGCGTTCGACGCCGACCACCCGGGGTGGTGCCCGGGGGAGGGCGTGGCGGCGGTCCTGCTGCGCGGCCGGTCCGGGGCGGACCAGGACGGCGACCCGGTGCGCGCGGTGATCGACGCCACCCGGATCGGTCACCTCGGTGGGGCGGGCCGGTTCGGCGCCCCGGACGCCGCCGCGCTGCGGCGCGCCACCGAGGCCGTGCTCGCGGCGGCCGGCGTGCGCCCGGAGGAGATCGACTACGTGGAGTGCGCAGCGGCTGGGGCCGCGCTGGCGGACGCGGCCGAGATCGAGGCGCTGGCCGCGGTGTTCGCCGGGCGCGATGACGCGGTGCCGGTCGGCACCGTGAAACCGAACATCGGCCATCTCGAAGCGGCCGCCGGCCTGTCTCAGCTGGTCAAGGTTGTGCTGCAGCTGCAGCACAACCAGATCGCGCCGACGCTGCTGGCCACCAGCCGCAACCCGCTGGTGGCGTGGCCGGCGGCCGGGCTCCGGCCAGCGGACCGGCTGGAGTTCTGGACCGCACCCGGCCGTCCCCGCCGGGTGCTGGTGCAGGCGCTCGGGGCAACCGGGTCCTACGGCCAGGTGGTGCTCCGCGACCCCGGTCCCGCCCCGGCCGCGGTGCCGGCGGGGAGCCCGGTGCCGGCAGGGAGCCCGGTGCCGGCAGGGGACACAGTGCCGGCAGGGGACACAGTGCCGGCAGGGGACACAGTGCCGGCAGGGGTCGCCCAGCTGCTGCCGATCTCGGCACAGACCGGCGCGCAGCTCGCCCAGCTCGCGGAGCGGTTGCGGTCGGCCCTGGCCAGCGCCGACGTCGACGGGCAGCCCCGGCGGCTGGCCGATGTCGCGTTCACCCTGCAGACCGGGAGGGTCGCGCTGGAGCACCGCGCGCTGCTGCGAGCCGCCGGGCTTCCCGAGGCGGTTGACGCGCTGGCCGCGGTGGCCCGCGGCGTCGACCATCCCGCGGTCGGTCGCGGTGTGGCCGACCCCATCCTCGCGGCCGAGGGGGCCGGTGCCCACGCCGACCCCGCGGCGGCCGCACGGGCGTGGCTACGCGGCGCGCCAGTGGACTGGAGTGGCTGGTGGCCGCGGGGCACCGCGCGCCGGCTCAGCCTGCCCACGTATCCGTTCCGGGCCGAGCGCCACCGGCTCCCCGAACTCCCCGAGCCGCCCGAGCCGCCCGCCGGCTCACCCCCGGTACCGCGCCCGGACGGGGCCGGCGAGGTGGTGCGCTACCTGATGGACGTCTTCGCCGAGGTCTCCGGGGTGCCGCGGGACGGGCTGGACCCGACGGTGCCGTTGGATCGCTACGGGCTGTCCTCGGCGATGATCCTGCGGCTCGCCGCCCGGTTGTCGGTGGACCTCGGCGAGGTCCCGGCGGCCTGGTTCTTCCTCCACCGGGATCTCGCGGGGGTCGCCGGCGAGATCGCACGGCGCCGGGCCGAGCCGCCGCGACCGGTTGCTGCGCCGCTCGTGACCGCGCGCGACGACGTCGCGGAGCGGACCCGGTCGGTGCCGGTCGCGGTGCTCGGCATGGCCGGCCGCTACCCCCAGGCTCCGGACCTGGCCGCCTTCTGGCGCAACCTGGTCGAGGGACGGGATGCGATCACCGAGCTGCCCGCCGACCGGCGGCAGCCTGGCTGGCCGGTGGAGCTGATGGTCGGCGGGTTCATCGACGACGTCGACCGGTTCGATCCGCTGCTGTTCGGCATCACCCCCCGCGAGGCCGCCTCGATGGACCCGCAGGAACGGCTCTTCCTCCAGGTGGCCTGGCACACCCTGGAGGACGCGGGCTATCCGCGGCAGCGGCTGAGGGCGCAGCACCAGGGCCGGGTCGGCGTCTTCGTCGGGTCGATGTACAACGAGTACCCCTTCTTCGGGGTGAGCGCCTCGGGCATCGACCCGCGGCGCGGGCGCCGGACCAGCGGTTCGGCGATGGGGGGGATCGCCAACCGGGTCTCCTACACCTTCGACCTGTCCGGGCCGAGCCTCACCGTCGACACGATGTGCTCCTCCGCACTGACCGCGCTGCACCTGGCCCTGGTCAGCCTGCGGCGCGGTGAGTGTGAGCTGGCGCTGGTGGGCGGGGTGAACCTGTCGCTGCACCCGAACAAGTTCCGGCAGCTGCAGGAGCTGCGAATGGCCGCCACCGACCACCGGTGCCGCAGCTTCGGTGCGGGCGGCGACGGGTTCGTCGCTGGAGAGGGGGTTGGCGCGGTGCTGCTCAAGCCGTTGTCGCGGGCCGAGGCCGACGGTGACCGGGTCCGGGCGGTGATCCTTGGCAGCGCCGTCAACCACGACGGCAGGACCAACGGCTACACCGTGCCGAACCCGGTGGCGCAGGGCGAGCTGGTGTTGGGTGCGCTTCACGACGCCGGGATCGGGCCGGCAGATCTCGGTTATCTGGAGGCGCACGGCACCGGCACCGCGCTGGGGGATCCGGTGGAGCTGGCCGGGCTCGATCGTGCGTTCGCGGTCGCCGGGCTGCCGGCCGGTGCCGTGCCGCTGGGGTCGGTGAAGTCCGGCATCGGCCACCTGGAGGCGGCCGCCGGGGTGGCCGGGCTGGCCAAGGTGGTGTTGCAGCTCGAGCACGACACCCTGGTGCCCTCGCTGCACGCCGACGTCCTCAACCCGGAGGTGGACTGGTCGGCGACCCCGTTCCGGGTGCAGCGGGAGCTGGCCCGGTGGCCGGCCGACGCCCCGCGCTGTGCCGGGGTCAGCTCCTTCGGGGCCGGCGGGTCCAACGCGCACGTGGTGCTGCGGGCCCACCCGCAGGCCGCGCCCCTCCGGATCTCGACCGCGTGGCCGCAGCTGCTGGTTCTTTCCGCGCGCACCGAGGCGCAGCTGCGCGAGCTGGCCGAGCTGCTGCGGGTGGCTCTCGCGGACCGGTATGCCGGCGGCGACCCGCTGCCGCCCGGCGATGTCGCCTACACCCTGCAGGTCGGCCGGGACGCGATGCGGGAGCGGTGTGCCGTGGTGGCTGGCAGTGCGGACGAGGCGCTGGCGGTGTTGGCCCGGTTCGTCGCCGGCGATGACGAGGGTCCCGGACTGCTGCGCGGCAGCGTCCCGAACGTCGCGCCGGACCGGGCCGGCGGCACCCGGCGGTTGGCACCCGGGGTCGGGGTCGAGGAGCTGCGCGAGATCGGCCGGCACTGGGTCGGCGGTGGCGAGGTCGACTGGTCCCGCCCGGCCGGCCCGGGTCGGCCCCGAATCGTCGGCCTGCCCGGTTATCCCTTTGCCCGGACCCGGTGCTGGGTGGCGCTCGACGACGCGGCGCCGGAGGAGATGGTGCCGGAGGAGATGGTGCCGGAGGAGATGGTGCCGGAGGAGATGGCGCCCGTGCCGCTCTACCGGCGTGGCTGGGCACCGGACCGGGAGTCCGGCGGTGCCGCGTACCGCGCGGTGCCCGGCTGCGGGCCGGCCGACGTCGTGCGGTGTCTGGCCCGACCGGACCAGTGGGCGCTCGTCGAGGCGGTCACTGCGCGGCTGGCCCCGGCCAGGCTCGCGGTCGAGTGGCTCGATCCTGCGGCCGCACCGGTGGCCGACCGGGTGGCTGACCGGGCGGCCGCGACGACCCGGCCGGCGACCGGGCTGCTCGACCTGTCCGCCCTGCCTGGACCGGCCCGGACGGCGGAGGGCGCCGGCCGTGACGGCGCTGACGGTGACGGCACCGACGGTGCTGACCACGACTGGGCGGAGCGTTGGCAGGTCCTGCGCGAGGTGCTCGCCGCCCGCCCCCGGGACGGCGTGCGGGTGGTGCAGGTGACCAGCGGGTTGCTCGACCTCGCCGGCCCGGCGCCAGATCTCGCCGGGGCCCGGCTGGCCGGGTTCGTCCGTGTCGTCGGGGCCGAGCTGCCCTGGGTGCGCTCAGGTGTCCTGGACATCGAGCATCCCGACCGGGTCGAGGACGCCGCCCAGGTCATCGCCGGGTACTGGCGTGAGCCGGGCCGGTACCCGGAGGTGGCGGTGCGCGGCGGTGTCCGGTACCGCCGGGTGCTGCGGCCGATGGCCGATGGGGACGGGGACGGGCAGTGGCGGGCGGACCCGGAACGGGTCTACCTCATCTCGGGCGGCACCGGCGGTCTCGGCGGGCTGGTCGCCCGGCACCTGGTCGCCCGCGGTGCGCGGCGGCTGGCCGTGCTCGGCCGGACCCCGCCCACCCCAGCGGTCTCCCAGCGGCTCGACGAGCTGGAACGCAGCGGCGCCCGGCTGGCCCAGTACACCGGTCCGCTCACCGACCGGCCCGCCCTGGCGGCGTTCCTGGCCCGGGTGCGCGCCGAGCTCGGCCCGATCGCCGGCGTGGTGCACTGCGCCGGCCGCGCCAGCGCCGGTCCGGGACCGTTCCTGCGGTCGACGGTGAGCGCCGTGCGGGAGGTGCTGGAGCCCAAGACCGACGGGCTGGACGCCCTGGTGGAGCTCACTGCCGCCGACCCGATCGACGTCTTCCTGCTCTACTCCTCGGTCAGCGCCGGCGTGACGCCGCTGGCCGCTGGGATGCTCGACTACGCGGCGGCGAACGCCTACCTCGACTATCTGGCCGGGTACCAGGCACGCCGGGGCCGGCCCTGGTTCCGCTCCGTGCAGTGGCCGGTCTGGTCACAGACCGGTGCCGCGGCCGGCCGGCTGAGCCAGACCGGTGCCGGGATCGCCGCGCTCAGCGACGAGGCCGGGCGGGTGGTCCTCGACCGGGTGCTCGCGCTGCCCCCGGTCGGGCAGCCCCCGGCCGCGGTGGTGCTGGCCGCCCCGCCGGCCGCCGGCCGGTTCGACCCGGAGGCGGCCCTGCGGATCGAACCGCCCGGGACGACGGTGCCGCCCGGGACGGATCCGGTGGTCGGTGCCCCGGTACCGGACTGGCTGCGGGAAATCCTCGCCCGCGCGCTGGGCATCCCCGGCCCGGAGCTCGACGCCACCGCCGCGTTCGGGGATCTCGGGGTGGAGTCGGTGCTGCTGGCGGAGCTGCTCACGGCGATCGAGGGGGTCGTCGGGCGCAGCCTGGAGCCGGCCACCCTGCTGGAGCACGCCAGCCTCCAGCGGCTGGCGACCCACCTGGCCGCCATCGGCGCCGAGCCGGCCCGGGCCACGGACCGCCGGACCGGGTCCGGCGGGCCAGCCGGCCGGGCGGTCGACGAGCGGATCGCCGTGATCGGCATGGCGTGCCGGTTCCCCGGCGCGGATGACATCGACGCGTTCTGGCGGCTGCTGCGGGATGGGGTCTGCGGGATCACCGAGGTGCCGGCCGGGCGGTGGGACGTGGACCGGCTGTTCAGCCCGCACCGGCAAGCCGGGCGCAGCATCAGCAGATGGGGCGGGTTCGTCACCGGGATCGAGGACTTCGACCCCGAGTTCTTCGGCCTGTCCGCCAGCGTCGCCCAGAACCTCGACCCGGCGATCCGGTTGATGCTGGAGACGACCGCCGCCGCGCTGCGGGACGCCGGCTACCGCGACCAGGAGCTGCGGGGGCGGGACGTCGGCGCGATCGTTGGCGCCCGGATGTCCGGCTACCGGCACCGGATCGGGCTGCGCGAGGCCGCCGCCGGGCTCGGCGGTGACCAGAACTTCATCGCCGCGATGCTCGCCCACCAGTACGACCTGCGCGGACCGTCGATGGTCGTCGACAGTGCCTGTTCCTCGGCCCTGGTGGCCGTGCAGCTGGCCGCGCGCAGCCTGCTGGCGGGCGAGTCGGAGCTGGCCATCGCCGGCGCCGTCGAGGTGCTCCTGGACGAGCAGCCCTACCTGGAGTTCAGCCAGGCCGGGGCGTTGTCGGCGCGCGGGCGGTGCGCGACGTTCGCGCGGGACGCCGACGGGTTCGTGCCGGGTGAGGGGTGCGGGGTGCTGCTGCTGAAGACCCTCCGCCAGGCGCAGCGCGACGGCGACCGCATCCATGCCGTCATCGAGGCGGTGGCCGTCGGCAACGACGGGCACACGATGGGCCTGACCACCCCCAGCCCGGCGGCGCAGTCCGACGTGATCCGCCGGGCGCTGCGGTTGGCCGGCCGCGGCGCCGAGGAGGTCGGCATGGTGGAGGCGCACGGCACGGCCACCGTGATCGGCGACCCGATCGAGCTGCGGGCGTTGACCGACGTCTACCGCGAGCACACCGACCGGGTCGGCTACTGCGCGATCGGCAGCGTGAAGTCGAACATCGGGCACCTGCTCAGCGCCGCCGGGATGGCCGGCGTCGTCAAGGCTCTGCTGGCGATCCGGCACGGCGAGATCCCACCCACGCTGTTCTGCGAGACACCCAACCCGCGCTTCGACATCAGCGCCTCGCCGTTCGAGGTGGCCCGAACGGTCCGCGCCTGGGCGGCCGACCCGCGGGACCGGATCGCCGGGGTGAGCGCGTTCGGGCTGGGTGGCACCAACGCGCACCTCGTCGCGTCCGGCCACCGCGACGTCCCGGGCACCGTACGCCGTCGTCCACAACCGGCGCCGGTCTTCCACCGGCGCCGGCTGTGGTGGGACCGAGCGGACCCGCCCGACCCACCGCACGACCCGGAGCTGGCCGAGCCGCTGGTCGCGTCGTTGCTGGAGCTCTCGTTCCGGTCCCCGGCAGGACCGGTCGACCCGGCGGTGACCGGATGACCGTCCTGAGCCAGCCGGCGGTGACCGCGGGCCGTCCGCCGATGGTGCGCGTCCACGCCGATCCGGGGGAGCTGGCAGGGTGGCTGGCCGCCCACCGCGGCGGCATCGACGCGGCCGTGCGTCGTCACGGCGCCCTGCTGCTGCGCGGCCTACCGGTCACCGACCAGGCCGCCGCGCGGTTGGCCGTTGCCGGGCTGGTGGATCGGCCGATGGTCGAGCGGGAACCCTTCGCCCCGAGGGAGCGGCTCGGGGCGCTCACCAAGGCCACCAGCTGGCCCGAGGACGAGCCGATGTGCATGCACCACGAGCTGAGCTACGCCCGCCAGGTGCCGTCCCGGCAGGTGTTCTGCTGCCTCGCCGCGCCCACCGTCGGTGGCGCGACCGCACTGGCGGATGCCGCGGCCGTGCTGGGTGACCTGCCCGACCCGCTGGTGGCCCGGTTCGAGCGGCACGGTTGGCAGCTGGCCCGCAGCTACCACGCTCTGTTCGGCCTGACCTGGCAGGAGGCGTTCGGCACCGACTCGCCGGACGAGGTGGAGGCGTACTGCCGCGCCGAGGGCATCCAGTGGGCGTGGGACGGCGCGGAGGGCCTGCGGACCCGGCGGCGTCGTCCGGCGGTCGTCCGGCACCCGGCCACCGGCCAGCGGCTGTGGTTCAACCAGGTCGCCTTCCTCAACGAGTGGACGATGGACCCCACGGTCCGGGAGTACCTGCTGCTGGAGTTCGGCCGGGCGGGCCTGCCGTTCAGCACGCGCTGCGGAGACGGCGGCGAGCTCGACCGGGAGACGGTTGACCTGATCAATGCCGTCTACGCGGCGCACACCGTGCGGGAGCCCTGGCAGGTCGGTGACCTGCTGGTGATCGACAACCTCCGGACCGCACACAGCCGGGATGCCTACCAGGGGCCGCGCGAGGTGATCGTGGCGCTCGGCGACCCGGTGTCACTGCCCGAGCTGCCCGCCCATTCCGGCCCGCCCATTCCGGCCCGGCCACGAGACCCGCTCAGTCGAAGGTCAGCGAGCGGTAGAGGGCGACGTCGTCGCTGAGCCGCGCGCACCCGTGGATGCCGGCGGCAACCTTCGCCAGGTAGTCCGGGTCGTGCACGTCGAGCAGCAGGCCGAGCATCGTCCCGGAGTGGGTGGCCACCACCCCGAGCGCGCCGATGTCGCGGCAGATGTCGAGGACGGCCGCCAGGGTGCGCTTGGGGGACAGGGTCTGGTTGAGCTCCGCGCTGCGGGTGGCGATGGCTCCCGCGGTCGCCAGGTCGCGCCGGGCCACCGCGTCGGCCATCCGCTCCAGCAGCACCCGGTACTCGCGCCGGTCCGCCGCCGAGAACGGCCGGTCCAGCTGGTTGAAGGCGATCGTGTCCACCATGCCGCCCTCGTCCAGGCCGATGATGGTCATGGTGGGCAGCGATCCGAGGTGGGTCCGCAGGCGCACGGCCCGGTGGTCGAAGGCGACGATCCCGGGGTAGAGCACGCCGTCGGTGGGTTCGATCTGGCGCAGCAGGTGCTCGATCCGGTCCGGCGGCAGGTCGGCGCCGAGGGCGTTGCCGACCGCCCGCGCCGCGGCAACCAGGTCGGCTGAGGAGCTGGCCAGCCCCTTCCCCTCCGGCAGGCTGCTCTCGATGGTCAACACCCCGCCGGCGGGGCCGCCCAGCAGCTCCAGCAGCATCTCGGTGATCCGCTGGGCCTTGACCTTGTGCCGCGGGTGGACCTGGACACCGCCGGCCCCCGGGTCCAGCTGGAACGTCGCCACCGTCCATCTGGCGATCGGCAGGGTCACCAGGAAGTCACCCCCGGCGCCCGGCAGCACGCCCTGCACCAGCTCACCGAAGGTGCCGAAGCACGCGCTGACCCCGGTCGCGCCCCGGTACCCGCGCGGCCGTGCCGGCACGGCTGCTCGGGCCGGAACGGCGAGGTGGCGAGCCGTCATGCTGGCAGCTCGGCGGCCGGCGCCGGGCTGCACGCCGTGATGAGTCCGGCGGCTTCGGTGGGGCGGCTGCGGATGAAGTAGTGGCCGCCCTCCGCGAGCCGGACCAGAGTGACCGACTCGGCCAGCAGCTCCCAGCGACCGTAGCGGTCCGCGGCGCCGGACGTGGTCGGGTCGTCGTCGGCGACGACGACCTCGACGGGGGTGGACAGCCGGCGCCGCTGGCCCAGCTGCGCGGCGAGCAGGGCGCGGTTCGTCGAGCACACATCGTGCCGGAACGCCCGGCCGACCAGGTCGGCGCGTTCGGTCTTGAGCAGGTCCAGCTCGATGTATGCCGCGTCGTCGTGCAGCCGGTCGGTGATCTCGCGGTTGCTCAGCGCCGACACCTGCTCGATCTCGCGCAGCAGCTGGTCGGGTTCGTCCAGCAGCATGGCCCCCAGGAAGAGACGGTGCGCGGGCCGGCGCCGGGCCTCCAGCAGCCGGGCGAGCTCGATCGCGTACGCCGCCCCGGCGCAGTGTCCCCACAGCAGCAGCGGCCCGGTGGGGCCGGTGGGCAGCTCCGCCAGCGCTCGCTCGGCGATCGTGGCCACCTCGACCAGCACCTCGTCGGGCCGGCCGAGGTCGTGTCCGGGCAGCTCCACCGCGGTGACCGCGACGCCGACGTCGGCGCAGGCCCGGGCCAGGCTCTGGAAGTTCACCGCGTTACCGCCGGCGTAGGGGAAGCACACCAGGGTCGCGGATGGTGCGCCCACCGGGGTGGCGAGCTGCTGTAGCAGCCTGGCTTCGCGGGCCGACCGCGCTGCGGCGGCCGGTTCGTGGCGGTCCAGCGCCGCGGCGAGGTCCCGCAAGGTCGGGTGTCCCACCACCTCCCGCAGCGAGACCCGGCGGTCGAGCTTGACGACCAGCCGCACCGCGGCCAGCGACGTGCCACCCAGACGGAAGAAGTCGTCGTCCCGGCCGATCCGTCCCACCAACACGTTGAGCACCTCGGCCCACACGGTCGCCAGCCGGCGTTCGGTCTCGGTCCGCGGTGGGAGGTAGGCGGCGACCTGCAGGGCCATCGCCCGGGCCAGCGATCGGAGGCGCTCCTTGTCCACCTTGCCGTTCTCGGACAGCGGCAGTGCGTCGAGCTGGTGGAAGTACGCGGGAACCATGTAGTCGGGCAGCGCCGAGGCGAGGAAGTCGCGCAGGTCGGCCGGCTGCAGCGGGTGCGGTCCGGTGCAGAACGCGACGATGGCGCGGGTCTGCTCCGACGTACCGTGCACCACCACCGCGGCCTCGCCGACGCCGGGCATGCGCAGCAGCCGGTTCTCGATTTCGCCGATCTCGATCCGGAAACCCCTGATCTTCACCTGCTGGTCGCGCCGGCCGAGGAACTCGATCCGCCCCTCCGGCAGCCACCTGCCGAAGTCGCCGGTGCGGTACATCCGGTCCCCTCGCCGGTACGGGTCGTCCGTGAACGCCTGCCGGGTGCGTTCGGGGTCGTTGATGTAGCCGCGACCCACGCACACCCCGGCGAAGGCGATCTCGCCGGGCGCGCCGAGCGGAGCCAGCCGGGAGTGCTCATCGAGGATGTAGGTGCGGACGTTGCGCAGGCTCCGGCCGACCGACACGAACGGTCGCTGCGGCGGGCCGGTGAGGATCTCGTGCATGGTGTCGTCGGAGACCTCCGTCGCACCGTAGGCGTTGACCAGGCTGATCTCCGGCTGGACCGCGAACCATCGCTGCACGAGGGCGAGCTTGAGCGCCTCCCCGGTCACCGAGACCGACCGCAGGTCACCCAGCGACTGCGGGTGCCGCTCCAGGAAGGAGAGCAGCACGTCCAGGTAGGAGGGCACGATCTGGATGACCTGGATGCCGCCGGCCGCCAGCCTCGCGACGAACCGGCCGACGTCGAGCTGGTCGTCGGTGTCGATGATCTCCGTGGCGCCGCCCACCAGCAGCGGCGCGGCGAGCTGCCAGAGCGAGATGTCGAAGCATTGCGACGCGGTCTGGGTGACCACGTCGCCAGCGCCCAGGGCCAGGTCGTCGACCTTGGCGTAGAGGTGGTTGAGCATCCCGGCGTGTTCGCACATCGCACCCTTGGGGGTCCCGGTCGAACCCGAGGTGAAGTAGACGTAGGCCAGCTGCTGGGGGTCGATCCGCACCCCGGGGTCGTCGCAGCGGCCGTCCAGGCCGGCGGCCGGCACCGGCAGCGTCAGGCACGAGCGCCCGGTGGCCGCGAGCGCCCTGGTGAGCACCGGGTCGCCGGCGGCGTCGGCGATGGCGAACCGGCAGCCGCCGCGCACCAGCTGGGTGCCCACCCGCTCGGCCGGGAAGTCCGGGCGCACCGGCAGGTAGGCGCCACCGGCCTTGACCACCCCGAGCATCGCGGCCAGCCAGTCCAGGTGCCGGTCGACCACGACCGCCACGACGTCCTCGGCGGCCAGCCCGGCCGCCAGCAGCCGGTGGGCGATCCGGTTCGCCCGCTCGTTGAGCTCGCGGTAGGTCCAGCTGCGGCCGTTGTGGATGGCGGCGACGGCGGTCGGCGCGGTGGCCGCGTGGGCCTGGAACAGCGCCACGAACAGCTCCGCCGGCAGCGGTCGCTGGGGGCCGGCCAGACCCTCGACCTGCAGCTCCCGTTCGGTGGCCGACAGCAGGCTGCACTGCTCGTGCCGGCCGGTCGGGTCGGCGACCATACTCCCCAGGGCCGCCCGGTGGTAACCGGCCAGGCGTCGCGCGAAATCCTCGGCGAGGACCTCGCGCCGGTAGCGGATCGTCAGCTCCGGTGGGCCGCCGTCGGGCGTGGCGCAGCTGACGACGAGCACCGTCGGGTCGGTCGGCGTGATCTGGTCGGCCGGCCCGGCCAGGTCGAGCACGGACTCCACCGGGTCGTCGCCGGCTGGCACGGCGCTGGCGAGCGCCGCGGCGGCGAGGGCCAGCAGCTCCTCCCAGGTGCCGTCCAGGAGCTCGGCGTGGCAGCGCACCAGGGGCTGCCCGGCGCCGGTCCGCACGCCCGTCACCAGGTGCCGCTCGGCGGTGATCGCTGCCAGCACTCTCAGGTGCGCTGCCAGCAGCAGCACCGGCCAGGTGGGGTGGCCGGCGGTGGCTGCCTCGCGCAGCGCACCGGCCAGGTGGGCCGGGAGCGGTTCCCGGTGTACGCCGGTGCCGCTGGCCGGCTGGTCGGGTCGGGTCCACCGGGGGATGCGGGTACCGGCCGGTTCCTGGGTTGCTGTCACGTGCCCTCCGGTCGGGTCGGTCGTGTCTGGACGTGAAGGTGCCCGGCCGCCCGGCGGGCCAGCTCGACCGCCGTGGTGGCGTCCGGGCCGGTGGCCACGACGTAGCCGAAGCGATCCCGGAACGAATGGCTGATCTCGATCGGCGTGCCCGGCGGGAGCAGCGCGCCGGCGTGGGTGACCCCGGGCCGCCCGCGCGCCTGTTCGATCCCGTGCACCGCGACGACGGTGCCGGGGCGGGACGCGACCGCGAACTGGATCGCGGCGTGCCGGACCGGCACCGGCCGCGGCCGGACCGTCCGGCCCGCGGCCTTGCCGACCACCGCGTCCACCAGGTCCGCGCCGGTCGCCAGCTGGACCAGTGTCGGGATCATCCCGCCGGCCAGGCGCGGGTTGACCTCGATCACCACCGGTCCGGTCCGGCCCAGCCGCAGCTCGGTGTGTGCCGCACCCCAGGCCAGCCCCAGCGCCGCGAGGGCCCGCCGTGCCGTTCCGGCGAGGTGCTCGGTGACCCCGCAGGAGATGGGGGCGGGCACGACATGTCCGGTCTCGACGAAGTGCGGATGCGGCCCCAGCTGTTTGGCCACCACCGCGATCGGGCGGCCGTCGAAGGTCTCCACCGAGTACTCGGGGCCCGGGACGTACTCCTCCACCAGCACCGCTCTGGGCACCGGGCGGCCCCGCTCGTCGACACCGCGGCCGAGCAGGTCGGTGCTGTGCTCGTGCACCGACTCGGCGTCCGGGCAGAGCCGGACACCGACCGATCCGGATCCGCTGACCGGCTTCACGACGACCGGGAACCCCAACCCGCACGCCGCGTGGACGGCCGCCGCAGCGCGCCGGGCGACGTGGAACCCCGGCACCGCGACGCCGGCCGTGGCCAGCAGCTGGCGCTGCCGCCGCTTGTCCCGGCAGCGCAGCAGGGTGTGCGGGTCGGGTGCGCTCAGCGCGAGCCTCCGCGCGGCGCGGGCGGCGGTGGCGACGAAGTACTCCGAGCTGGAGGTCACCCCGGCCAGGCCGGGTCCTGATCCGGCGGACCGCTGGCGGCACGCGGCGAGCACCCGGTCCGGGTCGTCGGTGTCGAGCTGCTCGTACTCCACGCCGTCCAGCTCCAGGTAGGGGTAGCGCTCCGGTCGTGCCGCCAGCACGACGGGCCGCAGCCCACGCTGCCGGGCGGCCGCGCAGAACTGCCGCCCGGTGCCGGTGGTGTTGCTCTCGACCAGGGCCAGCCACGGGCCGGTCCCGCCCGGCTGGCCGGTCCCGCCGGTCATCCGGGACCGGCCAGCCGGGCCACGGCGGCGGCCAGCTCGCTGGTGGCCGCCGACAGCCGCCGCCGGGTGTCCCGGCTCCACCCGGCGTGCCCGGCGAGGTCGGATCGGGCCGCGGCGAACACGGCGTCGAAGTCACCGGGTCCACCGCCGGCGACATGGCGGCGCACCACCGCCTGGGGTGTGGGGTCGACGCCGTCGAGCTCGGCGGGCAGATCGGCGGGGTCGAGCCGGGACTGCCCGCGCTCGACGGCCCGGCGCACGGCGGCGCCCACCTGATGGTGAGCGGCGCGGAACGGGACCCCGCGCTGCACGAGCCGGTTCGCCAGGGCGGTGGCGACGACGAACCCGTCCTCGGCGGCGGCCCGCATCCGGTCCGGTGCCGGCTGGGCGCCGTGGACCAGCGCCTGGCTGAGCAGCACCGCGTCGCGGGCGGCGGCGAACCCGGGCCACAGCACGGCCATCGCCTCGCCACCGACCTCGATGGCGTTGGTGAACGGTGTGCCGCGCATCATCGTCGCCGCGGCCGTCCACGCGCCGATCACCGCGCCGGCCTTGGCCCGGGTGTGTTCGAGCAGGAACGCGTTGCGCTTCTGCGGCATCGCCGAGCTGCCGCCCACCAGCCGGTCCGGGAACGTCACGAACCCGAACTCACCGGTGCTCCACAGCTGCAGGTCGGTAGCCAGCCTGCTGAGCACCAGGGCTGCGCCGGCGGCGGCGGCCACGGCCCGCAGGCAGGCGTCGCGGCTGGCCACCGCGTCCAGCGCGTGTGGGGCCGGCCGCGGGAACCCCAGCAGCCGGGCGACCCGTGCCGGGTCGATCGGCAGCTCGGTGCCGGCCGCGGCGCCGGCGCCCATCGGGCAGCCGACCTGGGACTCGACCGCCTGCCGGAGGGCGGTGGTGTCCCGCCCGATGGCCAGCGCCACACCGACCAGGTAGTAGCCGTAGGTAATCGGCAGCGCCGGCTGGTAGTGGGTGTGCACCGGCATCACGACGTCCCGGTGGGCCCGGGCGCGGGCCAGCAGCACCGCGTGCAGCCGGGTCAGCTCGCCGACCAGATCCAGCGACGCGTCCCGCAGCCGCATCGCCGCGATGGTCGCGTTGAGGTCGTTGCGGGACCGCCCGGTGTGCAGCCGGCCACCGGTGCCGGGCCCCAGCGAGGCGATCAGCTGGTTCTCGTACGCCAGGTACCGGCCCCGCGGGGCCGGCACACCGACCAGCGGTGCGAACCGCTGCGCCCGCAGCTCGGCGATCCGGCGCAGCAGGCGGCCGGCGTCCTCGCGGCCGATCAGCCCGCACTCGGCGAGCATCACCAGGTGCGCCTGGTCCACGGTCGTGATCAGCGAGAGCTCCTCGGCGAGCTCGCCGGCCGCCGGCCGGCCGTAGACGATCTGCTGGAGGTGCTCGCTGAGGGTGGCGGTCAAC
The DNA here is from genome assembly GCA_016201065.1 of Actinomycetota bacterium. Lineage (GTDB taxonomy): Bacteria > Actinomycetota > Actinomycetes > Mycobacteriales > JACQDL01 > JACQDL01. Next base: position 44,191 of record JACQDL010000047.1, read on the forward strand.
CGCCCCGTGCCGGTCACGACGCGACTTCCAGAGCCGCGGCCGACCCGGACCGGTCGGCGCCGAGCAGCTCGCGGAGACCGCGCCGTTCCCAGCTGAACCAGCTCCACGCCGCCGTGGGGTGCGCCGGGTCCGGGACCTGCACCGGTTCACCGCGGCGGGCGCCCCGGTAGCCGTTGTCGAGCAGCCACTGGTCGTTGTAGACGGTGTCCGCGTACCGGTAGCCCTCGTCGGGAAGCAGGACGACGCACCGCGCGTCGGGGTGGCGGTCGGCCCACCACCGGGCCACCGCGTACGCGGCGCCGCTGGTCGGTCCCTGGAACAGGGCGTGGTCCCGGTGCAGCTGCCGGGTGGCGGCGAAGACGTCGCCCGCCGGGCACCAGTGCACCTGGTCGAAGATCTGGTGGTCGAGGTTGGCGGGCAGCAGGCTGTTGCCGAGTCCCCGGACCGCCCTGGGACCGTCCGGGTGGCCGAACAGCACGCTGTCCTGGGTGTCCACGGCGATCGCCTGCACCTGCGGGTGCGCCGTGCGCAGCGCCCGCACGGTGCCGCACATCGACCCGCCGGACCCCACCGCGCCGACCACGCAGTCCACGGTTCCGAGCACGTCGGTGAGATGGTCGGCGACGATCGAGTACGACGCTGGGTTGTCCGGGTTGCTGTACTGCTCGGGGCAGAGGTGGTCCGGGTAGGTTTCCCGCAGCTCGGCCAGGCGCGCCAGCCGCGCGCCCTGGAACCCGCCCTCCGGTGTGGGGCGCGGGCAGATCTCCACCTCCGCGCCGAGGTCGACCAGCCGGCGTCGCAGGTTCGCGTCGATGACCGGGTCGCTGACCAGGATCAGCCGCCGTCGCAGCAGCGCGGCCTGCATGGCGAGCGCCAACCCGAAGGTGCCGGAGGTGGTTTCCACGAGCACCGTGTCCGGGCCGAGGCGGCCACTCTCCAGGGCCTTGCGCAGGATGAAGCGGGCGGGCACCAGCTTCATCAGCGTGAAGGCGGCCGCGTAGAGATTGCCGCCCAGCGCGATCACCCGGGGGAGCAGCTGCGCCGCCGTGATCTCGGGGTATGCCTTCCCAGCCATGTGGTCCCTCTGCGGACGCGATCGGTGCGGCGACGGTGCCCGTCCCGCCGCACCACCGTCGGGCAGCCGGCGGCGGGGGTCTGCTCAGTTCTGCGCAGGACCGCCGAGCCGGGTAGTCGGGGGACCCGCCGGTCCGCGCCGGGGCCGGGGAGCGGCGCGGACCTGCTCAACAGTGAACAGACCGGCCGTCCGGGCCGCCTTTAGCGTCGGGCCATGACCATCAGCAACAGGCAGTCGTCGCCCGACGATGCCGAGTCGAGCGTGGAGCACACCGTCCTGGCGATTGTCCGTGAGGTGCTGGGCCGTCCAGGGCTCACCGCCGACCAGGACTTCTTCGATGTCGGGGCGACGTCGCTGGCGTTCGTCCGGGTGCTTGCCGAGGTGCACCGGCAGATGGGCGTCATGGTGCACCCGGCAGACCTGACCGAGGCGAGCGCCCGGGCGTTGGCCGGCCACGTCACGGCCTCGGCGTCCCGGTCCACCGTAGCCAGCAGAGGAGCCTGACATGTCGCAGACGGTCCGCCCCCGCGAGTTCGCCATGACCGAACAGCAGCTCGCCGACTTCCAGCGGGACGGCTACTTCGGGCCGTTCACGGTGTACGAGGTCGACGAGATGCGGCAGCTGTGGCGCCAGGAGCGGTTGCGCCTGATGGACCGCGGCAACGCCATCTACAGCGTGGCGGTGGCGGAGTCGGGGAACACCAACATCGCCAACTACGACCGGCACCTGGACTCGGCCTTCCTCGCCGACCACATCTGCCGGCCCGAGATCGTCGACCGGGTGATGAGCGTGCTCGGCCCGGACGTCCTGTGCTGGCGGACGGAGTTCTTCCCGAAGTACCCGGGGGACGAGGGAACCGACTGGCACCAGGCCGACAACTTCGCCATCCCGTCCGGCCGGCCGCAGCTGGTCTGGCCCGGCGACGGTGTGCACTTCGGCGGCACGATCACGGTGTGGACCGCGTTCACCGAGGCCAACGAGCACACCGGGTGTCTACAGTTCATCCCCGGCACCCATCAGCGCATGGTCTACGACGAGACCAAGCAGGCGCACTACAACCCCGACCGGATCAACCAGGAGAGCAAGAACGGGACGAAGCGCGGCTTCTTCGGCTACGACTACCGCGAGTTCCAGGTCGACGAGGACTTCGAGGTCGACGAGTCCAGGGCCGTCCCGATGGTGCTGCGCCCCGGGCAGGCGATCCTCTTCTGGTCGACCCTCATGCACGCCTCCCTGCCGCATGACGGCAGTACCGAGGAGATGCGGCTGGGGTACGCGGCGCGGTACGTACCGACGTCGGTGAACGTCTACCCGAACACCACCGAGCTCTTCGAGTACGGCGGCAGCGTCAGCCTGGAGCGGTATGGGTCGGTCGTGGTCGCGGGCGCCAACGACAACCCGACCAACCGGATCGCGACGCACACCACCACCGGGCACCCGTTCCGGACGCGCTGACCGTCGGAGGAGACCAACGCGATGGCTGCCGGAGGTAGGGAGATGACCCAGACCGGTGCTCAGCTCGCGGCCGAGGCGGACCATGCGGTCGTCGAGCTCGTCCGCCTGCTGCGCTCGCTGTGCCCGCTGGCCGAGACCGGCCACCCGGTCCGGTTGCCGCCCGGGCCGCGACCGGTACCCCCGCCCGGGTACCGGGACGCGGCGGCGGTCGCGATGTACGCCGCCCGGCGGGTCGGCGTACCGCTGGCGCCGCCGGCCGAACCGCCCGGCCCGCCACCCGGGGAGACCCACGGCCGGCTAGTCACCGACCTGCTGCGCACGGTGCTGCGCCGCCCGGAGCTGGGTCGGGTCCCCCAGGACGCTGGTGCGGAGCTGGACCGGGTCATCGATGAGACCGCCGCCGACACGATGGAGGGCTGGCGCTCGCCGGTCGTGGTCCGCAGCTGGGACGGCGCCCCGCTGCGGACCTACGCGGCCGGCGAGCCGGACCGGCCGGCGGTGGTGATCGCCTCGGCCTGCGGCATGCCGGCGGTGCTGGCGGAGGCGTGGATGCGCTTCCTGGCCGGTGACCGGTACGTGGTCACCTGGGAGACCCGGGGCCTGTTCGGTGCGCTGGAGCCGGCGGAGGTCTTCGACACTCGGGCCCGCGGCGTACCGGCCCAGGCCGAGGACCTCATCGCCGTGATGGACCGGCACGGCGTCGAGCGGGCGCACGTGATGGGCATGTGCGGCGGCGCGGTGCTCGCCCTGCACGCCGCCGCGGAGTATCCGCAGCGGGTGTCCGCACTGTCGCTGTGGCACGGGGACTACGAGCTCGGCCCGGACTGCCCCAAGACCGAGCATCAGCGCAACCTCAAGGCGCTGATGGACATGGCCGTGGACAGCAGGTCCGACGCGACGGCGATCCACGCCGCGCTGCGCGCCACCGCGATGGCCGTGGTGCCCCAGGACGTGGCGCATCTGGTCGTCTACCCGTACCTGGCGGCGGAGCTCTTCTACCGGTACTGCGCGCTGACCGGCGCGATCATGGGTGCCGACGTGGCCGCGCTGCTTGGTCGGGTTCAGCAGCCGAGCCTGGTGGTGACCAGCGCGGACGACCGCACCGCGCATCCGGCCGGCTCGCATCGGGTCGCTGCCCGGCTGCGTCACGGCGAGCTGCGGGTGGAACCGCACGGTGACCACCTCTCGGTGTTCGCCGCTGGTCCCCGGCTGCGGGACATGCTCGTGGACTTCCTGGACCGGGTGGGCAGCGCGCCCACGGCGTGAGCGCTCCCGCAGGCGCGCGAGGGGATGGAACGGATGCGACAGCTCGGGATCGAGGATCGGGTCGAGTGCCGGATCCGGCTGACCCACGACGACTTCGTGATGGCCAACCACCGGGTGCACGGGGTGTCCGTGCTGCCCGGGGTGGCCTTCCTCGACGTCGTCTACCGCGCCCTGATCGCGCAGGGTGTCGCGCACCGCGACCTGGCGCTGCGCGACGTGCTGTTCACCGAACCGGTCACGACCCGGGAGGGGGACGAGCGGGAGCTGCGGGTGGTGGTCGCCGAGGGCAGGGTGCGGGTGGACAGCAGGTGGCTGCGGGACGGGCGGCCGCTGGGGACGTGGCGCGAGCACGCCCGGGCCGAGATCGTCACCGCCGACGAGCCGCTGCCGCCGGCGCTGGACCTCGCGGGTCTGCGGGCGGCCGCGAGCGAGCGGTGGGACCTCGGCACGCTCTACACCCGGACCCGGCGGGAGGGGATCGCCCACGGCCCGGCGATGACCTGCCGCGGCGAGCTGTTCCGGATCGGAGCCGGACTGCTGGCCCGGTTGCGGCTGGACCCGGTCGGAGCCGGGTTGCGGTCCCGCTTCCACCTGCATCCCGGCCTGCTGGACGGCTCCACCCTGGTCGCGTTCGGCCAGGACGAGCAGGTCGGTGCCGAACCGTTCATCCCCTTCCACATCGGCTTCTTCCGGGCGCCACTGGCGCTGCCCGAGACGGTGTACGCCTGGGTGCCGCATCCGGAGACCCCGGCCCGGACCGGGGACCTGCTCCGCAACGGCTACACCCTGCACGGCGAGGACGGCGCCGTGCTCGCCGAGTTCCGTGACCTGTCCTGCAAGCGGATCCGCCGCCCCGACCTGGTGACCCGCCTGATCGAGGAGGAGGTCGAGGACCCTGCGGCTGCCACAGCGACAGAGGCTGCCACAGCGACAGAGGCTGCCACAGCGACGGAGGCTGCCGCGGCGACGGAGGCTGCCGCGGCGTCGCGGGTGCGCGAGCGGTTGCGGGCGCTGGTGGCCGCGGCGCTGGGCTGCCCGCCGGAGCGGGTCGCCACCGATGTGGGCTTCTACGAGCTGGGCCTGGACTCGGTGGCCCTGCTCCGCCTCGGCGAGCAGCTGGAGTCGCTGGTGCGGGCGACCATCTACCCGACCTTGCTGTTCGAGCACGGCGACATCGACAGCCTTGCTCGCCACGTGTTGGCGAGCTACCCGCACGCCGCTGAGATCGCGGTCAGCGATCGAGTCGCGGACACTGAGATCGCGGTCAGCGCCGACCGAGAGTCCGGCGCTGCCGCGCTGTACCGCGCGGTCTGGCTGCCCGCCCCGGCCACCACCGACCTGGGTGCGCCCCGGCGGCTCGTCGTCGTCGACGCGGGGCAGGAGCTGACCGAGGCGCTGCGGGCCGACGGCTGGGACCTGGTGGCGGTGCGGCCGGGCGCGGAGTTCGTCCGTCGCAGCGCAACCGACTTCCGGCTCGATCCCACCGACCGCGACCAGCTCGGCCGGCTGTTCGCCGAGCTGACCGCCGGCCGGGTCGGCGAGCAGTCCGGCGCGGCATGGGCGTTCGTCCACGTGATGCGCCAGACCGGCCCGGCGGCTCTCACGCCCGCGACGATGCTGACCGCGCTGTGCGCCGCCGTGGTCGATCACCGCGCCTCGGGTGTGGTCCGGGTCCTGTTCCTCGCCCCGCGGGCCGGGGCCGCCGAGTCGGCGCTCGGCGCGATGGCGGCCGCGGTCGGGGCCGAGCTGCCGGCGTTGCGCTGCCGTCTGGTGGAGGTCGGTGACGCCCACGAGGTCGGGTCCGGTCCGCCGCTGGCCGCCGTCGTGCGGGCCGAGCTGGCCGACGCCGGGCCGCGGCCGCACACGCGCTGGGTGGCGGGCGTTCGGCTGATCCGGTGCTGGGAGGCGGTCGGCCGGTGGACCGCCACCGGCGGTTGGCCGGTGGCTGGCGAGACGGCCCCTGAGACGGCCCCTGAGACGCGACCGTGGTGGCAGGGCGGCGCGTACCTGATCACCGGTGGGGCAGGCCGAATCGCCGGGCTGCTCACCGACGCCCTCGTGACCGGGCCCGGCGCGCAGGTCATGTTGGCCGGGCGTGGCCCACTCACGGCGGAGCTACTGGAGCGGATCGCGGGCTGGCAGCGGCGCGGTGGCGACGTGCGCTACGTGGCGGCCGATATCGGCCAGCCGTCGGGTGCCGCCCTGGCCGCCGCCGCGACCAGGGCGGCGTTCGGCCGCGTCGACGGGGTGCTGCACTGCGCAGGCGTGACCCGGGACGGGGTGTTCTTCCGAACCGGTGCGGCGGAGCTCGCGGAGGTGTGCGCGGCGAAGGTGACCGGAACGGTGGCGCTGGATGACGCCACCGCCGGGGACGACCTGGCGGTCTTCGCCGTGTTCTCCTCGCTGGCCGCGGTGCTGCCCAACCCCGGTCAGGCCAGCTACGCCTTTGCCAGTGCCTTCCAGTACGAGTTCGCCGACCGCCGGGCGGAGCGTCCCGACCGGCGTGGGGCGAGCGTTGCGGTGGCCTGGCCGCTGTGGGCGGACGGCGGGATGCGGCCACCGGCGGAGGTCGTCGCCCGCTCCACGGCCGCCACCGGCATGTGGCCGATGCCCACCGAGGCCGCGTTGGCGGTGCTCGATCGGGTGCTCGGCGGCCCGGACCACCGGGTCGCGGTGGTCTACGGCCAGCCGGACCGGATCGGGACGGTCCTGCCCGCCGTGCCGGCCGGCGCGGTCCTGCCCGCCGCGCCGGCCGGCAGCCACCAACCAGACCCGGCGATCGCGGTGATCGGGATGGCCGGGCAGTACCCGGCCGCACCCGACCTGGCGCAGTTCTGGCAGAACCTGGTGGACGGGCGTGACTGCGTCGGTGAGGTCCCGGCCGAGCGGTGGCAGCACGAGCGCTACTTCGACGCCGACCGGAACGCGCCGGGCCGGACCTACGGACGCTGGGGCGGCTTCCTGGCCGGCGTCGACCTGTTCGACCCGGCGTTCTTCGGGATCTCCCGGCGGGACGCCGAGCGGATGGACCCGCAGGAGCGGCTGTTTCTCATGGCGGCCTGGCACGCCTTCGAGGACGCCGGGTACCCGCCGCGCGCGCTCAGTGACAGCTCGGTGGGCGTGTTCGTCGGCGTGATGTGGAACCACTATCAGCTGCTGGTCGATCCGGCCGACGGGGTCGCGCCGGCGGCCATGCATGCCGCGATCGCGAACCGGGTTTCCTACAGCCTGGATCTGCGCGGTCCGAGCCTGGCGATCGACACCGCGTGCTCCTCGTCCCTTACCGCAGTGCACTTTGCAATACAAAGTTTATGCACCGGTGAGTCGACCATGGCGCTGGCCGGCGGCGTGAACCTCACCGTGCACCCGCAGAAGTACCTTCAGCTGGCGCAGGGACAGTTCCTGTCGGTGGACGGCAAGTGCCGGAGCTTCGGTGCCGGGGGTAGCGGGTACGTCCCGGGCGAGGGCGTTGGCGCGATCCTGCTCAAGCCGCTGGCGCGGGCACTCGCGGACGGTGACCACATCTACGGGGTGATCCGGGGCACCGCGGTCAACCACACCGGCCGGACCAGCGGGTTCACAGTGCCCAGCCCCACCGCGCAGGGTGCGGTGATCCGTGCCGCGGTGGGCAGCGCGGGCTGGGACCCGGCGACGCTGGGGTACCTGGAGGCGCACGGGACCGGCACGTCGCTGGGGGACCCGATCGAGATCGAAGGGCTGCGGCAGGCCTTCGCCGGAAGCGAGGTGCCGGCGGGCGGCTGCGCCATCGGCTCGGTGAAGTCGAACATCGGGCACGGTGAGAGCGCGGCCGGCATCGCCGGGATGACCAAGGTGCTGCTGCAGCTGCAGCATCGGGAGATGGTGCCCTCGCTGCACCTGGAACGACCCAACCCGGAGCTGAGGCTGGCGGACTCGCCGGTCCGGTTGCAGCGCCGGCACGAGGCGTGGCCCGCGCCGCCCGGTGGCGGGCCACGGCGCGCAGGGGTGAGCGCCTTCGGCGCCGGCGGGGCGAACGCCCACGTTCTCATCGAGGAGGCGCCCGCTGAGCCGTCCCGCCCAGCGGATGGCGGGGGCGATCGGCTGTTCCCGTTGTCGGCGCGCACCGAGTCGGCGTTGCGGGACTACGCCCAGCGGTTCGTGGAGTTCCTCGACGGCGTCGGGACCCACCAGCTCGCGGATGTCACCTACACCGCGCAGGTGGGCCGTACGGCGATGCCGGTCCGGCTGGCGCTGGTGGTGGCGAGCGTGGCCGAGCTGCGCGCCGGGCTTCGCCGGTTCGTGGCCGGCGAACCAGCCGACGAGCGGGCCCTCTGGGGGCCGCCAGCGGCGCACAGCGGCGCCCTGGCCGATCCGGTCGGGGCCTTCCGTTCGGGTCGGTACGGCGAGGTGGGTGCGCATTGGATCGCCGGTGGCGAGGTTGACTGGACGGCGTGCCACGACGCGAACCGGTCGGCTCGCCGGCGTTCCCTGCCCACGTACCCGTTCCAGACCGAACGGTGCTGGCTCGGGCTGTGGCGGTCGGCCGGTCGGGTCGGCGAGCCCACCGAGCCCACCGAGGCGGACCCTGCCGCCAACCACCCACCGGCACCGGCACCGGCACCGGCACCGGCACCGGCACCGGTCCCGACCGCACCCCCGACGCCCGTCTCACGATCGGGTGCCGGGGTGACCGGGACCGCGGAGGTCGAGCTGCGCGTCCTGGACCGCGGGATCGCGGTGGTGACGATGCGCGCCGAGGGCGGGGGAAACATGTTCACCCCCGGCCTGATGACCGGGTTGCGGGAGGCGTTCGACCAGATCGCCGCGGCCGACGACGTCGCCGCCGTGGTGCTCACCGGCACCGAGTCCGTGTTCAGCATGGGCGCGACCCCGGACGCGCTGGAGACGCTCGCCGGCGGCGGCAGCCGGTTCACCGACGCGCCGTTCGTCTATGAGGGGCTGCAGCGATGCGATCGGCCGGTGATCGCCGCGATCCGCGGTCACGCCGCCGGCGGCGGTCTGGCCTTCGGCCTGTACGCCGACCTGGTGGTGATGTCGCTGGAGGGCATGTACAGCGCCAACTTCCTCTCCTACGGGTTCACCCCCGGCATGGGTGCCACGCAGGTGCTGCCGCTGCGGCTGGGATCCGTGCTGGCCACGGAGATGGTTCTCACCGGACGGCCGTACACCGGGGCGGAGCTACGGGACCGGGGCGCTGGCGTGCTGTTCGTCGAGGCGGCGGAGGTGCTGCCGGCCGCGTTGACGCTGGCCCGGTCGATCGTGGGCAAGTCGCCGTACGCGGTCCGGGCGCTCAAGCGTGATCTCGCCGACCGGTCGCTGGCGGCGCTGCGACCGGTCATCGAGCGGGAGTCCCGGATGCACGAGCTGGTGCTCGGACCGGAGGCTGCCGCGGTCACCCGCCATCATGTCGCGAAGGTCGCCGCCTTCCGGGCCGGCCAGGCCGGGGATGCCGGGTCGGCGGCCGTCAACCAACCGGGTGCCCCCGCGGCAGGCGGTCCCGCGGCAGGCGTGGCCGCGGCGGAGATCGGCGCCGTCGTGCACCAGGTCCTGTCCTCGGCGCTCTATCTCACGCCTTCCGAGATCGACCCAGCCACCAGTTTCAGCGACCTGGGGCTGGACTCCATCGGTGCCGTCGAGCTGGTCCGCGAGCTCAACCGCGCCTTCGACCTTGCCCTCGACTCGGTCGCCGTCTACGACCACCCGACGGTGACCCAACTGGTGGCATACGCCCAGGAACAGCTGGCCGATCGGCGCACCCTGCACGCCGCCGCGATCGCCCCGACCGCCGCCGTCCGCGTCGAGCCACCCCCGGCCGCCCCGCCGCCGGCACCCCCGGCCGCGGGGCGGGTCGACCTGGTCGAGCTGACCGCACTGCCGGCTCGGGCCACCACCTCGGTCACTCCGGTCACTCCGGCTACAGCAGCGGCGCACAGCGAGCCGGCCGGCACCCAGGCGATCGCCGTGATCGGGATGGCCGGCCGGTTCCCGGACGCGGACAACCTGGGGGAGTTCTGGACCAACCTCACAGCCGGACACGACAGCATCCGTGAGGTGCCCGCGCGGCGGTGGGACGTGGCCACCCACTTCGATCCCGACCGTCGGGCGCCGGGAAAGACCTACAGCAAGTGGGCCGCGCTGCTGTCGGACATCGAGGACTTCGACCCCGCGTTCTTCCGGGTCTCGCCGCTGGAGGCGGCGGCGATGGACCCGCAGCAGCGGATCTTCCTGGAGATCGCCTGGGACGCGTTGGAGGACGCCGGTCACGCGGCGGCACCGGCAACCCGGCGGCGGTGGGGCGTCTACGTCGGGTGCGCGGCCGGTGACTACCTCGACCTGCTCCGGCAGCAGGCGCAGGGCGACACGGCGCATGCGTTCCTCGGCAACTCGGGGTCGGTGCTGGCGGCCCGGATCGGCTACCTGCTCGACCTGCGCGGCCCCACGATGGCCATCGACACCGCCTGCTCCTCCTCCCTGGTCGCCGTGCACCTGGCCTGCGAGAGCATCCGTGCCGGGGAGTGCGACGCTGCCCTGGCCGGCGGGGTCGCGCTGATGCTCACTCCGCGCATGCACGTCCTCACCAGCAAGACCGGCATGCTCTCGCCAACCGGCACATCTGCCCCCTTTGACGCCTCGGCCGACGGGATCGTGTTGGGCGAGGGCTGTGGTGTGGTCGTGCTCAAGCGGCTTGACCGGGCTCTCGCCGACGGCGACCGGGTGCACGGTGTCATCCTCGGCAGCGGCGTCAACAGCGATGGGCACACCAACGGGCTGACCGCACCGAGTGCCGACAGCCAGGCCGAGCTGCTTCGTGCGGTGCACCGCCGGTCCGGCGTACGCCCGGATGACCTCACCTACGTCGAGGCGCACGGCACCGGTACCCCGCTGGGCGATCCGATCGAGGCGAAGGCGTTGCGCCAGGTGCTCGCCACCGAACGGCTGCCAGCCGGTCACTGCGGCCTGGGGTCGGTGAAGGGCAACATCGGGCACACGACGATGGCTGCCGGGATCGCCGGCCTGCTGAAGGTGTTGCTGGCGTTGCGGCATCGGCAACTTCCCCCGACACTCCACTTCTCCCGGCCCAACCCGGACATCGACCTGGACGGTGGACCGCTGCGGCCGGTGACCCGGCTGACGCCGTGGCGCCCCGGGGACACCGGCCGGCTGGTCGCCGCGGTGAGCAGCTTCGGGTTCAGCGGCACCAACGCCCACCTCGTGGTCGCCGAAGCGCCGACCACCCCAGCGGTGCCGACTGTCGATCGACCCGGTGCGGTGTGCGTGCCGCTGGCGGCGCCGGACCGTGCTGGCCTGGGCCGGCTGGCCGGCCGGCTCGCCGTCGAGCTGGCCCGGTCCGATGCTCCTGCGCTGGTCGACGTCGGCTTCACCCTGGCCGTGGGCCGGGCCCATCTGCCGGCCCGGGCCGCCTACCTCGTGGCAGAGCTGAGCGAGCTGGTGGAGCTGCTGCGGGAGCAGGAGCGGGGCGCGCTGCCGGTCGGTCGGCCGGCCGGCGGGAACGCCGGGCCGTCGGGTGAGGCGAGCGCGTCGCTGCGAGCCACCGCCCGCGACTACCTCGCGGGAGCCGACGTCGACTGGCCTGGGGTGTACCACGGCCGCGGTGGCCGCCGCATCGGCCTGCCCGGTTACCCGTACGCGCGGGAACGCTGCTGGGTGGACCTACCCGCTGAGCCTGGTGCCATGGCGGCGGGTCCACCGGCGCCAGTACCGCTGGGTCCGCCACCCGAGCCGTCGGGGGAGTGGCGGCTCGCACCCGGTGACTGGGTGGTTGCCGACCATGTGGTGGCCGGCACGCCGATCCTGCCCGGAGTGGCCGCCCTGGAACTCGTCGTGCGCCTGGCCCGCGAGCGCGGGCTGGAGGCCGGCCGGCTGGCCACCGTGAGCTGGTTGCGACCGGTCGAGGTCAGCGCGGAGCGCACGGTGCGGCTGCGGCTGCCGGCGGCTGCCGGCGACGATCAGCGCGGGCTGCCGTGGAGCCTCACCCTCGACGGTGAGGAGGAGCTGGTGTGCGTGCGTGGTCGGATCATGGCCCCGGCGGCGGTACCGGTTCCGGAGACCCTGGACGTGGCCGCCATCGCCGCCCGATGCCGCACCGAGCACGACGCGGCAGAGGTGTACCGGGACTTCGAGCGGGCCGGCATCCGGTACGGCCACTCCTTCCGGGTCCTCACCCGGCTCCGGTCCGGCACCGACGAGGTCCTCGCGGAGCTGTCCCTGCCGCACGGTGCGCCCACCGGTGATCGCCCGCTGCATCCCGCGGCCCTTGACGGTGCGTTGCAGGCCGTCGCGGTGCTCACCGGCGCGGGCCGGGACGGCGTGGCTCGGGTGCCGTTCACGCTGGAAGCACTTGACGTCTTCGGCCACGTCCCGGATCGGGGCTACGTGCACGCGACCCGGCATCGGTCCAGCTACACCGTGTGGCTGGCCGACATCCGGGGTCAGGTCCGGGTTCGCTTCACCGGCCTGACGCTGCGCCCGTTCGGTGGCGGGCGGCCGGCGTTGAGCGTGCTCGTCCCGGTGTGGCGGGAGCTGGGCGAACCGGAGCGGGACGTCGCGACCGGTCCGCCGCAGCTGGCGGACGGCGGCGAGCCCGTGCCGGGGCACGCGCCAGCGGCCGGCCGGGTGCTGATCCTGCCGGCCCCGGATCGGGTGGCGCTGGCGGCGGCCCTTGCCGAGGCGCACCGCGCGCGCGGCGACCAGGTGCGGGTGACCCCCGCGCCCATCGACGGCGATCTGGCGGATGGCGTTGATGGGCTGTCCGGCCTCGCGCCGCCCGGTGTCGTGTACCTGCTCGCCGGGCGCGCCGGCACCGACGCTGGATCGACCATCCGGACCCTGGTGCGGGTGGCCCGGGCGCTGGCGGAAGCTGACCCGGCCCGGCTGCCCCGGACGCTCACGGTGGTGGTGCCCGCGGCGGTGGCGGTCGGTGACGAGCCGGTCGGACCGGGCGCTGCCGGTCTGCTGGGGCTGGCCGGCTCGATCGCCGCCGAGCACCCGCGGTGGCGGGTCGGCTGTGTCGACATTGGGGAGCTGCCCGGAGCTGCGGCGCCAGACTCGGCCGCCGCGCTGCGCGCGTTCGCCGAACGGCTGGTGCGGGAGCCGTGCCGGTGGCCGGTCGTCGCGTGGCGGGGTGCCCGGCGGCTGGCCCGCGAGCTCCAGCCGTTGCCGCGCCCCGACGGCGCCGCGCCGGAGTCCGGTACGGCGGACGCGGGGCCGTTCCGGTCCGGCGGCGCCTACCTCGTGGTCGGCGGCGCCGGGGGCATTGGTCAGGTGCTGTGCCGCCACCTGGCCCGCACGTCGGGGGCTCGGCTCGCCCTGGTCGGTCGCCGCGCCCCCGACGTCGCGGTGTCTGGCCTGCTCGACGAGCTACGGCGGGACGGGGCCGAGGCGATCTACCTCGCCGCCGACGTCACCGATCCGGTCGCGTTCCGGCGGGCGGTCCGAACGGTACGGCGGGAGCTCGGCGCGCTGCACGGCGCGTTCCATGCCGCGATGGTGCTCGCCGACCGCACCCTCTCCCGGCTGGACGAGCAGGCGCTGCGGGAGGTGCTCGCCCCGAAGGTCTCCGGCGCCGTGGTCTTCGGCGAGGTGCTGGCCACCGAACGGCTCGACTTCCTCGCCTTCTTCTCCTCGGCGATCTCCTTCACCCAGGCCGCCGGACAGGGCAACTACGCCGCGGCGAGCACCTTCGAGGACAGCTATGCCCTGAGCCTGCGCTACCGCGGCCGGCTGCCGGTCACGGTCGTCAACTGGGGGTACTGGGGTGAGGCCGGCCGGGTCGCCGACCAGCGATACGCAGCCCGCCTGGCGGGCTTCGGGGTCGGGTCGGTCGACCCGAGGGAGGGCATGGCGGCACTGGAGTGGCTGCTGCGCGACAAGGTTCCGCAAGCAGCTGTCGTCTCGGCGTCGCCGCAGGGCCTGGCCCGCCTCGGGGTGCATACGGTGCGGACACCGGACCAACCGCTGGCCCTGGACCGGATCCGGGCCGGGTTCGCCGAGCTGGAGCGGCAGGTGCCAGCCCTGCTGGCCCGCCGGGTGCGGCACGACCTTCCCGCGGTGAGCCAGACCGACCCGGGGCAGCGCCGGTTGCGGGAGTCGGTGCTCATGCTGCTGCGGGGCGCGGGCTTCGTGGACGGCGACGGCGGCGACGGTGACGGTGACGGTGACGGCGACGGCGTGCGGTGGCTGCCGGCGGCAGCCGACGGCGCGGACCCTGGCGAGCTGGTCACGGACTACCCGGAGCTGGAGCCGCACCTCGCCCTCCTCCAGCGGAGTCTGGATGCCCTGCCCGAGGTGCTGCGGGGTCGGCGAGCACCCACCGAGGTGCTGTTCCCGGGCGGGTCCACGGAGTTGGTCGAGCGGGTGTACCGGGGGCAGCGGTCGGCCGACCACTTCCACGAGCTGCTCGCCGAGCGGGCCGCCCGTGCCGTGGTGGCCGCCGCGAGCGGTACCGGCCGGCCGGTGCGGGTCCTGGAGGTCGGTGCCGGCACCGGCGCCAGCTCGGCGTTCGTGCTGGCCGCCTGCGCGGCGACCGGGGTGGAGCTGGACTACCACTACACCGACGTGTCCACCGCCTTCCTCCGCCGGGGCGAGGACACCTTCGCGGCGCGGTTCCCGTTCACCCGGTTCGCGGCTCTCGACATCGAGCGTGATCCGGCCGCGCAGGGATTCCCGCTGCGGGGGTTCGACCTGGTGCTGGCCACCAACGTGCTGCACGCGACCGCATCGATGGCCGCGACGCTGGAGAACGTGCGGCGCCTGCTGGCGCCGGGTGGGATCGTGCTGATCAACGAGGTGACCCGCTCGTCCGCGTTTCTCGCGCTCACCTTCGGCCTCACGCCAGGTTGGTGGCGGTTCGAGGACCCGTCGTTGCGGCTGCCGTACGGACCGCTGCTCGACCCGGTGCAGTGGCGCCGGTGCCTGTCCGGGGCCGGTTTCGTCGGGATCCGCACCATGGGCCTGCCCGGCGAACCCGCGGACTCCACCGGGCAGTGTCTGTTCGAGGCGGTGCGGGACCCCGACCCCGACCCCGACCCCGCCCCGCCGCGTGCCGATGCGGTCTGCGGGTATGTGCGCGAGGTGTTCGCCGAGGTGCTCCGCTTCCGCGAGTCTGCCCTCGACGACACCATCACCTTCGACCACTATGGCGTCGACTCGCTGGTCAGCCTCGACATCGTCGCCCGGTTCGAACGGGACCTCGGGCCGCTGCCGGCGACGTTGCTGTTCGAGCACCTGACCATCGCCGACGTCGCAGACCACCTCACCCGGAGCTGCTCGACGCAGCTGGCCGCCACGCTCGACCGGCGGCGACCGGTTGACCCGCCGCCGCCGCCGGCACCGCAGCCGGCACCGGAGCCGGAGCCGGTACCGCAGCCGGTACCGCAGCCGGTACTGCGGGGCCCGGCTCGGCCCGGCGCGGTGGAGCCGATCGCGGTCGTCGGTGTGAGTGGGCGCTACCCGGCAGCCCCCGACCTGGAATCCCTGTGGCGGTTGCTCGCCGAGGGCCGCAGCGGGATCACGGAGGTACCGGCAGCACGATGGGACTGGCGGGCCTGGGTGGACCCGGCCGGCCCCGCACAGGCCGGCCGCTGGGGCGGGTTCCTCGACGGGGTCGACGAGTTCGACCCGGCGTTCTTCGGAATCCTGCCCCGCGAGGCAGCCAACATCGACCCGCAGGAGCGGCTGTTCCTGGAGGTCGCCTGGACGCTCCTGGAGGAGACCGGGTACCTCGGGGAACAGACCCGGGAACCCGACACGGGCGTCTTCGTGGGCACCATGTACGGCTCCTACGGTCAGCTCGCGGCGACCGGCTGGGCACGGGGCCAGCTGTCCGGCGCGACATCGGCGTACTGGTCGATCGCCAACCGGGTGTCCTACCTGCTCGACCTGCGGGGTCCAAGCTTCGCCGTCGACTCGGCGTGCTCCTCATCGTTGCTCGCCGTGCACCTGGCCTGCGAGAGCATCCGGCGCGGCGAGTGCCGGATGGCGATCGCCGGAGGGGTCAACGTGATCCTGCACCCGGCCCACTTCGCCGCGCTGGGCGGGCTGAACATGCTCGCCGCCGACGGCCGGTGCAAGGTGTTCGACGCCCGCGCCGACGGGTTCGTCCCCGGTGAGGGCGTCGGCGCCGTCCTGCTCAAGCCCCTCGCGCAGGCGCAGGCGGACGGCGACGCGATCTGGGGGGTGCTGCGGGCCGGTCTGGCCAACGCCGGTGGCCGGACCGGCGGCTACACGGTGCCCAACCCGAACGCCCAGGCCACGCTGGTGGCCGAGGCGCTGCGCCGGGCCGGCGTCGAACCCTGGACCGTCGGGTACGTCGAGGCGCACGGCACCGGCACCGAGCTGGGGGATCCCATCGAGCTGGCCGCGCTGGCCAGGGCGCTCGGCCCGGGCGACCCGGACGGGGTCCGCTGCGCGGTCGGGTCGGTGAAGGCCAACCTCGGCCACCTGGAGGGCGCCGCCGGCATCGCCGGGCTCACCAAGGTGCTGTTGCAGCTGCGGCACCGCCAGCTGGCACCCTGCGCCGAGCTGAGCTCCGTCAACCCGAAGATCACGCTCGACGCCGACCGTTGGTACCTGCCCGATCGGCTCACCGAATGGTTCGCGCCGGGGCAGCGAAACGGTGCCGCGGGCCGGCAGCTGCCCCGGCTGGCTGGGGTCAGCTCCTTCGGTGCCGGTGGCGCGAACGTGCACCTCGTCGTCGAGGAGCACGTCGTCGAGGAGCACGTCGAGCCGACGGAGCACCGGCCGACGTCCGCGGCCGGCCCCGGCGGCGAGCAGCTGTTCGTGCTCTCGGCGCGGAACCGGCCCCGGCTTGCCCGCCTGGCCGAGCGGGTCGCGGCGTTCCTCCAGCAGGCACCCGAGGCGGTCCTCGCGGAGCTGTGCTGGTCCAGCCAGATGGGTCGGCGGGAGCTGCCCGAACGCCTGGCCGTGCTGGCCAGTGACGTCGGCGAACTTGCCCGGCGGCTCGCGGCCTGGGCCGGCCGGACTTCCGACGCGCCCGCAACGGCCGGCCCGGCGGAACCGGCGTGGGTCGACGGCGTGCTGGCCGGCACCGCCGCACCGACCCGGACGGAGGGCGCTCCCACCGGCGTGACCGGGGACTGGCCGGCGGTGGCCGGCCGCTGGGTCCGGGGCGCCGCGGTCGACTGGCCGGCACGCTGGCCACGGCCGCTGCCACGGCGGGTCACGTTCCCCAGCCAGCCCTTCGACCGCCGCCGGTACTGGCTGGCCGACAGCGATCCGTCCGCCGATTCGCCGCCGCGGTCGGCGGCGGTGCCCGCCGACCCGCCGGAGCGAGAGCCGGGCGAGGGGCACCAGGCTGGGCTGCGTTTCCCGGTATGGCGCCCCGTCGCGCTGGGATCGTCGTACCGCGCCGCGAGCTGCGTGCTCACTGTTGCCGCCGACCCCACCATGGCCGCGGCGTGGCGGTCCCGGGTGCGCGCCGCCGGGGGCCGGACGATCCTCGTCACCCCGGGCTCCGGCGTCACCGAGATCGGACCCGATCACTGGAGCGTGAACCCGACGTCACCGCAGGACTGGCCCCGGCTGGTGAGCGCCCTGCGGGACCGGGGAGTGCACCCGGACGCCGCGGTGATGCTCGCGGCGGGTGACCGGGACGGGGTCGGCGCCGACGACGAGCTCGCCGCCGATCTGGACGCCGGCCTGCACGCCGTGGTCGAGCTGAGCGCCGCGCTGCTGCGCGAGGAGCCACGGCGCGCGCTGCGGGTGCTGTTCAGCCACCAGACCCGTGGCGGTGCCGTGGCGCCGCAGTTCGAGGCGGTCGCCGCGGCGCTGCGCACCCTCGCCCTGGAGCACACCGGGTACAGCGGAGCGCGGGTGGAGCTCACCGACGCCGGGGAGGACCCCGGCCGTCGGGCGGAGCGACTGCTGGCCGAGCTGACCAACGGTGCGCCCGACGAGCAGGAGGTCCGCTGGGAGGTCACCGGGCGCTGGGTCAAGGCGCTCGCGGCGGCCCGGACCGTGCCCGTGGCACGCCCGCTGGCCCGGCCCGGCGGCGGCTACCTCATCACCGGTGGCGCGGGCGGGCTGGGCCTGCACGTCGCCCGGCTGCTCACCGAGGAGGGCGCCGGGCATGTCGTGCTCCTCGGCCGCTCGGAGCCCGACCCGGCCGCCGCTGACCGCATCGCGGCGCTGGCCCGGACCGGCACCGAGGTGCGGTTCGTGCGGGCCGACGTCACCCGCGAAGCGGAGCTGCGCCAGGTCCTGGCCGAGGTGCCGAGGCTGGCCGGGATCGTGCACGCCGCTGGGGTGACCCGGGACGCCCGGGCGGTCCGGCGCACCCGGGCCGAGGCGGGCGAGGTGCTCGCCCCCAAGGTGCTCGGCGCGGTCGCCCTGGATCGGGCGAGCGCCGAGCTCCCCCTGGACTTCTTCGTGCTGTTCTCCTCGATGGTTGCCGAGACCGGCAACGCGGGGCAGGTCGACTACGCCGCCGCCAACGCGTTCCTGCACGCGTTCGCCCGCGACCGCGAGCGGCGGCGGATCCGGGGGCAGCGGTCCGGCCGGACCGTGGCGATCGGCTGGCCGCTGTGGGCCGCCGGGGGGATGCGGATGGATGACGCCACCCGCCAGCTCCTGGAACGCCGATCCGGCATGGTCGCGATGAGCACCGAGGTCGGTCTGGATGCGCTTCGGCGGGCCGTCGCCGGCACCGGTACCGCGCTCGTCGTGGTGCCCCCGGGCGGGCCAGAACAGGAGGGCGGCGGTCAGCCACCCGCGCCGCCGGCGGGCACGAGCCAGGTGTCCGCGGACCGGGTCCGGCTGCTGCTCCGCGAGCGGCTGAGCGGCATCGCGGCCGGGTTCCTGCTGGTCGACGCCGCCGCCGTGGACCTCGACGAGGACCTGCTGGACGCTGGATTCGACTCCATCTCCCTCACCGAGCTGATCACCCAGGTCAACGAGGCGTTCGGGCTCGACCTGCTACCGACGGTGCTGTTCGAGAGCGGCACCCTCGGCGGGTTCGTCGAACACCTGCTCGCCGAGCATCCGGCCGGCCTGGCCGCCGTGCTGGCGCCCGGGGAGCCGGACGTGGTGGTGCCGGCCCCGCGACCGGCTGAGCCACCACGACCGCAGCCACGGTCCACCGGCGAGGCCATGGCGGAGATCGCGATCGTGGGGATGGCCGGCACGTTCCCCGGATCGCCCGATCTGGATGCCTTCTGGCGGCACCTCGTCGCCGGTGACGACCTGGTCACCCCGGTGCCGGCGGACCGGCGGGAGCTGCGTGAGCATCCGGACACCGCGACGGTGCGGGCCGGGTTCGTTGCGGACGTCGCCGCCTTCGATGCTGACCTGTTCCGCATCTCACCCGCGGAGGCCGCCCTGATGGACCCGCAACAGCGGCTGTTCCTGCAGGCGGTGTGGCGCGCGATCGAGGACAGCGGGCACCGGCCTGACTCGCTGGCCGGCACCGATACCGGACTGTTCGCCGGGGTGTCGACGACCGACTACGCCGACCTGCTGCGGGCCGCCGGCACGCCGGTGCGGCCGCACACGGCCAGCGGGGTGGCGCACTCCATCCTGGCCAACCGGGTCTCCCACCTCCTGGACCTGCACGGGCCGAGCGAGGCGGTGGACACCGCATGCTCCAGCGCCCTGGTGGCCATCCACCGCGCGGTGCGCGCGATCGCTGGCGGTGAGTGCCGGATCGCGGTGGCCGGTGGGGTCAACGTGCTGCTCAGCCCGGGGCTGTTCAGTGCGTTCGCGCAGTCCGGCATGCTCAGCCCGACCGGGCGGTGCCAGACGTTCGACGCCGCCGCCGACGGTTACGTCCGCGGTGAAGGCGTCGGAGCGGTCGTCCTCAAGCCGCTGGCGGCGGCCCGGGCCGACCGGGACCACGTGTACGCCGTGATCCGTGCCACGGCGGTCAACCATGCCGGGCGGTCACCCTCACTGACCGCGCCGAACCCGCGGGCGCAGGCGGAGGTGCTGGTGCGCGCCTACCGGTCTGCCGGCGTGGACCCGGCGCTGGTCACGGCCATCGAAGCGCACGGCACCGCCACCCGGCTCGGTGACCCGGTCGAGGTGGAGGGGTTGACGAAGGCGTTCGCGACCCTCTACGCGGAGGCCGGTGTCGCCGCACCGGCCGCGCCCGTGATCGCGCTGGGCTCGGTGAAGACCAACATCGGGCATCTGGAGGCAGCGGCCGGGATCGCCGGGGTGATCAAGATGGCGCTGGCGATCCAGCACGGGCAGCTCCCACCCTCGATCCACTTCTCCCGGCTGAACCCGTTCCTTCGGCTGGATGGGACTCCCTTCCAGGTCAACGACCGGCTGCGGGACTGGGCGGGTGCCCGCGACCGGGAGGGCCGCACCGTCCGGGTCGCCGGGGTGAGCTCCTTTGGTTTCGGTGGTACCAACGCGCACGTCGTGCTGTCCTCGACCGACCCCGAGGAACGCGCCGCCGTGCCGTCCGCGACGACCGGCGGCTCACCCGTGACGCCGATGGTGCTGCCGCTGTCGGCAGGCGACGAACCGGCGCTGCGTCGCTACGCCGCCGCGATGGCGGACGTCCTGGCCGCGGGGTCGCTCGACATCACCCGGGTGGCGTACACCCTTCAGGTCGGGCGGACGCCGCGTCCATACCGGATCGCCGTGCTCGCGGAGGATCTGCCCGCGGCGGTCGCGGCGCTGCGTGCCGCAGCCGACGGGTCGGCGGCCACCGGCCTCCACCGGGGTGTTGCCGAGTCCGGCGCCCGCGTGGTTGCCGACACCGACGCCGATGGGGCAGCGGCAGCGCGGTGGGTGCGCGGTGGCGAGGTCAGCTGGCCGGCCCGGTGGGTGGGACCGGTCCCCGTCCGGGTGCCACTTCCGCCGGTGCCGTTCTCCGGCCGGAACCACTGGTTCGACGGGCGTGACCAGCCGCCGGTCGAACCCGCCGTGAAGGAGGCGACCGTGCCCGACCAACCCACTCTCACCCCGACCCCAGCGCCGGGTGCCGATCGACCGAAGCTGGTGCTGCGACCGGTGCCGGCCGGAACCCCTGCCGGTACGGTGGGTGACGCCGCGGGGACGGTGGGTGACGCCGCGGGGCTGGCGGCGCTCGTCTGCGGGCAGGTCGCGGAGATCCTCGCCCTGCCCGAGGCGGAGGTTGACGCCGATCGCTCGTTCACCGACCTCGGCCTGGACTCGATCTTTCGGATGGACCTCGCGCGGCGGCTGAACGCGGCCTTCCAGCTCGAGCTGCAGGCGAGCGACCTCTACGAGCTGGACACCGCGCGCCAGCTCGCCACGCACCTGTCGACGGCCACGACCGACCTCCCCACCGCTGTGGCCGGGATGCGACCCGACGGCGAGGGGAAGGTCCAGCGGCACCTCGTCACGCTCCTGGAACACACCCTCGGTCGGCCGGTGGACCCCGCCGTGCCGTTCGCGGACGCCGGCTTCACGTCGTTCGACATGCTGCGGGTGGTCAGCGCGCTGGAGCGCCAGTTCGGGGCGCAGCGCAAGACCCTGCTGTTCGACCAGCCCACGGTGGGCGCCCTCGGCGACCACCTGGTTGCCACCCACGGCGCTGACGAGTCTGCGCGACGGCTGTCGGCCGTCCCGGTGGAGTCTGCGCAACGGCTGTCGGCCGTCCCGGTGGGTGCGCGGGACGGCTTCCCACCCGGGCTGTCCGACGCGGCACCCGACCGGGCCGCCCGCACCGATCGCCAACCGCTGATCGTGCGGAAGCGGGACCTCGCCGCCCACCCGGACTTGTTGGCAACGGTCGGGGAGCTGTCGGCCCGCTATGGCAAGGAAGGCGGCCTTGCCGGCCGCGACATCGCACCGCTGGCGTTCCTCAGCGCCGACCGGCGTTGCTACGCCAACGTCTCCTGCCGCGGCCGGGACCTGTTCGCCTGGAGTTACTGCGGGTCGGCCGAGGACTTTCCGGTCATGGTCGAGGAGTGGATGCGGTACGCCGACCGGGTCGGTCTGCGGCCGAACATGCTGTCGATGATCCCGCTGGCGTCGGCTGGCGAAATCCCACTGACGGCCACGCCGTTCGGTGCGGTTCAGCGGCTGACCGATCTCGCCGGCTTCACCCTTGACGGTGGACCGATGAGCCGGCTGCGCGGCGTGGTACGCCACTTCGAACGAGCCGGTGCCGGTGGCACGGGGGAGTACGTCGTCGGGTCCGACCGAGGCACCGACGCCGAGATCATTACCATGATCGACCGCTGGGCCAGCCACAAGAAGATGGTCAACCCGTACGTGGCGGTCGTGCGTGCCGAACTCGGCGAGGGGACGCTGGACCCCCGGCATCGGGTCTTCCTGACCCACCAGTCCGGTGAGCTGGTCAACGCGATCATCGTGACGAAGATCCCGTCCGAGCCCGGTCACCTGCTGGACCTGGAGTTCTACCCGACCGACATGCCCCGCGGGGGGTTGGAGTACGCCATCGTGTCGATTCTCGACCGGCTGCGGCGCGAGGGTGACGAGATGTTCAGCTTCGGCGCGAGCTTCGGCGTGCGGATCGGCACCTCCGCCACGGCGGCGCCGGAGATCGAGCAGGACCTGGCCGACCTGGACTCGGTGGGCGTGTTCGGCGCCGGCAACTTCCGGTTCAAGAACAAGTTCCGCCCCACCAACCTGCCGATCTACCTGCTCCAGCGGGCCGACCAGGAACGCACCCCGCTCGCCGACATCATCCTCATGATCGCCGACCCGGATCTCGGCTCGGCGGTGCCGGGCATGCTCGGCCCGCTGGCCGACCATGGGCACAACCCGCTGGTCTTCGCACCCGCCGACGGTGACCTCGACCTGGTCACCGACTCCTGGGCGGAGCTGGATCTTCCGGTGATCGCCGAGCGGACCCGGGAGCTGACGGAGCGGGCCGCGCTGGCGCTCCCGACCGCCGGGGTCGCGGTGCCGGACTGGCTACCGTTCGACGTGGTGGTACCCACCGGCTCCGGGCGGGCCGCCGAGGCGTTGTTGTGTTCCCGCTGGCCCCGACCACCGGGCGTGGTCGTGCACAACGGGCTGTTCCCGAGCTGGTCGTTCGCGCTCGCCGACGGCGGCTTCGCCGAGGTCCGCACTCCCACGACCGGTGCACCCGGCGAGGGCTCACCGTTCGCCGGAGATCTCGATCTCGATGCGTTGCGCCAGCGGCTGGCTGGCTCGGGGCGCGCGGTGTCGTTCGTCGCCGTCGAGCTCAGCGGCAACTCCGACGGTGGCCGGCCCATCTCGCTGGCCAACCTGCGCCAGGTCCGGGTGGTCGCGCACGAGCACGGCGTTCCGCTCGTGGTCGACGCGACCCGGGTCCTTGAGAACGCGGCGTTCGTGGCCGAGGCGGAGCCGGCGCAGGCCGGTGCCGACCTGTGGACCGCGGCCCGGTCGCTGCTGGTGCAGGCGGACGTGGCGACGGCCAGCCTGACGAAGGACTTCGGGGTCCGCGCCGGTGGTCTGCTCGGCACCGGGTTGGCCGACCTGGCCGACCGGTTGCGGGAACGGGTCGCGCTGCGCGGAGCGGAGGTGGGGCTGGCCGAACGCCGGCTGATATCGGTCGCGTTGGCCGACCGGGACGCGGTGGCGGCGCTGGTGGCCACCCGGATGGCGGCCGTGCGGGAGCTGTGGAGCGCGCTGGAACGCGCCGGCCTGCCGCTGGTCGGGCCCGTCGGCGGGCACTGCGTGCTGCTCGACGTCGACCGGATGCCGCGCTTCGCCGCCGTCGCCGAGCCGGTCGCCTCGTGCCTGGCGTGGCTGTACGAGGGCACCGGGGTGCGGGGCGCCCCGCACCTGGCGGGGGTCGGCGGGGAGGTGACCGCCGGCCGGCGGATCAGGCTGGCGGTGCCGGTCGGGGTGCCGGTGGCGCGGGTCCGCGCGGCAGCCGACCGGATCGCCGCACTGTGGCGGGCCGGGGTGCCCGGGCCACGCCGTGACCACCCGGAGGTCGGGTTGCCGTCCGACATCGAGCAGGCGATGCGGGAGGGGCACCGGGCCATCGACGACAACCGGGCGGTGCTCACCGAGCTCGCCCCGCGGACGGCACGGCAACACCTCGCCGTCGCCGACGGTGAGGTGGAGGTGTTCACCGCCGGCAGCGGACCGGTGCTGGTCCTGATGCATCCGTTCAACATCGGCGCCGGCGTGTTCGCGCGCCAGTTCGCCGAGCTGGCCGACCGCTACCGGCTGGTGTCGATGCACCACCCCGGTGTGGGGACCACGACGGCGACCGCGGAGCTGACCCTTGACGGGATCGCCGATCTGTACCGGCGGGTGCTGGAGCGGGTCGGCGTGCGCGGACCGGTCCATGTGCTCGGTGCGTCGTTCGGTGGGCTGGTGGCGCAGGCGTTCGCCCTACGGCATCCGCAGGCGTGCGCCAGCCTGGTGCTCGTCGGCAGCTCCTACAAGGTGGGCAACCGGCACGGCGAGGTGAACCGGCTGTCGGTCGTCGCCCGGGAGGACTTCGACCGGGTGGTCGCCCACGACGCCGGGGCGTGGCCGGTGAGCCGGCGTGCGGAGCTGGAGGGGCTGCTGCTGCGGTGCGAGAGCATGGACCCGCAGACCGGCCTGAGCTACCTCGACGTCTTCGCGGCGCAGCCGACGCTGATCGAGCGGCTGCCGGACATCACGGTGCCGACCCTGGTGGTGCAGGGTGGCCTGGACACCGTGATCCCGGCCAAGGCCGCGCATCTGCTGCACGGCGCGATCCCGGATGCCCGGTACGCCGAGATCCCGGGGGCCGGACACTTCCCCTGCCTGACGCATCCGGCGGAGCTGCACCAGATCCTGCTGCCGTTCCTCACCGAACGCACCCCGCGGGCGCTCAACCCGGCCGGGAACAGCCGGTGACCGCCACCCACTTCCGGCACCCGGACGCGGGCGCGCCCGTCGTGGTCGACCCGTCGACGGTCACCCGCACCGAACGGGTCTGGCCGGGCATGTGCGGGCACAACTCCCTGCTGGTCGGGCAGATCGGGGACTGGACCTGGGCGGCGGTGTCGGCGCTGTGCGGTACGGACGTGCTGGCCGCCCGCGATCGGCGGGGAGCCGCGACCTACCTGTCCTTCTACTACTACCGGATCCGCGGCAGCCGCCGGTTCCACCTCCGTACCCCGACCTTCGGCGACTGGCTGACCGTCACCTCGGGGTTGTTCGACTTCGGCAGCGAGTCGGTGCTCGCCCTGCACCGGATCAGCCCGGCGGAGCCCGCCGAGCCCGGGACGGCCGGCCTGGCCGCCGGTCCGCGCCGCCCGACGGCGATCGATCCGGTGCGGTTCTACGCCGGCTCCGACGACGGCTGCCTCTACGTGGAGAACTTCAACCGGTGGGTGGCGCGGAGCCGGGAGGACTCCAACGAGGAGCTGCTGAGGGCCTCGCCAGCGGACTTCACCCACCGGCACCTGCCCGAGCTGCCGCAGCGTTACTCGCCGCGGCCGGTGTGCCAGCGGGCCCGCACCGAGCTGACCTTCCTCGACCCGGACGGTGCCGGGCTGGTGGCGCGGGAGGAGCTGCGGCTGCGGTACGAGGTGGACCCGTCCCGGGACCTCAACGGGGTGGGCCTGCTCTACTTCGCCTCCTACTTCGCCATCGTCGACTGGGCGCTGCTGCGACTGTGGCGCCGGCTGGGTCGGGACGACCGGTCCTTCCTCGACCGGGTGGTGGCCGACCAGCAGCTCTGCTACCTGGGCAACGCCGACCTCGGGTCGGTGGTCACGGTCGTGCTGCGGCGGTGGCAGCCGGTGGCCGGCGGCGATCGGGAGCTCGTCGACCTCGTGCTCCGTGACAGCCAGCGTGACCGCCTCCTCGCGGTGTGCACCCTGGAGCTGCTGACCGGGGGTGCGGCGTGAACCGGATGGCC
The DNA here is from genome assembly GCA_016201065.1 of Actinomycetota bacterium. Taxonomy (GTDB): domain Bacteria; phylum Actinomycetota; class Actinomycetes; order Mycobacteriales; family JACQDL01; genus JACQDL01. The sequence goes on from JACQDL010000047.1 coordinate 69,805, forward strand.
GGTGACCGGGACCGGGACCGGGTGACGGTGGCGGTCCGGGAGGTCGTCGGCCGGATACTGCCGGCGCTGCCGCCCGGTGAGCTCCGCGGCGACCGGCACCTGCGCGACCTCGGGGCTGACTCGGTGGACCGGGTCGAGATCATCCTCGCCGTGCTGGAGCACCTGGACCTGGACGTGTCGCTGGCCCGGTTCAGCGAGCTGCCGGACATCGACGCGCTGGTCGACGTGCTGGTCATGGCGGGCCGGACGGGGGGATGAGGATGGACGTCGGCATCGAGTCGCTCAACGTGTACGCGGGGTTGGCCCGCATCGGCGTGCGTGAGCTGCTCGCCGGGCGGGGGCTCGACCCGGACCGGCAGGCCAACCTGCTGATGACCAGCCGGTCGGTCGGGTTGCCCTTCGAGGACCCGGTGACGAACGCGGTGAACGCCGCCGCCCCGATCCTGGCAGGCCTGGACCCCACCGACCGGGCGGCGATCGAACTGCTGGTGACCTCCACCGAGTCGGGAGTCGACCTGAGCAAGTCGGTGGCCTCCTACGTGCATGACCACCTCGGGCTCGGCCGCGCCTGCCGGGTGCTGGAGGTCAAGCAGGCCTGCTATGCGGCCACCGGTGCGGTGCAGCTCGCCGCCGGCTACCTGGCGTCCGGCGTGTCCCCGGGGGCGAAGGCGCTCGTGATCGCCACCGACGTGGCGCTGGTCGACGCCCGTGCCGGGTTCGCCGAGCCGGCCACCGGGCACGGCGCGGTGGCCCTGCTGGTCAGCGACCGGCCCCGGGTGCTGACCCTCGACCTGGGCGCCTTCGGCTGCCACAGCTACGAGACGCTGGACTCGGCCCGCCCGTCCCCGCGGTTCGACATCGCCGACGTCGACCGGTCCCTGTTCACCTACCTCGACTGCCTGACCAGCAGCTTCGCCGGCTACCGCGACCGGGTCGACGGCGCCGACTTCGTCACCACCTTCGACCAGCTGGCGATGCACACGCCGTTCGCCGGGCTGGTCCGCGCGGCGCACCGGAAGATGCTGCGCGAGGCCGGGACGTCGGTGGACCTCGTCGCGGCGGACTTCGAACGCCGCGTCGCACCGTCGCTGCGCCTGCCCGCGATGGTGGGCAACCTCTGCTCCGGCTCGGTGTACCTCGCGCTGGCCAGCATGCTCACGCACGCCGACGTCTCGGCGGGGGCCCGGGTCGGGCTGTACGCCTACGGTTCGGGTTGCTCGGCCGAGTTCTTCAGCGGCCTCGTGGACGCCGGGTCCGCGCGGGCGGTGCAGGCGATGGGCATCCCGGCGTACCTGGCGGGTCGGTACGAGCTGACCTTCGCCGAGTACACCCAGCTGCTCGCCGACACCGCGGACGTGTTGGTGCCGGCCGAGCACCGGACCGTCGAGCTGGGCGGCTACCGGAAGATCCTGGAGCGCGGCCGGGCCGGCCGGCCGCTGCTGGCCCACACCGGAGCCAAGGACTACCACCGGAGGTACGAGTGGGTGTAGCGCACCGGCACCCTCCGGCACCACCACGAACCGAGAGGCGGCAGGCAATGGAGGATGTGGTGATGGCGGCACTGCGGCGCCGGGTGCTCGAGGTGCTGCCCGACCTCGACCCGGCGCAGGTGACCGACGGCAGCTCACTCAAGGAGCTCGGCGCCAACAGCGTCGATCGGGCCGACGTCGTCACCATGACCATGGACGACCTGGGGATCAGCGTCCCGGTGCGGGAGTTCCATGACGTGCGCGACATCGGGTCGCTGGCCCGGTTGCTGCGCGGCCACCTCGGATGACCACCCGGTCCGGGGTCGCCCCGGACGGGGTGGTGGTCACCGGTCTGGGTGTGGTCTGCCCGACCGGTGCGGACGTAGACGGCTTCGCCGCGGCGCTGCGGGCCGGGGTGAGCGGGATCGGGCTGCGCCCGGCCACCGTCGACGGCGAGGCACCGGGGATGCGTCCCAGGCTGGTGGCCGACCTGCGTGGCTTCGACCTGCCCGGCCGGTTGGCGGGACTGCCGCAGCTGCCCGAGACGACGCGGCGCGCCGCGGCGCGGGTGGCGGGCCGCTCCCCGCTGGCCATCCAGGCCGGCGTCGCCGCGGCGGTGGAGTCCTGGCTGGCCGCCGGCCTGCACCGGGCCGAGCTGCCCGGTGAGCGGGTCGGGATCGTGGTTGCCGGGCACAACCTCACCGGAGCGCTCGCCGAGCGGGCGCGGGCCGGCTATCAGGCGAGTCCAGCGCACCTGCCTGGCCGGTTCGCGCTGTGGTACCTGGACACCGATCATGTGGGCTCGATCAGCCAGATTCTCGGCATCACGGGGGAGGGGTACACCGTCGGTGGTGCCTCCGCCAGCGGCAACGTCGCGATCATCAACGCCGCCCGGCTGGTGGCCGGTGGGGAGCTCGACGCCTGCCTCGTGGTGGGGGCGTTGACCGCGTTGTCGGCGATGGAGGCGCAGGCGTTTCACAACCTCGGCGCGATGGCCGGCGCGGCGGGCGCGGACGGCCCGCAGCAGCGGTGCCGCCCGTTCGACACCCGCCGGGAGGGGTTCGTTCCCGGGGAGGCGGCCGGCTGCCTGGTGCTGGAGTCGGCCGGCTCGGCCGCCAGGCGCGGCGCCGAGCCGCTGGCGCGGGTGGCCGGGTACGCCGCCCGGCTGGCCGGCACCAGCCTGCCCGAACCGGACCTACGGGGCGAGGTCGGGGTGATGACCGAGGCGTTGCGCCGGGCCGAGCTGATCCCCGCGGAGGTGGACTACGTCAACGCCCACGGCACCGGGTCGCCGCTGGGCGACGATGTGGAGGCCGCCGCGTTGCGCGCGGTGTTCGGCCCGGACCGGCCGGGACCGTGGATCAACTCGACGAAGGCCCTGATCGGCCACTGCCTGTGCGCGGCTGGCGTCGTCGAGGCGATCGCCGCCGTGGTCCAGATGCGCGGCGGGTTCGTGCACGCCAACCCCAACCTCGACGAGTCGATCGCGCCGGACCTGCGCCTGGTCGGCCGCCGGGCCGAGCCGGCAGAGGTGCGGGTGGCGGTGTCCAACGGGTTTGGCTTCGGCGGCTTCAACACCAGCGTGGTCCTCACCAGCACGACCGGCCGGGGCCGGCCGTCGGCGGCTCGGCGGTGACCGCGGGCTGGTTCGGTGGGGACGCGGGGGTGCGGGCCGAGGAGGCGGAGCTCCGGCTGTTCTGCTTCCCGCACGCGGGCGGCGGGGCGGCGTTCTTCCGGCCCTGGCGGCAGCGGCTCGCCCCGGAGCTGGACGTACGGACGATCGTGCTGCCCGGCCGGGAGGCTCGGGTGCGGGAGGCGCCCTACCGGCGGGTCGAGCAGCTGCTCGGTCCCGTGTGCGAGGCGCTGGAGCCGTTGTTGGACCGGCCGTACGCGCTGCTGGGGCACAGCCTCGGCGCGATCGTGGCCTTCGAGGTGGCCCGGCGGCTGGTCACCGGCGGCGCCCCGGCGCCGAGGTGCCTGCTGGTGTCCGGCCGGCGGTCGCCCCGCGCCCCGCGGCTGCGCCGACGGTACTCGGCGCTGCCGGACATGCAGTTCCTGGCCGCCATCGGTGAGCTGGGTGGAACTCCGCCGGAGGTGCTCGCCGAGCCGCAGCTGGTGCGGATGCTGCTGCCGGCGCTGCGCGCCGACTTCGAGATCAACGAGTCCTACCAGGTGGGAGCCGGCCCGCTGCTGCGGTGCCCGGTGATCGCCTACGCGGGGCGGGACGACCCTGAGGTCGACCCCGGGGAGCTGGTGGAGTGGCACGAGGCGACCTCCGGCGAGTTCGCCCTGCGCCTGTTCGACGGTGGTCACTTCTACCTGCGGGGTGGCCGACCGGACGTGGTGGCGTGTGTTCGGCAGGATCTGTGGCGTTGCCTCGACCGCCCCCAGGAGAGGTCCGGATGACCGGTGCCCACACTGTCCCGACCGAGCCACCCGCCACCACGCAGGTGGCCCTGCTGCGCGGCATCAACACCGGCCGCAGCCAGCGAATGACCATGGGCCAGCTGCGGGAGGTGTTCGCCGCCGTCGGCCTGCCGGCGGCACGGACCTTCCTGCAGAGCGGCAACGTTCTCTTCGGCGCCGCCCCGGCCGAGGTCGATCCGCTCCGGGAAAGGCTCGAACGGGCGATCACCGAGCGGCTCGGCCTGACCGTCGCGGTGGTCGTGCGCTCGGCCGGGGCGTTGGCCGAGACCGTCGCGCGCAGCCCGCTCGCCGGCCGCGAGGCCGATCCGCAGCGGTACCTCGTCGCGTTCTGCTCGCACGCTCCGGAGCCCGACCGGGTACGCGCGGTGACACCCGAGGGCTTCCTGGGCGTCGAGTACGCCGTGCGGGGCCGGGAGATCTACCTGTGGTGCCCCGCCGGGGTGCGGATGACGGCACTGACCCAGGACCTGTGGGAGAAGCGGCTGCAGCTGACGGCGACCACCCGGAACTGGAACACGGTGCGGCGGTTGGCCGCGCTGGCCGCCGCTCACTTGTGAGTGGTCAGCGCGTCGACGTGCTCGACCCGCACGGACCGGGGTCGCTCCGCGGCGAGCAGGAAGCCACCCATTGCCGCGTGGAGCTGCCGGCCGGCAGCGCCCGGGTCACCGGTCACCGTGACATCCAGGTCATAGTGGGTGGTGCCGCCGTCGCCCGCACCGACCCGGGTGGCGCACGAGACCACCCCGGGTTGGTCCTGGACGAACCGGCGAACGGCGGCCAGGCACACCTTCTCGCCACCGAGCACGACGAAGTCGGAGATCCGCGACTGGAAGAACAGGTACCCGTCCTCGTCGATGCGGAACAGGTCACCGGTGGCGAGGACGCCAGGAGCGACCAGGTTCCGGTCCGCCGGCCCGTCACCCGCGCTCATGCCGACCCGGCGCAGCATCGCGGTGTCGGTGCGCACCAGCAGCTCGCCCGCGCCGTCCCCGGTGCCGGGCGTGGCACGCAGCGCGGCCGACACGCCCCGGAGCGGCGCGCCGACCGACGCGTGCCGGCGGGCCGGCTCGGCGTGCGCGGCCAGGGTGGACACCCGTGGCCCGGCCTCGGTGAGCCCGTAGGTGAGGTAGAGCTCGAGCCAGCGGTGCCTGGCGAGCAGGGCGGCGACCTCCGCCGGCCGGCTGGCGTCCCCGCCGACGGTCAGCATCCGCAGGCCGCGCGGTAGCCGGTCGGTGCCGGCCAGCAGCAGCCGGGTGAGCGGGGGCGTCAGCGAGGAGGAGGTCACCCGATGTTCGGTGAGCCTGGCCAGGTAGCCGGCCGGGGTGAACGGTGGTCCCGACAGGATCAGCCGACCGCCGGTGACCAGCGCCGCCATCGCCTGGGCGACCAGTGCGAAGCTGTAGTGCAGGGGGAGGCTGACCAGGATCGAGTCGCCGGCCCGCAGGCCGACGGACTCGGCGTGCCGGCGGGCGTTGCGGACCAGCGACGCCACCGGGTGCAGGCAGGCGCTGAACGGACCGGACGTGCCGGAGGTGAGCAGCAGCGTGGTGCCGGGTGGGTAGCCGGCCGGGTAGCCGGCTGGGTCCGGCGGTCGCCGCAGCAGGGCCGGGACGCCGGCCAGCGACGTCAGATGCCCACCGCCGAGCCGGCCGGGATCGGCCCGCTGGCCCATGACGGCGGCGGCGCCGAAACGCGCCGCCAGCGTCCGCACCCGCAGCGCCGGTGTCGCGGCGGAGACCGGCATCGGCACCAGCCCGGCGAGCAGCGCGGCGAAGTAGTGGTGCAGCATCCGCAGCCCGTTGGGCATGGCGAGAACGATCGGGGAGCCGGGCGGCACGCCGAGTGCGCCCCAGCCAGCGGCGGTCTCGACGACCGGTGGCAGACCCACCGGGTCCACCGGGTCCACCGGGCCCGGCCGGTCGGCGTCGGTCGAGCGGGCCAGCAGGGCGTCGACCAGCTCCGGGTGAAACGGCAACCCGTGCGGTCCGGCCGGGTCGGGTCCCCGGTGGCAGAGGCTCATCCGGTGACCTGCCTCGGATCGGGTAGCAGCAGCCGCCGGAGCTGGTGCAGCAGCAGCTGGCGGACCGCGTGCGGCACAATCCGGTCCTGCGCGCAGGCGGCCGCGGCGAGCACCACGCACCGCACCGACTCCCGCCCACCGATCACGTGGTGGGTGGCGACCACCACGTGACTGGCGTGACCGGCGACCAGCCATGACACCGCCACCGTGGCGGCGACCGGCACCGCGTCCCAGGGGTCCATGGCCAGCAGCAGGCTGGGGCCGCGCAGCCGGCGGGTGAGGCAGCTCAGGCCGGCGAGGACGGCCGGGTTGCCGCCGGCGAAGCGCAGCGGCGAGATCACCCCGCGGGCGGCCCCCTGCCGCAGCGCGTCGATGGTGCGGGTGGTACCCACGCTGCCGGCGACCAGCATCGCGACGTCATCGGCAGGGTCGGGCAGGGTGACCTGACCGGACTCCAGCGCGCCGTCGAGGGCGGCGGCGACCAGCCAGGCGGCCGGATCGGCGTAGAACGCCGGCGCGTTGCGGGACAGCGCGCCTGGATCGGTCACCTCCCGCCGTGCGAAACCCACGACCCGCGCCACCTCACCGGCCGCCACCTCACCCGTCATCGTGGTCACCCCTCATCGTGGTCACCCTGGTCCTTCGAGGAGCAGGCAGGTCGTGAAGCCACCGAAGCCGAGCGTCAGCGACAGGCCGAGCCGGCCGTGGATCGGCAGCGGCCCGCCGACCGTCAGCGGCAGCGGGAATCCGGGCATCGGTGACCCAAGACCGGCCGTCGGGGGCGCCACCCGCGCGGCGAGCGCGAGCACCACGCTCACCGCCTCGATCGCGCCGGTCGCCCCCAGACTGTGCCCCAGCGCGCCCTTGGTGCCGAACACGACCGGTGGTTGCGGCACCGCCCCGAACAGTCGGCCCAGACCCCGGCACTCCACCGCGTCGTTGCGGGCGGTGCCGGTCGCGTGTGCGCTGATCACGCCGACCTCGCTGGCCTCCCGGCCGGCCGCTGCCAGGCACCGGCGTACCGCGAGGACCAGGCCGTCTGCCGTCTCGTCCGGGGCGGTCAGGCCCGCGGCCTCGTTGGCCGCACCGGCCCCGCACAGCCTGGCGCGGACGGTGGCGCCACGCCGGCGGGCGGAGGCGGCCGACTCCAGCACGAGGAACGCCGCGCCTTCGCCCAGGGTCATCCCGTCGTGCTCGGCGTCGAAGGGGCGTGCCGCCCGCGAGCTCATCGTGCCGAGCGCGCTGTGCCCCAGCCTCTTGGCGAGGGTGACGGTGTCGGCACCACCGGCGACCGCGATCGGGGTGGCGCCGGCGCGTACCAGCTCGGCCGCCACGGCCAGCGCGTCGGATCCGGCGGAGCAGGCGGTGCTCACGCAGACCGGGGGGTGCGGGTGGCCGAGTACGCCGGCCGCGGTGCGGGCCCAGGTGTCCAGCGGGTCCGCACGGGCGTCATCCAGCACCGCGCCGAAGCTGGTGCCGAGCACGAGCCTGGTGTCGGGATCGTCGGGGGCCAGGCCGGCATCCCGGCAGGCTCGGGTGAGGGTGTCGGTGGTCAGCGCGACCAGCCGGTCGGTGGGCGGCAGGCTGGGATCGACCGACCCGGCCACGCCGGCGAGGTCGCAGCTCAGCGGATGTGGTGCGGGCAGGGTGCGCAGTCCCCGCTCACCGGCGACCAGCCGGCGCCACACCTGGTCAAGACCGGTGCCCAGCGGCGTCGCCCAGGCCACGCCGGTGATCACGACGTCGTCCGGCGGGCCGAGGGTTCCCAGGGTTCCCACCGGCGTCGCGGCTAGGCCCGCTCGGCCGGCGCTGCCGGGTGGGCGCTGCCCGCCAGCAGCCGCTCCACCAGCTCGCGCACGGACCGGATCGTGGCGAAGTTGTCCGGGGTGAAGTCGTCATTGGTGATCTTGACATCGAAGGCCTGCTGGCACTGCACCCGCAGTTCGACGAAGCCGAGGGAGTCCAGGCCGAAGACGTCCCGGAGGCTGTCGTCGTCGTTCATCGACTCGACCGGGACCTCCACGAAGATGTCGTCGACGAGGATGCGCCGTACGGTTTCGCTGACGGTCATCACAGCACCCTTCTCGGGACGGGGACGGGGGCGTCGACGGGTCGGGCCAGCAGCGCGTCGACAGCCCGTGCGACCTGGTCGTGACGCATGAGATCGGAGTGCGGCACGTCGTAGAACGTCACCGCGCGTACCAGCCCGGCTCGGTCGGCCGCCGGAAGCAGGTGCAGCCCGAATCCCGGTGTGGCCGAGTTCAGTGCCGGGGCCTCCCGCCACCTCGGGCGTGGGTCGAGCTGGGCGGCGCCCGCCAGCCAGTGCAGGTACCCGATGACCAGGTCGGCGAGGTCGCTGGCGGCCTGCCCGGAATGTCCGGTCCGGCCGAGCGCCGGTTGCAGGACCTCGCGAACGTAGCCGCCGAGCCGGCGGGCCAGCTCCAGCGGCCCCGGGGAGGTGGTCGCGATGTCCAGCAGGGCGCGGCGGGCGTGCCCGGCGTCCTCCTCGGCGAACGCAGGCGTCAGCCGGGTGAGCCAGCCCTGGACGTGCTCGACCTGCATGTACGGCTTGACCACGCCCGGATCGAGCAGGACCAGCCGCGGTTCGGCCTGCCAGCGGCTGGCGCGCTCGGCCAGCGCGGCGGCGTACACCCCACCGCCGCAGAAACCGATCACCGCACGCACCCGCAACCCGCTGTCCTTCAGGTCGCGTGCCCACCGGTCCACCTGGTCGTGGCCGGTCATGCCCTGTTCGGTGCCGTACGGCGCGGGAGCCGTCTCCCAGATGTTGACCTCGGTTGCCAACCGTTCGACCAGGTCGTGGAATGTCGCGGTCGTTCGCCCCGTCGCAGCGAAGTCCGCGGTCAGCACCAGCTCGTCGCTGGCCGCGGTCCGTAACACCAGGCTGGCGGCGGGCGTCGGCATGCGCGCTGTCCTTTCGTCGCGGGTCGGGACGCGCTGTACACACTGTGCCGCCGGCGCGGCCGCGGTCTGCTCAGTTGTGAGCGGCGGGCGATGCGACCAAGGCTGGACCCGACGTATGTCACGGGGCGAGATCGTGCGGTCCACCAGGGCCGGTCGAGTGTCTGCGTCATCTTGAGCAGACCCGGCGGGGTGCCATTTACCACAGTGGTCGCCGTGGCCACCGGGAGCCACACCCTGACCGGCCAGGAGGCACCCGTGAGCGAGATGCCCGAACTGCACCCCGTGTTCGCCAGGCAGATCCAGGCACTGATGACCAAGGACTTCGACTCCCTCATGGAGACCTACCACCCCGACATCGTGTCGATGCAGTTCCAGGGGCCGATCCGGGGCCGGCAGGCGTCGCGGGAGCTCCTGACGAAGTACCAGAGCCTCAGTCCGGAGTTCGTGACGGTGAACGAGTACGTTCACAACGAGGACATGATCATGACTCGCACCACGATGAGGGTCAAGGGCGAGGAGGTGGTCGCCTTCGGTGCCTACGTGATCAAGGACGGCATGATCTGGCGGCAGTTCGGCTGTGATGAGGGTGGCGTCCGAGACTGGTGGGCGTGACGGTCGCGGGCCGGGGCGGTGGACGTGGCGTATGGAATGCGGAGCTCCGCACGCGGAGATCAGTGCTGAGGCTGAGTCCCTGCTCGCCGAGGCGGTTCCGGCGATCGTCGGTACGGTCCGGAAGGGTGGCACCGCCAAGCTGACGCCGGTGTGGTTCGAATACCGGGACGGCCTGTTCTGGTTGAACGGGCACCGCGGCGCGCATTGGCTGGCGCAGGTCGAGCGGGACCGGTCGGTGACCCTGCTGATACTTGATCCGCAGGACAGCTACCGGAGCCTCCACGTCGAGGGGCGGCTGGTCGACACCAGTACGGCCGGCGCCGCGACCCATCTGGATCACCTGTCCATGCGCTACCGCGGCCGTCCGCACGCGGTCCGGGCGCCGATCCAGCGGGTCGTGGTCCGCGTCCGGCCGGAGCGGGTGCGCTACTCGCCGCCCCGCGCCGTCCAGAGCTCAGCGGGTCCTACCGGGCAGGGAGCCGGGTGACCGGCGTGGCTCGGCAGCCGGGGGCGGGTCCGCTCCCGGCTGCCGAGCGCAGCCGCCGGATTGCCGAGGTGTTCGACGAGGTCGCCGAGTGCTATGACAACGTTGGCGTCGCGTGGTTCACCCCGATCGCGCGGGAGCTGGTGGCCCGGTTGGCGCCGGAGGCCGGGGAGCGTGCGCTCGACCTGGGGTGCGGGCGCGGCGCGGCCACCTTCGCCCTCGCCGACGCGGTGGGACCGGCGGGCAGGGTCACCGCGGTGGACCTGTCGCGGCGGATGGTCGCGGCGACCACCGCCGACGCCGCGGCGCAGGGCCGGCCGCAGGTCGAGGTCCTGCTCATGGACGCCGGCACACCGAGCCTGCCACCGGCGAGCTACGACCTGGCAGTCGCCTCGTTCGTGCTGTTCTTCCTCCCGGCGCCGGTGGCCGCCCTGCGGGCGTGGCGCCGGCTGCTGGTGCCCGGCGGCCGGGTCGGGGTCTCGACGTTCACCCGGACCCGGGGTGGCCTGCTCGACGATCTCTTCCTGCCGTACCTGCCGGAGCCGGCCTTCGGTGGTGGCGCCGGGTTCGGGTCTGACGACGTGGCGCGGATGGTCACCGCGGCCGGGTTCGGGCAGGTGCGCAGCGAGCACGCGGACATCGAGGTGAGGTTCGGCAGCGTGGACCAGTGGTACGCGTGGTCACGATCGCACGGGCAGCGGGCGATCTGGCAGCTCCTGTCGGAGCCGGACCGGCGGCGGGTCCGGGCCGAGGCGGCCAGCTGGCTGGCCGGCCACCGGCACCGTGACGGCACGACCCGGGTCACCGAGCGGATCCGTTTCACGATCGGCATCGTCCCGCCCTGAGCTCCGGGCTACGCGATGACAGGCGCGAGAGACCGAGAATGCATTATTAGTTCGCAAGTCGGTGCATGCCAGCGGCCGAAAGGTGATGGTCCGCCAACGAAGGACAGTTCAGGCATTGACGTCAACTTCACATCTCATTCTGTGCTCGTCGGCTACTATGGTCGGCGCGTGCGTGTCCGCGGAAAGTCTTGAGACGAGGGGGCGCCGTGTTCGCGAAGACGTGGCAATGTACCTGCTTCGCACCGCAGCGCGGCGGCGCGTGCGGTTGTGTCTCCTACGGCGTAGGCCGGGATCAGGATGGCGATGCCACCGGCGAGGTCGCCGGAATCCTGAGATCGTTCATCCGGTCCGGACGGGTGCCGGTCACGCAGGTCGGACTCGATCGGAACGAGATCCTCTACACCAGCGGTGAACACGCCTACAGCCTCTTCTTCGTCGAGTCGGGCGCCGTCAAGACCGTGGCGCATTCGACGGCGGGAAAGGACTGCCTGCTCGATATCTGTGTCTCCGGTGGAATTGTGGGGGAGTCGTCGCTGGCGAACCAGACCCGGGCGGAGACAGCAATCGCCATGATGCCGTCGACCGTGATCCATCTTGCCTTCGACCCTCTACTCGACCACATGGTCGAGGTCGACTGCGTGTATCTTTGGGCGCAATATCTGCTGTGGCGCCTACGGGAGCGTCAGGAGATTATCACCAGCCTTGTGACGGCCGACTCCGAGTGGCGGCTGGCCGCGACCTTGCTGCGGCTCGCGCGCCGGCTCGGCACCCGGATCGGTGGCCGGCTCCGTATTGACCTACGGATCACTCACCAGGAGCTGTCCGAGATGGTCGGCACCACCCGATCCAGGATCGGCCATTTTCTCAAGCGCTTCCGCGAGCTGGGCCTGATCGTGCCGGTCAGCGGGAGGAGCCTCGTCGTCTACGAGGCTCGGCTGCGGCACTACGTGGAGCTCGGAAGCTGCGGCCGCGCATCGCAGCCACCGCTGCGCTAGGCATCACGGCGCTCGCTCGTCGGCGGTCCGGGAGAGAGCACCGCCGCGACGGCAGCGAGCGCGTCGGGTACCACGCGGTAATGCGTCCAGACGCCCCGCCGCTCAGCAGTGACCAGGCCCGCGTCGAGCAGCCTCCTCAGGTGGTGGGTCACGGTGGGTTGGCTCAGCCCGAGGGGTCCGGTCAGGTCGCAGGTGCATGCCTTCAGGTCGCTGCTCGCCAGGAGCAGCGAGATCAGCCGCAGCCGGACCGGATCGGCGATCGCCTTCAGCCGGGTCGCCAGCTCGTGGGCCTGCCCGAGCGACAGTGGTGCCCGCGCGAGCAGGGCATAGCAGGCCGTGGTGTCCGGCACGGACCTGACCACGGGCAACAGCTTCGGCATGGCTCCCAGTATCCCGCGAGACCGACGGACGTCAATCATTGACAGTTGTCAATGTCTTGGTGAGGATAGGGCGGAGATCGATGATCGTCGATTTCTGACGGGCGCCGACGGCCAGTCCGCAGCAGCGACCAGGCGCGAGCGCGGCGTAGAGAGGACACACGATGACCGACCGTGTACTCGACGGCCCGAACCCCGGGAACGACCCGGACGCCATCCGTGAGCTGGTCCGGCAGCGTTACGCAGCCGCAGCGACCGCGACCACCGGATGCGGACCCACCGGCGGCGGCGGTGGCGGGGTGTCCGACCCTGGGGTTGCCGTCTTCGGTGCCGCACTGTACGACGACGCGACCGCGGCCGAGGTGCCCGGCGCCGCGGTGCAGGCATCCCTTGGGTGCGGCGTCCCGACCAGCGTCGCCGATCTGCGTTCCGGTGAGACGGTGCTGGACCTCGGTTCTGGCGGCGGCGCTGACGTCCTCCTCTCCGCCCGCCGGGTCGGCCCGACAGGCCGGGCGATCGGCCTGGACATGACCGAGGAGATGATCGCCCTCGCTCGCCGGAACGCGGCCGAGGCCGGTGTGGCGAACGTCGAGTTCCGGCAGGGTTACCTTGAGGACATTCCGTTGCCCGACGCCAGCGTCGACGTCGTCATCTCCAACTGTGTCATCAACCTCGCCGCCGACAAGCGGGTCGTGCTTCGCGAGGCGGCTCGGGTACTGCGTCCGGGCGGCCGGTTTGCGGTGTCCGACATCATTGCCGATGTCGGGATGGACGAGTCGACCCGGGCGGACCTGGTCGCCTGGACCGGGTGCGTCGCCGGAGCCCTGCCCCGCACCGAGTACGAGCGGGCGCTGCGCGACGCCGGGTTCGCCGACGTCGAGATCAGGGAGACCCACCGCGTTCATCCGCATGCCGCGTCGGCGATCGTGCGGGCCGTCAAGCCGCGGTGACGTCGGGCGGGCACACTGTCTCATCGTGGAGCTGCTCATCGCCCGCAACCCCGATCCCGGGTCGCGGTTACCGTACCTGCTGCGGGTGCCGCTGGGCGGCGGGCTGGTGTTCCGGACCGCGGGCACCTGGCCGCGGACGAACGCGCTGTACTGCTATCCGGTCGGTCTGGAGGAGTGGCCGGATGATCCGGACCTGGTCGAGCGGGTGGCGGTGCGCGCCTGCGTACGCCGGGGTGCGGCGATCGATCTCGTGCTGGACCGGGCCAGGGAGAACCGGTCGCAGCTGGTGTTCACCACCGCGCGCGGGCGCGAGGCGGTGTTCTGGCAGTCGCCACGCACGCGCCGGCAGGCCCGCCCGGATGTGCGCACCCCGACCGCCCGTGCCGCCGGCCTGCCGGAGCTGACGGTGATCGCCGACGCACGGGAGCGGTACGGCTACCGTTTCGCCGGCAAGCCGGTCACCCTGGTCCGGCGTGCCCTCCCGTGCGGCGACTACGGCGTCGCCGTCGACGGGCGGCTGGTGGCGGCGGTGGAGCGCAAGTCGTTGGCCGACCTGGTCTCCAGCCTGACCGGTGGGACGTTGCGGTACGCGTTGGGCGAGCTGGCGGCGTTGCCGCGGGCGGTGGTGGTCGTCGAGGACCGGTACTCGCAGATCTTCACACTCGGGCGGGTTCGTCCGGCGCTGGTCGCCGACGGGCTCGCCGAGCTGGCGGTCCGCTGGCCGAACGTGGCGATCGTCTACTGCGAGACCCGGCAGCTGGCCGAGGAGTACGTGTACCGGTGGCTCGCCGCCGCCCACGTGTGGGCCGCCAGCGAGGCGGCCGCGCTCGAACGCCTCAGGCTGCCCCAGCTGGGCGGGCTGGAGATCGCTCCGGACGCGCCAGAGCCGTCACCCACCGAGGTACGTCGGTGGGCCCGGGAGGCTGGCCTGGAGGTCGCGCTGCGCGGGCGGCTGGCTCCGCGGGTGTGGCAGGCCTGGCGTGACGCGCACTCCTCCTGAGCGCCACCCGCCCCCGCCCCGTACGAAGGGATCGTCGCGGCATAGTTCTCAGCCCCGACACCCGGCCGACGATGGGGCTCGAAAGGGTTGCGAGCGGAGGACACGTGAGCGGATATCTGGGTCGTCTAGGCCTGCGCACCAAGCTGATGTTGGTGCTGTTGGTGCCGTTGGTGGGGCTGACGTACTTCTCGGGCGCGACCGTCCTCGAACGCAACGGGCAGGCCAGCGAGGCCGCCGGGATCCTTCAGCTGGTGGACCTGTCGGTGCGCACCGGCAACCTGGTGCACGAGATGCAGCGGGAACGGGGCGCCACCGCGGTCTTCATGGCCTCCAAGGGCAGCAAGTTCGGACCCGAGGTGGACGCGCAGCGGGTGAAGACCGACACGCGGCTGAAGGAGTACCGCAGCTTCGTCGACAAGCACCGCGACGAGCTGCCCACAGCCGTGACTCGGCGGCTGCAACCCGCCGTGAGCGCGCTCGACGGGCTCTCGGCCGCACGGCAGAAGGCATCGGCCCTGTCGGTGCCGCCGAAGGAGGTCACCGCCTACTTCACCACCTCCAACGCGACCCTGCTGGACACCATCGGTGCGCTGGCGTCGGCCAACACCAACGCCGAGCTGTCGCAGATGACCAGCGCCTACTACACCTTCGACCTGGCGAAGGAGAAGGTTGGCGTCGAGCGCGCCCAGCTCGCGAACGTCTTCGGCACCGGGCGGTTCGCCCCGGGCCAGTTCCTGACCGTGTCGGCGGCGATCTCCGCGCAGGAGTCGTTCCTCCGGGTGTTCTCCAAGTCGGCCAAACCCGAGATCCTCGCCCTGTACGAGGCTCGGCTGGCTGCGCCGGTCGTCGACCAGGTCAAGCAGATGGAGCAGGTCGCCCTCGACAAGGCGGGGGAGGGCAAGTTCGGGATCGACTCGGCCGACTGGTACACGAAGATCACCGCCAAGATCAACCTGCTGAAGCAGGTCGAGGACGCGCAGGCGCAGGCGATCCTGGCACGGGCCACCCAGCTGCGTGGCTCGGCGGTGACCGCCCGCAACCTCTTCGGCCTGGTGACCCTGCTCGTGCTCGCCGGCGCGGCTCTCCTCTCCGTGCTCGTCATCCGCAGCATCACCGGGCCGCTCCGGCAGACCGTGGCGATCCTCGAGCGGGTCGCCGAGGGTGATCTCACCGCCTCGGCCGAGGTCGCGAGCTCTCGGGACGAGATCGGACGGCTCGGTGCGGCACTCAACCGTGCCGTCGCGGGCATGCGTGGGGCGCTGCTGAAGGTCAGCGCGGGAACGGACCGGGTGGCGGGATCGGCCAGCACGATGTCCACCACCAGCGAGCAGATGACCGGCTCCACGGCGGAGGTCGCCGTCCAGGCGAACGCTGTCTCGGCGGCGGCCAGCCAGCTGTCCAGCAACATCCAGACCGTCGCGGCCGGCGCGGAGGAGATGGGCGCCTCTATCCGGGAGATCGCCACCAGCTCCTCCGAGGCGGCCCGGATCGCCCAGGAGGCGGTCGCCGTGGCACAGCAGGCCACGGCGACAGTGTCCCAGCTCGGTGTCTCCAGCGCGGAGATCGGCAACGTGCTCAAACCCATCACCGCCATCGCCGGGCAGACCAACCTGCTCGCCCTCAACGCCACCATCGAGGCGGCCCGGGCCGGCGAGGCCGGCAAGGGCTTCGCGGTGGTGGCCAGTGAGGTCAAGGACCTCGCGCAGGCGACGGCCAGGGCGACCGAGGACATCTCGCTGCGCATCGGTTCGATTCGGTCCGACACGTCGGCCGCGGTCGAGGCCATCGAGCGGATCACGTCGGTGATCGACAGCGTCAACGGCTACGTGGCGACCATCGCCTCCGCCGTGGAGGAGCAGACCGCCACCACGAGCGAGATCAGCCGCAGCGCCACCGAGGCCGCCGCCGGCTCCACCGAGATCGTGGCGAACATCACCGGCCTCGCCGGGACCACGGCGAGCACCACCACCGCGGCGGATGAGACCCATCAGGCCGCCGGCGAGCTCACCGAACTCGCATCCGATCTGCGCGGGCTCGTGTCTGGTTTCCAGCTGGGCTAGCGGCCGGAGGGCAGGGCCTGGTGCGGTCAGGACGGGACGAGGCCCTGCGCTCGGGCGAACGCGACGATCTCCTCCCGGGAGGACACCCCGAGCTTTCCCCGGACGTGATGCACGTGGTTACGGACCGTGCTACCGCTGACGGCGAGGGCCCGTGCGATCCGGTCGTAGGAGTAGTCCTGCGCCAGCAGGCGGATGATTTCCCCCTCCCGCCGGGTCAGGCCGAACTCCCGTGCGGCCGGCACGAGCAGGTCGGCGATGCTCGCGGCGAGCGAGACCCGCTCACCGGACCGGTCGTCGCAGACCCGCTGCACCGCGTCCAGCACCTCCGCCCAGCTCGCCGCGTGCGGTGGCACGCCGGACCGGGCGAGCACCTCACCCACGACGTCCCGGAAGTTCGTCGCGATCCGTTCCCGCTCCTCGCGGGCAGCCAGCCGCAACCTGTCCTGGGCCCGCAGCTCCCGGGCGAGCATGAGCACCAGCCCGACCAGCAGGATCCACACCAGCAGCAGCGGCTGGCGCAGCGCCCCCTCCGGGATCACCCGGATCTGGTAGTACACCCTGATCGCGACGGTGACGCCGAAGATCGCGACCCCGACGACGGCGTACCGCAGGTCGAACCGGACCGCCAGCTCGAAGACGACCAGCGGCACGAAGACCGCCGGTATCGCGTCCGGGTCGGACAGGAAGATCAGGTATGTGACGGTAGCGACAGCGATGTCGGCGGCGAGGACCCGGTGGCCGAGCCGATCCGCCTCGGCCACCGTGCGCAGCCGCCGGATGGCGGCGCGGACGAGAAGGTGCACGCCGACCGGTACGAGGAGCAGTGACCCGGCGACGACGACCCAGTGCGGGTGGAACAGCGCCGACATCACGACTGCCAGGGTCGCGACCGCGTACCGCACCCGGCAGAGGATGATCTCCCGCCGCTGGGCGCTCTCGAGCATGAGCTCCTGCCGGGTGCCGTCATCGGACCACCACCCGGACCCTTCGGCCACGCCACCGGAGCGGGCCGGCCGCGCGTCGGTGGTGGCGCCCGCGGAGTCGTCGCTGACGATGCGCATCCGCACCCCTCGGTCCGTTGCCCGGAACGGTCACGCGGGTGCCGACGACAGGGGCGTTTCGCAGTGTTACGGGCGAGGAACTGAGTGTGCCTCGCGTCACATGGGGGCGCAAGAGCGGACGTGACGGCCGGTGGCACCTGCGCCCCGCGGGTCCGTCTAGCCGAAACCAACGGGTCGACCAGCGGCTGCCTATGGATTCTGGACAGCCGTGACCGCAGCCTCCAGCCAACGGTGAAAGGAGCACACCCATGCGCAGACGGCATCTCGCCGTGCTCGCGGCGTGCGTTTCCGGAGTCCTGGTGACGTTCACACTCACTGGCTTCGGCAACGCCAACGACGGGCACAGCTCGGCGGGCGACGGCCTCCCGAAGACCTGGACGGTCTACGCGGGCAACCCAGAGCACAACGCGGAGTTCCCGCTGCCGGAGGACGGCTCGGAGGCGATCCGCAAGGGCGTGTCGTGGCAGTTCCGGGAGGCGATGGCGCTACCCCTCGACGCCGGGCCGATGGACGAGGACGTGCTCGGCTACCAGGCCGCCTCGGTGAAGACCACGCAGATGATCGGTACGGCGGTCGGCGTGACCGCCGCCAACGGCCGCATCTACGCCGAGTCGGACTGGAACCACGTCTACGCCCTGGACGCGGTGACCGGCCGGGAGATCTGGTCCGCCGAGACGATCAACGAGGCGATGGGCAACCCGGTGGTCGCCGGCGGCCTGGTGTACGTCGGGCTGGGTGACACCGGCTTCTCGTTCTCGAACGTGCTGAACTACGCCAGCGGCGCCCGGGTCACCCGCGGGATGGGCTTCGGCGCGGTGTCGGCGTTCGACGAGAAGACCGGTCGCGAGGTGTGGCGCTTCTCCACCAAGGGCCAGAACATGCCCTCGGTGGTGTACCTGCACGGGCGGATCTACTTCGGCAACGGCGACGGGCACATGTACGCCGTGGACGCCACGACCGGCACCCAGGTCTGGGCCACCGATGTGGGCGGCTTCAACAGCATGTCCTCGGCGAACTACTGGCACGACCCGGCCACCGGGCGCGACCTCGTCGTCGCGGGGTTCAGCCTGCCGCACGCCCTGGTCGCGGTGGATGCCGCCGACGGCCATGAGGTGTGGCGGGCCACCGTGCCCAACGTCTACAACACCGGCATGGGGGACAACTCGCCGACGGTGGACTCCCGGACCGGTCTGGTGTTCCAGAACACCGTGGTCGACTTCGACAAGGCCACCAACACCTCCGACCTCGGTCTGTTCGCCGTCGACGCGCACACCGGAGCGGTCAGGTGGGAGACCAAGCTGGGTCGGGGGCCGAGCCCGCTCGCCTACAAGGCCGCCATCTCGATGGTGCACGACGGTGTCGTCTACGTCGGCAACCCGGCCACCGGGCACACCACCGCACTGAACGAGCAGACCGGCGCGGTCCTGTGGGAGACGGACCTCGGCACCTACAGCTGGAAGGGCGCGACCTACCAGATCCAGAACCGGGGCGGACCCACCCTGTACCGCGGGGTGCTCTACCAGGCGGCCGGCGCCTACCTGTTCGCGATGGACCCGAAGACCGGCCACATCCTGGCGAAGATCAACGGTGGTGGGCGGTTTGGCATCGTCAACCCGGTGATCGTCGGCGGCACGATGTATCTGGGCAACTCCTGGGGCTGGGTCCAGGCGTTCCCGCTGTCCACCCTCTATCCAGGGTGGGCGACCCACCAGCCGGGCGACTCGCGCTGACCGGCCGTCGCCGCTAGGCCAGCATCCACCGAGCGCCCGGCATCCACCGAGCGCATAGTCGGGTCACCGGGCGGGCTCCCTTCGCGGGCCCGCCCGGGACTATGCTGGCCCCCGATCGGCCGTGGGCAGGTGTGTCCATGGCTGCTGTGGCGCGGCTCTGGCGGGCAGGTCGCATGGTCCACACGAGCACACGCCGTCGTGGGCGTCAGGGGCGGGAGGTCTGGTGCCGTCGACGAGCCGGATGCCGACCGACCAGGAGCTGCCGGACCGCATCGTCACCGTCCCCAACCTGCTCAGCGTGCTCCGGCTGGGTGGGGTGCCGCTGTTCCTGTGGTTGCTGCTGGGCCCGCACGCCGACGGTTGGGCGCTCGCCGTCCTCGCGGCGTCGGGACTGTCGGACTACCTCGATGGCAAGATCGCCCGCGCGCTCGGGCAGGCCAGCCGCTTGGGCGTCCTGCTCGACCCCGCGGCGGACCGGCTCTACATCCTCTCCACGCTGGTCGCGTTCGTGCTGCGCGACATCGTGCCGTGCTGGCTCGCGGCCGCGATCGTGGGGCGGGACCTGCTGCTCGCCCCCTCGCTGCTCGTGCTGCGTCGTCACGGCTACGGTCCGCTGCCCGTGCACTACCTTGGCAAGGCCGCCACGATGAACCTGCTCTACGCCTTCCCGCTGCTGCTGCTGGGTACCCACCACGGCTGGGTCTCGGCGATCGCGCACCCGGTGGGCTGGGCGTTCGCCATCTGGGGGACGGCGCTGTACCTGCTGTCGGGTGCGCTGTACCTGGCGCAGGTGGTGCAGCTGGCACGTGCCGGCGGCGCCGAAGGGAGGTTGGTCGGGTGAGCGCTCGCCGACAACCCAAGCACCGCCCGAAGCTCGGCGCGATGTCGGTGTCCCTGCTGAACGAGTTGTTCACCCACACGCTGGATCGCGGCTACGCCGAGGCGGCCGCCCGCCGGGCCGGGCCGGGCCAGCCGTCCCGCACCGTGCTCCGCAGCCACCTGCAGATCGCCGCTGGCCTGCTGCTGGTCGGGTTGGTGCTCAGTACCGCCTACCAGCAGACCCGCCGGCAGGCTCCGGAGTCGACCAGGGTGAAGCGGGCATTGATCCAGGACATCGGCGCCCGGACCAAGGTTGGCCACGAGCTTGCACGGCGCGCCGACGCGCTGTCCGCGAAGGTCGCCGGCGAACGCAACGCGGTGCTGGCGGCCACCGCCGAGGGGAATGCCGCGCGGACCCGCTTGCAGTACCTGGAGGAGCGCACCGGATCGGTCGCCGTCGTCGGTCCTGGCCTGGTCGTGGCGGTCGGGGACGCTGCATCCAGGCAGCAGGTCGACCCGATCACCGGCCAGCAGCGCGATCTCCCGCCCGAGGAGAGCGGCCGGATCACGGACCGTGACCTGCAGCTCCTCGTCAACGAGCTGTGGGCGACCGGCGCGGAAGCCATCGCGGTCGACGGTCGCCGGCTCGCCCCGACCACCACGATCCGTGAGGCCGGCGGCGCGATCCTGGTGGACTACTTCCCGGTCGCCTCGCCGTACTTGATCAACGCTGTCGGCGACCCCGACGTCCTGCTGCCGCGGTTCGCGGACAGCCGGATCGGGCAGCAGTTCCAGACCTACGTCGGCGCGTACGGCATCCGTTTCGATCTCGTCCGGGCGGAGTCGCTGACGCTCGCCGCCGCGACCGGCACCGAGCTGAGGTACGCGCGGCCGGACCAGGGCGCCGGTGGCACCCCAACCCAGGCGCCACCGCCGACACCGGCCGGAGGCCCGTCGAGCTTCGCGCCGCCCGACCCCACCCGCCCAACCGACGGCCGAGCCGGCGCGTCCCCTTCGGGAGGTAACCCGTGATCCCCGCATTCGCGCTGGCCATCGGCGTGGCATTGGGGCTGGTACTCAAACCGCAGGTGCCGTTGTGGCTCCAGCCATACCTACCCATCGCGGTGGTCGCCGCACTGGACGCCGTCTTCGGTGGCGTGCGGGCCCGCCTGGACGGGATCTTCGACTCGAAGGTCTTCGTTGTGTCCTTCGTATCCAATGTCCTTGTCGCGGCGTTGATCGTTTTTCTGGGGGACCAACTCGGCGTGGGCGCGCAGCTGTCCACCGGGGTTGTGGTGGTCCTGGGGATCCGGATCTTCGGTAACGCCGCCGCCATTCGCCGGCACCTGTTCCGGGCCTGAGAGGAGCTGGGATGGCTGACCCTGCCGCCGGGCCCGAGGACGACGACCGGCTCGCTGCCACGGAACCGGAACCCGAGCCGGAACCCGAGCCGGAACCGGAACCCGGGCCGGAACCCGGGCCGGAACCCGGGCCGGAACCCGGGCCGGAACCCGGGCCGGAACCGGAACCCGAACCGGAACCCGAACCGGAACCCGAACCGGAACCGGAACCCGAACCGGAACCGGAACCCGAACCGGAACCGGAACCCGAACCGGAACCGGAACCCGAACCGGAACCGGAACCGGAGCCCGAACCCGGGCCGGAACCCGAGCCGGAACCGGAACCGGAACCACGTTGGCCGAGCCGGGTGCTCACGGCCCGATTCTGGGGAGCCTCGCCGGCCGGTCTGCTCATCGGGCTGCTGCTGGCTCTGCTCGGCTTCGGGCTGGTGATCCAGCTTCAGAGCAACACCAGCAGCGGTCTTGCCACCCGCCGTCAGGACGACCTGGTGCGGATACTCGACGACCTCACCAGCCGGGAGGAGCGGCTGCGTCAGCAGATCGCCGACCTGCAGGCGGCCCACGAACGGCTCACCGAGGGTGGGAACAGCTCGGCGGCCGCGCTGGCCGAGGCCCGACGGCGCTCCACCGATCTTGCCATCCTGGCCGGCACGATCCCGGCGCAGGGTCCGGGCATCCAGATGACCTTCGACGACCCACGCCATCGGCTCGCCGCGAGTGACCTCCTCGACGCGGTCGAGGAGCTCCGGGGTGCGGGCGCCGAGGCCATCCAGGTCGGTCCGGTCCGGATCGGGGTGTCGTCGGCGTTCACCCAGGACACGCCAACGAGCCCGATCATGGTGGACGCGGTCCCGTTGCCCCAGCCGTATGTGATCATCGCGATCGGTGACCCGGCGGGGCTGGCGACCGCGATGAACATCCCGGGCGGGGTGGTGGACACCGTCCGGTCCAAGGGAGGCACCGCGACGATCCTGCAGCTGCCCCGGGTGACCATCAGCGCTTTGCGGCCGACCGGGCAGCCTCAGTACGCTCATCCGGCGCCCAGTACCGGGAACTAGGACCTGACCAACTTGTGAGGATCGCGTGACCCCCGAGGACTTGAAGTACACCGCAGAGCACGAGTGGGTGCGGGTGGGTGAGGGTGACGTGGTGCGGATCGGCATCACCGACTACGCCCAGGGTTCACTTGGTGACATCGTGTTCGTCAACCTGCCCGAGGTCGGTGCTCGGGTGGAGGCTGGGCAGACGATGGGCGAGGTGGAGTCGACCAAGAGCGTCTCCGACCTCTACGCCCCGCTCACCGGCACGGTGGTCGGCCGGAACGACGTGCTGGACGGCCAGCCGGAGCTGATCAACTCTGACCCGTACGGTGAGGGCTGGATGGTGGAGATCTCGGCTGACGCAGGGGGGGCCGGTGCGGACGCGTTGCTTGACGCCGTCGCGTACCAGGAGCTGACCGAGGCGGGCTGACCTGCACCTGCGCACATGCGCCTGCCCGGAGTCTCCACCCGACGTTGACGCTTGGGAGCGGGGCTGACTAGGCTCGCGGGGACCGGTGGCGGGTCCGGCGGGTCCGGCGTCGACCATTCGGTCCGTGATGCCCAAACCGCTAGGAGGCGGATTCGACCGTGTACTGCACCCAGTGCGGCCATCACAATCCCGACGGCAGCCGCTACTGCGCGCGGTGCGGTGCCCATCTTGCTGGTCACGGGTCGCCAGAGACCACGTCGCTGATCAACATCGGTGCCGTGGATGAGGTGCCGGATCACCCCGAGGTCCCGGTGGACAACCAGCTCGGTGCGGTCGATGCACTTCCGCCCGGCTCGGCGTTGCTCGTCGTCAAGCGCGGGCCGAACGCCGGGAGCAGGTTCCTCCTGGACCAGGACACCACCACCGCGGGCCGGCACCCGGACAGCGACATCTTCCTCGACGACGTGACCGTCTCCCGCCGGCACGCGGAGTTCCGCCGAGAGGGCTGGACCTTCAGCGTGCACGACGTGGGAAGCCTGAACGGCACCTATCTCAACCGGGAGCGGATCGACGCGGCCGCGCTCAGCGGCGGTGACGAGGTGCAGATCGGGAAGTTCCGACTGGTGTTCCTCGTCGGTGGTCGGGCGACCAGCGAGCGGTCCGCCGGCGAGGGGCTGACCGGCGGTGAGGCGGGCCGGTGAGTGCGCCGGGCATGTCCGCGCGGGCATTTCTCAGCATTGGCGAGGTGCTGGGTGAGCTGCGTGCCGAGTTCCCGGACGTGACGATTTCCAAGATCCGGTTCCTGGAGTCCGAGGGGTTGATCCAGCCGGAACGGACTCCCTCCGGATACCGGAAGTTCTCCCGGGTCGACCTCGCGCGGCTGCGGTACGTGCTGTCCCAGCAGCGGGACCATTACCTGCCGCTTCGGGTCATCAAGGAGAACCTCGACGCGCTGGACCGGGGCCTGGAGCCACCGGTGCGGACGGGTGGCGCGAGCCAGCCGCCACGGCATCTGGTGGCGGCGGGGGAGCTGCCACGGCCGGAGGACTTCCTGCGCGAGCCGCGCGAGGTGCGGATGTCGCGGGAGGAGCTGATCAAGGCGGCCGGGGTGGAGCCGGCGCAGCTCGACGCGCTGGAACAGTTCGGGTTGATCCGCCGCCGGGGGAAGGGCACGCAGTACGACGGGGACGCTCTGGTCGTCGTTCGCACCGTCGTGGAGATGGCGCGGTTCGGTATCGAGCCGCGACACCTCCGCCCTTACCGTACGGCGGCGGACCGTGAGATCGGGTTGTTCCAGCAGGTGATCCTGCCGCTGTCACGGCAGCGGAACCCCGAGGCACAGGCTCGTGCCGAGGAAGCGGTCCGGGAGCTGGCCGCGCTCTCCGTGCGGCTGCACGCGGCGCTCGTCCGCGCCGGTCTTCGGGTGGAGCTGGGCGGCTGAGGTCGCCGGCATCCGGGCGGTCCGTGCAGCCGGGATGGCGCATCGCGTGTAGCGTCGCTGGGAACAGGGCCGACCCAGGGCCACGGTCGCCGTGCCCCGGCGAGGCGTTCCGGCGGAGGGCCGCGTGAAGGGGACATGAGTGTGAACGAGCTGCATGTGGTGGGCGTGCGGGTGGAGCTGCCCGACAACCAGCCGATCGTGCTGCTCAAGGAAGCCGCCGGTGACCGCTACCTGCCGATCTGGATCGGTGCCACCGAGGCGTCGGCGATCGCGTTCGGGCAGCAGGGCGTCCGGCCGTCCCGTCCGATGACCCACGACCTGCTCCGCGACGTGATCGGAGCGCTCGGGACCCAGCTGGAGGCCGTGCACATCACCGGCCTGCGGGACGGGATCTTCTTCGCCGAGCTGGTCTTCGCCGGCGGTGCCCGGGTCAGCTCCCGCCCCTCCGACGCGATCGCGCTCGCCCTGCGGACCGGCTCACCGATCTTCGGCGCGGAGGCGGTGCTCGCCGAGGCGGGTATCGCCATCCCCGACGAGCAGGAGGACGAGGTCGAGAAGTTCCGCGAGTTCCTCGACCAGATCTCACCGGACGACTTCGCCGGCTCTTAGCCCGATCGGGGCGCTGGCGGCGGTCGATCGGTGACACGCCGGGTCGGTACGTTGACCTGGTTCGCAGTGCGGCCTAACGTCCAAATTCCCACGGTGTGAGTGGCCGGGGTGCCCGCCCGTCGTGACCCTGAGGTATGGCCCGACCAAGGAGGCGTCCGTGGCGCAGCGCGACGACACCGGCTGGGGCACCGACGCGCCCGGGACCCGCCCGCAGCAGCAGGCGCTGTTCGCCGCCGGCCCGGCACCGCCGGATGAGCGTGCCGGGTACCGCGGCACCGTCGCCTGCGCGGTCGCCGGGATCACCTACCGGCAGCTCGACTACTGGGCGCGCACCGACCTGGTGCAGCCGAGCATCCGATCAGCCTCCGGGTCAGGCACCCAGCGGCTGTACTCCTTCACCGACATCCTGGTGCTGAAGGTCGTCAAGCGGCTGCTGGATGCCGGCATCTCGCTGCAGAACGTGCGCTCCGCCATCGGTCACCTGCGCAGCCGGGGGGTCGCCGACCTGGCCCAGATCACCCTGCTCTCGGACGGCACGACGGTGTACGAGTGCACGTCACCGGAGGAGATCGTCGACCTCCTCGCTGGTGGTCAGGGGGTCTTCGGCATCGCTGTCGCCGGGGCGCTGCGCGAGCTGTCGGGATCGCTGGCGGAGCTGTCTGGCGAGCGCGCCGACCAGACCATGGCCAAGCCGCTGCGCGGCGACGACCTCACCGAGCGGCGGCGGCACCGGTCCGCGTCGGCGTGAGCTGGTGGCCGCAGGCCCGGCCACCGGTAGCGGCGTCGCGGAGCCGCCACCCGAACGGGTGCGCGGCTGGTAGCGTCGGGGATGCCGATGACACGCGCGGGAGAGTCCCCACGTAGCCAGCGTGGGGCGCCGAAGGAGCAACCTCCCCGGAACCTCTCAGGCAGACGGACCGCGCAGTGAGGCAACTCTGGAAAGCGAGCCGGCGCCGGTAGGCGCCCGGCTCCGCCGACGGTGCAAGCCCGGCGTGCCGGGCGAAGCTCTCAGGCAACGATGACAGAGTGGGGAGCCCCGGCTGGCAACGCGGCCGCGCGCCGCACCGAGGAGGCCCCTTCCGTGAGCACCGTTACCGGTCCGGGTGACCGGCCGTCCGCGCTCGATGAGGTTCGCGCGTTCGAGCGCCGGCATATCGGTCCGAACGAGTCCGATCAGGCCAAGATGCTGGGCGCGGTCGGCTACGGCTCGCTGGGCGAGCTCATGGTCGCTGCGGTGCCCGAGTCCATCCGGGAGGGCGAGCCGCTCGCCCTCCCGGCGGCGATCGGCGAGGCCGAGGTGCTGGCCGAGCTGCGCGTGCTCGCCGCCGGCAACGCCGCGCGCACCTCGATGATCGGGTTGGGGTACTACGACACGGTCACACCTCCGGTGATCGTGCGCAACGTCTTCGAGAACCCCGCCTGGTACACCGCGTACACCCCATATCAGCCGGAGATCAGCCAGGGCCGGTTGGAGGCCCTGCTGACCTTCCAGACCATGGTCGAGGAGCTGACGGCGCTGCCGATCGCCAACGCGTCGCTGCTGGACGAGGCGACGGCGGCCGCCGAGGCGATGACCCTGATCCGGCGGAGCACCACGGCACCCGGCAGCTTCGTCGTCGACGCCGACTGCCTGCCGCAGACCATCGCGGTCGTCCGCACCCGGGCGGTGCCGCTGGGGATCGACGTCGTGCTGGCCGACCTGTCCTCGGGGCTGCCGGAGCAGGTGGCGGCCGAAGGGTGCTTCGGGGTGCTCACCCAGTACCCGGGGGCGTCTGGAGTGGTCCGTGACCTGGGCGCCCTCGTCGAGCAGGCACACCGCCGGGGTGCGCTGGTCGCCGTGGCGGCCGACCTGCTCGCACTGACCGTGCTGCGGGCGCCCGGCGAGTACGGCGCCGACATCGCCGTGGGCACCACCCAGCGGTTCGGCACCCCGCTCGGCTTCGGCGGTCCGCACGCCGGGTACATCTCGGTCCGGGACGGCCTGAAGCGGGCGCTGCCCGGCCGGCTGGTGGGCGTGTCGGTGGACGCCGACGGCAACCCGGCGTACCGGCTGGCCATGCAGACCCGGGAGCAGCACATCCGCCGGGACAGGGCGACCAGCAACATCTGCACCGCCCAGGTCCTGCCGGCCGTGATGGCCAGCATGTACGCCGTCTACCACGGCCCGGACGGGCTGCGCGGGATCGCGACGCGGGTGCACCGCTACGCCACCGTGCTCGCCGAGGGGCTACGTCAGGGTGGCGTGGAGGTGGTGCACGGGGTTTTCTTCGACACGGTGCTCACCCGGGTGCCCGGGCGCGCGGCTGAGGTCGTCGCCGCCGCCGTCGAGCGGGGGGTCAACCTCCGGCTGGTGGACGCCGACCAGGTCGGCATCGCCTGCGACGAGTGCACCACCCGGGAGCAGCTGGCCGCCGTGTGGGCCGCCTTCGGCGTGGCCGCCGACGCGGACCCGGTGGACGCCGCCGTGACCGATGCCCTGCCGGCCGGGGTGCGCCGTACCTCCGGCTACCTCGGCCACCCGGTGTTCCACAGCTACCGGTCGGAGACCGCGATGATGCGGTACCTTCGCCGGCTCGCGGATGCCGACTACGCGCTGGACCGCGGGATGATCCCGCTCGGCTCGTGCACGATGAAGCTCAACGCGGCCGCCGAGATGGAGGCCGTCACCTGGCCGGAGTTCGGCCGCGTCCACCCGTTCGCACCGGCCGATCAGGCTGGCGGCTACCGGCGGCTGTTCGCCGACCTGGAGCGCTGGCTGGTCGAGATCACCGGCTACGCCGCGGTGTCGTTGCAGCCCAACGCCGGCAGCCAGGGCGAGCTCGCCGGGCTGCTCGCGATCCGGGCGTACCAGCACGCGCGTGGCAGCACCCACCGCGACGTGTGCCTGATCCCGTCCTCCGCGCACGGCACCAACGCCGCCTCCGCCGTCATGGCGGGGATGCGGGTCGTCGTGGTGGCCTGCCGCGACGACGGTGACGTGGACCTCGACGACCTGCGGGCGAAGCTGGCCGAGCGCGGCGACACCGTCGCCGCGATCATGGTGACCTACCCCTCCACGCACGGGGTGTACGAGGACGGCATCGCCGAGCTGTGTGCGCTCGTGCACGACGCGGGCGGTCAGGTCTATGTCGACGGGGCCAACCTCAACGCGCTGGTCGGGGTGGCCAGGCCGGGCCGGTTCGGGGCGGACGTGTCACACCTGAACCTGCACAAGACGTTCTGCATCCCACACGGCGGGGGAGGGCCAGGGGTCGGGCCGATCGGGGTGCGCGCCCACCTGGCACCGTACCTGCCGAACCATCCGCTGGTGGCCGACGCGGGTCCGGGCACCGGGGTCGGTCCGGTGGCCGCCGCGCCGTGGGGCTCGGCGTCGATCCTGCCGATCTCCTGGGCGTACGTGCGGCTGATGGGGGCCGCCGGGCTGACCCGGGCCACCGAGGTGGCGGTGCTCGCGGCGAACTACGTGGCGAAGCGGCTGGAGCCGCACTACCCGGTGCTCTACACCGGGCGGAACGGGCTCGTGGCACACGAGTGCATCATCGATCTGCGACCGCTGACCAAGGAGACCGGAGTGACCGTCGACGACGTCGCCAAGCGGTTGATCGACTACGGCTTCCACGCCCCGACGATGTCCTTCCCGGTCGCCGGCACGCTGATGGTGGAGCCCACCGAGAGCGAGGACCTCGGCGAGCTGGACCGGTTCTGCGACGCCATGATCGCGATCCGGGCCGAGATCGACAAGGTAGCGTCGGGGGAGTACGACGCGGCCGACAACCCGCTGCGCAACGCACCGCACACCGCGGCCATGCTGGCCGTGGAGGAGTGGTCACACCCGTACTCGCGGGCGACCGCGGTCTACCCGACGGCGAGCACCCGTCGGGGCAAGTACTGGGCACCGGTCCGGCGGATCGATGGGGCCTACGGCGATCGGCACCTGGTGTGCAGCTGCCCGCCGGTCAGCGACTACCGGGGCTGACCGGTCACGCGGCGTGTGAGGCCCTGGGCACGGCCAGCGGCCGGCGCGGGGCGATCGTCCGGCCGTCAGGGAGGATCTCGCCCGTGTCCTCGAACAGGACGATGCCATTGCAGAGCAGGCTCCAGCCCTGCTCCGGGTGGCTGGCGACGACGTGCGCGGCGTCGCGATCTGGCGCGTCGGCCGATGGGCACGTCGGCTGGTGCGGGCACATTTCCGGTCTCCCGATCTTCGGTGGTCTGGACGTGTGTCAAGACTCGGCTGCAGTCTTTCGTGTGACGTTGGCCGCTCCGCGCCCGATCCGGTACCTGCGGGTATCAAGTTGGTAACAACATCCTCGTGGGCGTCGCTGCCGCTCGTGCCGCCGGAGCTGATGTCCACCCTTACCGAGCGTGACCGGTACGAGTGGCGCGTCGGCGACGACTCCGACCCGATCGGCGGGCTGGCCGCGTTCCTTGGTCACTACGGCCTCCCGGTCGGGGACCTGACCGCCGCCACCACCGGCCGGCGGGTGCGGTCCCGCTACCTCGCCGGCGTCCTGATCGGCGGAGCGGCGGGTGCGGTCGCGGTCGGCGCCGAACCGGGCGCACCGTCCCCATGCCCGGACGTGCCGGACGTCGTGGCGGTCATCTACGACAGGGACGGTCGTGGCGGGGACATCGCCGCGCCGGCTGGGTCGCAGCCTCGCCCGACGTCGTCCTGGTGCTGTACGGAGTGGCACGGGTCCTGGTCAGATACCGCGCACGCCACGGCGGTGGCACGGGTCCGGGACGCCATCGCGGTGGGTGATGTCTACCAGGTGAACGTCGTGGGGCATCGGGCCGCCCGGTACCGGGGGGACCCGATCCCCGCCCTGCGCGCGCTGACCCGGCTGCCGGGTGCGGTGTACGGCGGTGGGCTCAGCGGCGACGGTTGGGTGGTCGCCACGGCCAGCCCGGAGTCCCTGGTGACGGTCACCGACGGGGTGGTCGCGACCAGGCCGATCAAGGGGACCCGGCCGGCGACCCCGGCGGGGCGGCGCGAGCTGCTGTCCGATCCGAAGGAGCGCGCCGAGCACGTGATGATCGTCGATCTGGCCCGCAACGATCTTTCCAGGATCGCCGAGATCGGAACGGTCGGTGTGCACCGGCTCTTCCAGCCGCGGGAGTGGTGCGGGCTGTGGCAGGCGGAGACCACCGTCTCGGCCAGACTGCGGGCGGGCACGGGTCTGGCGGAGCTGCTGCGTGCCGTGCTGCCCGGTGGCTCGGTGACCGGCGCGCCGAAGCTCGCCGCCGTCGCGCACATCGCCGCCCTGGAACCGGTCGGCCGCGGACCGGCCATGGGTGCGCTGGGGGTCATCACCGGGCGGCGGGTCGAGCTCGGCCTGACCATCCGCACCGTGGCCGCTGACCGGCAGCGGCTGCACCTGTGGGCCGGCGGCGGCGTCACCTGGGGCAGCGACCCGACCGCCGAGGTCGCCGAGGCCCATGCGAAGGCAGCCCCGCTCCTCGCGGCGCTCCGATCTACCCCGGCCTGGTGACTGGTCGGACCGAGACCGACCTGGCAGGGTAAGGATCGGTTTGTCGGTGAGGAGGCCGGGATGTGGGTTCGCCGTACGAGCGTGTTCCTCAGCGTCGCAGTCATGGTCGGGGGACTGGGCGCCGCCGTTCCGGTGACCGCTGCGCCGGTCGGCGCCGGGTTGGTGAAGCAGCCGGTCGCGACCGGGTACGGCGGTGCGGTCTCCACCGTCGACCTGGATGCCAGCCGTGCGGGCCTGCGGGTGCTGCGCGCCGGCGGCAACGCGGTGGACGCCGCGGTGGCCGCCGCCGCCGCGCTCGGGGTCACCGAGCCGTACTCGGCGGGTCTGGGCGGTGGTGGCTTCCTGCTCTACTACGACGCCCGCACGCACCGGGTGCACACCCTCGACGGCCGGGAGACCGCGCCCGCCGCGATGGGAGCCGATGCGTTCCTCGACCCGACCACCGGCCAGCCGCTGGCCTTCGTGGATGCGGTGACCAGCGGGCTGAGCGTCGGCGTTCCCGGCACACCGGCGACCTGGGCGGCGGCGTTGCGGCGGTGGGGCACCCGCGACCTCGCGGAGGTGCTCCGGCCGGCGACCGAGCTCGCTCGGCAGGGCTTCGTCGTGGACCCGACCTTCTACCAGCAGACGGTCGACAACGCGGCCAGGTTCGCGCACTTCACCTCCACCGCCGCGTTGTACCTGCCGGGCGGGCGGCCGGTCCCGGTCGGTGGCGTGCAGCACAACCCGGACCTGGCCCGGACCTACCAGCAGCTCGCCCGCCAGGGCATCGGTGCGGTGTATCGGGGCCCGCTGGCCGCCGAGATCGCCGGCACCGCCGAGCATCCACCGCTGGTCCCCGGTGACCCCTACACCGCCCGTCCCGGGCTGCTCCGCCTCGCCGACCTGGCCGCCTACCGCGCGATCGAGCGCGCACCGACCCAGGTGCGCTACCACGACCTGGACGTCTACGGCATGGCGCCGCCCTCGTCGGGCGGGCCGACGGTGGGGGAGGCGCTGAACATCCTCGCCGACCTGCCGCCGGCCGACCTGTCGCCGGCCGACCCGGTGCCGGCGCTGCACGACTACCTGGAGTCGACCAGGCTGGCCTTCGCCGACCGCAACCGGTACGTCGGCGACCCGGACCAGGTCGACGTCCCGCTCGCCGAGCTGCTCGCGCCGGGGTTTGCGGCGGAGCGGGCCTGCCTCATCGACCCGCTGCGCGCGGCGACCAGCCCGGTGCCGCCGGGCCGCCCGGACGGGGAGTACCACGGGTGTCCGGCGCCGCTCGGCGCCGGCGGCGGAGAGCCGTCCGAGGGGCCGAACACCACCAGCCTGGTCACCGCCGACCGGTGGGGCAACGTGGTGGCCTACACCCTCACCATCGAGCAGACGGGCGGCAGCGGGATGGTCGTGCCGGGCCGTGGCTTCCTGCTCAACAACGAGCTGACCGACTTCAACTTCGCGCCGACCCAGGGCAGCGCGCCGGACCCCAACCTGCCCGCCCCGGGCAAGCGACCGCGCAGCTCCATGGCACCGACGATCGTGCTGCGCGACGGCCAGCCGTTCCTCGCGGTCGGCTCGCCGGGCGGGGCGACGATCATCACCACCGTGCTCCAGGTGCTGATCAACCGTCTCGACCTCGGCATGGACCTGCCGGAGGCGATCGCCGCACCCCGGGCGAGCCAGCGCAACGGCGTCTCGACCACCGCTGAGCCGGCGTTCCTCGACGCCTACGGTGCCGCGCTGGTGGCGCGGGGCCAGCTCTTCAGCCGCACGGCGGAGATCGGGGCCGCCACCGGACTGGAGTTCGCTGGGCGCGGGTTGATCGTCGCGGCGGCCGAACCGGCCCGCCGTGGTGGAGGGAGTGCCGTGGTCGTGTGGCCGGCTCGCTGACCGGTCACGAACCACCACCACCGGCCGCCAACACGCCCCGGACGAGGTCGCGCACCCCGGCCGCGAGTTCGTCCGGGGTTGGCGGGCTCGCGGCCGGGGTGCCGATCGCGCATTCGAAGATCACGCCCTCGCACCACGACACCAGCATCCGGCCGTGCCGGTCCGGATCGGGTGAGCCGAGAGCGGCCATCGCCGCGCTGGCGGAGGCCCGGAACCGGTCTCCCGCGGCGTGGTAGGCCCCGCTCAGCGCTGGCGAGCGGGCCGCCTCCAGGGCCAGCTCGTAGCGGGCCAGCGTGCGGTCCCGGCCGGTGGTCGCCGCGGTGACGAGCATCTGCCCGATGACCGTGGCGAGCCGGTCGACCCCCTGCGGCTCTCCCGGCTGGAGCGGTGGACCCAGGGTCGCGAGCTCCAGATCGGCCATCCGGTTCACCGCGGCTGCCAGCAGCGCCGCGCGGGTCCGCGCGTAGTACGACGTGGAGCCGGGCGGCAGGCCGGCGGCGGCGTCAACGGCGCGATGGGTCAGACCGCGCAGGCCCCGCTCGGCGATCAACGCGAGCGCGGTGTCCGCGATGAGCTCCCTGCGGCCACCGGGAGTGGCGATCACGGCCTCATCGTAGTCGGAACTTCCTCTACTGGTGTAGAGTTCGCGGTGCTGCATCAGTAGAGGGTGTGACATCAGCGGAGTCGGAGGGGCCTGTGGAGCAGCGACGTGCCGTGGTGATCGGGGCGGGGATCGGAGGGCTGGCCGCGGCGGTCGCGTTGCGGCGTACCGGGTGGCAGGTGACCGTCCTTGAGCGCCTCCAGCGGCTCGACCCGGCCGGTGCCGGCCTGGCGATCGCCCCGAACGCGCTGCGCGCCCTCGACCGGGTCGGGGTGGGTGATCAGGTCCGGGCGCTGGCGGCGGCGCGCGGCGATGTCGGACTCCGCCGGCCGGATGGTCGCTGGCTGTCCCGGACGAGTGCGGACGCCATCCGGACCCGGTTCGGCGAGCCGATGGTCGTGGCGGCGCGGTCGGCGGTGGTCGATGCGCTTCGTGCGGTGCTGCCCACGGACGCGGTGCGGACCGGAACCGAGGTCACCTCGGTGGAGCAGGGGACAGCCGGTGCCCCGGCGCGGGTGACGGTCGGGGATGACGCACCGCTCGCCGCCGACCTCGTCGTGGCCGCCGACGGGCTGCGGTCGGCGGCGCGGCAGGCGGCGTTCCCCGGACACGCTGGGCCCCGGTACGCCGGCTACACGACGTGGCGCTGGCTGGCACCCTCGCCGGGGCAGCCCTACCGGCCGGCGGAGACCTGGGGGAGGGGCCGGCTCTTCGGCGCGATGCCGCTGGTCGACGGGCGGGTCTACTGCTGGGCGTCCAGCGTGGCGGCGGCCGGGCAGGAGTACCAGGACGACCACGCCGAGCTGGTCCGGCTCTACGCCGACTGGCACGACCCGATTCCCGCGTTGGTATCCGCCGCCCGCGACCTGACACTGCTGCGGTTGGACATCGAGGAGCTGCCGACACCGCTACCGGCGTACCACCGGGACCGGCTCGCGCTGGTCGGCGATGCCGCGCATGCGATGACCCCGTTCCTCGGTCAGGGTGCCTGCCAGGCGATCGAGGACGCGGTGACTCTTGCCGCGGTGCTCGGCGACGTACCCGCCGGTGCGGTCCCGGCCGCTCTGGCCAGCTACTCCGGGACCCGGCTGCCCCGGGTCACGATGATTGCCGAGCGGTCCCGGCGGGTGGGCCGGCTGGCACAGGTGACCTCGCCGCTGGCGGTGCTGGCCCGGGATGCGGGACTCCGGCTGGCCGACAGGTTGGTGCCGGATCTCGCCGTCCGGCAGATGGTCCCGGTCGTCGACGTCGAACCGCCGGCGCTCGGCTCCGGGCGGCTCACGCCCTGACCGGACGTGCGTTACGGTCTGGACGATACCGGGAGGTAGCTGACCATGATCCGACCGTTGCCCCGTGGCGTCGCGGTGGCGCTGGTGACGCTCTTCCGGCCGGACGGCGAGGTCGATGTCGAGGCCACCGCCGCCCATGCCGCTCGCCTGGTCGAGCTGGGCGTGCGCGGGGTGCTGGTGGCGGGCTCGACGGGCGAGGCTGACACGCTGACCGACGGCGAGCGGGTGGCTCTGGTCGCTGGCGTGCGGCGGAGTTGCCCGGACGTACCGATCATCGCCGGCGCTTCCGGTGCGTGGTCGCGGCCGGCGGCAGCCCGGGCGGCCGGGGCGATCGAGGCCGGAGCCGACGCCGTGCTGGTGGCGCCCCCGCGCCGGTGCGCCGACCTGAGCGGCTACTACGCGGCGGTCGCCGCCGCCGTGCCGGCCGGCGCGGTGCTCGCCTACCACTACCCCGGGCTGGCCGGGGGAGAGGTCCCGGTGGAGGCGCTGGCGGAGCTGCCGATCGGCGGGATCAAGGACTCCACGGTCGACCCCGAGCGGCTGCTCGCCGAGGTCGGGTGGGGCGGCGCGACGTACGTCGGGTCCACCGTGCTCACGGGCTATGCCGGTCACCTCGGTGCGGCCGGCGCAATCCTGGCCGTGGCGAACGTGGCCCCGGAGGAGTGCGCGGCCGCCTTCGATGGCGATCACGCTGCCCAGCGCCGGCTGCTGGTCACCCACCGCGCGGCCCGCCAGCGCTTCCCGCTGGGGCTCAAGGAGCTCCTCGCCCAGCGGTTCGGTACGTCCGTCCACAGCCGGCTCGGCTGAACGCGTCCGATTGACAGTACATACCAGTAGGTACAGCGTCGTCAACAGCTTCTTGTACCTACTGGTATGTACGATAGGTTGGACGCATCGCCGCGGAAGGCAGGGACCGGGGATCGGCCGGTCGTCACCGGAGGGAGTCGTCAATGCAGGTCGCGCCCGGTGTTCACCACTTCACGGGGTACAAGTTCAACTGGTACATCGTCGAGGAGGGCGACCGCCTGACGGTGATCGACGCGGGCTTCCCGAGCCACTTCCGCCTTTTCGAGCGGGGCCTGGAGTCCTTGGGTCGGGCGATCAGCGATGTCGAGGCGATCATCATCACCCACGCCCA
The DNA here is from genome assembly GCA_016201065.1 of Actinomycetota bacterium. Lineage (GTDB taxonomy): Bacteria > Actinomycetota > Actinomycetes > Mycobacteriales > JACQDL01 > JACQDL01. The sequence continues at coordinate 104,855 of JACQDL010000047.1, forward strand.
CGCGGACCACACGGGGTTTGCGGCCCGGCTGAGTGCCGCCTCGGGTGCCCCGATCCACGTCCACGAAGGCGACGTCCCGCTCGTCCGGCGGCCGCTGTACCTGCCGTGGACCGGCCTGCTCTCCCGCGCGTGGCGCCCCTACACCGCGTCGATGCTCTCGCACGCGATCGGCAACGGACTGCTTCGGCTGACCACCATCCCGGCTCCCCGCCCGATGCGTGACGCCGACGAGCTGGATGCCCCCGGGCGCCCGCGCATCCTGCATGTCCCCGGTCACACGCCCGGCGACGTGGCCGTGCACCTGCCCGCCCGGGGCGTGCTGTTCAGCGGGGACGCCATGGTCACCCGCAATCTCTACACCGGCCGTGACGGCGGGCCGCAGTTGACCAGCCGTACCCTCAACGGGGACTTCGAGCAGGCGCGCCGGTCCCTGGACCGCCTCGCGGATCTCGGTCCGGTGGTCCTTCTCCCGGGCCACGGGCGTCCCTGGGTCGGCGACACCCGCGACGCCGTCGCGGCGAACCTCCCGGCGGCGCGTCGGTAGGTCATGATGGTGGACCGGCCGGACGATGGGAAACCGGTGGCGTGGCTCGCACCGAGGTGCGACCGTGACCGATCATGATCCATGCCATCGTTGCCGGCCTGCTCGCCGGCCTTGCCATCGCGATGCCGGTCGGAGCGATCTCCGTGCTCATCGTGACGCTGGCCGCCCGCGACTCGCTGCGGCGCGGCCTCGCGGCCGGCGTCGGCGCCGCCACCGCCGATGGGGTGTACGCGACCCTGGCGGTCACCGGAGGCGTGGCGTTGTCCAGTGTGCTCGTGCCGGTGGGTGGGCCGGCCCGGCGGGTCGCGGGCGTCGTGCTGGTCGGGATCGCGGTGCGCGGGGTGCTGCGGGCGGCACGCTCGGATGCCGGTCGGGTCACCGAGCCGGCGTTCGACTCCGGCGGGGTCTGGCGGACCTATCTTGGCGTCCTCGGCCTGACCCTGCTCAACCCGGTGACCGTGGTCTACTTCGCGGCGCTGGTCCTGGGCGGCGCAGCCGGCGGCGTTTCGGCGGCCACCCGAACCGCGTTCGTCGCTGCGGCGTTCGCGGCGTCCCTCTGCTGGCAGTCCGTGCTGGCCGCTGGTGGCGCGATACTGGGTCGGGCGCTCACCGGACCGCGCGGGAGGCGTGCCACCGCGCTGGTGGGCAACGCTGTCATCCTCGGGCTCGCCGTGGTGCTGCTGTCGAGCTGAGGCGCCTCGCTTTTCCGCTGTGCACCTGACGTCGATCGGTAGCTGCGGCTGGTCTCGTGCTCGATGAGGGCAATTACTTTACGACGCAGAGTATCCGTATCTCTGCCGGGCTGCGGCAGCCCGGCTCACCGGCGACCGGACCAGATCTATAACTTGTTAACGACAAAAACTTTGCGACACAAAGTTAAAAAATCACCACCACACGGGACAACACCAACACCAGCCGGCAACGCAGAAGAAGGCAACGAAACCTGCTCAGCCCCGATCGGCCGCGGCGGCCGATCGGGGGACTCCGCGAGACGCTAGATTGACATAATGTTAATTATCGGCTCATGATCTCACGGGCCGGAGACCGGATGATGATCGACCTGGTGACAGGGTTGGGTCTCGCTCCGCCAGACGATCCACCGCCGGCGTAGGTGCGTTGGTCTGTGCCAGTCTGGGCCCATGCATGTCGCGATCACGGGTGCGTCCGGGCTGATCGGGTCGGCGGTGACGGAGGCTGCCACCACAGCCGGGTACCAGGTGACCCGGCTGGTCCGGCGGGACACCTGGTACCCGGATGAGCTGTCCTGGGACCCGGGGCGGGGGCGACTCGACCCGGCGGCGCTGGCGAGGGTCGACGCGGTGGTGCACCTGGCCGGCGCCGGGATCGGGGACCACCGGTGGACACCGGCGTACCGGGAGCAGATCCGGGACAGTCGGGTCACCGGGACCCGGCTGGTGAGCACCGCGCTGGCGGGGGCGCAGGCGGCGGACGGGCGGGTCCGGACGTTGGTGTCCGGCTCGGCGATCGGCTGGTACGGCGACACCGGTGCCCGTGAGGTCGATGAGACCGAGCCGGCGGGCACCGGATTCCTCGCCGACGTGTGCCGGCAGTGGGAGTCGGCGACCGAGGCCGCCAGTGCGGCGGGCGTGCGGGTGGTGCTGGCCCGGACCGGGTTGGTGCTGGCCCGCGGCGCCGGGATGCTGGCCCGGATGGTGCCGCTGTTCCGGCTCGGGTTGGGTGGCCGGCTGGGGTCGGGGCGGCAGTACTGGTCGTGGATCTCGTTGGCCGACGAGGTTGCGGCGATCATGTTCCTGCTGGGTCGTGCCGACCTGACCGGTCCGGTCAACCTGACCGGACCAAGCCCCGTGACCAACGCCGAGTTCACCGCCGCGCTCGGGCGGGTCGTGCACCGTCCCACCCTGCTGCCGGTGCCCGGTCCGGCACTTCGGGTCGCGCTCGGCGGGTTCGCCGGGGAGGGCGTGCTCGCGGGCCAGCGGGTCCGTCCGGCGGTCCTGCAGTCCGCCGGCATGGTCTTCCAGCACGGCACGGTGGAGGAGGCGTTGCGGTGGGCGGTCCGGTCGGGGGCCGTGGGCGTTGGGACTGCTGGCGATCGGTAAGCAATCGGTAATCGGACCTGAGGTCACAACCGCACCGGGTCGGTCCCCAGCCGGCATAGGGTACTGATCCGAGCACGACGCTGCGGGTTGGTCACCCCGGCAGCCGGAGGATCGCGCAGGGGGTGTTCGGTGGCGGGACGACGGATGCGTGCGCTGGCACCCGCGGCGATCGCGGGCACGCTGGCGGCGGCAGTCGCCGTCGGTGTCGCCGAACTGGTTGCCGCGGCGGTGCGACCCGAGTCGGCACCGCTGGTCGCGGTCGGTGCTGCGGTGATCGACGCGACTCCCGGACCGGTCCGGGAGTTCGCCGTCCGCGGCTTCGGCACCGCGGACAAGGCGGTGCTGCTCTCCGGCATCCTCGTGCTGCTCGCGTTGTTCGCGGCGGGCATCGGGGTGCTGGCAGTCGACCGGCCCCGATGGGGCCTGGTCGGCGTGGGCGGGTTCGGTCTCGTCGGGGTCGCCGCGGTGGCGAGCCGTCCGGCGTTCCGGCTGGTCGACCTCCTGCCGTCGGTGGTCGGCACGGTCGCCGGTGGCCTGATGCTGCTGCGACTGCGCCGTCCCCTGGCGGTGGCCGTCTCATCGGGGGCAGAGCCGTCCGATCCGGTGGAGGTGACCGAGCCGGCCGCCATCGACCGGCGTGGGTTTCTCGTGGTCGGCGGCACGGCTGCGGTCGTCGCCGGGGCCTCCGGTGCGCTGGGCCGGATCTGGCAGGGCGTGCGGACCGTTGCCGCCCGGTCACGTGAGGCGGTCCGGCTGCCCCGCCCGACGTCCCCCGCGCCCCCACTGCCGGCCAGGGCTGACCTCGGTGTGCCGGGAGCCGGCCCGTTCCTCACCCCGAATGCCAGCTTCTACCGGGTCGACACCGCGCTGGTCGTGCCGGAACGTGCGGCCGAGCGCTGGACCTTGACGGTGCACGGGATGGTCGACCGCAGCCTGACCCTCACCTACCAGGACCTGCTCGGCCTCCCGATCGTCGAGCGGGTGGTGACGCTGACCTGTATCTCCAACGAGGTCGGCGGGGAGTACCTGGGTACGGCGCGGTGGCTCGGGCCGTTGCTGAGGGATGTGCTCGCCGGGGCCGGCGTGGACCCGGCAGCCGACCAGATCGTCTGCCGCTCATCCGACGGGATGACGATCGGCACGCCGGCGCGGATCGCGCTGGACGGGCGGGACGCCATGCTGGCGATCGGGATGAACGGCGAGCCGCTCCCGGTGGAGCACGGTTTCCCGGTCCGGATGGTGGTGCCCGGCCTGTACGGGTACTGCTCGGCGTGCAAGTGGCTGGTCGACATGGAGCTGACGACGTTCGGTGCCTATGACGCGTACTGGGTTTCCCGTGGGTGGGCCCGGTTCGGACCGGTCCTGACCCAGTCCCGGGTCGACACGCCCGCCGCATCCTCCCGGCTGGCGCCGGGGCGGGTGCCGGTAGCCGGGGTGGCGTGGGCGCAGCACCGCGGTATCGCGGGCGTGGAGGTGCGGGTCGACGGCGGGCCGTGGCAGCCCGCGACCCTCGCCGACCAGGCCAGTCTCGACGCGTGGCGGCAGTGGGTGTTCTGGTGGGAGGCATCCCCCGGCCGGCACACCCTGGCGGTGCGGGCCACCGATGGTGCCGGTGCCCTCCAGCCGGAACGGCGGTCCGCCCCGTTCCCGTCCGGTGCCACCGGTTGGCACACGGTCACCGTGACCGTCGGGTAGCACCGTCGGACCCGGCCGGCGTGCGAGACTGCGCGGCGTGTCGGCCCGGTTCCCGTTCCTTGATGCGCCATGGCCGCTGGCCATCGCTCACCGGGGGGCGGGCGCGGCGGAGAACTCGATGGCGGCCTTCGAGTCGGCCATCCGGCTCGGCTACCGCTACCTGGAGACCGACGCGCGGGCGACCGCGGACGGCGTGCTGCTGGCGTTCCACGACGCGACCCTGGACCGTGTCACCGACCGTACCGGCCGGATCGCTGAGCTCCCCTACGCCGCGGTGCGGCTGGCGCGGATCGCCGGCCGTGAGTCGATCCCGCAGCTCGCGGAGGTCCTCGGGAGTTGGCCCGGGGTCCGGGTGAACATCGACGTCAAGGCATCCGGTGCGATCGGGCCGTTGGTGGACGTGCTGCACCGCTGCCGCGCGGTGGACCGAGTATGCGTCGGGTCGTTCTCCGACGCGCGGCTCGCGGCGGTGCGGGCCGCGGTCGGGCCGCGGCTGTGTACGGCGATGGGGCCGCGGGAGGTGCTGCGGTTGCGCGTGGCGTCATACCTGCCGCGGCTGCCGGTGGGCGGTCCGGCCGGCTGCGTCCAGGTGCCCAGCCGGTTCGGGCCGCTGCCGGTGACTGGTCGGCGGCTCGTCGCGGCCGCCTCCCGCCTCGGCGTGCCGGTGCACGTCTGGACGGTCAATGACGCACATGAGATGAAACGGCTGCTCGATCTTGGCGTGGCCGGCATCATGACCGATCAGGCCGAGACGCTGCGCGCGGTGCTCCGCGATCGCGGGCAGTGGCACGGGTGACCACCGCAGCCGACCCCCCGACCCTCCGACCCCCGGATCCCGAGATCCCACGAACGTGAGTGAGGCCCGATGAGCACGGTCGAGACGATGGCACCCGCCACGCCCCAGCCGGGGGTCGTGCGCCGGCAGCGCCGGGGCTGGTACTGGTACGGGTGGGCCAGCCATGCGTTCCCCACCACGGTCGTCACCGTGTTCATGGGGCGCTACCTGGAGGCGGTCGCGGCGGTCGCCGCCGGCGGCACCGACGGCCGGGTGCACCTCTTCGGCCTCCCGATCCGTCCTGGGTCGCTGTTCCCGTACCTCATCAGCGCCGCGACCGCGGTGCTGGTGCTGCTGATGCCGATGGTCGGGGCGGTCGCCGACCGGACCGGCCGGAAGCGGGAGATCCTGCTCGGCTTCGGCTACGCCGGCGCGCTGGCCTGCGTGCTGATGTGGTTCGTGCGGGGCGGCAACTGGGTGCTCGGCGCGACCCTGTTCGCTATCGCCTACATCGCCTACAGCTGCGCGATCGTGGTCTACCACTCGCTGCTCATCGACCTGTCCGAACCCGACCAGCGGGACCGGGTGTCCTCCTTCGGCTGGGCGTTCGGGTACATCGGCAGCGGGGTGCTGCTGGCGCTGAACTTCGGTTTCTCGTTCATGATCGACGACCGGGCGCTGGTGGCGCGGGCGTCGCTGGCGAGTGCCGGGCTGTGGTGGGCGGCGTTCGCGTTGGTGCCGTACGTCGCGCTGCGCGGCCGGATCGGCTCGGCCCGGCCGCCGCGACCGACCGAGGGGCCGGTGCTGCTGGCCGGCTATCGCCAGCTGCGGCAGACCTTCGGCCGGCTCCGCGGGTTCCGGATCACGCTGCTGTTCCTGCTGGCCTTCCTGGTCTACAACGACGGCATCCAGACGGTGACGACGCTCGCCGCGCAGTACGGCCAGTCGGAGCTGAAGCTGTCGGAGGCGACCCTGCTCTCGGCGATCCTGCTGGTGCAGTTCCTGGCATTCGCCGGCGCGTTGCTGCTGGGGTGGCTGGCCCGCTATCTCGGGGCGAAGCGGGTCGTGCTCGGCAGCCTGGTGGGGTGGACCGCGGTGGTGGTCGGGGCGTACTTCCTGCCGGTCGGTGGGGTGCTGCCGTTCTACGGGTTCGCGGTGCTGGTGGCGCTGGTGATGGGTGGCAGCCAGGCGCTGTCCCGGTCGATGTTCAGCCACCTGGTGCCGGCGGGTGAGGAGTCGGAGTACTTCGGGTTGTACGAGGTGAGTGACTCGGGCACGAGCTGGCTCGGGCCGCTGCTGTTCGGGTTGGCGCTGCAGAACACCGGCAGCTACCGGACGGCCCTGGTCAGCCTCGTGGTGTTCTTCGTCGCCGGGTTCCTGCTGCTCGCCCGGGTGCCGGTGCGGGAGGGGATCCTCGCGGTGCGCAACACCCCACCGGCACGGCTGTGAGGGCGTCGGCGGGGCCCGTCAGCACTCGATGATGTTCACCGCGAGGCCGCCGCGGGCGGTCTCCTTGTACTTGTCCTTCATGTCCTGGCCGGTCTCCCGCATGGTCTTGATGACCTTGTCCAGGGAGACATGGTGCGCACCGTCGCCGTGCAGGGCCATCCGGGCCGCGGCGATCGCCTTGACCGAGGCGATCGCGTTGCGTTCGATGCACGGGATCTGCACCAGCCCGCCGACCGGGTCGCAGGTCAGCCCGAGGTTGTGCTCCATGGCGATCTCGGCGGCGTTCTCGACCTGTTCGGGTGTGCCGCCGAGCACCTCGGCGAGGCCGGCCGCGGCCATCGAGCAGGCGGAGCCCACCTCGCCCTGGCAGCCGACCTCGGCGCCGGAGATCGAGGCGTTCTCCTTGAACAGCACGCCGACTGCGCCTGCGGTGAGCAGGAACCGGACCACGCCGTCGTCGTCGGCCCCGGGCACGAACCGGGTGTAGTAGTGCAGCACGGCGGGGACGATCCCGGCGGCGCCGTTGGTCGGTGCGGTGACCACCCGCCCGCCCGCGGCGTTCTCCTCGTTGACCGCGAGCGCGTACAGGGTGACCCACTCCATCGCCCGCAGCGGGTCGTCGCGGTCGTCGCCGTGCTCGGCACGTTCGGTGAGCGCACGTCGCAGCGCCGCGGCCCGGCGGCGCACCTTCAGCCCACCGGGCAGGGTCCCCTCCCGGCTGCACCCGCGTTCGACGCAGCGGCCCATCACGTCCCAGATGTCGAGCAGGCCGGCCCGCACCACCGCCTCGTCCCGCCAGGAGGCCTCGTTGGCGAGCATGATTCCGCTGATCGGCAGGCTCGCCTCCGCGCAGCGCAGAAGCAGGTCGGCTCCGGTCCGGAACGGGTACCGCACCGGCGTGGCGTCCAGGATGACCCGGTCTGCGCCGGCCGCCTCCTCGTCGACCACGAAGCCGCCACCCACGGAGTAGTACGTCCGCTCCCGCAACAGGGTGCCGGTGTGGTCGGATGCGGCGAAGACCATGCCGTTGGCGTGGAACGGAAGTCGCCGACGCCGGTGCATGACGATGTCGTCCGCGGGTGCGAACCGCACCTCGTGCCGGCCCAGCAGCCGCGCCCGGCCGGTGTCCCGGACCCGGGCCACCAGGGGCGGCACGGCGTCCGGGTCGACGGTCTCGGGTGCGTGCCCCTCCAGCCCCAGGAGCACCGCGGCGGGGCTGCCGTGCCCGTGTCCGGTCGCACCAAGCGAGCCGAAGAGCTCGGCCCGGACGGAGGCGACCCGGTCGAGCAGGCCGTCGGCGGCCAGACCCTGGACGAACGTGCGGGCCGCCCGCATCGGACCGACCGTGTGCGAGCTCGACGGGCCGATCCCGACCGAGAGCAGGTCGAAGACGCTGATCGTCATGGTGTCGGCGTCCTGGGTGCGTTCACGCTGGGTCCGATCCAGGGTCATGGGGTGGGTGGGGCGGTCCGGCGGGTGGTGCCCGGGCTGCGTGCCCACGGTAAGGCCCGCGAGGCCGGCTTCGCGGCGTATTCCGCCGGTGCGGGTCGCGTCGCCGCCGAACTCGCCAACGTGGGATGAACCACGTTTGGGAATCCTCTCGACAGGTCAGTCGTTACCGAAGACATCGAGCACAACGACTGCCCGGGAGGTAGCAACACATGGCCGAGCGCACTTTGCGCGGCAGCCGGCTCGGGGCCATCAGCTACGAGACGGAACGCGATACTGAGCTGGCGGCCCGGCAGGCGGCAGACTACCGCTGCTCCCAGGGGCATGTCTTCACTGTTCCCTTCGCGCAGGAAGCGGAGATACCTCCCACCTGGGAGTGCAAGTTCGATGGCACCGTGGGTCGGCTGATCGGTGGCAGCGAGCCGGAGCCGAGGAAGGCCAAGCCGGCCCGGACGCACTGGGACATGCTGCTGGAGCGGCGGACGATCGCCGAGCTGGAAGAGGTGTTGAACGAGCGGCTCGAGCTCCTGCGGGCGCGCCGTTCGCGAACCGCGTGACCGATGTGCACTGGGCCGCACCCCCGCCGGGTGCGGTCCAGTGCACTCCGTGGCCCGGGATCACCCGCCGGAGGCGTCGATGTCGGCCCCGGCCGGCACGACATCGTCGTCGCGGTCGTCCAGCCAACCATGCGGCAGGACGACGCGCCGCGGCTGGCCGCTGGTGCGGCCACGCGGCTGGCCCAGGGCGTCCGCGGGGAACGGCTGGTCCACGTCCATCTCGTCGACCAGGCCGTCCAGCTCGGCGAGCGAGCTGATCCCGCCGAGCCGGCGCCTGATCTGGCCGCCGACCACGAACCGCTTGGCGTACCAGCCCGCGTGCTTGCGGAACTCCCGGCACCCCTGTCCCTCGTCACCGACCCACTCGACCAACAGTGTGGCGTGCCGCCGCATCACTGCGGTGACCTCCCGGAGCGTGGGCTGCCTCGCCTGCGGTCGACCATCGAAGGCGTCCACCAGATCGCGGAACAGCCACGGCCGGCCCTGGCAGCCTCGGCCGATCACCACCCCGGCGCAGCCGGTCTGCCGCATCATCCGCAGTGCGTCCGATGCCTCCCAGATGTCGCCGTTGCCGAGTACCGGCACGTCGAGGGCGGCGGTCAGTTCGCCGATCGCGTCCCAGTCGGCCGCACCGGAGTAGTGCTGGGCCGCGGTCCGGGCGTGCAGTGCGACGGCCGCGACCCCCTCGGCCGCCGCGATGTGCCCCGCCTCCAGGTATGTCTGGTGCGTGTCGTCGATCCCGATCCGCATCTTGATCGTGACCGGGACCGCTCCGGCCGCGTGGACGGCGGCGGCGAGAATGCGGCCGAACAGCACCCGCTTCCAGGGCAGGGCCGAGCCACCGCCTCGCCGGGTGACCTTCGGCACCGGGCAGCCGAAGTTCAGGTCGATGTGGTCGGCCCGGTCCTCCGCGACGAGCACCCGGACGGCGGCGCCGACCGTGGCGGGGTCCACGCCGTAGATCTGGAGGCTGCGGGGCTTCTCCGCCGGATCGAACTCGATCATGGCCATGGTCTTCGGGATGTGTTCGACGATCCCCCTGGACATGACCATCTCGCTGACGTACAGGCCGGCGCCGTACTCCCGGCACAGCGTCCGGAAGGGCGCGTTGGTGACGCCGGCCATCGGCGCGAGCACCACCGGTGGCCAGATCCGGTACGGGCCGATCGGCAGCGGGTCGAACTCCCCCGGTCGTGCTGGCGGCTCCGGTCGCGGCTCGGCGTTCACGCCCGCTCGGGTTCCGGCCCGTCCAGTGGCCGTGGTCGGGTCGCCAGAGCCCGCCGGCGGGTCGCGGCGGGCCGGCTGGAGACTCCCCAGAGGGTGACCCGCCACAGCGCCTCGCGGACGATCGACCCGCTCATCTTGCTCTGCCCGAGCACCCGCTCGGTGAAGGTGATCGGTACCTCGGTCACCCGGTAGCCGGCCTGCCAGGTGCGGCGGGCAAGGTCCACCTGGAAGCAGTACCCCTGCGAGGACACCCCGGCCAGGTCCAGCCCGCGCAGCACCTCGGCCCGGTAGGCGCGGTAGCCGCCCGTGGCGTCCTTGATCGGCATCCGGAGCAGGACCCGGGTGTACAGGTTGCCGCCGCGGGAGAGAAGAAGCCGTGTCCGCGGCCAGTTGCGCACAAGTCCGCCGGGGACCCAGCGCGACCCGAGGACCAGGTCGGCGCCGTCCAGTGCGGCCAGCAGCCGGGGCAGTTCCTCCGGTGCGTGCGAGCCGTCGGCGTCCATCTCGACGATGACGTCGTAGCCGTGCTCCAGCGCCCAGCCGAAGCCGGTGAGGTAGGCCTGGCCGAGCCCGTCCTTGGTGGTCCGGTGCAGGACATGGATCCGCGGGTCTGCCTTGGCTGCGGTGTCGGCGAGGTCGCCGGTGCCGTCCGGGCTGCTGTCGTCGACGACGAGCACCTCGGCCGGTGGGACCGCCGCCCGCACCCGACCGAGGATGGCCTCCAGGTTGTCCCGCTCGTTGTAGGTGGGGATCACCACCAGCACGCGGCCGAGGTCTTCGTGCGTCATGCGGTCTGGGTCTCCTCTGCTCGGGTCGCCGGTTCCTGCTCGGCGCTGGTTGGTGTCGCCGTACCGCGGGGGTCGCGCACCCGGCGGTGTCCAGCGAGCCTACCGATCGCGGCGGCGACCGCCGCGGCGAGCAGGCCAGCGGCGGAGAGCAGCCATTCCGGCACCGCACCGAGCCGGGTCGCGAGGGTGAGCCCGCTACGGGTGGGTACCGAACCGACCAGCAGGTCCGGGGTGAAGATGGCGGACTGCCGGATGATCCGACCGTCGGGAGCGATGAGCGCGCTGACCCCGCTGGTGGCGACCACGACCACGGTGCGACCGTACTCCACCGCCCGCAGCCGGCTCATCTCAAGCTGCTGGTGGGTCTCCCCGCTGCGTTCGAAGGTCGCGTTGTTGGTCTGCACCACCAGCAGCTGGGCGCCGCCGCGCACCACATCACGCACCAGCCGGTCGTCGGCGACCTCGAAGCAGATCACGTCACCGATCGGGTGCCCGGCCAGCTCCAGCACGCCGGGCTGGTCGCCTGCCACGAAGTCGTGCCGGACCCGGTCGACCTGGTGGCTGACCAGTCGCGCCACCGAGCGCAGCGGGATGTACTCGGCGAACGGGACCGGGTGACGCTTGAGGTAGGTCTGCCCGGGGCCGGTGGTCGGGCTCCAGACGATACCGGCGTTGCGGAGGTGATCCCCGGGTCCGTCCAGGACCGCGCCGACCAGGATCGGCACCCCGACGGCGGTGGCCGCTGCGCCGATCTGTTCGCGGGCGTCCGCGGCGACCAGGGGGTCGATGTCGGAGGCGTTCTCGGGCCAGAGCACGAACGCGGGCGCGGGCACCACGCCGGCACGAACCTGGCCGGCCAGCCGCAGGGTCTCGTTGACGTGGTTGTGCAGCACCGCCTCCCGCTGCGCGTTGAAGTCCAGCCCGAGTCGGGGCACGTTGCCCTGCACCGCCGCGACAACCAGCTGCGGGTCAGCCACGCCCGTCGGCACCGCGGCGCGCAGTGCCGATCCGGCGAGCGGGCCGGCGAGCGCAGCGGCCCCGCACGCGGCAAGGGCGCGGGCCCGGAGCGGGAGCTGGAGCCGTGACTGACGGCCGCGGGCCCGCGCCGCGAACACGGTCCCGGCGGCAAGCGTGCCGCACAGGGCGACCATGAGGCTGACCAGTGGTGCCCCGCCGTAGGCGGCGAACGGCGTGAACCAGCTGTGTCCCTGGCCGAATGCCAGCCGGCCCCACGGGAAGCCACCGAACGGCAGCCGGGACCGGGCCGCCTCGTCCGCCACCCACAGGCAGGCCGCCCAGACCGGTCCGCCGGCCAGCCGCTGGACCGCGGGGAGCAGCCCGCCGAGGGCCGCCACGAAGGCCGCCTGCGAGGTGGCCAGCAGCAGCCACGGCACGGCGCCGACCTCGGTCCCGCTCCACGACAGCAACGGGACGAAGTAGCTCAACCCGAAGACCAGACCGAGGCCGGCCCCCTGGCGTGGTCGGCGACCGTGTACGGCGACCGACAGCGCCGCGACGGCGACCGGCGCGAGCGGCCACCATCCGATCGGCGGGAACGAGACCAGCAGCAGGCCGCCACCGGCCGCGGCCAGCGGCACCGGTCCGGGTCGGCCGAGCCACGTCTTTGTCGCCGTCAGCACGCTCGTCGCCGTCAGCACGCCAGACCTTCCGCTGGTGGTGGTCCGCCGGGTTGCCCGGCGGCTGCGCTGCCGGGCCGCAAGGAACGGTGGGGCACGGTACGTCCCGCACCCCACCGTTCCCGGAGAGCCGTTTCGGGCGTGTCTCCTGCTCCTCCCGAGCGTCCGCGGGACGTGGGGGCTGGGCGGACGTGCCGCGTCGACCTTCGGTCCGGCCGATCACTCGCCGGTTGCGAGCACCTGCGCCGTTGTCTACTGATCGGTGGAGTGCTCAACCCACACCAGATGTCCCGACGAACGTCCGGAGAACGATATCGGCGGAGCCGGCGATGGATCAACCCACCCCCGCGGGCACGACGACAGTTCCGCCGGCCGTGGCCGCGACGATGGGTTCGGTCAGCACGTCCGCGGCGGACCCCGAGCGGTCCGGGGCGGCTCGGCAGAGCACCCTGGCCTCGAACCAGATGACCCGGCTGCGCCGCCCCACCCCGGTGACCGTCCCGGTCACCTCGATCACGTCACCGGCCCGTACCGGGGCCCGGAACTGGACATCCGAGTAGGCGGCGAACAACCCCTCGTCGCCGTCGCCACGGATGCACAGCTCGGTGGCGACGTCGCCGAACAGGCCGAGCAGGTAGGCCCCATCGACAAGGTTGCCGCCATAGTGGGCGTGGGCGTGCGGCACGTACCGGCGATGGGCCACCGACAGTCCGAGGCGAGCATCGATCTTGGTCACGACTTCCCCTTCCGAGCGGCGAGCGCGTGGACAAGATACGAGGCCACGTCGCTGGGTGTGGTGCCCTTGCCGAACACCCGGTCCACGCCGAGCGCCGTGGCCTGTGCCGGGTCGAACCGGGGGCCGCCGACCACCAGCAGCGGTCGCCGCTCCCCCATCGCCTCCCGGAAGGCCGCCGACATCTCCTCGGTGTTGTGCAGGTGGGCGTCCTTCTGGGTCACCACCTGGGAGACGAGCACGGCGTCGGCCTTCTCCGCCCGGGCCCGCCGGACCAGGTCCGGGACGAAGACCTGCGCCCCGAGGTTCACGACGCGGACCTCCCGGTAGTACTCCAGCCCCTTCTCCCCCGCGAACCCCTTCACGTTGAGGATCGCGTCGATACCGACGGTGTGCGCGTCGGTGCCGATGCAGGCGCCGAGGACCACCATCCGGCGGCGGAGCACCCGCCGAACCTCGGCGTTGATCTCCCTGGCGTTCAACAGCGGGTACTCACGCTCGGTGATCTGGACGTCGGACAGGTTGACGAGGTGGCGTACCCGGCCGTAGACGACGAAGAACGTGAAGTCGGGTCCGACGGGTTTCGCGTGCACCACCATCGCCGGGTCGAGCCCCATCTTGCGGGCGAGCTGCTGCGCCGCGCCCTCGGCGAGCGGGCCCGGTGGCACCGGCAGGGTGAACGAGAGCTGCACCATGCCGTCGCCGGTGGTGTCCCCATAGGGGCGCACCACGCCGGCCTGCCCTGCCTCGTCCAGCACACTCATTGGGGTTCCCTCCCGCTACTTCCCTGAATCGCCTCCACCAGCCGCCAAACGCTGGTCGAGGGGTTCCACGTGTGCGTCTCCGGATCTGGTTGGAGCTTTCTGGCCCGATCCACCGCGAACATCACGCCTGCGACGAAGTGGGCGAAGACGAGTCGCGTCTTGTCGTAGTGCGGAACGTGCCTTTGCAGCAGCTTGGTGACAGCGTCGGCGTTGGCCTGATGGGAGTTGCAGTCAGCGTGGTGTAGAAGCAGCCACAGTTCGAAGCACGGGTTCGACACGGCGAGGTTGATACTGTGTGATCGAGCCTCCTTGACCGCGTCAGCAAGGTCGAACTGATCGACATCGACCACGCACCACACCTGCTCGTAGTCACCGTCCGCGCGGGTGGCGCGACGCACGATCTGGGCTGGGTCTCTGCCGTCCGTTCCGATCGTGACGTCGACCGCTGGGTTGCGCAGATGGTCGCGCAGGCCCTTGATGTACTGCGGCTCGGTGCGCGCTCCGCCGCACACCACGAGGATTCGCGGACGCGGCGGGCGGAACGGTCGCCGCCGACGCTGGGTGTTCTCACGTCTGGCCATCGCTCGGCTCTCCGCCCTCGCCGAGATAGGCATCCACGAGGCTGCCGGTGAAGACCGCCGGCACGGCACCGTAGCTGCCGCCGAGGTAGCGGCGCTCGGTGTTCTCGTTCTTGCGCGGATGGAAGTCGGTCAGCGGGAACAACGCTGTTCGGCCGACATCGTCCTTCTCGACGAACCAGACCTGATCGCGCTGGAGTACCTCCACGCCGAGGTGGGCGCCGAGCAGCGCGGCGTCGTGCGTGGTGAAGACAAGTTGTGCCGAACGCGGGTTGGTGCGTTCGTCCTGGAAGAGTTCGACGAGACGGGCGGTCAGCCGGGGATGCAAACTCGAGTCGATTTCGTCGACGAGGAGCAGGGCTCCGCTCTCGAGCGCCGCTAGCGCCACGCCGATCAGCTCCAACCAGGAGCGGGTGCCATCGGACTGATCCTGGAGTTCGAGGCTGAGACCGTGCTGCCCCTGGACGAAGGAAAGCCGTGGCCCACCGTGGTGGGATCGGTCTCCCAGAAGTTCCCGCCTTCGCAATGAATGGAGCTCCTTCGTCGCTGGCGACTGGGCGAATCCAGATCGTTCGATTCCGCGCAGGGCGTCCAGCTCAGCCCCAACAATCGCGTTGGTCGCTGAGGCTCGGACCAGCGAGCCGCCGATCGTGCTTTCCGCACCGTCATCCGGGTCAGCCTCGACCGCGACGTCGACGACCCCGAGATCGGCCGTTCGTATCAGGTCGAGGACGGCCTCCCTGGTGGCCTCGGCGGCCTCCAGCCGGGTCACAAGTTGCCACAACCCGGTCCCTGGAGGGGACGGGGCGTGCGGTGCCGCCAGGCTCGCGATGCCGTCCCGGAACCAGTCATAGGCCGGCATGACCGCTGAGAGGTTGGTGCGAGCCGCGACGGTGAGAAGGAGTGCGTTCGGTCTCGTCAGATCCGCGAGCAGGGCGCCGCTGGCGCGCCTCCCCTGGTGGGTCGAGCCGAACCTGACGTCATCACCCTCCCGCTCGAAGATCACGCGCCGCCGTCTTTCCGGGTAGGCGTAGAGCCACTCCTCGCGGACCCGCTCGTCGTCGATCTCGAAGCCGTAGGTGTGGCGGACACCGGCGAGCAGCAGGTCCACGACGAACACGGAGGGCTCTGCCCGGGCGGCTGGGTCGAGCAGGAACGGTCGCCGGGGCACGCCGGCGCCCGGTTCCCACTCCGCGTAGGAGGAACGGACCGCCGCCTGCATGAACCGCAGCGCGTCGAGCAGGTTGGACTTGCCCGAGGCGTTGGCGCCGTAGATCGCCGCCACCGGTAGGACTGGTCGTTGCTTGTCGTATGCCGGGATGAGCAGCAGCTCTTGCTCGGCCCGGATCGACCGGTGGTTGGCGACTCGGAAGCTCCGCAGCATCGGGCACTCCTTGACCTGAACAGTTCATCCAACGTGCCTTGCCTTCCATCTTGCAGAAGAACAGCGGAAATCGCTTCCTAACGCGCCGGTAGGTCTGCTTCGAGGAGGTCGATGGCTGGGTTGTGGTAGTCCTCGGCGCGGGCCACCACGCCGTCCAGCCCCTTGCCGCCGTCGACCGGGCGGCGGGTGATCCCGAAGGTGCCGTCCGCGATCGCGGGCAGCAGGCCGTCGTCGACGATCCGGGCCAGCAGCTCGACGGCCTCGGCGAGGACCTGGTGGGCGCGGCGCACGATGAAGCCGTCGGGGGCCGGCACGAAGTCCTCGTGCAGGTTGCCGGCCGCGCCGAGGACGTACCGGACGTTGCCCAGCGCCAGGTCCCGGTCGGACAGGAAGGGTGTCACGACGGCCTCGGTGAGCATCCCGACCAGCAGGATCCCCTGCCCGGTCAGCGCTCCGGCGAGGTTGAAGAAGCCGTCGAGCAGGTAGCCCCGGAAGATGTCCCCGGTCATGTGTTTGGTCGGCGGCATCCACTTCAGCGGCGCGTCCGGGAAGAGCTCGCGGGCGAGCAGGGCGTGGGCGAGCTCCAGCCGGAACGAGTCGGGCAGGTCGGGGTTGATCTCGAAGGCGTGCCCGAGGCCCAGCTGCCAGTCCGCCAGCCCCGCCTCCTTCGCGAAGTGCTCGTTGAGGAGCTGGGAGACGGTGACGGTGTGCGCGGCCTCGACCGCGTCGGCGGTCGTGAGGTAGTTGTCCTCACCGGTGTTGATGACGATTCCGGCGCGGGCGTGCACCATCCGGGCGAACCGCTGGTCGATGAAGGTGCGTTTGGGGTTGATGTCGCGGAACAGGATCCCGTACATCGAGTCGTTGAGCATCATGTCCAGCCGTTCCAGGCCGGCGAGCACCGCCATCTCGGGCATGCACAGGCCGGAGGCGTAGTTGGTGAGCCGGATGTAGCGGCCAACCTCGGCGCTGACCTCGTCCAGCGCGGCCCGCATCAGCCGGAAGTTCTCCTGGGTGGCGTAGGTGCCGGCGAAGCCGTGCCGGGTGGCGCCCTCGGGCACGAAGTCCAACAGGGACTGGCCGGTGGAGCGGATCACCGCGATGACGTCGGCGCCCTCGCGGGCGGCGTTCTGCGCCTGCGGGATGTCCTCGTAGATGTCACCGGTGGCCACGATCAGGTAGATCCACGGGCGCCGCGGTGGGTCCCCCCACCGGCGGATGTGGCGCTCCCGTTGCCGCCGGCCGGCGTCGATCCGGCGCAGTCCGGCGGCCACCGCCCGGCGCGCGGCGCTACGCGCCCGCCGTGCCTCCTGTCCGGTCGGCACGGTGTACCGCACGGCCCCGGCCGCGGTCTTGGCGGCCAGCTCGCGCAGGTCCGCGTGGCCGCCGGTGGTCAGGGCGTGCCAGACCGGCAACGTGACACCGTGCGCCAACCCGACCTGGTCGCCGACCGCGCCGACGACGATGTTGACCCATGGCTGGCTGTCCTCGCTGGCCGGGTCGGCGCCGGCGAGGCCGGCGAGCCGGAGGGTGGCCCGCTCCACCGCGGTGGTCGTGTGGGTGCGGGCCATCGTGACGACCGGTTCGGCGGCGGCGGCGGCGAGCCGGCGGGCCCGCCGTACGGTTTCCGGGTCCAGCCCGAGCCTGCCCATGTCTAGCGGTCCCCTTCGTGGCTGCCGGCCCCGCGGGTGCCGGTCGGCGGCCGTGCCTCGAAGAGCCCGCGTACGCCGCTGTCGGTGCGCACCAGCTCCAGCGCGTACTCGGCGTGCCCCGGCAGGTAGCCGTTGCCGACCAGCATGGTCACGTCGGCGGCCAGCCCCTCCGCGCCGAGCGCCGCGGCGGCGAACGAGGTGGCCATCGAGAAGAAGATCACGGTGCCGCCGTCCCGGGTGGCCAGCACCGCGCCGTGCTCGCAGCCGGGCACGTCGACGCAGACCACCGTCACGTCGACGGGGTCACCGATCGCCGCGGCGAGGCCGATCGGGTCGCGGGCGTCGGCGATGACCACCTCGTCGGCGAGCCCGGCGGCGGTCAACGCCGCCGCCTCCGCCTCGTGCGGCACCACGCCGACACACCGGGTCGCGCCGGCCCGCCGGGCGGCCGCCAGCGCCAGCGACCCTGACTTCCCGCCGCCGCCGAGCACCGCGACCGACGGTGCCGCGCCGTCTGTGACGTACCGCCGCACCACCCGGCGGGTGAGCGCGGGCGAGCCGCAGACGTCGAGTGCGGCCAGCGCCAGCGGTGTCGGTAGGTCGTCGGGGAGTACCGCGGCGACCGATCGGGCGAAGAGGATCGCGTGTCCGGCCGCCGGGACCTGCTCACCGAGCCCGTCCCAGCGGGCGAGGCCGTCGCTGATCGACAGCGGCGTGAGGGTCAGCGACACGAGGGTGGCGACCCGGTCGCCGACCGACAGCCCCAGCGGGGAGTCCGGACCGACCTCGCTGACCACGCCGACGAGCATCCCACCGGAACCGGTGCGCGGGTTGTGCATCTTGCCGCGGTTCGTGATGATCTCCAGCACGTGGGCCCGGACCGCCGCGCCGTCCCCGTCGTGCTCCTCGGTGAGCTGCCGGAAGGATGCGGCGTCGAGGTTGAGCCGCAGCACGTCGATGCGGACCTCGTCGCGGCCGATCCGCGGGGAGCAGTCCAGCCGCCACGCCGCCTGGGGCAGCACGCCGGCAGGTTCGAGCACCCGGTGAGTGCCGACCTGGTGCGCTACACCGCGTAACAACACCGAAACACCTCCTGCACCTCACGGTACGTCGCGGAAATTCTTTCTGAGGATAGTTGCTGCTGGTCCACATAATCCATAGTCTTGGGCGCGGGCGTGTGTCAATCCACGATCCTCGCGGGGTGTTGGGTTGTCGTGAGCTGGACGGTCCGGAGGTTCGATGTACCAGCCGTATGAGTACCGCCGGCAGGAGCTGGTCGAGCCCGACTGGCACCGGCTGCCCGGATGGCGTGACGTCACACCGCGGGAGTGGGCCGACCCACAGTGGCAGCGGGCGCACTGCGTGAAGAACGTCCGCCAGCTCCGGGCCGTCTACGGCGACCTCCTCGACGAGGACTTCTACGCCGACATCGAACGGGACCAGGCCGAGCGGGCCACGATGTCGATCCTGCTGCCACCACAGATGATCAATACGATGGTGCCGGACGCGGTCCCGACCAGCAAGGCGCTATGGGCCGACCCGGTGCGCCGCTACATGCTTCCGGTGTACTCCGAGCGGGACCCGGTCTGGCCCAGCCACCCCTACGCCTCCCGCGACTCGCTGCACGAGGCCGAGATGTGGGCGGTGGAGGGGTTGACCCACCGCTACCCCACCAAGGTGCTGGCCGAGCTGCTGCCCACCTGCCCGCAGTACTGCGGGCACTGCACCCGGATGGACCTGGTCGGCAACTCCACGCCCCTGATCGACAAGCACCGTTTCCAGCTCAAGCCGGTGGACCGGCTCGACGCGATGGTCGACTACCTGCGGGTGAGTCCGGGAGTGCGCGATGTCGTGGTGTCCGGCGGGGATGTCGCGAACCTGCCGTGGCCCCGGCTGGAGGCGTTCGTCGACCGGCTCCTGGAGCTTGACAGCATCCGTGACATCCGGCTGGCCAGCAAGGCGTTGATGGGCCTTCCGCAGCACTGGCTGTCCAGCGAGGTGCGGGCCGGGATGGCGCGGCTGGCCGGCACGGCCCGCCGGCGTGGCGTGATGCTCGCGATCCACACCCACGTCAACGCCGCTCAGCAGGTCACCCCCCTGGTCGCCGAGGCGACCGCGGCGATGTTCGAGGCCGGCGTCCGGGACGTGCGCAACCAGGGCGTGCTGCTGCGTGGGGTCAACACCACCGCACCGGAGCTGCTCGATCTGTGCTTCCGGTTACTCGATGGCGCGGCGATCATGCCGTACTACTTCTACCTGTGCGACATGATCCCGAACGCCGAGCACTGGCGGCTGTCCGTCGCCGAGGCACAGCAGCTCCAGCACGCGATCATGGGGTACCTGCCGGGCTTCGCGACGCCGCGCATCGTCTGCGACGTGCCGTATGTCGGCAAGCGGTGGGTGCACCAGCTGGCGGAGTACGACCGGGAGCGCGGCGTGTCCTACTGGACGAAGAACTACCGGACCGGGATCGAGGCCGGTGACGGCGAGGCACTGACCCGCAGCTACGAGTACTACGACCCGATCTACACGCTGCCCGCCTCGGGGCAGGAGTGGTGGGCGGAGCACGGCGGGGCGGCTCCGGGTGAACGCCCCATGGCTGGGGTGCGCCCGAGCTAGCCTCACCGGATGGGGAACACCCTCGACCTGGCCGATCCGGCGTTCCTGGCCGACCCGTACCCCACCTTCGATCGGCTCCGGGCGGGCTCGCCGGTCCTGTTTCACGAGCCCACGGGGCAGTGGTTCGCGCTGTCCCACCGGCAGGTCAGCCGGGTGTTGCGGGACCGGAGGTTCGGGCGGGTATGGGCCGACCGGCAACCCGTCGACCGGTTCGCGCCGTTCAACGCCCTGCACAGGTACCAGATGATGGAGAACGAGCCTCCGGACCACACCCGGCTGCGGGCGTTGGTGGCGTCGGCGTTCTCCCGGGGTCATGTCGAGCGGCTGCGCCCCCGGGTCACCGAGCTGGCGGAGGAGCTGCTGGCGGCCGCCGGTGACGAGCTGGACCTCATCGCCGACTACGCGGAGCCGTTGCCGGTGCAGGTGATCGCGGAGCTGCTGGGGGTTCCGCGTGCTGACTGGCCGCTGCTGCGCCCGTGGTCGGCGGCGATCGTCGGGATGTACGAGCTCTCCCTCTCCGCCGAGGCGGAGGACGCCGCGGTGCGGGCCGCCGGCGAGTTCGCCGACTACGTCCGGGTGCTGGCACGGGCCCGCCGATCGAGTCCCGGCGAGGACCTGATCAGCCACCTGGCGGTGATCGAGGACGAGCGGTGGCGCGCCGACCCGGGGGTCCGTGGCGGTCACCGGCTGACCGAGGACGAGCTGGTCGCCTCGGCGATCCTGCTGCTCAACGCCGGCCATGAGGCGACCGTCAACGCGTTCGGCAACGGCATCGTCGCGCTGCTGCGGCACCCTGACGAGCTGAGCCGGCTGCGGTCCGACCCGGACGGGTTGGTCGAGCCCGCCGTGGAGGAGATGCTCCGCTACGACGCGCCGTTGCAGCTGTTCGAGCGCACCGCTCGGGTGGACGCGCCGCTCGGTGAGGTGGTCGTCCCCGCCGGACGGAAGGTGTCGGTGCTGCTGGGTGCCGCGAACAGGGACCCGGCGGTGTTCACCGACCCGGGCCGCTTCGATGTGGCCCGCGACCCCAACCCGCACCTCGTGTTCGGTGCGGGGTTGCACTTCTGCCTGGGTTCCCCGCTGGCCCGCATCGAGCTCACCGCCGCGTTGACGACGTTGTTGCGGCGGGCACCGGGCCTGGTGCTGGTCGGGGAGCCGGTGCGCCGCCCGTCGTTCGTGCTGCGGGGGTACCGGTCGGTGCCGGCCCGGCGACTGGGTGGGATCTGCTGATCGCCGCCCGGCCCGGCGGGTAGCGGTACAGGAACCCCAGCAGCTCCGCCGGCTCCAGGGGAGCCGCCACCAGGTACCCCTGGCCCGCGGAGCAGCCGGCCTCGCGGAGCCGCTCAAGCTGGTTGGCGTTCTCGATCCCCTCGGCGATCGTGGTGAGGCCGAGAATCCGGCCAAGCTGGACCAGGGTGTGGATCAGCGCGTCGGACTCGGTGGAGTCCGACATCCCCGCGACGAATGATCGGTCGATTTTCAGGGCGTCCACCGGGAACTGCCGGACATAGGCCAGCGAGGAGTACCCGGTGCCGAAGTCGTCGATGGCGATCCGCGCGCCGCGTTCCTTGAGTACCGCGAGCAGTTCCGCCACGTGCTCGGCGTCGTGCATGAGCACCGACTCGGTGATCTCCAGGAGCAGGAACTCCGGATCGAGCTCGGCGGCGGCCAGGGCGGCGTTGACGGTGTCCAGGAGGTCTGTGGTGAGCTGCTCGGCGGAGACGTTGACGGCCATGTCAAGCCGGCAGCCTGCGGCGTGCAGCGCGCTCGCCTGCCGGCACGCCTCGTGCAGGACCCACGCGCCGACCTGCCGGATCAGCCCGTCGCGTTCGAGCAGTGGGATGAACCGGTCCGGCTGGACCTCACCCAGACGCGGGTGCCGCCACCGCAGCAGCGCCTCCACGCCGGTGACCCGCATCGTGGTGAGCTCCACGACGGGTTGGTAGACGAGGCGGAACTGGCCGTCGTCGAGGGCTGAGCGCAGCGCCATATCCAGTTCGAGGCGCTGCGAGGTCAGCGCCCGCATGTCGTTGTGGAAGACCGTGTACCGGTCCCGGCCGGCGGCTTTCGCGGCACGCAGCGCGATGTCGGCGTCCCGCAGCAGGCCGCGGGAGTCGGGGGTTTCGGCGACCGCGATCCCGATCGTGGCGGTGACGGTCAGCGGCCGTTCGAACGCTCCACCGAGCTGGAACGGTTCGCGCAGCACGTGCAGCAGCCGCTCGGCCGCGAGCTGGGGGCCCGCGTCGAACCGGTCCCCCTCCACGAGCACGACGAACTCGTCACCGGACAGCCGCCCGACCGTGTCGGTGTCCCGGACCGCCCGGTTGAGGCGGTCGGCGACGGCGCGGAGCAGCTCGTCCCCGGCCTCGTGCCCGAGGTTGTCGTTGACGTCCCGGAACCGGTCCACCCCGATGTGCAGGGCGGCGGCGACGTTGTTGTTCCGGTTGACCCGGGCCAGCAGCTGCTCGATCCGGTCGAGGATCAGGGTCCGGTTCGGCAGGCCGGTCAGAGCGTCGTGGACGGCTCGGTGGCTGAGCTCCTCGTGCAACCGTGCGTTACGGATCGCCGTGGCGGCATGGCTGGTGAGGCCACCCAGCCGCTCGGCCAGCTCCATGGTCCGTCCCGGTAGGTCCGGGGTCGCCGCGATCAGCGCGACGACCCAGCCCAGCAGCGTTCCGTTCGAGGTGATCGGCACCGTCAGGGCTTCCAGCGGCCCGCTGTCCCCCGTGATCGAGCGGTAGGGGTTGAGCAGGTCGTCGGCGCGATGCCCCGCCGCCTGGGTCGCCCCGGGCAGGGCGGAGGCCGGCACGGCAAACCCCCGCAGGGCGGGCACGCCGCCTGCGGGGAATCCCATGTGTCCCGCGAGCCGTCCGGCGGTCCCGTCCGGATCCGGCAGCAGGACCACGGCGCGTTCGCATCCCAGCAGGGCCGGCACGGCACGGGCGGTTCGGGCGGCTACCTCGTCAACCGATGACGCCTCGGCGAGGTCGGTGGCGAGTTCGAGCAGGACGTGCGCGATGCGGGCCTGCTGCCGCGCCTCGGCCAGCGCGGTCGCCGAGTCCAGCGCGGCGGCGGCGAGCCGCGCGTAGCAGCGCAGGGTGGCCAGCTCTGCCTGGAGGAAGTCGACGGCCTGCGGTCCGACGGCGACCAGCCGCCCGTAGCTGCGCCGCGCCGACCGGATCTCGGCGACGAGCCGGCCATGGTGTGCGCCGTCGGGCGCGTCGACAACCTGGGTGGCAATCTCGGCCGCCGTGGCCTCGTCCAGACCGCGCCCGAAGACCCGACCGTCCGCCCACGCGGGCTCGTCCAGCAGCAGCACGAAGCCGGGCGCTCGAACGGCCCGCGCCGCACCGTCCAGCACCCGCCCGACCACCTCCCGGACGCTGCTGTCGGAGACCAGATCGGCGACCGTGCGCTGGAGCAGCGCGAGCCGTTCGGCGATCGTCACCGGCCCGCCTCCCCGCCCGGAACGAGATCGATCAGTGCTTCCCCGCACTCTGCGACCACACGACGGACCTTAGCCCAAGTGGGCGATCGACGGGGCGGAATCGCCATCCGCGTGGCGGCACCGCGGCCGTCAGCTGTCGCCCGGAAGTCAGATGTCGGCCGGGCGACCCTCGTACGGTGTGCTGAGCACGACGGTCGTCCGGGTCGCGACGTTGGCCGCCGCGCGGATGTCCTGCAGGAGCGTCTCCAGTGCCGACGGCCCGGACACCCGGACCTTGAGGATGTAGCTCTCCTCGCCGGCCACGCTGTGGCACGCCTCGATGCCGGCCAGGTGGGCCAGCCGGTCGGGCGCGTCGTCCGGGGCCGCCGGGTCGATGGGCTTGATGGACACGAACGCCGTCAGCGGCAGATCCACCGTGTCCCAGTCCACCCGGGCGGCATATCCGGTGAGCACCCCGCGCAGCTCCAGGCGACGCACCCGCTGGTGGGCCGCGGACACCGAAAGGCCGACTCGCTCGGCAAGGTCCGTGTAGCTCATCCGCCCGTCCTCGCACAGCGCCCGGACGATGAGCCGATCCATCTCCTCCACGATGTGCAACCTACCCGGCCGGCGGCACGATCGAACGCTTGATGCCGTCTTATCAAGCCGTTGAGCTATTGGGCGTTATCGTCGGCCGGCCGGGAGGAGGCCGAACGCATGCCAGCTGCAGCACCGCGAACCGGCCGATGAGGGTGCCGCGCCGCGGCGGGTGGACCCCGCGGCGGGCGTGGCCGGGGTGGTGGCCGATCGGTTGGGCGGACGTGGTGTTGTGGTCCGTGCTGTGCGGTTGGGCCGTGCTGTGGGGGCTCCACCGTGGCACGCCCGCCGGTCTGTCCTGGCACTTTTTTCCCTACGGCAGTCACCTGCTGCTGCACGGCACCGGGCTGCGGCTGTACGCGGAGAACCCCGGCCTGCAGATCGGTCCGCTGGCGTTCCTCGCCGCTGCGGCGGTCACCAGCCTCGCGCATGGTGCGGACCGGGTGGTCGCGGAGGTCCTGATGGCGGCGGTCGGCCCGCTGCTGCTGGCCGTCATCGCCTCGATGGTCCCGGCGTCGCGCCGCCGCAGCCGGGTGCTGCTGGGTGGTCTCGTCCTGATCCCCGCATGGACCGTGCTCGCGGTGCAGTGGGGGCACCTCGACGACGTGCTCGCGCTCGCCGGTTGCGTGCTGGCCCTGCGGGCGGCGAGGTCCGACCGGCCCGTGCTGACCGGCCTGGTGCTGGCCGTGGCGGTCGCCGCGAAGCCGTGGGCGCTCGGCGTGGCACCGGTGTTGCTGCTGCTCGAGCGGCGCCGGATCTGGGCGGCTGCCGTCGCCGCCGGTGGGATCGTGCTCGCCTGGGCACCGTTCCTGCTGGCCAGCCCGGCCACCCTCAACGCGCTGCACCCGCCGGTGGGGATGGCGCCGTCGTCCGGGTTGCGGATCCTCGGGGTGCGCGCGGAGGTGGTGCCCGGCTGGGGTCGTACCGTGCAGCTGGTGATCGTGCCGACGGTCGCGGCGGTGGCGTTGCTGCGCCGGCGGTGGCCGGGGCTGCTGCTGCTCGCGGTCGCCGCGCGGCTGGCCGCGGACCCGCAGGACAACGCGTACTACCTCGGCGGTACCGTCCTGGCGGCGGTGCTCTTCGACCTGGTCGGCACGGGGTGGCTCGTCCCGTGGACGGCACTGGTCGCCAGTGTGGCCTTCTGGCAGCCCTTCATCCTCGACTACGCGCATCCGTTGGCGGTCAGCCACGGCTTCGTGCTGTGGTGGTTGACGCACCCGACCGTGATCGGTTGGGTTCACCTGGCGTGGGTGGCCGGCGTCGTGGCGCTGGTGTTGCTGGCTCCCGACGCGGTGCTCGCCGGTCGCCGTCCCGGCTGGCGGACCACCAGCCGGCCGGCCGCGACCTCCACCGGCGTGCCCAGCGAGACGCAGGCGGCGGTGAACCGGTCCCGGATCCAGTCCCAGTCGCGCCCCTCCGCCAGCCGGGTGTAGCCGAAGTCGAGCACCAGCGGCACCGCTGTGACCTCGCGCAGGCCGCTCGCGTCGAGTGTCACGACGAAGAGCAGGCCACGATCGTTGCGGAGGCGGGGGTCAGCGGCGTAGTCGTCGAGGAAGTCCCCCAGGTCGAACGGGACCGGACCGGCGGCGCCGTGGAACACGTGGGCGGAGTGGCCGGCGACCACCGTCGCTCCGGCGGCGGTCAGGGACGCTGCCGCGCGCCGGACGTACCGCAGCGGTGTGGTGATCATGTTTGGGCCCCAGTGCGGCGTGACGAGCACCGCGTCGGTGTCCCGGCGGAGCCGCGCGACGCCCGCGCTCAGCCACTCCGGCACGCCCACCCGGAGATCGGCGTGGGCGACGCCAGGGCGGGTCGTCCCGGCCGCGAACTCCCTGGGGTGATCCGTGACGCCGACAACCCCGATCCGCATGCCGCGTGCGTCGAGGACGGCGGCCGCGCGGGCCTGCTCCAGGGTCGCCCCGGCGCCGACCGCCCGGATCCCGGCCCGGGCCAGCAGTGCGACGGTGTCCGTCAGCGCGGTGAACCCGAAGTCGACCGCGTGGTTGTTGGCCAGCGTGACGCAGTCGACCCCGAGCCACGTCAGCGCCTCGACCGCGCCGGGCGGCGCCCGGAAGTGGAACAGTTTGCCGGGCGACCGCCAGGGTTCGCCGCGGTCGGAGACGCAGCATTCGAGGTTGAGCACCGCGAGGTCGGCCGCCGCGACGGCCTCCTGCACCTCCGGGGCGAACAACCGGTGGGGACCGACCTTGCGCAGGCGTTCCGCCACGCCCCGGCCGAGCATGGTGTCACCCATCAGGGCGATGGTGCGGGCCGTGCTCATCGCTGGTCACCTCCTTGTCTTGGGCACCTCCCCGCGGGGTTCCTCCCGGGTCGGCCCACCGTGCGCGAGGAACCAGTCACGGGCCCGCGCGGCGGCGGTGTCCAGGGTGCCCGGCTCCTCGAACAGGTGGCCCGCTCCCGGGACGATGGCCAGCTCGCACGGGCAGCGCAGCCGTGCCAGCGCGATCCGGTTGAGATCCAGGACGGCCTCGTCGTCGCCGCCGACGATGAGGAGCGTGGGGGCGCGGAGCTGGCCCAGCCGTTGCATGGCGAGGTCGGGACGGCCGCCTCGGGAGACCACCGCGGCGACATCGGCCCCCGGCTCGGCCGCCGCCCACAGTGCCGCCGCAGCGCCGGTGCTCGCCCCGAAGTACCCCACCCAGGGATGGCCGGCGCGGGTCTGCCGGGTGACCGAGCCGAGCCGGTCGGCCAGCAGCCCGATGTCGAACACCCTGGCTCGCTGCGGCTCCTCGTCCCGGGTGAGGAGGTCGAACAGCAACGTGCTGAGCCCGGCCCGGTTGAGCAGCGACGCCACGGCGCGGTTGCGGGGGCTGTGCCGGCTGCTCCCACTGCCGTGCGCGAAGATCACCAAACCCCGCGCGTCCGGCGCGGTGGTCAGCTGACCGGCGAGCAACGCGCCACCGGCGACGAGGTTGATCTCCCGCTCCTGGACCGGCGGCCGGTCCCCGCGGCCGGCGGGTTGCGGCGCTGCCCGGGCCTGGTCGAGCAACGCGGTGACCTCCGCGTCGCTGGTCGGGGTGAAGTCGACGTACCACTGGCCGACGTTGAAGAAGTTGTGCGGCGTTTGGGTGACCACCACCTCGTCGGCCTCGCTCCGCAGCCGCTGCACCGTCTCCGGTGGCGCGACGGGCGCCGCGAGGACCACCCGGACGGCGCCTCGGGCGCGGGCGACCTGGCAGGCGGCCCGTGCGGTCGATCCGGTGGCGAGACCGTCGTCCACGACCACCGCCACCCGTCCGGCCAGCGGCAGCAGCCTGCTGCTGCCGCGCAGCCGTTGCGAGCGCCGTTCCAGCTCCTCCCGCACCATCCGCTCGACGGCGGCGAACTGGTCTGCCGTGACGGCGGCCGTCCGGACGACGTCCTCGTCGACCACCCTGACGCCGCCCTCACCGAGCGCACCCATCGCCAGCTCCGGCTGGGACGGCACACCGATCTTGCGGACCACGATGACGTCCAGCGGCGCGCCGAGCGCGCGCGCCACCTCGAACGCCACCGGCACCCCGCCGCGGGGAAGCCCGACCACGACGACGTCACGGCCGGCGAGGTGCCCCAGCTCCTTCGCCAGCCGCCGGCCGGCGTCCCGCCGATCGGCGTACACCCTTGTCATCGCAGTTCCCACCCGTGACACCCGGCTGTCCGGGTTCACCCTCAGCGCACACCGTCGCCACACCGCCGGACAGGGGCAAAGGTCCCGTCAGCCCAGCACGCTCAGCTCCCGGGAGGTCAGGTTGAGCCGTCGCCCGCCGTCCTCGGTGCACACGCAGATGTCCTCGATGCGCGCGCCGTGCCGGCCGGCCAGGTAGATGCCGGGCTCCACGCTGAAGGTCATGCCCGGTTCGAGGGGGTCCTCGTTGCCGGCGACCAGGTACGGGTCCTCGTGGCTCTCCAGACCGATGCCGTGCCCGGTGCGGTGCACGAACTGTGCGCCGTACCCGGCATCGGTGATCACCTGGCGGGCCACCGCGTCGATGTGCTGGCAGCTCACGCCCGGCGCGATGGCGTCGCAGGCGGCTTCCTGGGCCTGCGCGAGCACCGCGTAGCAGCGGACGAGCTCCGGGTCCGGGGTTCCGCCGACAACGTAGGTGCGGGTCGAGTCCGAGCAGTAGCCCTCGGCGGTGGTCCCACCGATGTCGACGACCACGGGGTCACCGGGCGCGATCACCCGGTCGGAGAGCTCGTGGTGCGGGCTGGCGCCGTTGGGGCCGGAGCCGACGATGACGAAGTCCGCCCGGACGTGCCCCTCGCCCACGATCGCCTCGGCGATGTCCCGGCCGACCTGGGCCTCGGTGCGGCCCGGTCGTAGCCACTCACCGATCCGCGCGTGCACCCGATCGATCGCGGCGGCGGCCCGCGCCAGTGCCTCGATCTCGGCGGGTGACTTGCGGACCCGTAGACCACGCATCACCTCCCCGGCGAGGCCGACCCCGGCTCCGAGCGCGTCGCGCAGCCGGAGCGCCTGCTCCAGCCACATCCGGTCGGCCATCCCGACCCGGTCGGTGGCACGACCGAGCTGCCGGCGCAACAGGTCGGCGAGGAGACGGTACGGGTCGTCGGTCTCCGCCCAGCCGATGATCTCGATGCCGAGGTCGGCGGCCGGCGAGGCGAGCGCGGCTGGCCGTTCGAGCAGCGGGACGACGAGGAACGGGCGGCCGGCTGCCGGGACCACCAGGCAGGTCAACCGTTCGAGCGGCATCGCGGCGTAGCCGGTGAGGTAGCGCAGGTCCGCGCCCGGCGTGAGCAGCAGCGCATCCAGCCCGGCGCGACCGGCTGCCTGCTGGGCCCGGTCCACCCGGTCGGGCGGGCACAACGCGGTCATGACCGGCAGCGTAGGTCATCATCGGCGGGCCGACGGCGCCGGGACGGCCCGTCGGGGAGACTGTCCGGCGTGACGTTGCTGCTGCTGGACGCCGCCAGCCTCTACTTCCGGGCCTACTACGGGGTGCCGGAGTCCATCACCGCGCCGGACGGTACGCCGGTCAACGCGATTCGTGGGTTCCTCGACATGACCGCCCGCCTGATCGGCACCCGGCACCCCCAGCGGCTGGTCGCCTGCCTGGACGCGGACTGGCGGCCGGCGTTCCGGGTGGCCGCGATCCCGTCCTACAAGGCGCACCGGGTCGCCGAGCACGGCGTCGAGGCGGTACCGCCGGCCCTCGCGGCCCAGGTGCCGGCGCTGCTGGAGCTGCTCGACGCGGTGGGGCTGGCGGCGGTCGGGGTGCCGGGTTTCGAGGCCGACGACGTCATCGGCACGCTGGTGGCGGCTGCCTCAGGTCCGGTCGAGGTGGTGACCGGGGACCGTGACCTGTTCCAGGTGGTGCGGGACGCGCAACCGGTCCGGGTGCTCTACACCGGGCGGGGCGTGGCCAGGCTCGTCGAGGTCGACGAGGCGTGGCTGGTCGCGAAGTACGGGCTCGCAGGCGACCGGCCGGGCTGGGTCGGCGCGGCGTACGCCGATCTGGCCGCGCTGCGCGGCGACCCGAGTGACGGGCTGCCGGGAGTGCCCGGAGTGGGCGAGAAGACCGCGGCCGCGGTGATCAACCGGTTCGGCAGCCTCGAGTGCGCGCTGGCCGCCCTCGACACGGGTGATCCGGGCGGAGGTGCCCCGGGCGGTTTCCCGCCCGGGGCACGGGACCGGCTGTCCCGCGCCCGGGAGTACCTGGCCGTCGTTCCCGCCGTGGTGAGGCTACGCCGGGATGTCCCGCTCCCCGACCACGACGCCGAGCTGCCGACCCAGCCCCGCCAGCCGTCGCGGCTGGCTGCGCTGGCCGAGCGGTGGGGTGTGGAGTCGTCGGTGAGCCGGCTGCGGGAGGCGCTTCGAGTCAGCCGCCGGTGACCCGCCACAGGTAGGCGCCGGTGTCGTCCTTGACCTCGATGGTGATCGTCTTGGTGCTGTCCTTGATGGAGCATTCGAACGTCCGGCCGACCTTGACCTGCTCATCGGCCGGGCAGTCGACCTGGATGACCTGGGTGAAGCGATCCTTGTACTGCTGCGCGAGGTCCTGGTTCAGGGCTGTCGCGTCGAAGACCTTCTTGCCCAGCACGAACTTCGCGGCGAGCAGCCCGCCGCCGACCAGCACGACGGCGACCACGGCCACGATGATCAGTGCGGTTGGCTTCCGCCGCCGCGGTGCGGCACCCTGCCAACCCGGTTGTGCGCCGTAGCCGGCGGGCTGCTGCTGGGGGTACGGGTTCGGTGCGCCGTAGCCGTAGCCGTAGCCGGGCTGGCCGAACGCCTGGGTCGGCTGGGCGCCCGGGTCGAACGCCGGCGGCTGGGGTTGCTGACCGTACTGGTAGCCGCTGTAGCTGGGCTGACCGAACGGCTGGGGCGGCGTTGGTTGGGGCCATTGCGCGCCGGGCTGGTAGCCGCCGTAGCCGGGCTGGCCGAACGCCTGGGTCGGCTGGGCGCCCGGGTCGAACGCCGGCGGTGCGGCCTGCTGGTCAGGCACGGGTGCGTTCCCTGGCGGCGGCCAGGATGCCTGCTCGGTGGCGGCCGGCTGGCTCGGCGCGGCAGCATCCGGGATGCCGGGTTCGGGACGCTGTTCGACGGTGGCCTGGCCGCCGGGTGTCTCCGGGAGGACGGAGCCGCACCGCATGCAGGTGCGGGTGCCCAGGGGGTTGACCATCGAGCACACCGGACAGGTCATGATCTCTCCTTCAGTCGGGGTGAATCCTCGCAGAGACCTCGCGAGGAACCCAAGCGACTCCGCCGTGCGGGCAGCGCCGGACACCGGCCCGCCCGACCTACCGAAGCTGCCACTCGTACGCCCCATCGTCACCGGTGATGGCGATCCACACGGTACGCCGCCCACCCGTCGAGTCGGTGGCCGTGCAGGTAAAGGTCGTGCCGCGGCGCCTGGTGATGTCCGGTGGGCAGCTGAGCCGCACGGGCTGGCCGAGCCGGTCGGCCAGCCGTTGGGCGATCTCACCGGCCACCGCACCGGTGTCCACCAGCCGCGGCCTGGTCAGCCAGAGCGCCGCGCCACCGAGGAGCAGCAAGGTGGCGATCACCGTCAACCCGACGATCTGCACCCGGCGGTTCAGCCGCCGCCGGTCGAGCGGGCTCAGCGCCCGCCATACGTCAGACGACCGGGTCGCTCGCGGCTGGTGCGCGGTGCTGGTCGCCAGCGGCGGACCGGGGGCCAGTGCCAGCGTGGCCGGCGGCCCCTCGGGCGCGGTGCCCGGCACCGGCAGCGCGGAGTTGCACCGCACGCACGCCGGAGCCCCGACCGGGTTGAGGGTCAGGCAGCTGCCGCAGGTCGGGCCCTCGGTCACCGGCACATCTTGGCCTGCCGAACCCCCGGTCCGCCACCGTCCATGAGGCTGCGGGTGGTCAGGCGAGGCCGGTGTAGGCCACCACGCCCCGGCGGATGGCGGCGACCGCCTGCCGGGCGGTCTCCCGCACGGTCCCACCGTCCCCGGCCACCGCGCTGACCTGGTCGAGGAGATCCACCAGCTGCCGGCACCAGCGGACGAAGTCGCCCGGCGACATCTCCTGCCCGGCGGTCTCGGCGGCGTCCAGCACCCGGTCCAGCCGCTCACCCCGGGTCCACCGGTAGGCCGCCCAGGCGAACCCGGCGTCGGGCTCGCGACTCAGGGTGAGCCCATGCTCCCGCTCGTCCGCGCTGACCTCGGCCCACAGCCGGAGGGTCTGCTCATGGACCTCCTGCAGCGGGCCCTGGGGCAGCCGCGCCGCCGGGTCGGTCCCGCGCCGTGACTCATACAGCAGCACCGACACCGCGGCGGCGAGCTCCGGCGGGGTCAGGCTTTCCCACATCCCGCTGCGCAGGCATTCGGTGACGACCAGGTCCGACTCCGACCAGACCCGGGCGAGCTGCCGCCCGATCGGGGTCACCTGGTCACCCGCGAGGTACCCGCGCCGGTCGAGCAGGGCGCAGACCCGGTCGAAGGTCCGAGCCACCGAATGGGTTGTGTGCTCCACCCGTTGCCGCAGCATCTCGGTGTCGCGCTGGAGCCTGAGGTACCGCTCCGACCAGCGGGCGTGCTCGTCCCGATCGGCGCAGCCGTGGCACGGGTGGTGTCGGATGTCCGCCCGTAGCCGGCTGATCTCGGCGTCGTCCTGACTCCGGCTCCGGCGACCTGACCCGTTGCCGGTGAGTGTGGAGCGCGTGGTGCGGAGCGTGGAGGCGAGGTCCCGGCGCTCCACCGGTGACCGGTGGTTGAAGTTCCGGGCCACCCGGACCCGGGCCAGCGCGACCACCGGGGTGGTGAAGTCGGCCACGGACAGCCGTCCCGCCCAGCGATCCTCGGTGAGGATCAGCGGCCGCGGGTCGGCCATCGGATGAACGCCGGGATCCAGCACGACGGCCAGCCCGGCCCGCCGGCCGGCCGGAACCCGGATCACGTCCCCGACCCGCAGCCGTTCCAGCGACTCGGCCGCGGCGGCGCGGCGCAGCGAGGTATTCTCCCGGGCGAGGGCGACCTCGCGGGTCTTGAGGTCGGTGCGCAGCTGGGCATAGCCGAGGAAGTCACCCAGATGGCAGGTCATGGCCTGCCGGTACCCCTCCAACGCCTCCGTGTTGCGGGCGACCTGCCGGGCCAGCCCGACGACCGACCGGTCCGCCTGGAACTGGGCGAAGGAACTCTCCAGCAGGGCGCGCGACTCGGCCCGGCCGAACTGCCCGACGAGGTTGACCGCCATGTTGTAGGACGGGACGAAGCTGGAGCGCAGCGGGTAGGTGCGGGTCGAGGCCAGCCCGGCCACCGTGGCCGGGTCCACGCCCGGCGCCCAGACCACGACCGCGTGCCCCTCGACGTCGATCCCGCGGCGCCCGGCCCGGCCGGTGAGCTGGGTGTACTCACCGGGGGTGATGTCGGCGTGCTGCTCGCCGTTCCACTTCACGAGCCGTTCGAGCACCACCGATCGGGCCGGCATGTTGATCCCCAGCGCGAGCGTCTCGGTAGCGAAGACGGCCTTGACGAGGCCTCGCACGAACAGGTCCTCGACGGTCTCCTTGAACGTCGGGATCAACCCGGCGTGGTGCGCGGCGACGCCCCGCTCCAGCGCGTCCAGCCACTCCCAGTAGCCGAGGACGTCGAGGTCGTCCGGAGCCAGGTCGGCGGTACGGCCCTCGACGATCTGCCGGATCTCCCGTCGCTCGTCCGGGCTGGTCAGCCGGAGTCCGCCCCGGACGCATTGGGCGACCGCGTCCCCGCACGCCGCGCGGCTGAAGATGAAGGTGATCGCGGGCAGCAGGCCGTCGCCGTCGAGCCGTTCGATGACCTCCAGCCGGCTCGACGGATACCAGGGGCGGGGTCGCCCCCGGCGCCCGACCGGCGCCACGAAGCGGTCCTGCTCCCGGACGTGGCGGGCCAGCTCGGGGTTGACCCGACCCCGCCCTCCCCCGCCGGGCTGGCCGGTCTCGGCGTCGTCGGCGTCGTTGAGCAGGTCCAGCATCCGCTTGCCGACCAGCATGTGCTGCCACAGCGGGACCGGCCGGTGTTCGGTGACGATGACCTTCGTGTCGCCACGGACCGCCACCAGCCAGTCCGCGAACTCCTCGGCGTTGCTCACCGTGGCGGACAGCGAGACAAGGCTGACGGCGGGCGGCAGATGGATGATCACCTCTTCCCAGACCGCCCCGCGGAAGCGGTCCGCCAGGTAGTGCACCTCATCCATCACCACGAAGCCGAGTCCGTCGAGCGCGGTCGAGCCGACGTAGAGCATGTTGCGGAGCACCTCGGTGGTCATCACCACCACGGGCGCATCGCCGTTGATCGCGTTGTCCCCGGTGAGCAGCCCGACCCGCTCCGGGCCGTAGCGGGCGACCAGGTCGTTGTACTTCTGGTTGGACAGCGCCTTGATCGGGGTGGTGTAGAAGCATTTGCGACCCACCCGCAGTGCCAGGTGTACCGCGTACTCACCGACGACTGTCTTTCCGGCGCTGGTCGGTGCGCACACCAGCACGCCACAGCCCCCGTCGAGGGCCTCGCAGGCCGCGATCTGGAACGGGTCGAGCGGGAAGTCGTAGAGCTCGGTGAAGTCGGCCAGCGCAGGTTGAGCGGTGGCGGGGCGGTCGGCGGGCTCGCGGCTGGTGTCGTACCGCTCGGCCGGGCTGGTCATGGCCCCAAGCCTACGTGCCCACCGGGTCGGGGCATGGACGCGACGGCAGCGGCGCCAGCACCCGTAGCGCACCCGGTACGTTCGTGATCGACAGCGGCAGCGGACCGACCCGCTCGCCATCCGCGTAGGCGATGGTCCCGGCGACCTCCAGCCGGACCTCGCGGGCCCGCCAGCGCAGCACGGCCGGGTGGTCACCCAGCTCGCCCGTGGCCAGCTTTGGCTTGAGCCGGGCCACGTCGAGCCGGGACAGCGGCTGGACCACCGCCACGTCGAGGAGGCCGTCGTCGGGGCGCGCGTCGGGGCAGATGAGCTGACCCCCGCCGTAGCTCGGTCCGTTGCCCACCGAGACCATGGTGACCGGGCCACGCCAGCGGTGTCCGTCCACGGTCACGGTCGCCGGCAGCGCCCTCAGCCGGGCCAGCTCGATCAGGATCGCCAGGTCGTACCGGCGTCGACCGCGTGGCCAGCGCAGCCGGTTCGCCCGCTCGTTGATCCGTGAGTCGAAACCGGCGCACAGCACGGTTGCCCACCAGGTGTCGGCGGTGCGGCCCAGATCGATGATCCGGGGTTCGCCGATCGCCACCGTCTCGGCGGCTCGCAGCGGATCGGCCGGGCCGCCCACGCTCGCCTGCAGGTCGTTGCCGGTGCCGGCCGGGATCACGCCGAGCATGCTCGGCGAGCCCGCGAGATGCTGTAACGCGAGGTGGCAGGTCCCGTCGCCGCCGAGCACGGCGAGCACCTCGGTGCGGCGGTCGACGGCCTCGCTGGCCAGCCGGTCGGCGTGCTTCGGGCTCTCGGCGGTGAGCACCCGGACCGCGCAACCCAGCTCCCGAAGCCGGGCGGTGACCGGCTCGACGAGGTGTCGAGCCCGACCACGCCCGGCCGTCGGGTTGACCAGCAGGTCCACCTCCCGGGGCATGGCGCCGGAGACTACTAGGTTCAGCGCTCCTCGGGTGCGATCGGCGCCGGGTCGTCGATGGCGGACGGGCGGTCGACCCCGGAGGGTGTGAGGTCCAGCGGTGACGCGACGTCGTCGGGCAGGTTGGCCAGCGCCGAGGCCGCCTCCCGCCGCGCCTTGCGCCGGTCGTTCGCCCAGGCGATGAGCACGGCGAGCTCGAACAGCAGGCACAGCGGCACCGCCATGAAGATCATGGACAGGATGTCCTGGCTCGGCGTGGCGATCGCGGCGAACACGAAGATCAGGAAGATGGCCATCCGCTGCGACCGGGCCAGCCGGGCGTAGGAGAGCACGCCGGCGAGGTTGAGGATCACCACGACGAGCGGAAGCTCGAACGAGCCACCGAAGACGAGCAGCATCGAGGTGATGAAGGACAGGTAGTCCTTGACCGCGAACAGGGGGGTGACCCCGGGGCCGGCGAACCCGACCAGCACGTTGATCGCCTTGGGGAGCACCAGGTAGGCCACGGTGACGCCGGCGGCGAAGAGGACCGATCCGGCGGCCACGAAGACAATCGTCCACTTGCGTTCGGCGCGTTTGAGACCCGGTGTGATGAAGGCCCACAGCTGGTACAGCCACATCGGGGCGGAGAGGATCAGCCCGGCGATGAAGGCGACCTTCAGCCGGATCATGAACCCGTCCGCGATGCCGAAGAAGACCAGCTGGCACTGCCCGTCCGCGCCGTTGTAGCGACGGTTGGCGGGCAACGCGCAGTACGGGTGCTTGAGCAGGGTGAGCAGATGCTCGTAGAGGAACCAGCCAACGATCGTGCCGATCGCGACGACCAGGGCAACCTTGAGCAGCCGGTTACGCAGCTCGATCAGGTGCTCGATCAGCGTCATGGTGCCGTCGGGGTTGGCCGCCCGACGGCGGAACCGCGGCCGCCTGGCCTGGTCGGTGCTCACGACGTGAAGGCTAGCGCCCGCACCGGTCAACCGGCCGGTGGCGGGTCACCGGCCGGGGGGCGCTCGCCGTCCGTTGGTCGGGCTCCCAGCGGGCCGCGGACGGTGGGAGCCTCGGCCTTCGCCCGGACGTCGCCGGCGGGTACGCCGGCTGACTCCGCGCGGAACCCGCGCACCGCCCGGCCGAGCGAACGGGCCGCGTCCGGCAGCTTCCGGTAGCCGAAGAGGGCGAGCGCGGCGAGCGCGAGCACGAACAGCTCGCTGGCTCCGAGATCGGGCATGCGGTCATGGTACCGACGCCTCAGGCCGCCACGGTCACGATCATTCCGCTGGTTCGCCGCCGAACGCGTAGGCCGCCAGCGCCTCGGCGGCCTCGGCCCGGACCTCGCCGACCAGGGACGGCGGGGCGAGGACCTCGGCGGCGCCCCCAAGCCGCAGGACGAGGCGGCGGACCCAGTCGGTGTCCGCCACCCGGAGGGTGATCTCCAGCCGCCCGTCGTCGAGCTCGCGGACCTTCTCGCACGGGTAGTAGTCAGCCACCCACCGGCCCGCCGCGGCCAGCCGCAGGATCACCTCGGGGTGCTCCGGCGCTGGCTGGTACAGCCCGGCGGTGAGGTCCCTGGGCGCGGCGTCGGGCGGGGGCTGGGCTGGTTCGGCCAGCACCCGCACCTCGTCGATGCGGTCCAGGCGGAACAGCCGCGTCCCCTCGGCGTGCCGGCACCAGGCCTCCAGGTACGACCGGCCGTCGACCAGGAGCAGCCGCATCGGGTCGACGTCCCGCTCCGCGCTCTCGTCCCGGCTGGCCGAGTAGTAGCGCAGATGCAGCGCGCGCCCCTCCCCCAGGGCCTGCTGCACGATGGCGAGGGTCTGTTCCCGGGCCTCCACCCGCACTGCGATCGAACCGGCGGCCTGTGCCGCGTCACCCGCGGCGGACTCGACCTTGGCGAGCGCGCGCTCCACCGCGTCCCGCCCGGCGAGCCCGGGCACCTCGGCCAGCGTCCGCAACGCGACCACCAGCGACAACGCCTCGTCGGAGGTCAACCGCAGCGGCCGGGACATCCCCGCGTCGTAGCCGACCACGACGGTCTCACCGTCGAACGACAGGTCGATGAGGTCACCCGGCCCGTGACCGGGGAGCCCGCACATCCACAGCAGCTCCAGGTCGCGCCGCACCTGCTGCTCGGAGACGCCGAAGTCGGCGGCGACGTCACGCAGGTACACCCCCGGTCGGGCCAGCAGGTAGGGCACCAGGGCGAGGAGCCGCGGCAGCCGGTCGCCGCTGCCGCTCATCGGGTGCCGCCCAGCTGGGTCGGCCCCACGACGTCGTCACCGGCGGGTGCGCGCTGCTCGCGGAGCACGGACGTCAGCCGGTGCACGACGGCCGCGCGCAGCTCGGCCGGCTCACTGACCAGCACCGCCGTGCCGAACCCCGCGACCCAGCCGGCGAGCCAGTCCACGTCGCTGTAGTCGATCTCCACCACATCCCGGCCCAGCTCCGCACCGAGCACGCGGCCGGCGCGGCGCAACCCGGCCGCCGTGTCCGGGCGGACCGTCAACCGCGCGGTCCGCCGGTTCGGCTCGGCGCGGACCGTGCCGGCGACGATCTCCACCAGGTTGGTTCCGTCGGGCCGGACGACCTCGTTCGCCGGTCCGGCCGGCCGGACCGGACCGGCGATCCGTGACATCCGGAAGCAGCGGACGGCGGCGCGGGCCCGGTCGTGCCCCACGACGTACCAGCGGCCACGCCAGCTCACCACGCCCCACGGCTCGATCTCGCGGCGCTGCCCGGTCGGGTCGGCGGACTTGCGGTAGTCGAAGCTGATCGCCTGCCGGGCGCGGACGGCATCCAGGCACGGCTGGAACGCCGGATCGGTGGCGTCCACCCGTGGCTCGATCCCGGGAGCGCCCGGTTCCAGGTCCACACCGGCGGCGCGCAGCTTCAGCAGGGCACCGTTGGCGGCCTCGGCCATCTGGGCGGACTGCCACAGCCGTGCCGCGAGGCCGACCGCGGCGGCCTCGTCCGGCGCCAGTGCGATCTCCGGCAGCTCGTAGTCCCGGCGACCGATCCGGTATCCGTCCTCGGCGTCGAAGACGCTGTTCCGTCCGGTCTCCAGCGGGACGCCGAGCTCCCGCAGCTCGGCCTTGTCCCGCTCGAACATCCGTTTGAACGCCTCGTCGGCGCGGTCGCCGGCGCCGGCCGGCTCGTACCCGGGCACCGCCTGCCGGATCCGGTTGGCGGGCAGGAACTGGCGGGTGGACAGCAGGCAGATCACGAGGTTGACCAGACGTTCGGCCCGGCGGGACGACATGGCCCGACGATAGCTCGTTCTGCCGCGGCCACGCTGCTGGACGCCCGCATCCCTGCCGATGGCGCGGCCCCGGTCAGCGGGGTGGCACCACCTGGAGGGCATCGATGACGAACACCAGCGCCTCACCCGGCTTGATGCTGCCGTCGGGCGTGCCCTGGTCGCCGTAGCCGAGCCCAGCGGGGATCACCAGCAGCCGCCGGCCGCCATGCTTGAGCCCGATCAGCCCCTGGTTCCAACCCGGGATCACGGCCGCATGGCCGACGTCCTGCACCGGGAAGGGCTGGCCGGCGTCGTAGGAGGACTGGACCAGGGTCTTACCCTCCCAACCGTAGAGGGTGTACTGCACGACCGCGGTGTCGCCGGCCTTGACCGCCGCTCCGGTGCCCACGGTCAGGTCCTTGACCTGAAGCGTGGCGGGCGCGGCGCAGCGGGGCACCGTCACCGCCGGCTTGGTGCCGGCCGCGCCGGTGACCTGCACGTCGCAGGAGCCGGCTGCCGCACTGGTGCTACTGCTGCTGATGCTGCTGGTCTTGGTCTCGCCGCAGCTGGCCAGCAGCAGGCCGGTCGCCACACCGAGCAGGGTCAACGCTCGTGAAGTCCTCATCGCACGCACCGGCGCAGGCTACCGTGGCGGCCCGGATCGGCATGGCGCGGGTGCCGCGCGTCACCCGGGCCGCGCTGCGGACCGCCGGAGACCCGGCCCCTGGGAAGGGGCCGGGTCCCGAGGTACCGCGATGGTCTGCGCGGCGGCCAGGGTCAGAAGGTCGCGTAGGTGAAGGTGGACTTGGAGGAGACCACCGACTGCTGGGTGAGGTCCTGGGCGTGGACCGACCCGTCCGTGACGACCGTGATCGTGTAGGCGGCCGCGGTGATGGCGGGTGCGGTGCAGGTCAGCTCGGTGTCGGAGATGATCTGCACCGCGGAGCAGGTACCGGTCTGGCCGAGGGTCTTGACGCCGGCGTTGGTGGTCGGGTTGTAGATGCCGGGCACGAAGTACACGTAGGTCTTGACGGCGGAGTTCTCACCGTTGACGGTGCCGAAGGTGACCCCGGCGAAGCCCACGCCCGTGATGTCGAGGATCGTGCCGCTGGCGCCGTACTGCGGCGAGACGCTGATGGCCTTCTTGTACGTGTAGGCGGCCGAACCGCCGGTGGACGGGCCACCCTCGGTGGTGATCACCACGTCGGTCGCCGTGGCGGACGCGGCGCGTGCCGGCACCGTCCCGGTCAGGCTCGTGGTTCCGGTCACCTTGACGTTGGTCACCGCGACACCGGCGATCGTCGCGGTCGCCTTCTTGGTGAAGCCGGTGCCCACCACGGTCACGGTGTTGCCGCCGAAGGCCGGGCCGGAGGCCGGGCCGACGGAGGTGACGGTCGGCGCCGCGTAGACGGTGTAGGTGGTGCTCCCGAGCAGCGCGTTGGCGAGGTCGTAGACGCACACCTTGAACGCGGTCGAGGTGCCGGTGAGGGTCAGTGACGGGGTGGTCACGACCAGCTTGGCCGTGGTCGCGACGGCGTAGGCGGTGGCGGCGAGGTGGGTGCCGTCCGCGGTGTTGTCGGCGCCGCAGGTGCTGGCGAAGATCACGCCGGCGGCGTGCACCTGGGAGGTGCCGACGGCGTCGGTGAAGCCGGTGCCGGTGATCTGGATGACGTAGGCGGCGTTGGCCGAGGGACCCGTGGCGGGCACCGCCTTGTAGCTGGCGGCGGCGGCATGGCCGGTGCCTTCGAAGACGGTCACCGTGCCGGCGACGGCCAGGGCGGCGGCGAGCCCGGCCCGGGCCACGCGCCGAAGCGTAGAGTTGTCGCGCAACATGTCTGGCGCTCCTCCGTGAGACCAGCGGGAAGGCCCTCCTGGCCTCCACCTGACGGCCCACCTATCGGTCGCCCCCTGGCGCCGCTGAGGTGTTCCGCGATCTCGGGTTGCCGCGGCGGGTGGCGGCCGGTGCGGGCAGCGGCCGGGGACGGGCACGGCTCACATGCTGGCGATGAGCTTGTCGACCCGTTCGTCGACGCTGCGGAACGGGTCCTTGCACAGCACGGTGCGCTGTGCCTGGTCGTTGAGCTTCAGGTGCACCCAGTCCACCGTGAAGTCGCGGCGCCGTTCCTGTGCCCGCTTGATGAACTCACCGCGCAGCCGGGCCCGGGTGGTCTGCGGTGGCACGGTCTTCGCCTCGAAGATCGCCAGGTCGGTGCCGACCCGGTCCACCGCGCCCTTGCGTTCGAGCAGGTAGTACAGGCCGCGGTCGCGGTGAATGTCGTGGTAGGCGAGGTCGAGCTGGGCGATCCGGGGTGAGGACAGCGGCAGGTTGTGCTTGGCCCGGTACCGCTCGATGAGCTGGAACTTGGTGGCCCAGTCGATCTCCCGGTCGATGAGGGAAAGATCGCCGGTCTCGATCGCGGTGAGCGTCCGGTGCCACAGGTCCATCACCCGGGCGGTGACCGGGTCGGCGCCCCGGCGGTCGACGAAGTCGACCGCCTTCTCGTAGTACTCGCGTTGGATCTCCAGCGCGGTCGCCTCGCGGCCGTTGACCAGCTTGACCTGGCGCTGGCAGGTCATGTCGTGGCTGACCTCGCGGATCGCCCGGATCGGGTTCTCCAGGGTCAGGTCGCGCAGCACCACGCCGGACTCGATCATGCGCAGCACGATGTCGGTGGCGCCCACCTTGAGCAGGGTGGTCACCTCGTTCATGTTGGAGTCGCCGACGATCACGTGCAGCCGCCGGAACCGTTCGGCGTCGGCGTGCGGCTCGTCCCGGGTGTTGATGATCGGCCGGGAGCGGGTGGTGGCCGAGGAGACACCCTCCCAGATGTGCTCGGCCCGCTGGCTCACGCAGTACACCGCGCCGCGCGGGGTCTGCAGGACCTTGCCGGCCCCGCAGATCACCTGCCGGGTGACCAGGAACGGGATCAGCACGTCGGCCAGCCGGGAGAACTCGCCATGCCGGGCCACCAGGTAGTTCTCGTGGCAGCCGTAGGAGTTGCCGGCCGAGTCGGTGTTGTTCTTGAACAGGTAGACCTCGCCGGTGATGCCCTCCTCGTGCAGCCGCCGTTCGGCGTCGACGAGCAGCCCCTCGAGGATCCGCTCCCCCGCCTTGTCGTGCACGACCAGGTCGACGACGTCGTCGCACTCCGGTGTCGCGTACTCCGGGTGCGAGCCGACGTCGAGGTACAGTCGGGCCCCGTTGCGCAGGAACACGTTCGAGCTGCGGCCCCAGGACACCACCCGGCGGAACAGGTAGCGGGCCACCTCATCGGGTGACAACCGGCGCTGGCCGTGGAACGTGCAGGTCACGCCGTACTCGTTCTCGATGCCGAAGATGCGCCGGTCCATGCCTGCAACCTTAAGGTGCCTGGACCCGCTGTGCTCGCTGCGGGGCAGCGGGGCCGGCCGCGCCGGCCGGCCGCAACCCCGCTCAGTCGGCCGCTTCGGTGGTCCCGTCCGCTTCGGTGCCGTCGTCGGCGCCCGGTGGCGGCTCGGTGGCCGCCGGCGAACCGTTGCCCAGCATCGCCGAGAGCGCGGGCCCGACGATCCGCTTGAACTTGCGGCGGGGCCGGGTCCGGTCCAGCACCGCGACCTCGAGCTGGTTGGCGGCGAGCTCACGCTGCCGCCCCCCCTCGCCGCCGACCGAGCCGAGACCGTGCACGGCCAGCGGCAGCACCTCCGCCAGCGGCATGGCCTCCTGGAACGACTCCCGCAGTGAGGCGCTGATCTGCTCCGCCTGGCCACCCATCACCACGTAGCCGGGCTCGTCGACGACCGAACCGTCGAAGGTGAGCCGGAAGAGCTGATCCTCCTCCGCGCTCTCGCCGACCTCGGCCACGCACAGCTCGACCTCGTACGGTTTCTGCTGCTCGGTGAAGATGGCGTTGAGGGTCTGGGCGTAGGCGTTCGCCAGCGCGCGGCCGGTCACGTCACGGCGGTCGTAGGAATATCCGCGCAGGTCGGCGAGGCGTACCCCGGCCACCCGCAGGTTCTCGTACTCGCTGTACCGCCCGACCGCGGCGAACCCGATCCGGTCATAGATCTCGCCGACCTTGTGCAGCAGCTTGGAGGGGTTCTCGGCGACGAACAGCACACCGTTGGCGTAGGTCAGCACGACGACGCCGCGGCCGCGGGCGGTGCCCTTGCGGGCGTACTCCGAGCGGTCCCGCATGACCTGTTCGGCCGAGGCGTAGAACGGCATCGTCATTGGGTCGGCGCTCCTTGGCTACGGCGGACGGCGCTTGGGTGGGTCGGACCGCTGGGCGGGACCGGACCGCTGGGCTGCTCCTCCATCGGGTCATCCACCGGGATGCTCGGTCCGGTTGGCGAGCACGGTCTCGACGATCCCTCCGACGGTCTCCTCGCCGAGCCGTACGGCGCCATCGCTGGTGACGACCATCACCAGCGGGTAGATCCGGCGCACCATGTCCGGGCCGCCGGTGGCGGAGTCCTCGTCGGCGGCGTCGTACAGCGACTCGATCACGGCGGTGACGGTCTCGTCCTGGCTCGCCCCGGCGCGCCACCGCTTCTTCAGCGCGCTGCGCGCGAACAGCGAGCCGGAGCCGACCGCGTGGTAGCCGCGCTGCTCGTGCCGGCCGCCGGTGATATCGTAGCTCATGATCCGTCCGGCGCTGCCGGGGTCGTCAGCGTCCATGTCGACACCGGCGAAGAGGGGGACGACGGCGAGCCCCTGCATCGCGGCTCCGAGGTTGCCACGGATCATCGTGGACAGCCGGTTCGCCTTCCCTTCCAGGGTCAGCGGTGTCCCTTCGATCTTCTCGTAGTGCTCGAGCTCGACCTGGAAGAGCCGGACGATCTCCAGCGCGACCCCCATCGTGCCGGCGATGCCGATCACGCTGTAGTCATCGGCCGGGTAGACCTTCTCCACGTCCCGCTCGGCGATGAGGTTGCCCATCGTGGCGCGCCGGTCCCCGGCCATCACCACACCGCCGTCGAACGCGGCGGCCACGACGGTGGTGCCATGGGGCGCGAGCTCGGCCACCGACTCGCCGGCCGGCAGCAGCCGGGTGCCGGGAAGCATGTCCGGCGCGGCCACCCTCAAGAACTCGACGAACGACGACAGTCCGGGCGCCGTGAAGTGGCCAGCCAGGCGTCCGTTGGGTCCATCAGCTCCAGCCACGGGTCTCCTCACAGGTCGGCGGGTGCCACAGCGACGGCCGTCGGCGTGCAACGAGCGGGCCGGCGGCACCGACCCGCACTTTAGGGCGTGCCGTGATCGTGATCAACGTAGCCCGTGGTGCACGGTGACGCCGCACCGGCCGGTTGCGGTCACTGTCCGCCTTTTTGCACGTAACCGCGGACGAACTCCTCGGCGTTCTCCTCCAGGACGTCGTCGATCTCATCCAGCATCGCGTCGACGTCCTCGGTGAGCTTCTCGTGCCGTTCCTGCACGTCCGTCGAGGTGTCGACCGACTCCTCGACGTCGGTCTCCCGCTTGCGGTTGCTCCGGGACTGGCCGCCGCCGGTCTCGCGTGTCGCCATGAAGTACCTCCCTGGGGTCCTTCAGCAAACCTACCGCGCGAATGCGACCGGTCCGGCGCCTCTCACAGCCTGTTGCACCGTTCAGGTCGCCGCCACATACTCGGTCGACATCCACAGCTGGACCTTCGGATACTCCCTCCTCGCACACTCGGCGGAGCGCGGTGACACGGCACAGGCCCCCCTCATCCCCCGGTTCGACGCCGGCCGGTCCGGCGCTGCCGCCGTGGCCGGCCCGACCCGCCGCCCCGCGCCGGATCGACGCCCCGCGCCGGATCGACGTGCCGGCGCCACGACAGCCGCTGCGGGGACGACCCGACCCGGTGCCGCCTGGCGACGGCCGCCCGCCGCGGGCCCATCGGCGCACGACGCCACGCCGTCGCGGCTGGTCGCTGATCCTCGTCTCGGCGCTCGCCGCCGGGGTGCTGGTCGGCTTCACGGTGTTGCGCACCATGCGGGACGGGGCGGCCGTACCCGCTCCGGTGACCTTCGCGGTCGGGCAGTGCGTGCCCGCACCGGGCGCCGCGGGCCGGGTCGGCCTGGACTGCGGCTCGCCGGAGGCGTTCGGGAAGGTCACCGCGACCGTGCCCGGCACCGGGGGTGCCGAGTGCCCGATCGACACCGACGAGGTGCTGACCACGACCGCGGCCGCAGCGACGGCGTGTGTGCGGGCACTGCGGCCACCGCACGCCGGGGATCCCGGCCAGGGCGGCGGCGTGATCCGGGTCGGCGACTGCGTCGGGAACCCGGGCACCGGGCGCACCGCGGAGCAGCCCTGCGCCCGGCGCGGCTACTACGGTCAGGTCGTGGCCCGGGTGGACACCGCGTCGCAGTGCGCATCGCCGGCCGCCGAGGCGGTGAGCCTGATCGGTGCCGCGCACCCGGTGTTCTGCCTCGCGCCTCGCGCCACGACCGGGAGCTGCCTCGGGCAGGCCGTCGTTGGCCCGCCCGATCCGGTGGTCTGCACCGATCCGCACGCCACCGGCCGCATCCTGGCTCGGGTCGGGCAGGTCTCCGCGTGCCCGACCGGCACGGCGAGCACGGTTCAGGAGATCTTCGGCCTGCCGGCCAGCCGGGTGGTCTGCCTGGCCCGCCCGGGCTGAGCCGGTCAGTGAGCGGTCTGCTCCCGGTCGCGGCCG
The DNA here is from genome assembly GCA_016201065.1 of Actinomycetota bacterium. Classification (GTDB taxonomy): domain Bacteria; phylum Actinomycetota; class Actinomycetes; order Mycobacteriales; family JACQDL01; genus JACQDL01. The sequence goes on from JACQDL010000047.1 coordinate 149,699, forward strand.
GGGCGCTGCTCAGCTCCGGGTGAGTTCGCTGACGAGAGTTCCCGCGGTGGGGCACCGATCCAGCAGGCCGCCCACATGCTGCCGGGTGCCGCGCTCGGGTTCCAGGGTGGGGACCCGGACCAGCGAGTCCCGACCCAGATCGAAGATGACCGAGTCCCAGGATGCGGCCGCGACCTGGGTCGGGTAGCGGCGCAGGCACTCGCCGCGGAAGTACGCCCGGGTGTCCTCCGGTGGGTGGTCGATCGCCTGGGTGACCGCGGCGGGGTCGACCAGCGTCTGCATCGCGCCCCGGGCGACCAGCCGGTGGTAGAGCCCCCGCTCCGGGCGGATGTCGGAGTACTGCAGGTCGATGAGCTGAAGCCGGGGCGCGTTCCAGCTCAGCCCGTCGCGGTCGCGGAAACCTTCCAGCAGCCGGAGCTTGGCGACCCAGTCCAGCTCCTGGGCGCACAGCATGGGGTCCTGCTCCAGCCTGGTCAGGACCGACTCCCAGCGGTTGAGGACGTCGGCGGTCTGCTCGTCGACGTCCGTACCGAAGCGGTCCTCGACGTACTTGCGGGCCTGCTCCAGGTACTCCATCTGGAGCTGCACCGCGGTGAGCTTGCGGCCGGAGCGCAGCGACAGGACGTGCCGGAGGGTCGGGTCGTGCGAGACCGCCCGGACCGCGGCGACCGGTTCGTCGAGGGAGAAGTCGACCGAGATGAACCGGTCCTCGATCATCGCCAGGACCAGCGAGGTGGTGCCGACCTTGAGGTAGGTGGAGATCTCCGACAGGTTCGCGTCACCGATGATGACGTGCAGCCGCCGGTACTTCTCCGCGTCGGCGTGTGGCTCGTCCCGGGTGTTGATGATCGGACGCTTCAGCGTCGTTTCGAGGCCGACCTCCACCTCGAAGAAGTCCGCCCGCTGGGAGATCTGGAAGCCGTCCCGCCGGCCGTCCTGGCCGATCCCCACCCGACCCTGGCCGCAGATCACCTGGCGGGTCGCGAAGAACGGGGTGAGGTGCCGGACGATCTCGGCGAACGGGGTGGACCGTCGCATCAGGTAGTTCTCGTGCGCACCGTAGCTGGCGCCCTTGTTGTCGGTGTTGTTCTTGTAGAGCTGGATGCGGTGGGCCCCGGGGACGTTCGCCGCGCGGCGGGCCGCCTCTTCCATGATCCGTTCGCCGGCCTTGTCCCAGATCACCACGGCGCGTGGGGTGGTCGTCTCGGGGGTGGAGTACTCCGGATGCGCGTGGTCGACGTACAGGCGCGCCCCGTTGGTGAGGATCACGTTGGCCAGCCCGCTGTCGTCCTCGGCGTCGAGGTACTCCGGTCCGAGCGAGGAGCCCAGGTCGAACCCGCGTGCGTCGCGCAGCGGGGACTCCTCCTCGAAGTCCCAGCGGGCCCGGCGGGCCCGGGAGTCTGCCTTGCCGCCGTAGGCGTTCACGATCTGCGACGACAGGAGCATCGCGTTGGCCCCCGGCTGCCCCGGCACCGAGATGCCGTACTCGACTTCGGTTCCCATCACGCGACGCACCGTCATGTGCCGAGCTTACGGGTCCGGTAGCGCGAATTGCCGCTTCGGTCCGGCACACCCGCCGATCGGGCATGCCGAACGTCCCGTCGTGCCCTACAGGTACTGCCCCGTGTTGGACACCGTGTCGATCGCCCGCCCGGTCTCGGTGCCCTTTCCGGAGACGAGGGTACGGATGTAGACGATCCGCTCGCCCTTCTTGCCGGAGATCCGGGCCCAGTCGTCGGGGTTGGTGGTGTTGGGCAGGTCCTCGTTCTCGGTGAACTCATCGACACAGGCGTTGAGCAGGTGCTGTACCCGAAGCCCGTGGACGTTGGTCTGGAGGTAGTCCTTGATCGCCATCTTCTTCCCCCGGTCCACGATGTTCTGGATCATCGCGCCGGAGTTGAAGTCGCGGAAGTAGAGCACCTCCTTGTCGCCGTTGGCGTAGGTGACCTCCAGGAACCGGTTCTCCTCGGTCTCGGTGTACATCCGTTCCACCACCCGCTGGATCATCGCCTGCACGCATGCCTCCCGGTCCTCACCGTTCTCGCTGAGGTCCTCGGGGTGGATGGGCAGGCTGGTGGTGATGTACTTGGAGAAGATGTCCTTGGCGGCCTCGGCGTCCGGACGCTCGATCTTGATCTTGACGTCGAGCCGGCCCGGCCGCAGGATGGCCGGGTCGATCATGTCCTCGCGGTTGGACGCCCCGATGACGATGACGTTCTCCAGCCCCTCGACGCCGTCGATCTCGGAGAGCAGCTGCGGCACGATCGTGTTCTCCACGTCGGAGGACACACCCGACCCGCGGGTCCGGAAGATCGAGTCCATCTCGTCGAAGAAGACGATGACCGGCATGCCCTCCGAGGCCTTCTCCCGGGCCCGCTGGAAGACCAGGCGGATATGCCGCTCCGTCTCACCCACGTACTTGTTGAGCAGCTCCGGACCCTTGATGTTGAGGAAGTACGACTTCCCGGCCTGGGTGCCGCCCTCGCCGCGGAGCTCGGCGACCTTCTTCGCCAGCGAGTTGGCCACGGCCTTGGCGATGAGGGTCTTGCCGCACCCGGGCGGGCCGTAGAGGAGCACGCCCTTGGGCGGCCGGAGCTGGTACTCCCGGAACAGCTCCGCGTGCAGGAACGGCAGCTCCACCGCATCCCGGATCTGTTCGATCTGCCGGGACAGGCCGCCGATGTCGTGGTAGTCGACGTCCGGCACCTCCTCCAGCACGAGCTCCTCGACCTCGCTCTTCGGGATCCGTTCGTAGGCGTAGGCCGAACGCGGCTCCAGCAGCAGCGAGTCACCCACCCGCAGCGGCGAGGAGAGCAAGGTGTCGGCGAGGTAGACCACCCGCTCCTCATCGGTGTGCCCGATGACCAGCGCCCGGTCGCCGCCCTCAAGGACCTCCTGCAGCATGACGACCTCGCCGGCCCGCTCGAACTCCCGCGCCTCGATGACGTTGAGGGCCTCGTTGAGCATGACCTCCTGGCCCCGGCGCAGCGCGGTGGCGTCGACGTTCGGTGACACCGCGACGCGCAGCTTCCGCCCGCCGGTGAAGACGTCCACCGTGCTCTCGTCGTAGCGCTCCAGGAACACGCCGTAGCCGCTGGGCGGCTGGGCGAGCCGATCGACCTCGTCCTTGAGGGCCACGACCTGGTCCCGGGCCTCTCGCAGGGTCGTCGCGAGCTTCTCGTTCCGCTCCGCCAACGCCGCCATCTTGGCCTGCGCCTCGGCCAGTCGCTCCTCGAGGACGCGCAGATGGCGCGGCGACTCGGTGAGCTTGCGGCGCAGCATCGCGACCTCCTCCTCAAGGAAGGAGTTGCGGGCCGCCACCTCCCGCTCGTCCATGCGGTGCCGTTGGACGCGGCCTTCCGCGTCGTCCCTGTCAGTCGCCACGATCACCCACCTCCCGCGAGTTTCCTGCGGTCAGGTCACACTACACAGCCGTACCCTCGGAATCCCGGTCATGCCGGCCGGCCACCTGGTGGGTACCTGCTGCGAGACCCGTCACAACGGCTTCTACCCTGGAGTTGTCGGCCCCGAACCATGTGTTCTTCGGATGTTTTGCGTATCTCACCCGGAACCAGCCGTCGAGGAGGACCGTTGACCGAGCCGCGGGTGGCTTTCGCCCCATCGCTGCCCCGGTCGGCCACCGGACCGCTGCGGGTCTGGGTCGACCAGGACCTGTGCACGGGTGACGGCCTGTGTGTGCAGTACGCACCGGAGGTCTTCGAGTTCGACGTCGACGGGCTGGCCTACGTCAAGGACGGCGGGGGCGAGCTGCTGGTCGCCGCCGGTGCCCGCGCCGCCGTGCCGGATCACCTGCGGCTGGATGTGCTCGACTCGGCCAAGGAATGCCCCGGCGAGTGCATCCATGTCGAGGGAGCCGACGGTACGGCGGTGGCCGGGCCGTCACACCGGTGACCGGGCCAGGTCCGGGGTAGCCTGAGGTCGGCCGGTGTCACCCGGGGCTGGCCGACGTTGCCGGGGCGGTGCGGTGACCCCGTCGGCGAGGCGGCGGGCCGTGACGAGGAACGCGGTGTGTCCCTGCATCCGGTGCTCGGGTCGAACCGCCAACCCGACGACGTGCCAGCCCCGCAGCAGGGACTCCCAGGCGCTCGGTTCGGTGAAGCAGCCGCGTTCCCGCACCGCCTCGACCAGCCGGGAGAGCTGCGTGACGGTCGCGACGTACCCGACGAGCACCCCACCGGGCACCAGCGCCGTACTGACGGCGTCGAGGACCTCCCACGGCGCGAGCATGTCGAGCACCACCCGGTCGACGTCCCGCTCGCCCACCTCGGCCACCTCGGCCACGTCCCGCACCGTCAGCCGCCAGGTTGGTGGTGCCTCGCCGAAGAACTGCTCGACGTTACGGCGGGCGATCTCGGCGAACTCGGGACGGCGCTCGTAGGAGGTCACCCGGCCGTGCGGGCCGACGGCTCGCAGCAGCGAGCAGGTCAGCGCGCCCGACCCGGCGCCCGCCTCCAGCACGTGCGCACCGGGAAAGATGTCGCCCATCGTGACGATCTGCGCGGCGTCCTTGGGGTAGATCACCTGGGCGCCGCGTGGCATGGCCAGGACGTAGTCGGACAGCAGCGGGCGGAGCGCGAGGTAGCGAGTGCCGCTGGCGGAGGCGACCACCGAACCCTCAGGCAGCCCGATGAGGTCGTCGTGACTGATCGCGCCGCGGTGGGTGTGGAAGCTCGCCCCGGGGGTGAGCACGACGGTGTGCAGGCGCCCCTTGGGGTCGGTGAGCTGGACCCGGTCGCCCGGCTGGAAGGGTCCGGTCCGGCGGTTGCTCATCGCGGTGCTCCCGTGGTGTCGTGCCGCGGGCCGCCACCGGCGGCCCGCCACTGTTGCATCAGCCTGGCGAGGTCGTTGGCGGTGACCACGCCGATGGCCTGGCCGGCGGGGTCGGTGACCACGTACTCCATGGCCTGGCTGGCCCGCATCCGTTCGAAGAGCTCGGGGCCGGACAGGGTGTGCGGGATCACCAGCTCGTCCCGGAGGTGGTGGGAGACCTCCGCCACCGAGGTCCAGGGGCGGCGCTGCTCCGGCACGGCCATCACCCTGGCCTCGGACACCACGGCGGTCGGTCGGCCGGTGCCGTCGACGACGATCAGCCCTTGTGCCCGAGCCTGCCAGGCGCGCCGCAGCGCCTCCGAGATCGGCAGGTCGGCCGGTACCTGCAGGGACGGCCGGATCAGGTCGGCGAGCCTCAGCTGCGGCAGCCGGTCGCTGATCGTGGCCGCGATCAGGGCCTGACCGGCGCCGACCCAGATGAACACCGCGAGCAGCGAGGCGAGCAGCAGGCTGCCGGTCGCCGCGACGAGGTTTCCCGCCGGGACCGCGAACATCCCGGTCACCATGATCAGCACGGCCAGCGCGCGTCCGGTCCAGGCTGCGGCCCGGGTGCCGGCGAGCCGGGAGCCGGTCAACCGCCACACGCCCGACCGCAGGAGCTGCCCACCGTCCAGCGGAAGCCCGGGCAGCAGGTTGAAGACGGCGACGATCAGGTTGCTCACGGCCAGGATGGTCAGCATCGCGCGGGCGATCGTGTGACCCGGCGCGGTCATCGCCCCGGCCGTGAAGACCCCGGCCAGCAGCAGGGTCACCAGCGGGCCGGCGACGGCGACGAGGTACTCCTCGGCGGGCCCCCGCGGCTCGCCCTCGATCTCCGACACCCCGCCCAGCAGGAAGATCACGACGCGGCGGACCCGCAGGCCCAGGCCGAGGCAGGTGGCGACGTGCCCGAGCTCGTGGGCCAGCAGCGAGACCGCGAACAGCACCGCGATGCCGAGGCCGACCATGGCGGCGGTGGCCCGGTCGATGCCGGGCACCAGCAGGCCCACCTCGTCGGTGTAGGAGAACGTCACGATGGCGGCGATGACGAACCAGGACGGCGAGAGGTATACCGGGACGCCGAAGAAGCGCCCGAGCAACAGCCCCGCGGCGGGTGGCGGCCGGTCCTGCCGCGGTGGTCGCACCACGGAGCGATGCTACGTGGCTGGTCGGATCGCCCGCGCGGCGCCTCCGTGACATACCGTGGGTGACATGACGGCGACCGGACGGGATCCGCGGCCGGGCGCGCGCACCCCGCCGGTCCAGCGTCCGACGTTGCCTGGTGGTGGCCGGCATCGGTGGACCGAGGAGGCGACCGACACCGAGCCGGCTGCCGCCGGCCTCGGGGACCCTCTCCAGCCGGATTTCGGACCTGCGGTGCGCCGGCTCGTTCCCGAACCTCCGGCGGCTGGGTGGCCGCCCGGTGAGCCCATTGGCCCGGTTCCGGGCGAGCCGGCGGAGCCACTGCGACTGCCCGGCGGATACCGGGTCCACGGCCGGCCGTCCCCCTCGGCCCCACCGCGCCCGGCCCCGGCCCCAGAGCCGTGGCGGCGCCACGAGGGCCCCGCTCGCGCCGGCCCGCCGGTGGCCGGGGTCGGCCTGCCTGCGGTGGCCGGCGATCCGTGGCCGCCCCGGCTGGTCGAGCCGGCCTGGGGAAGCAACTGGGAGGTCGACACCCGCACGCTGCCACGGTTTCCCAGCGACCCGCTGGACGGCCCCACCGAGGTGATCTGGCGGCCGATCGGGGGCGACGACACAGGTCCGGCCAACCGGTTGGCGCCGTCACCGAGCCGGGTGAACGGCGCCCCGGTGCACTGGGCCGGCGCGGGGGTGGACCTCCGGCAGGCAGCTGGCGAGGTCACCGGCGCCCATCCGCCCCGTGCGGTCGTCCGCCGCCGGGCCCGGCGGCGGCAGCTGCTCGAGTGGCCGTTCTTGGTCGTCTTCTCGCTGCTGGCGGCCCTCGTCCTGCGCACGTTCGTCGTGCAGACCTTCTTCATCCCGTCGCAGTCCATGCACGACACGCTGCTGGAGGGCGACCGGGTGCTGGTGAACAAGCTCGCCTACCGCGTGCACGAGGTCAACCGTGGCGATGTGATCGTGTTCCGGCGACCAGCCAACATCGACATTCCCGACAACGATCTGATCAAGCGGGTGATCGGGCTGCCGGGCGACCGGCTGGAGGGTCGGGCCGGCCAGGTGTACGTGAACGGTCGGCTGCTGCGCGAGCCGTATGTCCAACGGGACTGCCGCGACGGGACGCTCAACCTGCGCAGCGTGGTGATTCCCAGCCGTCACCTGTTCGTGATGGGCGACAACCGCTGTGACTCCACCGACAGCCGGGTCTTCGGTCCGATCGACGAGGACCTGATCGTGGGCCGGGCGTTCGTGCTGGTCTGGCCGACCGGCCGGGTCGGCTGGCTGTAGCCGGTCCGCGCCGGCGGGACTGTCCGAACCCGGACCTATGCTCACGGGCATGAGCAGGCCAGCGCGTGTGGTCGACCCGCCGGCGACCGGTTCGTTGTCGCCGTCGCGGGCGGCGGACTTCAAGACCTGTCCGTTGCTGTACCGGTTCCGGTCGATCGACCGGCTGCCCGAGCGTCCGTCGCTGGACGCGACCCGGGGCACGGTGGTGCACGCGGTGCTGGAGCGGCTGTTCGGGTTGCCCCGCCAGGAGCGGACGGTCGAGGTGGCGGCGGAGCTGGTGGAGCCGGAGTGGCGGCGCCTGGTCGGGGCCGAGCCGGAGCGGGCGGTGCTCTTCGCCGACGACACCGACGGTTCGGCGCTGGCCGGCTGGCTGGAGTCGGCTCGGCAGCTCGTCGCCGGCTACTTCGAGCTGGAGGATCCGCGCCGGATCGAGCCGGCCGGCCGCGAGCAGCTGGTGCAGACCGTGCTCGCCGACGGCCTGCTGCTTCGTGGGTACGTCGACCGCCTCGATGTCGCGCCCACCGGGGAGGTCCGGGTGGTGGACTACAAGACCGGCGGCGCGCCGCGCGAGGCGTTCGAGGCCAAGGCGCTGTTCCAGATGAAGTTCTACGCGCTGGTGCTCTGGCGGGTCCGCGGCACGGTGCCCAGCCAGCTTCGGTTGATGTACCTGCGTGACCGGGAGTCACTGACATACGCGCCGACCGCCGAGGAGCTGGGCCGCTTCGAGCGGACGCTGGTGGCGATCTGGATGGCCATCGAGAAGGCCCGGCTGACCGGCGACTTCCGACCGAGCCCGAGCCGCCTGTGCGAGTGGTGCGACCACCACGCGTTCTGCCCGACGTTCGGCGGGACGCCACCGCCGTTCCCCGCGAACCAGGTCGCCCCGGGTGACCAGATGCCCCGAATGACACCTCCTGAGGGCTGAATCCGGTTAGGCTCCGGCAATGCGTCGGGTCGCGATTGTCACCGATTCCACGGCCGGGCTGCCCCGTGAGGTTGCCGCCCGGTGGGGCATCACGGTGGTGCCGACCCAGGTGCTGATCGGCGACTGGGTCGGTGACGAGGGTGCCGTCGACGGTGACGTGCTGGTCCGGGCGTTGCGGTCAGGCCAGGCGGTGAGCACCTCCCCCGCTGCGGCGCCGGCGTTCTTCTGGGGCTACCAGGATGCCCGCGCCGCGGGGTTCGAGGCGGTGGTGTCGATCCACGTGTCGGAGCGGATGTCGGCGACGGTGGAGTCCGCGCGGGTCGCGGCGGCCCAGGTCAGCATCCCGGTGCATGTGGTCGATTCCCGCACGGTCGGGATGAGCCTCGGATACGTGGCGCTGGCTGCCGCTGACGCCGCACGGACCGGTGCGGACGTGTCGCAGGTGCTTGCCGTGGTGCAGCGCCGCCTCACCACCTGCACGCAGTACTACTACGTGGACACCCTGGAGTTCCTGCGCCGCAACGGCCGGATCGGGGCGGCGCGCAGCTGGCTGGGCATGGCGCTGGGGATCAAGCCGCTGTTGATCATCAAGGACGGTCAGGTGTCGCCGCTGGAGGCGGTGCGGGGGCAGGCGAAGGCGATGGCGCGGCTGGTGGAGATCGGCGTCCGCCAGGCTGGCCAGTATCTCGTCGACGCGGCCGTGGAGCACTTCGGTGATCCCGTCCCCGCGGCCCGGTTCGCCACGCAGCTGCGGACCAGGGTGCCGAACCTGCGGAACTGCTACGTCACCGCCGCCAGCGCCACGGTCGCCGTGCACACCGGCCCGGACACCCTCGGCCTCGCGATCTCCCCCTGCTGAGCCCGACCCCGGCCGTGCGGGCCGGCCGGCCGGCCGCCGTGGCCCTCAGACCGCGAAGTACGTCGCCTCCGGGTGGTGGGCGATGATCGCCGAGGTGGACTGTTCGGGATGAAGCTGGCATTCCTCGGACAGGCTCACCCCAATCCGCGCCGGTTCGAGCAGCTCGACGAGCTGGCGCTGGTCCTCCAGGTCGGGGCAGGCGGGGTAGCCGAAGGAGTACCGGGCCCCCCGGTAGGCCACCCGGAAGTAGTCGGCGAGGCTGGCCGGGTCGGCGCCGGAGACCGCATCCCCGCCGGGGAACACCAGCTCGGAGCGGACCCGCTTGTGCCAGTACTCGGCCAGCGCCTCGGTGAGCTGCACCGACAGCCCGTGCACCTCCAGGTAGTCGCGGTAGCTGTCGGCGGCGAACAGGTCCTGGGCGAACTCGCTGATCCGGCTGCCCATGGTCACCACCTGGAAGCCGACCACGTCGGTCTCCCCGGAGTCCGCGGCGCGGAAGAGGTCGGCCAGGCACAGATGCCGGTCGCGACGCTGGCGCGGGAAGCGGAACCGGAGCCGCTCGCTGCCGTCGGCGTGTAGCACGATCAGGTCGTCGCCCTTGCTGTGGCAGGGGAAGTAGCCGTACGCCACGGCGGCCTCGAGCACGCCCTCGGTCTGCAACCGGTCCAACCAGTAGCGCAGCCGGGGCCGTCCCTCGGTCTCGACGAGCTGTTCGTAGGACGGTCCCCGGTCGCCGCGGGCACCGCGCAGCCCCCACTGCCCCATGAACGTTGCCCGCTCGTCGAGCATCGAGGCGTAGTCCGCGAGCGGGATGCCCCGGACCACCCGGGAACCCCAGAACGGCGGCACCGGCACCGGGTTGTCGGTGACCACGTCGGAGCGGTCGACCTGCGGTTCGGGCGGCTCGGCGGCGCTGCGGGCGGTGGCGATCGCCCGGGACCGGGCGTTGCGGGCCCGCCGTTCGGCGGTACGGGCCTCGTCCTCGGCGTGTGCCTCGGCGGTGCGCTCGCCGCGCCTGCCGGCCATCAGCTGGTCCATGAGCCGGAGCCCCTCGAAGGCGTCCCGGGCGTAGTGCACCTCTCCCGCGAACACCTCCGCGAGGTCGTTCTCGACGTACGCCCGAGTCAGCGCCGCTCCCCCGAGCAGCACCGGCCACCGTTCGGCGACCCCACGGGTGTTCATCTCGGTGAGGTTGTCCTTCATGATCACTGTGGACTTGACCAGCAGACCGGACATCCCGATCGCGTCCGCGTGGTGCTCGTCGGCGGCCTCCAGGATCGCCGAGATCGGCTGCTTGATGCCGAGGTTGACGACCTCGTAGCCGTTGTTGGACAGGATGATGTCGACGAGGTTCTTGCCGATGTCGTGCACGTCGCCCTTGACGGTGGCGAGCACGATCCGCCCCTTGCCGGCGTCGTCGGTCCGGTCCATCCGTGGTTCGAGGTAGGCGACCGCGGCCTTCATGACCTCTGCCGACTGGAGCACGAAGGGCAGCTGCATCTGCCCGGAGCCGAACAGCTCACCGACCGTTTTCATGCCGCCGAGCAGGGTGTCGTTGATGACCTCCAGGGCGGTCCGGGTCCGCAACGCCTCCTCCAGGTCCGGCTCCAGCCCGATCCGCTCGCCGTCGACGATCCGGCGGGTGAGCCGTTCGGAGTTCGGCAGCGCGGCGAGCTCCTCGGCCCGGGACGCCTTCGAGGACTGGGCGGACACGCCCTCGAAGAGTTCCAGGAACCGGTTCAGGGGGTCGTAGCCGGTGCGCCGCCGGTCGTAGACCAGGTCCAGCGCGACCTCCCGCAGCTCGTCCGGGACCCGGCTCATCGGCAGGATCTTGGAGGCGTGCACGATCGCGGAGTCCAGGCCGGCCCGGACGCACTCGTGCAGGAAGACGGAGTTGAGGACCTGACGGGCGGCCGGGTTGAGGCCGAAGGAGACGTTGGAGACGCCGAGGGTGGTCTGCACGGTCGGGTACCGCTGCTTGATCTGGCGGATCGCCTCGATCGTCTCGATCGCGTCCCGGCGGGTCTCCTCCTGCCCGGTGGCGATCGGGAAGGTGAGGCAGTCCAGCAGGATGTCCTCGGTCCGCACGCCCCACCTGGTGGTCAGGTCGTCGACCAGCCGGGTGGCCACCCGGACCTTCCATTCGGCGGTGCGGGCCTGGCCCTCCTCGTCGATGGTCAGCGCAACCACGGCCGCGCCGTGCTCGGCGGCGACCGTCATCATCCGCTGCATCCGGGAGTCGGGGCCGTCGCCGTCCTCGTAGTTCACGGAGTTGACGATGCACCGGCCGCCGAGCATCTCCAGCCCCGCCTCGACGATGTGCGGCTCGGTGGAGTCCAGCATGATCGGCAGGGTGGAGGCGGTCGCCAGGCGCCCGGCGAGTGCCCGGATGTCCTGCTCGCCGTCGCGCCCCACGTAGTCGACGCAGACGTCGAGCACGTGTGCGCCGTCCCGGGTCTGCTGGCGGGCGATCTCGACGCAGTCCTCCCAGTGGCCGGCCAGCATCGCGTCGCGGAACGCCTTGGAGCCGTTGGCGTTGGTCCGCTCACCGATCATCAGCACGCTGGTGTCCTGGCGGAACGCGATGCTCTGGTAGAGGCTCGCGGCGGCGGCTTCGGGGTGCGGGCGGCGCTGCGCCGGGGTCAGGTCGCGGACCCGCTCGACGACGTGGCGGAGGTGCTCGGGGGTGGTGCCGCAGCAGCCGCCGACCAGCCGGGTGCCGTAGTCGGTGACGAACCCGGTCAGCGCGTCGGCGAGCTCCGGTGGGGTCAGCGGGTAGGCCGCACCGTGCGGACCGAGCTGGGGCAGGCCGGCGTTGGGCATCACCGACAGCCCGACCCGGGCGTGCCGGGACAGGTAGCGCAGGTGCTCGCTCATCTCCGCCGGCCCGGTCGCGCAGTTGAGCCCGATGAGGTCGACGCCGAGCGGCTCCAGCGCGGTCAGCGCCGCGCCGATCTCGGAGCCGAGCAGCATCGTCCCGGTGGTCTCGACGGTGACCTGGGCGAAGATCGGGACCCACCGGTCGGCCGCGGACCTGGCCCGTTTCGCCCCGATGATCGCGGCCTTCGCCTGTAGCAGGTCCTGGCTGGTCTCGATCAGGATCGCGTCGGCGCCCCCGGCGAGCAGGCCGGCGGCCTGCTGGTGGTAGGCGTCCCGGAGGGTGGCGTAGGGCAGGTGGCCGAGGCTGGGCAGCTTCGTGCCCGGACCCACCGAGCCGAGGACGAAGCGCGGCCGGTCCGTGCTTGACCAGTCCCGGGCCACCTCGGCGGCGATCCGGGCTCCGGCCTCGGACAGCTCGAAGATCCGGTGTGCGATGCCGTAGTCGCCGAGGTTGGTGGCGTTCGCGCCGAAGGTGTTGGTCTCCACCGCGTCGCAGCCGACGCGCAGGTAGGCGTCGTGGACCTCACGGACGACCGCCGGCTGGGTGACGTTGAGGATCTCGTTGCACCCCTCGTGGCCCTCGAAGTCGTCCAGCGAGAGGTTGTCACGCTCGGTCGCGGCCTGCAGCATGGTGCCCATGGCGCCGTCCGCGACGACGACCCGCTCGGCGAGGGCGGCCAGCAACGGTGAATCGGGAGGGGTGTCTGGCATGTGTCAAGGGTAACGATCGGACCGCGCTGTGCCGGCTGCGTGTTGTCGTTGCGGGTTTCGACTGGGTTGCCGGCCGGGAGCATCGCCGGCCTGGGTCCGCTTTCCCGCGTGCGCGGGCTGCCGCGTGCCCCGCGGCGGGCGGTTCGGCGTGTGATCGGTGGAGCTCTGGGAAGTAGGCTTGCCCGGTGACGGACTTCGACGCGTTTCCCGACCTGACTGAGCCGGTTCTCATCGGCGCCTTCGAGGGGTGGAACGACGCCGGAGACGCCGCGACGTCGGCCGTGGAGCATCTGGAGCTGATCTGGGACGCCCAGCCGCTGGCCGCGATCGATCCCGACGACTACTACGACTTCCAGGTCAACCGGCCCACGGTATCGAGGGTGGACGGGGTGACCCGGCGGCTGGAGTGGCCGACGAGCCGGCTGTCGGTGTGCCGGCCCCCGGACTCCGGGCGCGACCTGGTGCTGCTGCGCGGTCTTGAGCCGAACATGCGCTGGCGCGGGTTCTGCGAGGAGCTCCTGGACATCGCACGCGAGCTCGGGGTGGAGCTCATCGTGCTGCTCGGCGCGCTGCTGGCGGACACCCCGCACACCCGGCCGGTGCCGGTCACCGGGACCGCCTACGATCCGGCGTCGGCGGCCCGCTTCGGGTTGGAGCGGTCCCGGTACGAGGGGCCCACCGGGATCCTCGGCGTGCTGCAGGACGCCGCGGTCCAGGTCGGGTTGCCGGCCATCGCGTTCTGGGCGGCGGTGCCGCACTACGTGTCGCAGGCGCCGAGCCCGAAGGCGACGCTGGCCCTGCTGCACCGGGTCGAGGAGGTGCTCGACGTTCCCGTGCCGCTGGGTGACCTGCCGGAGCAGGCGGATCAGTGGCAGTCGCTGGTCGACGAGATGACCGCCGAGGACGGCGAGGTCCGGGAGTACGTGCGGTCGCTGGAGGAGCGGGACGGCGACGAGGTGGACCTCGCCCAGATCAGTGGCGAGTCGATCGCCCGCGACTTCGAGAGGTACTTGCGGCGACGCCGGCAGGCTGACCCGGGCGGCGGCTAGCCGTGGGCATCCCGGCGGCGGCGGCGGGACGACCGGCCGGCCTGCCGCGGGTGACCCGGCAAGGGGCGGCGGTCCGGGCCGCGTTGGCCTCCCGGACGGAGTTCGTCAGCGCCCAGGAGCTGCATGCCCAGCTGCGCGGCAAGGGGGTGGGCGTGGGCCTGACCACGGTCTACCGCCACCTGCAGGCGCTGGTGGACAGCAAGCAGGTCGACGTTCTCCAGACGCCGGACGGGCAGACCGTGTACCGGCTGTGCGCGCGCGAGGAGCACCACCATCATCTCGTCTGCCGGCACTGCGGACGCACGGTCGAGATCGAGGGTCGCGAGGTCGAGCGGTGGACGTATCGCATCGCCGAGGCCGAGGGTTTCGTGGACGTCGAACACACCGTCGAGGTTTTCGGCACCTGCGGTGAGTGCGCCGCGCGCCGGAGCTGACCCGACCGCCGCGACCGGGGCGCGGGGTGTGTGCAGCGTCACGGATGAGGAGCGGCCTAGACTTCATTACTGGTAATGGTTTCCATTACAGAAAGGCCCTCGATGCCCTTGCCGCCCTTGATCGCCTCCCCCATCCGCCGGCGATGGGCCGGAATCGTGTTTCTCGTGCCGGTTTCGCTGGCTTCGTTTGCCGCCTGCGCCACCGCGTCCACACCGGCCGGAGCGGGAGGGCCACTGCCGGTGGTCGCGGCCGAGAACGTCTGGGGTGACCTGGCCGCTACCCTCGGTGGCGATCGAGTGACGGTGCACACCATCATCGACAGTCCGGCCGCGGACCCGCACGACTACGAGCCGGGCGCGGCCGATGCCCGTGCCATCGCGTCGGCCCGGATTCTGATCGACAACGGTCTCGGCTACGACCCGTGGGCGACCAAGCTCGCCGCGGCCAACCCGGTCCCCGGTCGGATCGAGCTGACCGTGGGCCAGATCGCCGGTGTCGGGGCCGGCGGCAACCCGCACCAGTGGTACTCCCCCACCAGCGTGCGTGCCGTCGTCGACGCGATCACCGAGACCTACCAGAAGCTGGACCCGGCGCGCGCCAGCTACTTCGCCAGCCGCCGGGACGCTCTGCTCGACACCGGCCTCGCGCCGTACCTCGCCCTGATCGGCACCATCAAGGCCCGCTACGCCGGCACGCCGATCGGCGCCTCCGAGTCGATCGTCACGCCGCTGGCCCACGCGCTGGGGCTGGAGCTGGTGACTCCCCCGACCTTCCTGCGCGCGGTCAGCGAGGGGACCGACCCGACCGCACAGGACAAGGCCGCCATCGACGAGCAGATCGCCGGCCGGCGGATCGCGGTGTACGTGTACAACAGCCAGAACGCCACGCCCGACGTGCGGGCGCAGGTCGCCGCCGCCACCGCCGCCGGCATCCCGGTCGTGACGATCACCGAGACGCCCACCCCGGCGGATACGTCGTTCCAGGACTGGCAGACCCGCCAGCTCACGGCGCTGGAGCAGGCGCTGGCGCTGGCCCGGGGCACCGGCGGAGCGCGACCATGACACCGGCGCTTGTCATGACGGACGTCGCGGTCCGGGCGGGCCGGCGGCTGCTCTGGTCCGGCCTGACGGCCCAGCTCCAGCCGGGCGAGTTCACGGCCGTGCTCGGACCCAACGGCGCCGGCAAGTCCACGTTGATCAAGGCGGTGCTCGGGCTGCACCCGCTGGCCGCCGGCCGGTTGACGGTCCTCGGTGGCGCCCCCGGTGAGTCCAACCGGGAGATCGGCTACCTGCCCCAGCGACGCAGTGTCGACCCGACCTTACGGGTCCGTGGCATCGACATCGTCCGGCTCGGCCTGGACGGGCACCGCTACGGCCTGCCCCTGCCCGGCCGGGGCGCGCGGCGCGCCGCAGCGGAGGTCGACGCCCTGGTCGAGCTGGTCGGCGCGACCGGCTGGGCGCACCGGCCGGTCGGTGAGCTGTCCGGTGGTGAGCAGCAGCGCCTGCTCATCGCGCAGGCGCTGGCCCGCCGCCCCCGGTTGCTGTTGCTGGACGAGCCGCTGGACGCTCTCGACCTGGCAAACCAGGCGGCGATTGCCGGCCTGATCGGCAGGATCTGCACCGACCGGCAGGTGTCGGTCGTCATGGTCGCGCACGACGTCAACCCGATCCTGCCGTACCTGGACCGGGTCCTCTACCTGGCCAACGGCCGGGTCGCCACCGGTCCGCCCGGTGCGGTGATCACCAGCGAGACGCTGACCGCGCTGCTGGGCGCCCCCATCGAGGTGCTCTCCACCGCGGACGGCCGGCTCGTCGTGGTCGGCCAGCCGGAGGCGCCGCACCTGCACTCCGCCCGGCACCGGGACGAGGCGCCGCAGCCGGGCGGGGGCGGCCGTGCCTGAGGTGTCCTTCGGACCGAACCTGCTCGCCGACCTGGCCCAGATGTGGTCCCTGCCCTTCATGGTCAACGCGTTCCGCGCCGGCACGCTCGTCGCCGTGCTCGCCGCGCTCGCCGGGTACTTCGTGGTGCTGCGCCGCCAGACGTTCGCCGCACATACCCTCTCGGTCGTCGGGTTCCCCGGTGCCACCGCCGCGGCCTGGCTGGGCTGGTCGGTGACGGGCGGATATCTGGCGGCGTCGGTGGCCGCGGCGGCCGTGTTCGCGCTCCGTCCGCGGGCCACCGGCCGCCGGCAGCGTGCGGAGTCGGCGGTGATCGGCACCGCCGCGGCCTTCGCACTGGCCTGCGGCTTCCTGTTCAGCACCCGGTCCCAGGGGTCCGTGGACGGCACGACCGCGCTGCTGTTCGGCAGCGTGCTGGGGATCAGCACGGGGCAGGTCGTCACGCTGACCTGGCTCGCCGTGGTGGTCCTCGTGCTGCTCACCGTAGTGGCCCGGCCGTTGCTGTTCGGGTCGCTGGACCCAGTCGTCGCCCGCGCGGGTGGCGTGCCGGTGCGCCTGCTCGACGCCGGGTTCCTGGTCACGCTGGGCGCCGTCATCGCGATGACCGCCCAGATCACCGGGGCGTTGCTGGTCTTCGCGCTGCTCGTGCTGCCCGCCGCGACCGCCCAGCGGCTCACCGCACGTCCGCTGCGTGCCGCGCTGGTCGCGGTGGCCATCGCCGTGGCGACGACCTGGGTCGCGCTGACCGCGACGTTCTACACGCCGTACCCGGTGGGGTTCTGGCTGGCCGACCTGGCGTTCGCGGGCTTCGTGCTGGCCACCGGGGTCGGCGCCGTCCGGGGCCGGTGGCATCGGTCCGGTCGGGTCGCCGCCGTACCGGCGATGGTCGTCGGAGGGACGCCGTGAGCTGGCTTGTCCCGATGCTCGGCCACCCGTTCATCCGGCATGCCCTGCTGGCCGGCACCGGCGTGGCCGTGGTCAGTGGCCTGGTCGGTCACTACCTCGTGCTGCGGGCACAGGTCTTCGCCGCCGACGCGCTCTCGCACGTCGCCCTGACCGGGGCGCTGGGTGCGCTCGCCTTCGGTATCGACCTCCGGCTGGGGCTGTTCGTGGTCACCGTCGGGGTTGCCCTCGCCATGGGCGTGCTGGACGGGCGGCGGGCCGACCCGGACGAGGTCGTCATCGGTGGTGTGCTCGCCTGGACGCTGGGGTTGGGCGCGCTCTTCCTCACCCTTTACGCCTCCGGGCGGAGCGCGACCGGCGAGACGGGTGGCACGAGCGTGCTGTTCGGCTCGATCCTCGGGCTGAGCGCGGGCCAGGCGGTGGCGGCCACCGTCGTCGCCGTGGCGGCGAGCCTGGTGGTGCTCGCGGTCGCCCGCCCGCTGCTGTTCGCCAGCGTCGACGGCGACGTGGCCCGCGCCCGGGGCGTGCCGACCCGGGCGCTGGGTGTGGTGTTCCTCGCGGCCACCGCCGCGGCGGTGGCCGAGGCCACCCAGGTCGTCGGTGCGCTGCTCGTGCTCGGGCTGCTCGCGGCGCCGGCCGGCGCGGCCAGCCGGCTCACCGCCCGGCCATACCGGGCACTGGCACTGTCGGTGCTGATCGCGGTGCTGTCGGTGTGGGTCGGGGTCTCGGCGAGCTACCTGCTGCCGAAGGCGCCGCCGAGCTTCACGATCGTGGCCACCGCGACGGTGATCTACCTCGTAGCGGGTATGGCCGGCCCGGCCCGGCGCCTCGCCCAGGCGTGACCTGAACCCACTCACTACGGGGCGACTCCGAGCAGGGCGTCCACCAGGCTACGGTTCTCGACCGCCCTCGATGTCAACTGCGGTGGAGGGGTCGTCCAGCCAGATCGACCGGATGTCGGGAGCGAGCAGTTGCAGGACGAACCGTAGGTTCGGATCATCGAGGCTGGCCGGGTCAAGATCGGTGGTTCGCTGGCGAGAATGGTCAAGGCTGAGCACGGTCTCGTACGTCCCGCCGTCGCGCAGCGGGTTGCCCACCTCGGCGCGCAACCACATGAAGTGTCCGGGGTGTGCCAGGAATCGCCCTCGTACCGTCTGCCGATTGGTGCGACGTAGGACGACAAGGCTGCTGGCGATCTCCCCGCGCACGTCGGCGACGATCAGGCCATCCGGGGCGAGCTGAGTGATCCACGCCGGGGGAATGGCAGGCACCGCGCAGGTGGCGATGATCCGGTCGTGGCGGGTGGTGCCTGGGATGCCGGCGGCGCCGTCGCCGGCCACGAGGTGTGGCCGGTAACCGAGGGTGGCGAGCCGCTCCTGTGCGTCCGCGATCAATGTCGGGTCGAGGTCGATGGATGCGATGTGTGTATCGGTGAGCCGGTGACACAACAGGGCGGCGTTGTAGCCGGAACCGGTGCCGATCTCCAACACTCGGTCGTTGTCGGAGACATCGAGCAGCTCGAGCATCCGGGCCATCAGGCTCGGCATGGTCGACGAGCTGGTCGACCAGAGGAGATCCGTCCCAGGCACCGGGGCGACCTGCGTGACCAGCGTCGAGTCGGCGTACACCGCGTCGAGCCAGGCATCGCGCTGCTCCGGGTTGGCACCGTCCACCGGCAACCCATCCTCGCCGTGGTAGCGGGGCACGAACACATGGCGGGGCACCGCTTCGAACGCCGAACGCCAACGCGGATCGGCCAGGAGACCCTGGTCCGTCAGGTCGTCGACCAGCCGTCGCGCCCGCGCCCGCCAGTCGGTCACCAGCCGGTCCCCTCGGTGAGCAGGTCAGCCAACACGGCGGCGATCGGCACTCCCGTCTCCTCCTCCAGCCAGAGCCATTGTCCGGCAGGGTTACATTCCAGCATGATCCACTCTTGGTCCGGGGTGACCACGAAGTCGAACGCGCCGAACGCCAGCCCGAACGCGTCGAGATAGCCGACCATCCCGGCTGCGACAGGCGCCGGCACGTCGATCCGCTCGTATTTGACTTCCTCTGCTGCTCATGCGGCACCTCGGCGGGTTCCTGCTTCGCGGGCAACCGCCGGGACGGGTCCCGGTCTCACGTCGCCTCCACAGGCGTTGCTGTCCGCCAGCCCGGCGGCCAGTCTGCCACCCTCGACCAGGGTGGACCAGCCGGCGTCGTACACCGAGCGGGCCAGCCGTGTACGGGCCAGGCCGGACACTGCGAGGTCTTCGACGTACACCGCTTGGTTGTCGCGGATGAGCCGAAGGGCGAGCTTGCGGTGCTGGTCGAGACGGGTTTCCCGCACCTTGCGGTGCGCGACCGCGACCCGACGGACGGCCTTGGCGCGGTTCGCCGAGCCTCTCTCCTTGCGTGCCAGCTGGCGTTGGAGCCGGGCGAGCTTGCGGGACTTGCGGCGCAGGTGGCTCGGGTTCGCCACGATCTCCCCGCCGGAGGTGGAAACCAACCGGTCCAGACCGAGGTCGATACCCACATCGTGTGGGCTGGCCGGTAGTGGCTGGTCCGCGACCTCAACAACGAAGCTGGCGTAGTACCTGCCGTCGGCCTCGCGGATCACGGTGACCGATGACGGGACCGACGGAAGCGGGCGGGACCACGCCAACCTGACGTTACCGACCTTCGCGAGCCGCACCCCCCAGTCGGTGACGCTGAACCCGTTGCGGGTGAGGCGGATCGACTGCCGGTTGTCCTTGCGTGACCGGAACCGGGGGTGACCGACGTTGCGGCCCTGACGTTTCCCGGACAGCGAGTCGAACCAGTTCCGGTAGGCGCCTCGGGCGTCCTGGCATGCCTGCACCAGCGCGACCGAGGCGACCTCGCCCAGCCACACCCGTTCTCCGGTGAGCTTGGCGAGGGCCACGACGCGGCGTTGCACCTGCGTGTCGGAGATCTGCTCCCCGGCCGCGGTCGTGCTTCTTCACGCCGGCCGGGTCATCCGCGGGCTGGAGGAGGTGCACAATCGCAACGAGGAGGACCGCCACCGGGCAGGAGGGGTCGAGGTGGGCCCGCGGGGTGGGGTCAGCCAGGAACTGGCCTACGCCCGCCCGGGTCAGGTACGCCACGGCCCGACGAAGAAACGCCCGGTTGGCGCGGGAAGCGGCAACGACCCACGGTGCGATCTGGGCGACCTCGACCCCGCGCCTGAACGAGAGGGGACGTCGATTGACGCTGTCCGCGTCGCCTCGCACGTCAGGTGTTCGGTGAAGGTGGTGACAGGCGCCGAGGCGCTGACCGAGGTATTGGGACGGTGGCGGTACTCGACAGTGTTCGCCTACCCGGGGACCTCCGAACTTGAGCTGTGCGCCGCCATCGCCGGCCGCGATGCGATGAGACTCGTCAACGCTCGCGGAGACAAGGAAGCCGCGTTCATGGCCGCGGGCGGCAATCTGCTGGGTCGCGCAACCTGTGCTGCCGTCCTGCACGGCGCTAGGGGGCTGACCAATGCTCTGGGGGCGGTCGCGGACGTTCGGCGCAGCGAGGTGCCGCTGCTGTGCCTCGTCGGCATGCCCTCGCGGTCATCGGCACGCTACCTGCCGCCGCACGCTGAGCCAGGCCTTATCAAGCACGCAGGCACTTTCGCGAGAGCAGCGGTCGACTGCTCGACGATGGCCGCGCTCGACCCCCGGGCGTACCTCACGCTTGTCGGCGAGGCACTCTCGGCACTCGACCAGACCCCACCGGGCCCGGTCCTGCTTGGGCTCCCTCACGACGTGCTCGTCAGCAGATTCGTCCCGCTGGAACTCGTGGCAGAGATGACGCCTCCGGTGCCGCCGCGAGGCGAACCCGCGGTCAGCGAGGCGCTGGTGCTGATCGAGGCTTCCGAGCGTCCGGTGATCCTGGTGGATGACTACCTCCTGCGCTCACCGACGGCCGAGTACGACCTTGCTTCCTTCGCGACCCGGCTGGGCGCGCCGGTGATGCAGGTTGCCTACCGTCGCGGTCCGATGTTCTTCGAGCAGTTGCGGGCCAGCGCGGTCCCGACCTACCGCGGCCACTACGACCCCGAGGATGCGCACCAGCGCGGGCTCCTGGACTCGGCCGATCTCCTCATCACCATTGAGGACCGCAACATGTACCCCCGCGTGGTGGGCCGCCTCCCGAGCTGTCGGAAGGTCGCCATCACGAGCAATGGTTCCGGTACCGTCAAGAACGGGTACCTGAGGCTGTCGGACGTGCTGGTGGTCGGCAACGCCTGTGACATCCTCATCAAGCTGACGCAGCGCCTCGCGAGGCCGGCTCGCCAGTCGCCGCGCGGCCCAGCGCTCACCGGTGTGGGCACGGAACACACACGGGGCAGCCAGCGGCGCCTGAGCGACCCCGACCAGCACAATGCCAGCGCCGACGAACTGGCGCGAGCGATCGCCCGGGGATTGCACGCCGTGCCCTCGCCCGTAGTGGTGGACGACGGTCAGATGTTTGGTGGTCTGCTGGCCAGGAACTACCACCACCTGCCCGCCTCGGTCAGGGTTTTCGCAAGCCACGGGGGTTTCGTCGGCGGTGGCCTGGCAACGGCTGTGGGTCTGGCGACGGCGCATTCGGAGGTTGCCGTGGTGGCGACGCTCGGGGACCAAGGCTTCACCAACGGCGTCCAGGCGCTGGCAGCCGCACGAGAGCAGCAGGTCCCGCTGCTGGTGCTGGTGTGCAACAACGGCGCCAGTGTCTCGCTCGCCACACAGGCCACCGCCGACGGCGTCAACGAAGCGATGCGATCGGCGCTGGGGAACGTGCCGGGGATGGGCTACGCGACCATTGCCAGCGGGTTCGGTACCTCGGCCAGCACATACGTGTGGCCTGACACCCGCTCGGAGCAGGACGCGATGGCCGCATCCCGGCGGCTGACCGCCGACATCACGAAGGCGCTCACGACCGGTGGGACATATGTCCTCGAACTGATCACCCCCGACAGTCCACGGTTCTGGGCGGGGGTGTGGCGGGTGGACGGGTTCGAGGAACCGCCGGGAACGCCACCGAAGTCTGCGGGCCCCGGCGGCTGAGCTGCTTCGGCTCCGGGCGGCCAGGCCGCTACCGCAGTGCCCTGACGATCTCTTGTGCCAGTTCGGAGCTGCCTGCGGCCACGAACTTCTGGCGTCCGTTCATGGCTAGGGCGATGTCGTCCAATGATTGGAAGCCACAGTCCAGGGGGATGGGGTCCCCGTGGAGGTCGACGACCGTCCCTCCGGCGGCGTGGAGGATGTAGTGACCGGGCGACAGGTCCCAGATAGCGAACCCTCTCGCGAACTCGATCATGGCGTCGGTGAGTCCGGCGGCGACGTGGCAGAGCCCGACGGATCCGAAGTCCACGCCGATGCGGCCCCGGGCTTTGCCGTCCGGCCCGGGCTGGCTGAGCGCCTGGACGAGTTCGTGCTGCCCGGCCAGGGGGACGAAGCGTTCTTCGGGGCGCATGAGGTAGTTCGTGACCAGGGACTCCGCCAGCTTCTTGGGTGTGGACGGGCCGAGCGGGGTTGACTGGCCGTCGGCCGTGATCACGTGGGCGTGATCGACTCCTGCGTCGTCGCGGGCCCCGACGTACAGCTGGATGTGGTGGAAGATGTCACCGACGACCGAGACGACGGGGCGTGCCAGCGCGCGGGAGTAGACCATGAGGTGCGTGTAGCCGTTGAGGCCACGCACCGCCAGTTCGCTGGTGTCGAGTGGGTCGACCAGCACGCACAGGTCTGGGTCGGGGTCGTCGCCGATCACCTGCGGTTCGGCTTCCTCGGAGCCGTAGACGAACGATTCGAGGCTGCCGGTGAGCAGCTCCCGGTAGCGGCGGTGCATCCACAGGTCGTGGACGGACAGGAAGTTGTCAGCGTGCCGCAGATTGCGGCTCTCACCCCGGTTGCCGGACAGGGCCGCCTCGACCAGCTTGGGACGGATCTCCGTCATCACCTGCCGGACCATTGCTGAGACCTGTTGCGCCAGCGGCGCAAGCGCCGCGTCGGGTGTCATCGGCTGTCGCCTTCCTTGTCGCTATCGCAGTTCGAGCGGTGGCTCGATGCCGGGAGGGCTCATGGTCGCGGCGATGAAGATCGCCTGGAAGTCAGCCGCCTTCATGATCCTGGCGCCGGTCAGGTCGTCGATGCTGCTCACTTCCAGGTCGCTGTCCTTTGTCATGGCCCCGAACACGGCGAAGTACAGCTCCGCCCTCGGATACCGGGCACGGATCTCGCGCGCGATGAAGCCCACCACGTCGGCGTGCTTGACCTCGAAGTCGCAGATCACGATCGTCGGTGCCTCCCGGGCGGCCGGGTAGAACGAGTCCGCGTTCAAGGCCAGGTCGTCGCGGACCTTCTTGCACCGCAGGTACCCGACGGAGCAGCGCCCGAACTGGGCCGAGGCCAGGAAGGTCGCCATGACCAGTCCCGCCTCGTTGACCCCAAAGCAGATGTCGACGTCGAGGTACCGTCCGAGGTTCTTGATCCGGCGTATCAGTCGCTCGATGCCGAAGCCGAACGTCTCCCACGTCAGATCCAGGAGCTGTCCTTTCTCGGTATTTGGAAGCGAGAAGGCGCGGATGACGGGGTTCCCGTTGGGAATCGTCGGCACGGTGATGTCGAAGTCGCGACCGATGGCGTTCCCGAGCGTTCCTTCTGGTGATGTGGAGTGCTGGACGTAGCGGTTGCTGGACTCCAGGTCTCGCGGCGGCTGGCGGCTTGCCGTGTTGCCCTTGAGTGCCAGCTGGTCCTCGGGTCCCAGCCGTTCATATGCCTCCGCGACCAGGTCCCCTGGTGAGATGAACTCGCCCGCCACGCCGAGCGGTCCGCGGCCGTAGGCGGCGGCGAGTATCAACAGACTGGAGAATGTCGGGGGCGATCCTGCGCCCTTGCCCCGGCCCCACGACTCCCAGGCGTTGACGGTCGTCCCACCCAGGCTCGTCTGGTGTCCTGTGACCTCGTTGTAGCGTGCGGCCGCTTGGTCCTGAGACAGGCCGCAGGCGTACCGAAACGCCTGGATGCTGGGGATGTCCTGGTGCCGGTTCATCAGCTCGGCGGCCGCAGCCTTCACCGAACCCTGTTCTCGCCACAACTGCGTGCCCTCGCGAGCCAGCTTACGCCCCCGCGCCTGCGGGCTCACACGAGGTCGCGTCGGTCCTGCCATCGTACCTTCTCCGTTCGGGCATGCCCTGGCCGGTGACACCGAGCGCGCCCAGCCAGGTGTGTCCACATTACCCATTCGTTCGGTCAAACGTAGTGGATCACGCCAACGATGCAGGTCAGGGCTACCCACAGATCCGGCTGACCCCACGCCACCTGATCGGTGCCAACGGGTGTACCCGGCTGAAAGGCTCCTCACCGACGGCCCCGACAAGCGGTACTTGAGGAGGACGGCCATGTGTGAGCTGCAGCCATCGCACGGAGCAGGACGGGCCCTTGCCGCGTTCCCGTCGCCGGGCTCCAATGCCAGCGACTTAAGGGGTTTCCGGGTGTCTTGGCTAGGCGACAGCTGGTTACGTTCAGTGACGCAGGGCGGGGGTGGCGGGGCCGGCACCCTTCGGCCCGGCTGAACCCTGGGAAAGAAGGAGGCTCCTGGTAG
>JACQDL010000048.1 GCA_016201065.1 Actinomycetota bacterium
CCAACACAAAAGAATCAGACCGCTTCTTCCACCGCAGCAGCGAATCCCACTCGGCAGGCTCAACCTCGATGACCATATGACAATGCTACGCCAACCCGAGAATATTCGAGAATCCGGTTTTGTTTAATGTTCGCCATACGTGCCCACATCCCTTGTGCTGCAACGGATCGACGGCGTGGAGTCGTCCTTCCTCTCGCAGCTCAACCAGTACGCCGACAAGCCCGGTCTGACGGTCATCCTGACCGGCCAGCCGCAACAGTCGGAACGGTGCGCTGCGGATCGCGGAGTCCGCAGCCGCTTCCATCAGGGCGGGACGGCTGCCCGCGTGGTTGAGGACCGGCTGTACCGGGACGTGGCGCACCGGTTGAAGGATGCGGGTTACGCGGTGCTTCATCACGAGGTCAAGGACGAGCCAGCCGAGGCGGTGGCGGCTGTGCTCCTGGACGCGATGCTTGAACGGCTCGGCCAGCACTCAGACTGACGTTCGCGCGGCGCGCACCAAGGAGTCGTAGGTCTCTTCGGTGCGCTCGGCCTCGATACCCAGGGACGCCACGAACACGGCCAGCCCAGCTTGTACAGCCTCGCTCGACACATCGCCCGGCACCATGCGCTCCAGCTCCAGGAAGTGGCCGATGCCCTCGACCTCATCCACGCACAAGGAGAAGTCAGCCAGAACGGCCGTACGCCGAACCTTGGCGATACGCACGGTCGGGTAGAAGCCCATGGTCAGGATGGCGCGGTGCATCTGCTCGCGGTCGGCAACAGCCGTCTCGTGCTCCTCGCAGGCGAGCGCGTTCTCAGCCGGACGCTTGAGGGTAAAGGCGTGCCGACCGTCCACAGTGCGCAGGCGTACGAAGGACACACCGAGCTTGCTGTCACCGTACGACCAGCCCGTGGGCGCATAAGCCTGGTCATCCTGGTATACCGGCGCGCCCAGTTCGATGCCTCGCGTCTTGAGCACCACCATGAGCGCTTCCGTGTCCTGGACGCGGTACTTGACCTCGATCTCGCGCACGCCGCCTCCGTGCCGTTCTGTTACGAGCAGCCGGGGCCACCGTACACACGTGTGCCGGCAGAGGCAAAGCGGCGTAGCGCGTCGCGGGCGATCATTGCCTTGTCCTTCCACCCGGGCATGCAGCCACATGAGCGGATCAGACGGGCCCGTATGCGGCATATCGGGTACAAGTCACTTATCCGCAGACTGTGCGCTCCGTAGTCAAGGCGACACTCCCGGCCCACGCTCCCCGACCGCACCCCAGTCGCTCAGGCTGAACAGGTACGGCGCGGGCAGCGCCGAACCCGGCAGCATTCTCCGGGAAATCCCTGACGCGCCGGGTCGTGTCGCGCGGCAGAATCTGCGTCGAGAAGCTTCAGGTGGTCGCTCCTAAGATGTCTCCGGGGGGAGATTCGATGACGCATCCCCAGACCATTGCCACTGAGCATGGAACGCCAGGCTGTGCGGATCTTGAACGGCTGAGATCGCAGCTCGACCATATCGACGGAGCCCTGCTGGAGACTATTCGCGATCGAATCCGGTGCTGCATCGAGATCGCCCACGTCAAGCGGCGGGAGGGGATTCCCATGATGCAGCCGCAACGCATCGGAATCGTCCAGCG
This sequence comes from Actinomycetota bacterium, assembly GCA_016201065.1. Lineage (GTDB taxonomy): Bacteria > Actinomycetota > Actinomycetes > Mycobacteriales > JACQDL01 > JACQDL01. The sequence goes on from JACQDL010000048.1 coordinate 1,617, forward strand.
TCGTGCTGCGGAGTACGGGCGGCGAAACCATGTCGACGAGGACTTCCTGCACCGGGTCTACGGACTCCTGATCGAGGAGACCTGCCGGGTCGAGGACCTCGTCATCGCCGGCACGGCTGCCGCGGGGGAGCACGCGCCGTGAGAACGCTGCTGATCGACAACTACGACTCGTTCACCTACAACCTCTTCCAGTACCTGGGCGAGGTCAACGGCCAGCCGCCGGTGGTCGTCGCCAACGACGCGGACTGGGCCGACATCCGGGTTGACGACTTCGACGGGATCGTCATCTCCCCCGGGCCCGGGCGGCCGGACCGCCCCCGAGACTTCGGCATCAGCGCGCGGGCGATCCTCGACGGGGGTCTGCCGGTGCTCGGCGTGTGTCTCGGCCATCAGGGAATCGGTCACCTGTTCGGCGGCGCGGTCAGCCGGGCTCCTGAGCCGGTGCACGGGCGCGTGTCGCTGGTCTACCACCACGGCGTCGACGTGTTCAAGGGTCTGCCCTCCCCCGTGTCGGTGGTGCGTTACCACTCGCTGGCCCTGACCGACCTGCCGGATGAGCTCGAACCGATCGCCTGGACCGAGGACGGCGTGCTGATGGGCATCCGCCACCGCGACCGGCCCATCTGGGGGGTTCAGTTCCACCCCGAGTCGATCGGCAGTGACCACGGCCATGACCTGCTCAGGAACTTCCGCGAGCTCGCGCTGAACCACGCCCGACCGGCGGCCGTGACCCGGGGAACCGGCGCACATGGTCCGGCGCCGGACCCGCCCTACCGGCTGCATGTCCGCCGCGTGGCCGCTCTTCCCGACTCCCAGCTGGTCTTCCGCAGGCTGTTCGCGGCGGCCGAGCGTACCTTCTGGCTGGACAGCAGCAGCGTGATCGAGGGACTCTCGCGGTTCTCCATCATGGGAGCGGCCAACGGTCCGCTGGCGGAGTACATCACGTATGACGTCGCCCGCCGGCGGGTGACCATCAGCAGCGCGGGGGCGCCGGACACGACCGTCGACGGCCCCTTCCTCGACTATCTGGACCGGCAGCTGCGACGCCGGGCCGTACCGAAACCGGAGGGGCTTCCCTTCGGCTTCGGTCTCGGCTACGTGGGCTATCTCGGCTACGAGATGAAGGCCGAGACGACCGGATCGGCGCAGCACCGCTCCGCCACCCCGGATGCCGCTCTGATCTTCGCGGACCGGGCGGTCGTGTTCGACCACCAGGAGGGCACGAGCTACGTCCTGGCATTGTCAGCGGGTGCCGACGACTCCGCGACGCTCGCCTGGCTCGACACCACCGCACGCGAGCTGACCGAGCTCGCGGAGCGCTCGGCCTTGACCGTCCATCATGACGGGCCGGCGGCCCGCGCCTGGCTGGGCATGACCGACGACGAGGTGGCGCCACTGGTCAGCCTGCGGCACGACAAGCGCGAGTACCAGCGAAGGATCGCCGAGTGCCTGCGGGAGATAGGCGACGGCGAGTCCTATGAGATCTGCCTGACGAACGCCGTGACCGTGGCGGCCCGGATCGATCCGCTCGAGACGTACGAGTACCTCCGCCGGATCAGTCCCGTGCCCTACGGCGCGCTGCTGAGGTTCTCCGGGGTGTCGGTCCTCAGCGCCTCACCCGAACGCTTCCTGTCCATCAACACCGACCGGCTTGTGGAGTCCAAGCCAATCAAGGGAACCCGGCCCCGGGGCAGCACCGCCGAGCGGGACGAGGAGCTGCGGACGGACCTGCTCAGCAACATCAAGGACCGCGCCGAGAACCTGATGATCGTCGACCTGGTGCGCAACGACCTGAACATGGTGTGCACCGTGGGGACGGTGCACGTGTCCCGCCTGTTCGACGTCGAGACCTACGCGACCGTCCACCAGCTGGTGTCCACCATCCGCGGCACCCTGCGTCCGGGTGAGTCGGCAGTCTCCTGCGTCCGGGCCGCATTTCCCGGCGGATCGATGACCGGCGCCCCGAAGATCCGGACCATGGAGATCATCGACCGGCTCGAGGAAGGGCCGCGCGGGATCTACTCCGGGACCATCGGCTGGTTCTCGCTGACCGGCGCGGCGGACCTCAGCATCGTCATCCGCACCCTCGTCGCCACGGCCCACGAGACGAGCTTCGGGGTGGGCGGCGCCATCGTCGCGCTCTCCGACGCCGAGGAGGAGTTCGAGGAGACCGTGGTGAAGTCCCGGGCGATGGTGTCCGCCGCGGTGGCGACGGCGGTCGATCTCGGCCAGCCGCTGGTGCGGGCCTCGTGACGGTCGCCGCCGCCACACCGCTCCGCAGCGCCGTCGTGGTCGGTGGCGCGGGCGCGGTCGGAACGATGTTCGCCGACCGGCTCGCCGGCTCGGGGGTCGAGGTGCGCATCCTCGACCGGGTCGCGCCGCCACCCGCTGCCTCGACCGGGCACCTCGCCTTCCACCACGGTGACGTGCTCCGCCTCGACGCCGCGACGCTGGCCGGGCTGCACGGCGCTGACGCGGTCCTGCTCGCGCTCCCCGAGGCTGCCGCGGTGCAGGCGGTGACAGCCCTGGCCCCGGCCCTCGCACCGGGAACGCTCCTGGTCGACACGCTCTCCGTCAAGGCACCCTTCGCCGCCGCCCTGCGGGCAGCCGGGGCGGCCCATCTCGAGGCGGTCGGGCTGAACCCGATGTTCGCCCCGATGCTCGGCTTCGTGGGCCGCCCGGTCGCCGCGGTCGTCCTGCGCGGCGGCGTCCGGACGCAGCGGCTGCTGGAGCTGGTCGAATCCTGGGGCGGCCGGGTCGTGCGGACGACCCCGGAGGAGCATGACCGGCTCATGGCCGCCGGCCAGGCGCTGACCCACGCCGCCGTGCTCGCCTTCGGGGTCGCGCTCGCCGAGCTGGACGTGGACATCGCCGACCTGACCCGGATCGCGCCGCCGCCGCACGCGATGATGCTCGGCCTTCTCGCGCGGATCGCCGCCGGCACCCCGACGGTCTACTGGGACGTCCAGGCGGCCAACCCGCAGGCACCCGCGGCCCGTGCGGCGCTCGCCCGCGGCCTGCGACGGATTGCTGCCATGGTCCAACTCTCGGACGAACGCGCGTTCGAGCATCTGCTGCTGGATATCCGTGAGTTCTTCGGCGACGAGCTGACCGGACACGGGCAGGCCTGTGCCCGTGCCGTCGAGGCGATCAGCCGCCAGCCCTCCGTCGCGCCGTGACGGGCCAGCCGTCACGCGGTGATCGGCTTCCGTTCCCTCTCCTGTCGAAAGGTTCACGCCATGGTCTCGTTCGCGGCCACCGTCCTGTCCCCCGAGCAGCGTGTGGCGCTGGCTGCCGATCCCGGGGTCGGTGGGGGCAACCTGCTCCGGTCCGCCCTCGCCGCCAGCCCGCACCCCGATGAGCCGTTCATCTACTCGGCGACCGCGCTGCCGACCACGGACCACCGGCTGGTGCACCACCTCAGCCTGAACGACCTGGATCAGCTGGCGCAGAGCTGGTCGGCCTGGTACGTCGAGCAGGGGGTCCGGCCGCGGGACCGGGTTGCGGTGTTCCTCGCCGACTCCTTCGCCTACTCACTGCACTTCTACGCCCTGGCGCAGATCGGCGCCGTTGCCGTCCTGATCAACAGCAACGCCTCCCGGGCGATCAGCGAGTCCCTGATCGAGCAGACCCGACCGGTGGGCCTCTACACCGACCGCACCCGCCTGACGCTGCTCGACCGGACGGCACCCGAGCTCGCCAGCCTGTGCTGGACCCGCACGGTCGAGGAGCTGCCGGCCCCGCCCGCCCGGGCACTGGACGAGCACTCGTGGTACCGGCACGACCAGGAGGACCCGGTCGCGATCCTGCACTCCTCGGGTACCACGGGGCGCCCCAAGCCCACGATCCACACGCACCGGTCGATCGTCTCCGGCCCGAAGTTCCGGCTGGTCGACCACACCGAGACGCCAGGTGCCCTGATGCTGACGTCGCTGCCCCAGTCGCACCTGGGATGCATCGCCTACACCGCCTACGCTGTCCTCGGCGGCACGCCGCTGGTGGCCCTGCGCGACAGCACCGGTGCCGAGCTCGCCGCGGCGGTCGCGGAGCACCGTCCGACGGCCGTGATGTCGTTCGCGCACGGCTACGCGGAGCTGGCGGCGCTCGACGTCCGCCCCGGTGACCTGGACTCGGTGAACGTCTGGATCTCGATCGGGGACGCCGTTCACCAGGCACACATCACCCGAGTCCTCGCGCAGCGCAGCGCCGGGCTGCCGCCGGCCGCCTTCTACGACCGGTTGGGGACGACGGAGCTCGGCTGGGGTGTGCTGCTCCAGGTCCGGACCCTCGCCTCGGAACGCAAGGACCGCTGTGCGGGAAGGCCCGTCGGTGTCGCCGAGGTGGCAGTCCTGCGACCGGACGGAACCCCCGCCGCGCCAGGTGAGGTTGGCCTGCTCGGGGCCCGCGGACCCGCCATCACGCCCGGGTACTGGAACGACTCGGCGACGACCCACGCCAGCCGGCTGGCCGGCTACTGGCTGACCGGTGACATGGCGCTCCGGGACGAGAACGGGGACCACTACCTCGTCGACCGGGCCGCCGACGCGATCCCGACCTCGTCCGGAATGGGCTACTCGGTGGCCATGGAGGAGGTGCTGCTCGCCAGCCTCGCGCAGGTCAGCGACTGCGCCGTGGTCGCGGGCAGGTACGGGGAGGAGGTCGTGCCGGTGGCTGTGGTCACCACGCACACCGGTGACGTCGACGCAGGGTTGCTGATGGCGGGTGCCAACGACGCGCTGCGGGCGGCCGGTCATCCTGAGCTCGCGCTGCTGGAGGTCGCCCGCACGGAGCAGGACTTCCCCCTGGGCGTCACCGGGAAGGTGCTCAAGCGGCAGCTGCGTGAACGCTACGACGCGCTCGGGACGTACCTCGCCGGCGCCGGGTCGCGACACCGGGCGACGGCCCCCGCCCTGGTCCCCTGACCCGTGAACCAGTGACCTCACCGGACGAACGAGGGAGTGCGGTCTCCCTGGCAGCCCAGGATCTGGCAGCCCAGGATCTGGCAGCCCAGCATGGTGCCGGGGAGACCGTCGGCCGGGTCGCCACGCACTGCCCGTACTGCGCGTTGCAGTGCGCCACCTACCTCACCCCCACCGCCGGTGGTAACGGTTCCGGCGGCGTCGAGGTGAGCGGCCGGGACTTTCCGACCAACCGCGGCGGCCTGTGCCAGAAGGGGTGGACGGCGGCGGCCGTGCTGCGGGCAACGGATCGGCTGACCACGCCCCTGGTCCGGGAGCGGGCCGCCGACGGCCGGCGCGGCGAGCTGCGCCCGGCGTCATGGCCGGAGGCGCTGGACGTGGTGACGGCGGGGGTGCAGGCGGCGCAGGACGCGGGCGGTCCGGATGCGGTGGCGGTGTTCGGCGGCGGCGGGCTGACCAACGAGAAGGCCTACCTGCTGGGCATGTTCGCCCGGGCCGTGCTGGGCACCTCCCAGATCGACTACAACGGACGGTTCTGCATGTCCTCGGCGGCGGCTGCCGGGAACCGGGCGTTCGGCGTCGACCGGGGGCTCCCCTTCCCGCTCGCCGACCTCGGCGGAGCGGACGCCATCCTGCTGGTGGGCAGCAACCTGGCCGAGACGATGCCACCGGCGTGCGGGCACCTCGCCCGCGCCCGGAGCCGGGGCGGGTTGATCGTCGTCGACCCGCGGCGTACGGCGACCGCGGCGCTGGCCGAGGACGCCGGTGGCCTGCACCTGCAGAACACCCCGGGCACCGACCTGGCCCTGATGCTCGGCCTGCTGCACGTCGTGGTGCACGAACAGCTGACCGACACCGGCTACGTCACCGAGCGGACCACCGGGTACCCGGCGGTGGTCGCCGCGGCCGGCGCGTGGTGGCCCGAGCGCACCGAGGGCGTCACCGGGGTGCCCGCGGCACTGATCCGCGGGGCGGCCCGCCGGTTGGCCGCGGCCGCCCCGGTGCACGGCGGCGCGGGCGGGTACGTGCTCACCGGCCGCGGCGCGGAGCAGCACACCAAGGGCACCGACACGGTGACCGCGTGCATCGACCTCGCGCTGGCGCTGGGCCTGCCGGGCCGGACCGGAAGCGGCTACGGCTGCCTGACCGGCCAGGGCAACGGGCAGGGTGGCCGGGAGCACGGTCAGAAGGCCGACCAGCTGCCCGGCTACCGCCACCTCGGCGACCCCGCCGCCCGCGCCCAGGTGGCCGCCGTGTGGGGGGTGGACCCCGACCAGCTGCCCGGACCGGGCCGGTCTGCGGTGGAGCTCCTGCAGGCTCTCGGCACCCCGACCGGGCCGCGCGCGCTGCTGGTGCACGGCTCCAACCTGGCGGTCTGCGCGCCCCGCTCGGGTGCCGTCACCGAACGACTCCAGGCCCTGGAGCTGCTGGTGGTCTGCGACGTGGTGCCGTCGGAGACCGCGCTCCTCGCCGACGTGGTCCTGCCGGTGGCCCAGTGGGCCGAGGAGGACGGCACGATGACCACCCTGGAAGGGCGGGTCGTCCGTCGCCGCCGGGCGGTCGCAGCACCACCCGGAGTACGTGACGAGCTGGACGTCCTCGCCGACCTCGCCGACCGCCTCGGCCGGCCCGGCCTCGTGCCGCGCGGGCCGCGAGCGGCGTTCGAGCAGCTGGCCCGCGCCAGCGCCGGTGGTCCGGCGGACTATTCCGGGATCAGCTACGACCGCATCGACGCGGGCGAGGCCCTCTACTGGCCCTGCCCGCGGACCGGTCCGGATGACGGCCCCGGCAGCCCCGACGGCGACGCCCAGCGGCACCCGGGCACGCCGCGGCTGTTCCTCGACGTCTTCGCGACGGTGGACGGGCGAGCCAGGTTCGTCCCGGTCGACCACCGCCCCCCCGACGACGACCTGCGCCCCGACGCTCCGCTGTACCTGATCACGGGCCGGGTGCTGCAGCACTACCAGTCCGGCGCCCAGACCCGCCGCGTCCCCGAGCTGAACCACGCCGTCCCGGGACCGTTCGTCGAGCTCCACCCCGACCTCGCGACCCGGCTGGGCATCGAACCCCGCGATCATGTCGTCGTCAGCAACGCCCGAGGCCAGGCCACCGTCCCGGCCCGGATCACCGACACCATCCGGACCGACACCGTGTTCATGCCCTTCCACTGGTCCGGGTCCGGTGCCGCCAACGCGCTGACCAACGACGCCCTGGACCCGATCAGCCGGATGCCGGAGCTCAAGGTCTGTGCGGTCCAGCTCCGCCGGGCTGAGCCCGCACCCGACACCGGTCGGGTCGCCCGCACGCCCGCGGTGGGGACGGTGTGATGACCCGGCCGGCCGACGACCAGGAGGCAGCCCCGTGGCGTGGGGCGACCGCACCCCAACGCGTGGTGGTGGTCGGGTTCGGGATGGCCGGTGGTCGGTTCGTGGACGAGCTGCTCACCCGCGAGGTGAACGGCCGGGCAACCCGGCGGAGCGCCGTGACCGTGGTGGGTGCCGAGCCCTATCCCGCCTACAACCGGGTCCTGCTGTCCGACGTGGTTGCCGGCCGGGCGGACGTCACCGCACTCGGTCTGCGGGACCCCGGCCACCACGCCAGCCGCGGCATCGACATCCGCGTCTCCAGCCACGCCACCGGCCTCGACCTCCAGGTCGGCGCCGTCACGCTGGACGACGGCAGCCGGCTGCCGTTCGACCGGTTGCTGCTCGCCACCGGGGCCGAGCCGGTGGTCCCGGCACTGGACGGCCTCGACCCGGACCGGTCACGGCCGGCGGGCGTGTACACCCTGCGCACCATCGACGACGCCCGCGAGATCGTCGCCGCCACGACCAACGCCAGCCGCGCCGTCGTTCTCGGTGGCGGTCCGCTCGGCCTTGAGGCGGCTCGTGGCCTTGCCCACCGCGGTCTGGCCGTGCAGCTGCTGCACGCCGGCGACCACCTGCTGGCGGGCGTGCTCGACCCGACCGGCGGCATCGTGCTGTCGCGGGCGCTGCGCAGGCTCAGGATCGGGATCGACGTGCGCACCGGCACTGCCGTCACGGCGATCGAGGTACGTCGCGGCCGGCTCACCGGGGTCCGGCTGGCCGGAGCGTCCGGTGAGCCGGACGAGACGTTGCCGACCGACCTGCTGGTGATCGCCTGCGGCATCACGCCGCGCACACTCCTGGCCAGCGGTGCGGGGCTGGTCGTCGAGCGGGGCATCGTGGTCGACGACGGCCTCGCCACCGCAGACCCCCGGGTGCTTGCCATCGGCGATTGCGCCGAGCACCAGGGCCGGGTCCATGGCCTGGTCGCGCCGGCCTGGGAGCAGGCCCGCATCGCCGCGGACCTCATCACCGGTGCCGACCCCGCCGCCCGCTTCCTGGGCCACCGGCCATCGGTCCGGCTCAAGGCCGCGGACCTCGAGGTCGCCGTGATCGGCGACGCGCTGGCCGACCCGTGGTCCGAGGAGGACGGGGTCGAGGTGGTCCAGCTGCTCGACCCGGGTCGCGACCGCTACGTCAAGGCGGTGGTCCGTGCCGGCACGGTCGTGGGTGCCGCCGTGGTTGGCGACGCCCGCGCTGCCGCGGAGCTGCGCCTCATGGTGGAACGCGCCTCCCCTGCGCCCGCCGACCTGGCCAGCCTTCTCCTGCCCGGCACCCGGCGCACGGACCAGTACCCCGATCGCACCGACGACCCCACCGCCATCCCCGACCGAACCACGATCTGCGGCTGCCACGGCGTCACCAAGGGCGCCCTGGTCAAGGCCTGGGCCGCGGGTGCCCGAAGCGCGCCGGACCTGTCCAGCGCCACCCGCGCCTGCACCGGCTGCGGCTCGTGTACCGACGCGGTCGCCGGGATGGCGCGGTGGCTCCAGCGGGTGCTGCCCGAGGCGGCGCCGACCCGTTCTCCGACCTCTCCGACCTCTCCGACCGCGACCCGAAAGCTGAGGACGATGTGACCCAGAACGACCTCGCCACCGGTGCGGTGGTCCGCTCCGCCGAGCTCGTGTTCGAGCCGCACGACGGCTTCCTGACGGCCCGTGCCGTCGGTGAACGGATCGGTGCCAGGCTGGTGCGCCTCGACGTCGTGCGGCTGGCCGCCGGCCGTAGCTGGACCGTCCCCGACAGCGCGGACGAGCTCACCGTGGTGGTCCTCTCGGGCAGCGGCACCGGCCAGGTCGGTGACACCGCGAGGCCGGTCCGGTCGGCCTCCACGATGCATGGTCCGACCGGGAGCACCGTGCGGGTGCGGGCCGACGACCGGTCCGACATGGTGCTCTATGTCTGGTTGAGCGGGCTCCTGCCCGGCCGCCCGACATCCGGCGCGCCGCGCCTGTTCGGGTCGCTCTGGGACACCGGGACCCAGCTGAGGAACTTCGCCGGCACCGGCCAGCTCAGCCCTGCCGAGCTGCCCGCCACGATGAACTTCATCTTCTGGCCGGGTACCGGCAGCGCCCAGCTCTGCCTTCACTGCGGAATCCAGGAGCCCGGCGAGACATTCAGCGTGCACCTGCACCCGGAGAGTGAGGACGCCTTCGTCGCGTTCGAGGGCGCCGGCCAGATGTACCTGCGGGACCGGTGGATCGACGTGCAGCAGGGCGACGTGCTGTTCGCGCCGCCGATGGTCCTGCACGGGGCGCGCAACCCACACCGCGGACGGCACGCTCGGCGGTTCGTCACCTGCGGCGGTCCCACCCCGTTCGACCCGTTCCTCTACGACGCCGCCGGCGCCTGTGCCGAGGTGCGTTGACCGTGTGCCGGATCTTCGGGCACCTCTCCGCCGGGACGGCGCCGTACGAGCTGCGGATGGCTGCTGCCGCCCAGCGGCACGGCGGCCCTGACGCCCAGACCTGCGCGACCGGCCCGGGCTGGGGCATCGGCAGCAACCGGTTGGCCATCATGGACCTTGACGGCGGGCAGCAGCCGTACCGCCTGGGTGAGGTCCACGCGGTGTTCAACGGCGAGATCTACAACCATGACGCGCTGCGCCGCGACCTGCGCGCACGCGGGCACCGGTTCGCCGACCGCTGCGACGGGTCCATCATCCCAGCCCTGTACCTGGAGCACGGTACGGGATTCGCCGAGCTGCTCGACGGGATGTTCGCCATCGCCCTGGTCGACCTCCGGCACGAGCCGACGCTGGTTCTCGCGACCGACGACAGCGGCATGAAGTCCCTCTACTACCAGTGGATTCCGGCGACGCAGGAGTTCTACTTCGCCTCCGAGATCCCCGGTCTGCTGTGTTTCCGCGCGGTGCAGACCGACCTGTGGCTCCCCGGGCTGGAGGAGTATCTCGCCACCAGGACGCCGTTCGGCGAGCAGACGATGCTGGCCGGAATACGGACCCTGCCGCCGGCCGCCACCGTGGTGTTCGACCGCTCGCACGGTCTGCGGATCACGCGGCGCGAGCGGGTGACCGATCTCAGCTGCCCGGCGACGGCGGCCGGCTGCGCCGAGCTGGTGGGTCGGCGGGTCAGCGCCGCGGTCGAGGCGTTGACCCGCGCCGACGTACCGATCGCCGCGATCACCAGCGGTGGCCTGGACTCCGGCTACGTGACCGCGCTCGCCAGCCGGGCCATCCCGGAGCTGCCCACGTTCAACATCGCGTACACGGGGACCTGGCCTGGCGACGAGCGGCACTACGCCAGCGAGATCGCCCGCCAGCTCGGTACCCGCCACCATCAGGTGGAGATCGATCCCGCCACCTTCCCCGACCTGATCCCGGACGTCGTGTGGCATCTCGGTCAGCCCAACGCCGACCCGATCACGCTCAGCACGTTCGCGCTGTTCCGCGCGGTCCGCGACGCCGGATACACGGTGGCGCTCACCGGAGACGCCGCTGACGAGCTCTTCGGCGGCTACGACCGGCTCCGGGTGGCGGTCAGCGCGCCCGGCGACTGGGCCACGCCCTACCTGGACGCGCTCAGCGCCGTGGCGCCCGCCGTTCGGCATCGCCTCTACAGCAGCGACTACCGCGACTATCTCGCCGGTGTCCACACCTACCGGAGCCGGTTGGCGGAGCTGCTCGCCCGCGACGACCGGTCCAGGTTGCAGCGGCTCAGCGAGGTGGAGCTGCGACACCGGATGCCCGCCTACCACCTGCGCCGGGTCGACCACCTCAGCATGGCCCACGGCGTGGAGGCGCGGCTGCCCTACTGCCAGCGGGGCGTCGTCGACGTCGCGGCGGTCCTGCCCGACCCGCGGAAGATCGACGGGGGGCAGGTGAAGCGGGTGCTGTACGACGCCTGCCGCGGCACGCTGCCCGCGAGCGTGCTCGAACGCCCGAAACAACCGTTCACCCTGCCGGTGAGTGCGATGCTCCGGCCGGGCTCGACCCTGCTGACCTATGCCGAGGATGTCCTGCACCCCGACCGGCTGCGGCGCCGGGGACTGCTCGACCCGTCCGCGGTGCGGCAGCTGATCGAGGGCCAGCGGCAACGCCCCGACGATCGGCTCGCGCTGGCCATCTGGTCACTGATGATCTTCGAGGTCTGGGCCGACCACTTCCTCTCCGCGACGGGCCCGAACCGGTCAGCGGCGCCCAGCATGGCGGGGGTGATGTCGTGATCGGCGGAAGGACGGCGGTGGGTCACATCGCCGCCGCGCAGGGTGCGCCCTGCCCGACGCTGGTGCTCGACGGCAGGGACCTGCCCGCGGACCGGGAGGCTCTGGACGCGGCATTGGGCGTGGCCAGAGCGTCACTGCGGGCCGCCGGGATGGGGCATGTCCTGAAGATCGCCCTGATCTCCCCCTCGTCGCATCCGATGTTCGACCTGAGCTACCGGTTCGTGCAGTGCATCCCCGACCCCGCGGGTGAACGGTTCGATCATCTCGGCAGCTGCGGCCACTCCATCGTGGCCTCGACCCTGATCGCCGATCAGCTGGCCTGGGTGCCCCGGCTGGCGCCCGGCCACCGGATCAGGGTCGACGTGGTCAACAACAACGACCGTGTCGTGTGCGAGGTGGAGGAGGTTCGCCGTACCGGCGGCGACCTCACGGTCCACTTCCTGCACGAGCCAGGTATCCCGCTGCCGGAGCTGCTGATCACCGGAGCGCCGGTGGAGACGCTGCGGGTCGGTTCCCGCGAGCATCGGGTCTCGCTGGTGTCGATGGGCAACCCCTATGTCTTCGTCCGGGCCGACAGCCTCGGCGTGCACAGCCGTGCGGAGCTCTTCGCCGACGATCCCGGGCTGTTCGAGGCCATGGTGGCGCTGCGTCACCATGCCGCCGCCCGCTGGGGCTGGCCCGCCACCAGCGCCTTCCCGAAGATCGCGGTGGTGGGTCACCTCACCCCGGGCCACATCTCGGTGCGTGCCGTGTCGGTGCCCTGGTGGCACCCCACGCTTGCCCTGACCGGAGCGACCTGCCTGGCCGCGGCGGCGGTCGTGCCGGGCACGGTGGTGCACGAGGTGGCGCGGGAGGCCGGTACGGCGGCCGGTACGGCGGCCGGCCAGACGGCGGCCGGCCAGCTGGACATCGAGACGCCGGGAGGAACGGTCGCGGCGATCCCGGTGCTACGGGGCACCGCGGACGCGCCCCACCTGTCGTGGGTGAGCGTCGCCGGAAAGCGTGCGCACTACGTCGGCGCGTTGACCGTCGAGCTGCCCGAGCGCTGTTTCCCAGTCCACTCACGGAGGAAGGAGCCGAAGCCATGGCGACCAGTCGTCACGGTCTGACGCAGAGCGAGCCGCACCGGTCAGGTCCCGTCGAGCCGGATGCGCCGGCGCGGTTCGCCGCCCGTCGGGCGGCGTTCATCGCCCAGCTGGCATCCGGCTCCACCGAGACTGACCAGGTCGCCGATGTGCCCCACCGGCCCGGCCCTGCGGTGCTCGCCAGCTTGCGGGGCTCCAGCCTCCCGGGCACCGTCATCCCCCGCAGCCACGGCGGCACCGGCGGCGACGCCGTGCTCGCCAACGGGGTGGTCGCTGAGGTCGCCCGGCACCACCCGTCGCTGGCGATCGTGCTGTTCCAGCACCTCGCGGTGAGCGGTCGGATCACCGAATGGGGTACTCCGCGGCAACGCGCCGACCTGCTGCCGCCGCTGGCGGATGGCACCTGGCTGGCGGCCTCCGCCTGGAGCGAGCCGGGAGCCGGCGCGAACAAGCGGAACATCTCCACCACCGCGGTGCGGCAACCGGACGGCTCCTGGCTGCTCACCGGGGAGAAGAACCTCGCCACCGGAGCCGGCCTCGCGGATCTCTACCTGATCCTGGCCCGGACCGGTGCGGGAGTCGGGACCTCCGGCAGCTACGGCTCGACCGATCAGACCTTCTTCCTCGTCCGGGCCGGCACGGACGGCCTGCAGACGCAGGCTGGACCGGAGCTGGAAGGCATGCGCGCCTCGGCGACCGGACTGGTTCGGCTGGCTGGATGCCGGGTCGACCCGCAGGACGTGCTCGGGGAGATCGGCGGGGCGGCGCGGATCATCGCCGGCGTCCGGGATTCTGGCGTGACGCTCGGAGCCGTCTCGGTGGGCATCGCCGAGGCGGCCTACCACCTTGCCGCCGAGCATCTCACCCGTGCCGGCGGGTTGGCCGACCAGGTGAGCCGGCATCGGCTGGTCGACCTGCGGGTCCGGGTGGAGGCCGCGCGAGCGGTCGTCGAGCACGCCGGCCGGCGGACCGGTGACGACCCGGGCCTGGTCACGCTCTACAGCAAGATCTTCGCCTCGGTGGAGGCCGAGCGGGTGTGCCGCCAGGCGCAGGGCCTGCTGGGCAGCGCCGGGTACCTGAGCTCCCACCCGATCAACCAGCTGGCCCGGGACGCCCGGGCGGTGGCCCTGATGGGGCCGACGAACGATCTCTGCCGCGAGCTGGTGAGCGCGTCATGGCAGTCCTGAGCGGACCGCGCCACCTCGACGGCTCGCTGGGGGCAGCGGCAGGGTCGGACCAGCCCGGGTCCGGTGAGCCGGCCGACCTGGTGATCGCCAACGGCCGGCTGGTGCTGCCGACCGGGGTGGTCGAGGCGAGCGTCGCGGTCCGCGCCGGCCGGATCGAACGGATCCAACCTGCTGGTTCCAACCTCCCGGCGCGCCGGCTCCTCGACGCACGAGGTCGCCACGTGATGCCCGGCCTGATCGACTCGCACGTGCACTTCCGAACCCCGGGGCTCACCCACAAGGAGGACTGGCGGCACGGCAGCCGGGCCGCGGTCGCCGGGGGCGTCACCACGGTCATCGACATGCCGAACACGGTGCCACCACTGTTCGACCCGGCCCGGGCCGCAGCAAAGGCAGCGCTGATCGAGGGCAGCTCACTCGTCGACTTCCGGTTCCACCTGGGCGTCGACCCACAGCGGCCCGACCTTCTCGACACCGTGACCCCCCGCGAGGCGGTGAGCGCCAAGGTGTTCATGGCTGGACACCACACGGCACCGCATGTCGTCCGGGACGCCGCACAGCTGGAGCGGATCTTCCGGATCGCGGCGCGCAGCGGCCTGCGGCTGGTCCTGCACGCCGAGGACGATCGCGTGTTCGCGCTCCTGGACCGGTGGCGACCCGGGCCGAGCAGCTATGCGGACTATGAGCCCATGCGCCCGCGCAGCGGTGGGATCGTCGCTGCGGCGACCGTCATCGACCTGGTCGAACGCGCCGGGACGGCGACCCATGTCCTGCATGTGTCCAGCGCGGAGGAGGCCGACCTGTACGCCGCGGCAGCGGCGAGCGGGTTGCCGATCACCTTCGAGGTCACCGGGCACCACCTCTCCTTCTCCGACCACGACATGCTGCGGCTGGGCTCCCGGATCCGGCTCAGCCCGGCCATCCGTCAGCCGGCGGACCGGGAACGGCTGTGGACAGCCGTGTTCTCCGGACAGGCTGGCACGCTCGGCAGCGACCACGCACCGCATCTGCAGGCCGAGAAGTGCCGCCCCCCGGCCGAGGCCCCACCCGGGCTGCCGGGCATCCAGGAGCTGGCCTCCGCCGTCTTCACCGGCATGCGCCGGCGCCGTCCCGACCAGCCGGTGGACGAGCAGGTCGCCCTGCTCGCCAGGCTTGGCGCCACCGCACCCGCCGACCTCTTCGGGCTGGGCGGCCGCAAGGGCCGGATCGAGGTCGGCGGCGACGCCGACTTCGTGATCTTCGACTCCCGGGCCACCTGGTCGTTGGGCGCCTCCCGGGTGCAGTCCAAGTGCGGCTGGTCGGCCTACGAGGGCTGGCTGTTCACCGGCCGGGCCGACCTGACGATCCGCGCCGGGGAGGTCGTGCACGATGCCGCCACCGGCGAGTTCGGCGCGCCGTCGGGGCGTTGGTTGGCTGCCGAGCCCATGGCCGGTCCGGTTCCCGTTCCCGCGGGCGGCGGGCGGCCGCCCGACCGGGTCGGGGTGCGCCGGTAGGACCACGACCACCACCTCGTCACCGCCCACCTTGCGCCGGACCACCGGCACCGCTTCGACACCACGGAGGCACTCGTGCACCTCGGCGTTCTGGAGAGCAACCTGTCCGGTTCCGGCTTCGAAGGGCTGCGCCTGGCCAAGGATCGCGGGCTGCAGGTGACGTTCCTCACCCGCGACCTGCAGCGTTACCTCGACGTGCCCGGAGGGCCACGGTATTTCGACGAGTACGTCGACGAAATCGTCTTCTGCGAGACCAACGAGCTCACGCCGCTGCTGCGGCAGGTGCACTCGGTCGCAGAGCGGAGGCCGTTCGACGCCTTCATGACCATGGGCGAGTACGACGTCGTGCTCGCGGCCGAGGTCGCCCGGACGCTGCGGTTACCGGCACCGGACCCCACGGCGGTCGCCGTGGCCCGGAACAAGTTGTGGATGCGGGAGCGATGCGCCGAACGCGCAGTGCCGATGCCGGCCTTCGGTGGGGCCGCGACCGTGACGGAGGCCCGCGAGGTGGCGTCCCGGATCGGTCTCCCCTGTGTCGTGAAACCCGTGGACGAGACCAGCAGCACCGACGTACTCCGCTGCACGAGCCTTGACCAGGTCGCCGACCATGTCGCCCAGATCCTCGCCAAGCCCGTCAACACCCGAGGTCAGGCGCGCTTCACCAGGGTCCTCATCGAGGAGTGCCTGCGCGGTCACGAGGTCAGTGTCGAGGTCCTCGGTGAGGGCAGCCGCTTCCGTGTGCTCGGCGTGACCGACAAGAGCGTCGCCGGCCAGGGACACTTCATCGAGATCGGACACTACTTCCCGTCCCTGCTGCCGCCCGCTGTCGTCGCGGGCTGCGCCCGGGTCGCCGTCGACGCCCTACGCGCCGTCGGGTTCAACCTCGGCCTGGCACATGTGGAGGTGAAGGTCACCGGCGACGGGCCACGGCTGATCGAGATCAACCCCCGGCCGGCCGGCGACAAGATCACCGAGCTGGTCGATCGCGTGCTGGGGCTGTCCTGCCTCGATCTCGTGATCGGCCAGTACCTGGGCGAGCGGGTGATCGACGGGCTCTGCATCGAGGCACGTGGTGGTGCGGCGATCCACTACCTTTCCGCGCCACCCGGCCGGATCACCTCGGTCACCGGCGTGGAGGAGGCCCGCACCATGCCCGGGGTGGCGGAGGTCGTGGTCAAGGTCGGACCAGGCGGTGAGGTGCGCCCGTTGCGTCGCAACGCCGACCGGCTCGGGCATGTGCTGGCCGTCGGACCGGATCCGTACAGCGCCCGGCGGGCCGCGGAGGCCGCCGTGCACGAAATCGCGATCCACACCGAACCCGCCACCACATCGGTCACCCGTGGCGTGGCCCGGACCATCTCCGATCTGATCGGGCGGACGCCGCTGCTCCGTCTTCCGACGCCCGACTCGGGTCCTGACGTCCAGGTCATCGCCAAGCTGGAGATGGCCAACCCGCTGTCCAGCGTCAAGGACCGCGCGGCGCTGTACATGATGCGGGCGGCCGAGCAACGCGGCCAGCTGATCCCGGGCAGCACCATCATCGAGGCGACCTCCGGCAACACCGGGATCGCGCTCGCGGGTCTGGCGGCCGCGCGCGGCTACCGGTGCGTGATCGTCCTGCCTGACAGCGCAACCCCGGAGCGGATCAGCCTGCTGCGCGCGCTCGGAGCCACCGTGATCCAGACGCCACGCTCCGGCGGCTACCTCGGGGCGATCGACCGCGCCGAGGAGATTCACCAGGCAACGCCGGGGTCCTGGTTCCCGCGGCAGCACGAGAATCCCGACAACGTCCGCGCCCACTACGAGACGACCGGACCTGAGCTGTGGTCCGATCTCGCCGGGAGGATCGATGCCTTCGTCTGCGGGGTCGGGACCGGAGGCACGCTGACGGGTACCGGCCGCTACCTCAAGGAGCGGAACGCGATGATCGAGATCGTCGCGGTCGAACCCGAACGGTCCCCGGTGCTCTCCGGCGGGGTCGGCGGCCTGCACATGATCCCCGGCCTCAACGGCGGGTTCATCGCACCCACCACCGATATCGGCTGCATCGACCGGATCGTCACCGTCACCGACGAGGACGCCGCCGCGACCACCCGTCACCTCGCCCGGACGCTCGGGCTGCTCGTCGGCATCTCCTCCGGTGCGGCGGCGCACACCGCCCTGCAGCTGGCGGGGCAACCGGACTACGCGGGCAAGGTGATCGTCACCTTGTTGCCCGATACCGGCGAGCGGTACCTCAGCTCGTGGCCGGCGGAGGTGACCACCTGTCAGTCCCCCGCCGGCGGAGTGGAGACCTGATCCCGGCTCCACGACGCTCCGGATCGGAGCCCGGTCATCGGAGCCTAGTCGCCCGGTGTGGCGCGTGCCGGATGGTTGAAGGCAACGGCGGCGGCCAGCGCGGCCCGGGACCGGATGTCGAGCTTGCCGAAGATATTCTCCATATGCCGCTCGACCGTCTTCACGCTGAGATGCAAGTCATCAGCGATGACCCGGTTGGTCAGTCCGCAGGCGACCAACGAGGCGACCTCAGCCTCGCGTGGGCTGAGTTTCTCAAGACTGAAGCGTGGCAGGCCGGGATTGGCCGCGTACTTTGGTTGAGCCATTGTCACAGTCCCCAACTTCCGGTGCGGTTGAAATGGTGCGCGGGCCAGCCGTCCCGACCATCGCGAACGCGAAGGTCGGGGCTTCCGGCGCCATGACACCAGCATCGCCTCAGCGGACGGGCGGGCACATGGGTAGCGGGCTCCCGGATTAGCCGTGGCCGCCGGAAGCCGGTGCGGCCGGCATGGCCCACGGCGCGGTTCGCGCCCGCACCCGTCGCCGGGGTCGGTCGCCCGCATCCCACCCGTCCGCTCCACGTCACGCTGCGCATCCGCGTCACCGGGAGAAACCCCCACGGACCCTCGGTCGGGTGAAGTAATGTGGGTAACGGCTACCCAGATGGGTCATGCCGTACATCACGCCGTCCGGGGGGACGTCACAGGTTGCGAGGACGTACAGTGTGTCCGGTCGCGGGTCCGCCACCTGCGCGGACCCGAGCACCGCGGCTCGTCGGGCGGGCCATCGAGATACAGATGCTTGACAATGCTCTGGCGCGGTCCCGGGCCGGGCTCGGATCGGCCGTCTTCATACTCGGTGAGGCCGGAATCGGTAAGTCGCGACTATCGATGGAGGCCACCGGCCGGGCAGTCGCGGAGCGGACCGTGGTGATGCGCGGGCGAGCCAGCACGCTCGGCCCGGGTGTGCCGTTCCGGCCGATCACCGAAGCCCTGTTGTCGCTGTTGCGCAGGGGAATCTCCCCCACGGACAAGGACCTTGGTCCCTACCTGCCGGCGCTGGGCAGGCTCGTCCCGGAGTGGGCGATCTCGGGCACCGCGAATGTGGGCGGCTCGCTCATCGTGCTGGCCGAGGCGATCCTGCGGCTCACCGCCGCGGTCGGCGATGAGACAGGGTGTCTGATCGTGCTGGAGGATCTGCACGACGCCGATCTCGAGACGCTTGCCGTCGTGGAGTACCTCTGCGACAACCTGGAGCACCAGCCGACCATGCTGCTCGCCACCATGCGCACCGAGCAGGGCGCGGCGCTCGACCTCGCCAGGTCAGCCGAGCTGCGGCACGCCGGCACATCCATCGAGCTCACCCGACTCGGCCGTGACGCGACCCACGAGCTCGTCGTTTCCTGTCTCGGAGCGGGGGGGTGCGAGGTGCCCGCCGCGGTGTCCGAGCGGCTGTGGCACGACAGCGCCGGGGTTCCGTTCGTGGTCGAGGAGCTGCTCTTCGGCATGGTCAGCGGCGGCAAGCTGGTCCAGCAGAGCGACGGCGGCTGGCGGCTGCTCGACACCGGCCGGCACCACCTGCCCAGCACCCTCGTGCGCAGCATCGGCCAGCGCACCGAGCGGCTCGGTCCGCAGGGCAAGGCGCTGTTGTCGGTGGCCGCGGTACTCGGCAGGCAGTTCTCGCTGACCGTCGTGCAGACGGTCCTCGACGTCGACGACCACCTCCTGCTCAGCCACCTGCATGCGGCGGTGGAGGCACAGTTGATCGCACCCGACGAACGCGGGCCGGACTGGTACGCCTTCCAACATCCGCTCACCGTGGACGCGCTGCTCGGCCAGCTCACCCCGGCTGACCGCGCGGAGCTGGCCCGGCGGGCCGCCGACGCGGCCGAGGCGCAGCACCCCGACCTCGAGGACGACTGGTGCCAGCTGGTGGCGATGTTGCGGATGAACGCCAACGACCACGTCGCCGCCGCTCGCCTGCTCACCGAGGCTGGTCGGCGGGCGTTGGCGTCGGGTGCGGCGGGCTCGGCGGTGGCCCTCCTCGACCGGGCCGAGCGGCTGCTGGTCGGCGCCGATGACCCGGTGGTCAGGGCGCAGACACTGGAGACGCTGCTCTACGCGTTGGCCGAGTGCGGTGAGTTCGACCGTGCCTTCACCCTCGCGGACGCCATCGATGACCGGACCGCTGGCATCGACACGGGACATCGGATCGCGCTGCACGTGCGGCTGGCGTGGACCGCCCACCTGGCGGGCCGCTGGTCGGACGGAGCCAACCAGCTGGCCGCGGCGCGGGCGCTGCTGACCAGGGATACGACCGCGCGGGACACCGCGGCGATCGACGCCGCAGCGATCGACGCCGCAGCGATCGACGCCGTGGCGGCCTATCTGGCGCTCGACGGGGTAGGCCCCGACCGCCTGCACGAGGCTGAGACCCTGGCCCATGGCCTGGTCCACAGCCCTGACGCGCCACCACTGGCGAAATGCCAGGGCTGGCACGTCCTCGGCGTGGTGGCCCGAGAGCGCGACCTGGCCGAGGCGCATGACTGCTTCGACCATGCCCGCCGGATCGCCGAGGAACACCAGCTGCCGATCTGGCGGCTCTACGCGACGCTCGGTCTGGCGGGCAACGCGTGGCTGCGCACCAGCGACCTCACGGCACTCGAGTCAGCGCGCGACACCGCGCTGAGGTCGGGCGCGATCACGCTGGCGCAGAACATCGAAGCCACCATCGCCATGCACCACGTGCTGGTGGGGGACTTCGACGCCGCGGCGGCGCGGATCGACGCCTGCCTGCGCACGGTGGAGCGGCTGCGGATCACCAGCGTGGCCCGCTACCTGCACATGACCCGGGCGGCGCTGGCCGCGCACCGGGGCAGGCGGGAGGAGATGGAACAGGCGCTGGTGCGGTTCCGCGAGCACGGCGGTGACCAGTCGCAGGAGCTGACCCTCGCCTACGGCCTTGCCACGGCCTTCTGCGCGTTACTCAGGGAAGACCGCGCGCTCGGCGCGGCCGAGCTGGACCGGGTGGTCGCCGCCGAGGCGGAGCGACCCACGACCTACCACCTCGCTGGTTCGCACGGGCTGTGCCTGCTGCTCGGCGTGCTCGACGGCAGCGTGGACTGGGCGCGGTTCCGGGAGACCACCGCGGAGGCACCGGCATCGATGCGCTGGAACCATCAGTTCGTCCTGCTCGCCGAGGCGGTGCTGCTGGGGCGGGACGGGCACCTGGCCGAGGCGACCGACGCGGCTGCGCGGGCACAGGGCCTGGCCGCGCCGTACGGCATGGCTCGGCATCTGGGGCTGCGGCTGGTGGCCAGGACGGCCCACGACGACGGCTGGGGTGACCCGGTGGCCTGGCTCCGGTCCGCGGAGGAGTACTTCCACCGGGCGGAGGTGCCTGCGGTGGCGAGTGCCTGCCGGACGCTGCTTCGGCAGTTCGGGGTCCCGCTGCGGCAGCGCAGAACCGGCACCGACCGGGTGCCCGTGGATCTGCGGACCGCCGGTGTGACGATCCGCGAGTTCGAGGTGTTCGAGGTACTCGCGGACCGGTTGAGCAACAAGGCCGTGGCGGGGCGGATGCACATCTCGCCACGGACGGTGGAGAAGCACGTGGCCAACCTGATCGTCAAGACCCGCAGTGCCGATCGGGCCGCGCTGGTCGAGTACGCCTGGTCGACGATGGCCGCCCGGTGAGACGCCGGTGCTCCCGCCCGGAGTGGGTCCGTTGCGGGAGCACTCGGCACGCGTCTGTCAGGCAGTCCTTCCCACGCTGACCGTGGTGAACGGGTCCGCGTACATCGCACCTGCGACACCGCCGGTGGGCAGGCCCGCCAGCACGCTTGCCCGAGCGCCCACGTGTGTGTGTGACGACGTCACGATCTCCCCTGCCGGGTGCCCCACCGGGACGACACCGGAGTTGACAACGGGCGTCAGGCCACGCTGTCTCGACGAGTTCATCAGGTCGTTCCTCCTTGTTCTGTCAGACCATGCCACCCACGCCATGCGCGGCGGCTCTGCCAATGCTTCCATGGGTTATCGCCGTGCGTTCATCGAACCGACCAGCAACACCGAAGGCACCCGCGCGCCGAACCCGAGCCGCAGCAAGCCGTAGCCGATGCCGGCCACGCCGTTGAGCAACCCGGCGGTGGGCACCGCGCGCGGGGTGCCGCATACCGGTCCGTACTGCTCGACGGCGCCGAGCAGCAACCCGCGGTCACGTTCGAGGCAGGCGGCCGCGCGTTCGTGTCCGGTCGCGGCCAGCTCGGCGAGGGCCTCCACCACACCGAACTCCCCGTGACACAGCGAGAAGTCCCAGCCGTACGCGCGGCCAGCGAGCTGGTCGACCGGGCCGTCCACCTCGTCATCGGACAGCCCGGGCGCGCGAGCGAGCGCGATCACCCGGCCCGCTGTCCCCGAGCACCAGCCGCTGCCCGCCGCGCCGAGCTTCTCCTTCCCGGCCAGCATCGACGTGGCCGCGTCGACGTGGCGGCGGTCGGCGAAGAACTCCCCAGCGCGCAGCAGCGCCCACGCGATCCCGGTGTCCCCGTGCAGGAATCCGCTCGCTGCGGGTTTCTCGCCCGCGGTCGCGGCAAGGGTGTCGGCGAAGGACCGGGCGAGCGTGGCGGCCCTGGCCGACCCGGTCTCGGCGTGCACCGCCAGCATCGAGACGAGTCCGCCCGCCAACCCGTCGGCCAGGGCGTGCTGGCCCGGGTCCGCCGCGCCGCCGGTGACGTCGAGCGCCGTGGCGAGCCAGTCGCCGAGATCGGCGTCGCCGAGCAGCACCGACAGCCGAGCCAGCGCGAAGCAGATGCCGCCCAGCCCCTCGAAGCCGCCGCAGCCGACCGCCGCGGCCCGCTCGGGACTCTCGACCAGCGACGCGAGCAGGCTCGGCACCGGCCGCAGTGCCTTTCGGGCAAGCTCGGTATAGCGGGCGGTCCCGGTCAGCTCACCGAGCTGGCCGAGGAAGAGCGCGACGCCGCAGTAGCCGCTTGCCAACCCTGCCCCCATCGGCAGCAGCGCCCAGTGCCGGTCGTCGATGACCTCAAGGCCGATCCAGTTGGCGCGGTGGTCGTCGTGCAGCGCCCGCGCGACCAGCTCGTCGCCGATCCGGCAGGCGGCGAGGAGGAACCGCTGCGGGTCGGGCACCCCGGCAACGGGCGGTTCGGGCAGCGGGCGGCACACTCGGTGCGCGACCCGGGCGGTCCGGCAGACGAGTGTCGCGGAGATCAGCCACTCCTGGTCGAGTCGGTCCGCCTCGCCCATCCGGCCGATCTTGGCCACGACGGCGGGCATGCTGGCGCGCGGCAACGCCTCGGGCAGTCGCGCACCGCTGGCGGTCCACACGTCGCGGGAGTCGGGTCGGCAGGTGAACGCCGGCACGTCGCCCTGCCGCAGGTCGGCGTGCTCATGTGGGGCCAGCGCGGTGAGGCCGGCGTCGAGCGGCTCGGACCACACCAGCTCCAGCAGCCGGTCGCGGGCGGCCTCGGCGCGCAGGATCTCGGGGTGGGTCGACTCGTCGAGGAGCTGGGCGTAACGCTGGCTGTTGCGCACGATCAGGCGGACCTCGTCGGCGGCGAACCGACTCAGTACGCCGCCGGGGGGCAGCAACTCCGCGCGGTGCGTCGCGATCGCGTCGTAGGCCGTACGGAACCCCACGACCAGGGCGGTGAGGTGCTCGTCCGGGTCCGCTTCGGTGTCGCCGACCCTGGGCCGGTTCGCCGCGCCCGGGAACCTCGCGTTGCTGCGGACCAGCCGCATCCGGTCGGTGCCCGCGCCCTCCCAGCTGGCGCCGTCCAGCGGCAGCGGCGCGCCCTTGTCCCCGCCCAGGCCGGAGATGTCGAAGGCACCGTGCTCGCCGAGCAGCATCCGCGGCAGCAGTGCGGTGCGGTGTACCGAGTGCGACAGTGCCTGGCCGGCCGGGTCGCTGCCGGTGCTGACCCGGGCCCCGAGAGCCGGGTGGAACAGGGTTTCCAGGTCCACCACGACGGGCTGGTCCCCCGCGGCGATGAGGTTCTCGAAGTGGATGTCGGTTGCGTCGAGGGCGTAGAGCGCGGCGAGCAGAGCACCCAGCCGCCGGTAGAACCGGTCGATACCGGCACGGTCCGCGCACCCCGCCTGCTCGACCAGCTCCATCCAGCCGTAGCCGCTGCGTGGCAGGCAGGCGGCGCCGCGGAGGCCGAGCTCGGGGACCTTGCCGTTGAGCCAGTCGACGAGCTCACCGAAGTGCCCGTGCAGGTCGAGCGACCTGGGCTTGTAGACCACCGACCGGCCGTCGGCGAAGCACAGCACGGAGACCGTACGCCCCTTGCCGTGCGGGTCGCCCTTGCCGGACTCCACCCGCATCAGCGGGCCAGGGTCAACCCCCGCCAGCAGGTGGGCGACGAGGTCGTCGCGGTCAGCGGCGAAGCGCCTGAGCAACTCGACCCGGGCCTCGACGGCGTGCTCGCACGCCTGATCGATCAGCCTGGCCAACACCGGATAGCGCTGGAACAACCCGCTGATCCCGTCCCGGGACGCCGTCCGGCGCAGGAAGTCGATGAACCGTTCCCGCTCGGTGTGCCCCCGAAGTTCGCCGCGTTCCCTGCTGAGGTTCAGCTCAAGGACGAGGGTGCGCGCGGCGAGCCGGGCAAGGTGCCCGCCCAGCTCGGCAACGAGATGGGCGGACATCGCGGCGCCGTCGACCGCCGGTGGCCACCGCTCCACCCTGGCGGCCACCCGGTCGGCTGCCTGGGTGGCGAACGGACGGAGCGGCACGATGAAGGCGTCCACGCCGTCGGATCGGGCGGCGCCTGCCAACGCCCCTTCCACGGCGGCCAGCTGGTCGGTCCACCGCGCCCCGACCAGGGCACTGCCCCAGCCGGGGAGGGACGGCTCGCTCACAGCGGATGACCCTGCCAGGCCCGTGCCGCGGACGCATGGGTAGCGAATGCCCAGATTCCGTGTCAGCGGGTCAGGAGGGGAAGGACGACCTCGTCCACGATCTCGACGACCACCTGGTCGGGTATCGGGACGCCACCGAAGAAGAAGTGCTGGCGCAGCATCGCCTGCCCGACCTCCAGGCGGCGGGGGGTGATCGCGGTGCTGTCGATCTCGCCGCGTTCGACGGCGCGGCGGGCGATCTCCTGCATCGCCATCCGGCCGGCCCCCTGGGCATGCTGGCGTAGCTGGGCGGTGTGGGTCTGGTCGCGCAGCGCGTCGCCGAGCAGGCCGCGTATCGCCTCGCCGGCCGGCCCGGCCAGCAGTTCGGCGTTGCGGCGCAGCAGGGCGAGCAGATCGCCGCGCAAGGTGCCGGTGTCGGGTGGCGACGCGGGGTCGGGCAGCACGTGGTACACCGCATCCAGGGCGAGCTCCATCCGGCTCGGCCAGCGCCGGTACAGGGACGCCTTGCTGGCCTTGGCCCGTTCCGCGACCCGTTCCATGGTCAGCCTGGCGTAGCCGACCTCGGCGAGCTCGTCGAGGGTCGCCTGATAAATGGCTGCGTTGAGCGCGTCGCCGCGCCGGCGGGGCAGCTTGCGGTGGTCGGTGACCATGATGGGATCCTATGAACTGCCGGGTGTTACCCGACCGGTGTTGCCGTCGACGGTCACGATCTGGCCGTCGGTGAGCACGCCGGTGCCGTCACCGGTACCCATGATCGCGGGGATGCCGTACTCGCGGGCGACGATCGCGGCATGGGAGGCCGATCCTCCGGAGTCGACCACGACGGCGGCGGCCCGCTGGAACAGTGGGGTCCAGGAGGGGTTGGTGTACGGGCAGACGAGCACGTCGCCACTGGTCAGCTTCGCGAACTCGGCGGGTTCACGGACGATCGTGACCGGGCCGGTGATGGTACCGGCGCTGGCGGGCGTACCCGCGACCAACGCGTCGCCGCGGTCCCGCGGCGGGAAGATCAGACTGGGATCGATGAGCCGGACCCCGGCGAGCTCGGCGCGTTTGGCCGCCCTGGCGTGTGCGGAGGCACGCAGCCGTTCCCGGTCGGCCGCCGCGAGCCCAACCGGGTCACGGATGCCCTCAAGCTCCTCCAACCGTAGGTGGAACACCTCCTGCGGCTCCTCCAGCACCCCCACGGCACACAACCGACCGCCGATCTCCAGCAGGGATCGGCGAAGGATGGGCAGCGGCTTGGTGAAGTAGAAGTGGCTGTCCTCACGGAAAGCGAGACCGGCACGTGCCCCGTCGACCCAGCCAGCGAAGCGAGCCCGGTTCTTGCGGCCGCGCAGCAGCGGGTGGTCCACCAGCTCCGCCATGACCTGCCCAGCCGGTTCGGCGGCGGGCAGCGGTTCGGTACCGAGCACCTTGATCAACCCAAGGACGGTGTCGGGAGACTCCCCCTGGGTGGGCGGGGTGACCAGGAGCGGCGTTGCGGTCTCGCGGTGGCCGTACTCAGCGAGGAACGCGGTGAAGTTGGCATCGAAGTCGGCGAACTTCCTCAGCCGTCCCGCGTCGAGTGCATCGACGGCGTCCTTGAGCTGGGGGTTGAGCTGTACCTGGTGGGCCAGCGCCTGCAAGGCGCGGTTGGCGTCCGCGGTGCGGGTCGGAGTGCCGCGGATCAGCTCGCCCAGCAGCGCGGTACGGCGCAGCAGCGTGAGCGCCAGCAGCAGCCGCAGGAAGGCCAAGCCGGTGCGCGGCAGGTAGTCGATGCGCAGGTCGATGACCGGCCGGACCAGGTCCAGGGCGCGTCTGGGGACCCGGATCAGCTGCGGCCACGGCAAGGTCGCCAGGTCCTCGTCGGCGAGGTCGCGCACCTGGCGAAGGAACTCGGTGAACCGTGGATCCTCCGTCCACCGGCCCGGATCGTGCCGCCTGGCGAGGGAGGCGATCCGGAACGGCGCCCACAGCGATCCGAAGGTGGGACGGGGGGCGGGTGGGATCATCCGGTGGACGACACCATCCTCCTCCGGCAGCAGGCCCTCGAAGGCGATGCGGATCCCGAAGTGCGCCGCCGCCGTGGCCATCAGACCTGCCGGGCCGTGCGGCAGCCAGGTCGTCGTGTCGATCGGGTACGGGCGGTAGGGCAGGTACTCGAGAAGGATCGCGCCCACCCGCCGCTGGGCGCGGCTCAGGCGGACCGGCGGCGGCGGCAGCGCCGTCATCGGGCGGGCCTGCAGAAGCCAGACGCGGCCGTCCGCCGAGGCCCACTCGATGTCCTGTGGTCGCCCGAAGTGGCGGGCGACCGCGGTGCCCAGGCGGGCAAGGT
The DNA here is from genome assembly GCA_016201065.1 of Actinomycetota bacterium. GTDB lineage: Bacteria > Actinomycetota > Actinomycetes > Mycobacteriales > JACQDL01 > JACQDL01. The sequence continues at coordinate 28,327 of JACQDL010000048.1, forward strand.
CCCGCAACAGCTCCGCGGGCAGCCGCTCCACCTTGGTCGGGTCGCCGGCCTCCCGGGTGACGCCACCACCCGCCGCGCCTCTGATCACCACCTCACGTCGACCGGGCGTCCAGACCCGCACCGTGCCACCCGGGTCCAGCAGGTAGCGGTCCGGGGTCACCAGGCCGGAGACGACCGCCTCACCGAGCCCGCTGCTCGCATCGATCACGATCTGCCCGCGGTCACCGGTGACCGGGTTTGCGGTGAACATCACTCCCGCCGTCTCGGCTTCGATCATGCCCTGCACGACGACCGCGAGACGGATCTCGGCGGGGTCGATCCCGCGCCGGCGCCGGTAGGCGATCGCCCGGTCCGTCCACAGCGAGCCCCAGCACCGCCGTACCGCGTCGATCACGGCCGCGTCCCCGACGACGTGGAGATAGGTGTCCTGCTGACCTGCGAACGCCGCTCCCGGCAGGTCCTCGGCGGTGGCACTGGAGCGCACCGCGACCGGGCCGCCACCCAACCTGGCGTAGCCATCGGCGATCGCCTCAGCGAGGTCCTCGGGGATCGTGACCGCTTCGAACTCCGCGCGGATCGCCGCACCGTCGTCTGCCGCCAGCCGCTCGGCAGCGCGCAGGTCCACGGACCTGGCGATCACCGCGTAGGCGTCGGTCGTGACGACGAAGCCGTCGGGGACCATGAAGCCGGCCCGGACGAGCTCGCCCAGGTTCGCGCCCTTGCCGCCGGCGAGAGCGAGATCCGCCCTGCCGAACGCTCGCAGTGGTGCCACGACACTCACGAATGCTCCTTGACGTGCGCGTTGGTCCGGAGGGCCGCGCGGGAGGCACACCAGCTCTTTAGAGAACGAATCGTTCCCTAAGGACGCTAGCATTCGCCGATTGGATACGCAACGTTTACTACGGCCAGGTCCTAGACTCGCGAAGCCACCCGCGGGCGCCTATGTCACCTTGAGCGGGTTGCGCCACCGCAGTCCCGGGAACCGACCGAAGTCGGCGTCGGCGGAGCACAGCGTCGCGCCGTGCTCGATGGCGAGGGCGGCCAGGTGGGCGTCGGTCACCAGGTTGCCCGCGGTGCCCACGGCGTCAAGCAGGCCGCGCAGAAGGGCGAGGTGACGCTGGGTCGGCTCGATCGGCACGACGTGCCGCCGCCCGAACCACCCCTCGACGACATCCGCGGCCTGCACGGCGCCGAGCGGCCGAACGAAGATCCGCGGGTTCGTGGTCAGGCGCAGGAACGCCAGTGCGGTCACCCACGGCAGGCCGATCGGTTCCCTGCCCTTCAGGGCTGAGCGCCACCAGGTGGCAGCTGTCTCGTGGTGGGGCGACCCTGAGTCGACGGCATAGAGCAGGAGATTGACGTCGGGGACGATCACTTGCGCAGTTCCAGCTTGCGCAGGGTCTCCTCGTCCTCCAGCTCCGTCGCCAGATGGCGGGCTCGGATCAGATCGATGCCGGGCCGCAGACCGAGGTCGAAGGTCGGGGTCGGCGCCGTCTCGCTCCGGTCAGCGGAGGTGGGCATCAGGCCCGCCCGCAGTGCCTCGTTGACGAGCTGCTTGAAGGGGCGCCCGGTCTCGCGGGCGAGCCGCCGCAGCTGGGCAGCCAGGTCGTCGTCCAAGGTCAGCGTCGTGCGCACGAAGGCATCATAGCATCACACTCTTCGACATCACGGTGTCGACCTTGCCTCGTCGCGCAGGCGGCGGGAGCAGCTGGACCGCTTCACCCGCCGAGAGTAGCCGAGCGGTCCGCGGTCGTCCTTGACCTTCACCCAACGTCAAGATCTACCGTGGCAGGCAACCGGGGAACCTGAAGGGAGGGGTCATGGACTGGTCCATCCAGGAGATCGCCCGCCTGGCCAAGACGACCAGTCGCACGCTTCGTCACTACGGCGAGCTCGGGTTGCTGGAGCCGAGTCGTATCGGCAGCAACGGCTACCGGTACTACGACCAGCGGGCGCTGCTGCGGCTCCAGCGCATTCTCCTGCTGCGGGACCTCGGCCTTGGCCTTGCCGCCATCGGCGAGGTGCTCACCCACGAGACGGACGAGAGACAGGCCCTGCGCGACCATCTCGACCTGTTGCGGCAGGAGCGGACGATGTTGGTGAGGCAGATCAGGTCGGTCGAGGACACGCTTGCGGCACTGGAGAGAGGTGAACAGCTCATGGCAGAGGACATGTTCAAGGGATTCGACCACGCCCAGTACCGGGAGGAGGTCGAAGAACGTTGGGGCGAGGAGGCATACGCCCGGAGCGGGTCCTGGTGGCGCGGGATGTCCGGGCAGGAAAGATCAGCCTGGATGCGGTGCGCCAGGCAGCTCGGTGACGACTGGCTCGCCGCGGTGTCCCAGGGCATCGCCGCCGACAGTGCGGAAGCCCAGCGACTCGCCCAGCGCCAGTTCGACTGGCTGCGGAGCATCCCCGGCACGCCGGGGGGTGGCACGACAGGACCAACTAAAGACTACTTTGTCGGACTTGCCGAGATGTATGTGACCGACGAGCGCTTCGCGGCTAACTACGGCGGCCGGGCCGGCGCCGAGCTCGTGCGGGACGCGATGACGGTCTATGCGGACAACGTCCTCTAGTCGCGACGCCTCACAGCGGTTGATGTGTCGGGGCGAGCGGAGCGGATTTCGGGTCGATCGGCCTTTTCCCGCCCGCCTCGGCGGCTCATCATGGAAATGTGGCGCCGGCCCGCATTTCCCTGCTCACCGCCGTGGTCCTGGTCGGTGCGGTCGCGGGCTGCGGGTCGGGTCGGCCGCCGCAGGCGGGTCCGTCCGGTTCCGGTGCCACGTCCAGCTCGACCAGCCGGCCAACCTCTCCGCCGGTACCGACGACGACGTCGGTACCGGCGGGCACACCGACGACCCCAGCCCCACCCACTACCACCGTCCGGCCGCCGACGGCCACCGCCCCACCCACCCTGGACCCGGCTCTGAGCGGCCGGGACTGGACCCGGATCCCCACCAGCCAGCACGTGGTCGCGTTGACCTTTGACGCCGGCGCCAACGCCAACGGCGTCCCCTCGATCCTCGCCACGCTCCGGTCGACCGGCGTGCCTGCGACGTTCTTCCTCACCGGCCGGTTCGCCGAGTCCTTCCCGACCAGCTCCCGGTCGATCGCCACCGCCGGCCACCGGCTGGGCAACCACTCCGTCGATCACCCGGACTTCACCACCCTGTCCGACGCGCAGATCCGAACGCAGGTGCTGAACGCCGCCACCACCATCCGGACCATCGCCGGGCGCGACCCCAGCCCGCTGTTCCGGTTCCCGTTCGGCGCCACCAACACCCGGACCATCGCCGCGGTGAACGGGGTCGGGTACGTGCCGGTGCGGTGGACCGTGGACACCCTCGGCTGGAAGGGCAGCGCAGGTGGTCAGAGCACGGCGACGGTGCTGGCGCGGGTGCTCGCCGCACTGACCCCGGGTGAGATCGTGCTCATGCACGTCGGCGCCAACCCCGACGACGGATCGACGCTCGACGCGGACACGCTGCCGGCGATGATCACGGCGTTGCGTGACCGCGGTTACGGCTTCGTCACCCTCGACGCGCTCATCGCGCGCTGACCGCGCCGGGCAGCCGCTACTCGCCGGTCATCGCGACGAACCTGCCGTGCCAGGTGTGGTACCAGATCGCGCCGGTGCCGGCGTTGACCGACATCATCCCGACGATCTTTCCGTCCTGCAGGGTGTGCATCGTGTAGTAGCCGGGAAACGCCTCAGGCTCGCCGGCGGTCATGCCGGGCCGCTGGCGGTCCAGCCACTGCCGGGCGAGCCGGGTGGCGTCAGCCGCGGACACCTGGCCGGAGCCGGCGAACGCAGCCGCGTGCATGCCGTAGCGGGTGTTCCACATCATCGCCGGGCCGTACTCGATACCGGCAGCGCCGCTGTTGGAACTGATCAGAACCTCGGTGGCACCCCGACCGTCGCTGGTCAGCAGCTCGGCGTAGAAGCCGTTGCTGAACTGCATCACCTCGCCTGCCCGCAACCCCATCCGGTCGCCGAACGCCTGGGCTCGTTGACGGGCCGCAGCCATCGTCGTCACCGGCTGACCGTCGCCGGCCAGCCCGTACCCGCCACCCATCATCCCCGGACCGCGCCCGCCGCCCATCATCGGCCCGCCACCGTAGGACCAGGTGCCGGGCCCGGTCACGCCGTTGCCCGACAGCACGGCCGGTTCCCTGGCGACGCCCGCGGCGACCGCGGCGACGCTGCCGACCAGGGCCACCACCGCAGCGGCGAGGGCCGCGATCAGCCACTGCCTGCGGGTGCCGCCGGTCACCGCTCGCCCCGGGCGGATGTCAGCGTGGCACGCTGCGCCTGGTAGGTCTCCACGTCGATCTCGCCACGGGCGAACCGTCGGCTCAGGATCTCCTCCGGCGTCTCCCGCCCGGCCGGTGTGCCACGCCCGCCGGACGGCAGCAGCCGGACCACCAGGTAGAGGATCAGCCCGAGCAGCGCCACCCAGAACACGCCCATGAACAGCCACGATCCGGCACTCATCCCACCGGCGTACCAACCGCCCATCATCGCAAACTCCCCCTTCGGCTCCGAGCCGCCCGCCGCACCGTGGATCGGATCGCAGCGCCACCTCGGTCACTGACCCGAGCGTGACCCGCCCGTTCGAATTTCCCAGGGGCGAACGACGAAGATTCCGCGAAGATCCATGCACCGACGAGGCCCCTGCCGCGCGGCCCGCCGGTATGGTGGCTCGACCGGACGGGTCGTGGAGGGGCGGGCATGGGCAAGGCGGCACGGAGCGCGGAGCGCAGGGCACGGTTGGCAGCGACCGGTGCCGAGCAGCACCGTCAGGAGCGCAGGCGCACGCTGGCCTGGGTCGGCGGCACCGCAGCGGTCCTGCTGCTCGTGGCCGGGGCGACGACGTGGACGGTGGTCAGCAACCGCTCGACGGGTACGTCGAACGCGCAGCCGGGCCTGACCACCTACACCAAGCTGTCCCGCGACCACGTCGGGGGGAAGGTGACCTACGCCCAGACGCCGCCCGCGGGCGGGGCGCACGCCGAGATCTGGCAGAACTGCGGCATCTACAGCACGCCGGTGTCCAACGAGACGGCCGTGCATTCCCTCGAACACGGCGCGATCTGGATCACCTACCGGCCCGACCTGCCCAGCGCCGAGGTGAAGGCCCTGCAGGCCGCCGTGCGTGGCCAGCCGTACGGGCTGCTCAGCCCCTATCCCGGGCTGCCCAGCCCGGTCGTGGCCACGGTCTGGGAGCTCCAGCTGAAGCTCCGCTCGGCCACCGACCCGGCGTTGGCGTCGTTCATCGCCAAGTACGCCGACGGCCGCCACGCGCCGGAACCGGGCGGCGAGTGCACCGGCGGCACGGGCAAGCCACAACCCTGATCCGCGCCCCGGCAGCCGGCGTGCACGCCGTACCGGAGTGAAAGGTCGTCTGGCCGGGCGACGGCTGCTCATGGACCTTCGGCCGCTGCGGGAGTCACCAGCCTTCCGGCGGTTGTGGGCAGGGTCGAGCCTGTCCGCGATCGGCAGTCAGATGACGAGTTTCGCGGTTGTGGTGCAGGTCTACACCCTCACCCACTCGTCGCTCGCGGTCGGGGCGATCGGCCTGGCCATCGCGGTCCCGCTGGTCGGGTTCGGGCTGGTCGGCGGGGCCGTCGCGGACGCCGTCGACCGCCGCACGCTGGTGCTGCTGAGCAGCGCGAGCCAGGCCGGTGTGTCGGTCGCCTTCGCGGTGCAGGCGTTCGCCGGGCTCCGCCAGCTGTGGCTGCTGTACTGCCTGATCGTGGCCCAGTCGCTGCTCAGCGCGGTGAGTGGGCCGGCGCGGCGTACCTTCCTGCCGCGACTGCTCCGCGCCGACCGGGTCCCCGCGGCCGCCGCGCTCACCATGTTCACCTTCCACCTCAGCGTGACCGTCGGACCCGCGCTCGCCGGTGTCATCGTCACTGCCTGGGGGGTGAGGGCGTGCTACCTCATCGACGTCGTCACCTTCGCCGCCGCCCTGTACGGGGTCGCCCGCCTGCCGGCGATGTCACCCGAGGACGGTCCCGTGCGGCCCGGAGTGCGGGCCATCGGTGCGGCATTGCGGTTCATCCGCGGCGACCGGGTCATCGCGGGCGCGTTGCTCTCCGACCTGAGCGCCACGCTGCTCGGGATGCCGATGGCGCTGTTTCCCGCGATCAACGCCGCGCATTTCGGTGGCGGCGCGCACACGCTCGGCCTGCTCACCGCAGCGCCGGCGGTCGGGGGGATCGTGGGGACGGTGCTGTCCGGTCCGGTCGGAACCGTGTCCCGGCAGGGACGCGCCATCCTGGTCGCGGGTGCGGTCTGGGGTGCCAGCCTCGCCGGATTCGGTCTGGCCCGCAGCCTGTGGCTGGCTCTCGTCCTGCTCGCCGTCGCGGGCGCCGTCGACGTCCTCAGCGTGGTGTTCCGCACCACCGTCGTCCAGGTCACCACGCCCGACCGGTACCGCGGCCGGGTCGCCGCCGCCGAGCTGATTGTCGGCATGGGCTTCCCGCAGCTGGGGAACTTCCGGGCCGGTGTCGTCGGCGCGCTGACGTCGCCCACGATCAGCGCGGTCAGCGGAGGGCTGACCGCGATCCTCGGCGTCGTCCTGATCGGGCTCACCATGCCCGCCTTCGCCCGCTACCAGTCACCACCGGGGGTGGACGGGCCGCCGGGGGGCCGGCCCGGTGCGGGGTGCGGGTGCAGCGACCATGGTCAGAACCCGGGCTGTGGTTGACTGACCCGGTGCCCGTGGACAACGAGATCCGGAGGCGCTCGACGAGGCGCTGTGCTACGGCTGGATCGATGGGCAGAAGCGCTCCGCTGACGACGGCTTCTGGCTCCAGCGGTTCACCCCGCGCCGCGCCCGGAGCAGTTGGTCGAAGATCAACCGGGAGAAGGTCGAGGCGTTGATCGCCGCGGTGCCAACGGCGGCGGCGTTCTTCGAGACCCTGGACCGCCTGAACCGCTATGCCCTCCTGTACCGGGTGCAGGACGCCAAACACCCGGAAACCCGTCAGCGGCGCATCGCCCAGTTCGTCACCATGCTCGCTGAGCAGCGCACACTGTATCCGGAGGGCCGACAACGTGCCGAGCTACGCCGTGCTGCTCAAGGGAGTCAACGTCGGAGGCAAGAAGAAGGTCTCCATGACTGACCTCCGCGAGCTGCTCGCCAACCTCGGTTTCACGAACGTGAAGACGCTCCTGCAGAGCGGGAACGCGGTGGTGACCACCACCGAGACCGACCAGCGCGACGTCGTGCGGCAGATCGAACGGGGCATCACCGACCGGCTCGGGATGGACGTGCGATGCCTGACCAGGTCCGGTCCAGAGCTGCGGGCGGTGATCGCCGCCAACCCGCTGCGGGAGATCGCCACGAATGGTTCGCGGATGATGGCGCTGTTCCTGTCCGCGGCTCCCGACCCGGCGGCGCTCGCCGCCAACGATCCGACCACGCTCGCCCCCGACACGATCAGGGTCGGTGACCGTGTCGTGTACCACTGGTGCCCGGACGGCGTGTTGGAAGCGCCCAACGTCAGTGCCTTCCTCGAAAAGCACCTCGCGTTGGTGGTGACCGGCCGGAACTGGAACACCGTCGAGAAGCTCAGCGCCGCGCTTCAGACGTAGTGCCGCGGGATGCCCAGCGCAGCCGGATCGCTTCGGCCCGGTCGAACTCCTCCAGCCGCTGGGTGAAGTCCCGCAGTGCCTCCTCCAGTCTCGGCGTCCACCGGTCGGTGATCGCCCGAAGCCGCCGGGTCGTCTCGGTCAGCTCCGACTCGACGGCACGCACCGCCGCGTCCGCGGCCGCGTGGGTGACGGCGGCGCTCACCGCGTGTCGGCATGCCACGCTCGCCTCGACCAGCGCCGAGCTGCCGGAGGGTCGGTCGGCGACCGGCGGGTGCCCAACACGTGTCTCCGCCGGGAGACGCACGCCCATCACGTCCGTCCACGACACGGTCACCTCGGCCAGCCGCGGTGGTGTGCCCAGCCGCAGCTCCCTTTCGCCACCCAGCACCACGGCACGGACCAGCCAGGTGTCGGCCACCTGATACGCCTGGGTCCATTCCACGGCCGCCCGTTCCGCGATCAAGCCCAGCCGGTCCCGTTCGGCGCGCAGGATCCGCACCTTGCGGTCCAGCAGCTCTGTGCCACGCCGCGCCGTCCGCAACCGCCGTTCCAGCCACAGCCGGCCGGCCCGTCCCGGCGGGACCCGCAACGGCCTAGGCATCGCTGGCCGCCTCGGCACCATCGTCCGCGGCAGCCACCGTGCCGAGGTGCGCGGCAACCACCGTGGCCGGCAGCATGGTCAGCTCGGGCCGGGGCAGCGCGGCCAGCGCGCGCCACGCCCGGTCGAGGGTGTCGTCGAGGCTGCGCGCCTCGTCGACCCGCTGGTCGACCAGGACCTGGGTGAACGCGTCCTCGAAGGTGAGGTAGCACCGGTCGGTCGCGGTGAGCGCGCCGCTGCCGACCAGCTCGGCGAGCTCCCGGACCTGCCGGGCCCGGGCGAGCGCGGCGAGCAGCTGCGCGGCGACGTCGAGATGGTCGTCGCGGGTGCGGCCCGGACCGGCGCCGTGGCGCATCAGCCGGGACAGCGACGACAGCGGATCGATGGGCGGCGTGATCCCACGCCCGTACACCTCGGCCGACAACACGATCTGACCTTCGGTGATGTAGCCGGTGAGGTCGGGTACCGGGTGGGTGATGTCGCCGGCCGGCATGGTCAGCACCGGCAGGATCGTCACCGACCCTGGCCGGCCCCGGATCCGGCCGCACCGCTCGTACAGCGACGCCAGGTCGCTGTAGAGGTACCCGGGGTAGGCGTGCCGCGCCGGGATCTCACCCCGGGCGGCGGAGACCTCCCGGACCGCCTCGCAGTAGTTGGTCATGTCGGCGACGACGACGAGCACGTGCCGGCCTAGGGTGAACGCGAGGTGTTCGGCGACGGTGAGCGCGATCCGTGGGGTGAGGATCCGTTCGATGACCGGTTCGTCGGCGGTGTTGAGCAGCAGCAGCAGCTCCCCGGCCGCGGACCGTTCCTCCAGCACGTCGCGCGCTGCTGCGGCATCGGTGTGGGTGAGCCCCATCCCGGCGACGACCACGCTGAACGGTTCGCCGCCGACACTCGCCTGGGCGGCGATCTGGGTCGCCAGCTCCAGATGCGGCAGGCCGGCGACCGAGAAGATGGGCAGCTTCTGGCCCCGGACCAAGGTGGTCAGCGCGTCGATGGCGGAGATGCCGGTGAGCACCGGATCGGCCGGCGGCTGGCGGACGGTCGGGTTCAGCGGGGAGCCGTTGACCGGGGCCGTCGTCGTGCCGACGATCGGTGGTCCGCCGTCGATCGGTACGCCGCGCCCGTTGCACACCCGCCCCAGCCACTGCGGCCCGACCGGGATCCGCAGCGGGGCACCGTCGAAGGTGACCGTGGCCGTCGCCGGGTCCAGCCCGTGGGTGTCCTCCAGGATCTGGACGACCGCGAGGTCCCCGTCCACCTCCAGCACCAGGCCGTGCCGCAGCTCCCCGGAACCGAGCCGGATCCGGGCGAACTCGTCCCAGCCGACGCCGGACACGCCGCGGACGATCACCAGCGGCCCGCGCACCTCGTCGATGGTGCCGTACTCGATCGCCGGGCCGCTCATCGCAGCTCAGCGAGCCCGGCCACGACCAGCTCCGCGCGGCGTTCGACCTGGCCGGCGTCGGTGGTCTCCTCCCGGGCCCGCAGCACCGGGGAGAAGTCCACCGCCTCGATCGTGGTGGCCGGCACCCCGGCCTCGATCAGGTCGCGGCACGCGGCGAGCACCCCGAGCACCATGTCGGTCAGCGCGGCGGAGCGGTCCGGTGCGCACCGGGCGTCGGTCGGCGACAGCGCGCTCTGCTGCAGCACCCCCTCCCGGAGCAGGCGGGCCGCCAGCAGCACCATGCGTTCGGGGCCGGGCAGCGCGGTGACGCCGACCAGCTCGGCCATCGCGGCGAGCCGGTCGGCCTCGGCGAGCAGCGCGACGACGTGCGCCCGGCGGGACGCCCAGCCCGGGTCGCCGTGCTGGACGTGCCAGCCGCCGATCGCGTCGGCGTCCCGGCAGTACGAACCGGCCCAGGTCACCGCCGGGTAGTGGCGGGCGTACGCGAGATCACGGTCCAGCGACCACAGGGTGCGGACGAACCGCTGGGTATGTGCGGTGACCGGCTCGGTCAGGTCGCCACCCGGCGGGGACACCGCGCCGACCACGGTCACCGAGCCCTCCTGTCCCGCTGCGGTGCTGACCCGCCCGGCGCGTTCGTAGAAGGCGGCCAGCGCGGAGGCGAGGCCGGCCGGGTAGCCCTCCTCCGCCGGCAACGCCCCGGTTCGGGAGGCGAACTCGCGCAGGGCCTCCGCCCAGCGGGAGGTGGAGTCGGCGATGACGACCGCGTGGTAGCCCATGTCGCGGTAGAACTCCGCGACCGTGACGCCGGTGTAGATGCTCGCCTCACGCGCCATGATCGGCATGTTCGAGGTGTTGGCGATGATGACGGTCCGGTCCGCCAACCGGCCACCGGTGCGCGGGTCGGCGAGCTGGGCGAAGTCCTCGATGACGTCGGCCATCTCGTTGCCGCGCTCACCGCAGCCGACGTAGACGATCACGTCCGCGTCGCACCACTTCGCGATCTGCTGCAGCAACACGGTCTTCCCGGTGCCGAACCCGCCCGGGACGGCGGCGCTGGCACCCAGGGCGAGGGGGAACACGGCGTCGAGGACCCGCTGGCCGGTGGTCAGCGGCACGGCACCGTCCAGCCGGGCCCGGTACGGCCGGGCCCGCCGCACGGGCCACCAAGTGGTCAGGTCGACGCCAGTGCCGCCGACCGTGGCGACCGGCTCGTGGGCCGGATACCGCCCGGCCGGCCGCACCGCCTCCAGCGTGCCGGCCAACCCTGGCGGGACGAGCACCCGGTGTGGGAGGGGTCCCGCGTCGGTCACCCGCCCGATCTCCTCCCCCGCCCCGAGGGGCTGACCGACCTCGGCCACCGGCTCGAAGGACCACACCCGGTCGTCGGCGACCCGGGTCACGCCCGGGCGCAGCCACACCGGCGCCCCCGACAGCGGGCGCAGCAGACCGTCGAAGACGCCCCCCAGCAGCCCCGGTCCCAGCGGTGCCGCGAGTGGGCGTCCCAGCGCCACGACCGGGTCACCCGGTGTGATGCCGCCGGTGTACTCATACACCTGCACGGTCACCCGATCGGGGCGGAGCGCGACGACCTCGCCGGGCAGCCGCGCCGCACCGACCTCGACGAGGTCAGCCATGGCGACCCCGCGCAGCCGCTCCACCTCCAGCACCGGACCGTTGACCCGGCGGACCCGGCCGGCAGCACCCGCCCCGTCCCGGGTCACGGCTCCTCCTCCCACCAGCCGCCCATCGCGGCCATGGCGCGGTCGGCGTAGCCGACCAGGGACAGGTCCAGCCGCCGCCCGAGCGTCTCGCCGACGACCCCACCGTCGGGCATGTCGTGGATCGTGGCGTCCGGTCCGAGCGCCCGCCGGACCGCGGCAACCAGCTCATCCCGCAACCCGGCGTACCCAGGCTCGTCGCGGAGCCGCCGCACCGCCTGCCGGCACTGTTCGCCCAGCGACTCGTACCCATCCCGGCGGGCTCGCAGCACCAGGCCGCGGGCCCGCCGCCGGGCCCGGATGAGCTCGCGGGCCATCGCGGCGGTCGCGTCGGCGGTGCCACCCTCGCGGGCCTCGGTGAGGATACGGTCGGCCTCCGCCCGGGCGCCGGCCAACACCTGCTCGGACGCCGCGTCGGCCTCGGCGAGGGTCCGGCGGGCGTCGGCGCGGGCCCGGTCCCGGAGCGCCGTACTGACCGGTGTCAGGGCCGTGCCGATGTCCTGGCCGGCGATCATTCCGGCACCTCGGTGACCAGGGGCCAGCGCCTGGCGCGCGCGTCGTCGCCGAGCGCCCGGGCGGCCGCGCGGGTGACGATGACGACCGCGACGTCCGGCGGTAGCTGCCGCCACGCGTCCCGGACGGCGGCCGCGTCGTCGGCCGGGTACACGACGGCACCGCCGAGCGCGAACCCCTGCACCGCCACCCGCTCACCGATTGCCGCGACCCGCCCCATCTGCTCACGCCTTGCCGATGAGGATCATCGCGACGATCAGGCCGTAGATCGCGATTCCCTCGGCGAGACCGACGATCACCATGGCCCGGCCGAACAGTTCGGGCCGCTCGCTCATCGCGGCGAGCGCGGCCGCTCCGGTGTAGGCCACCGCGATCGCCGCCCCGATCGACGAGCCCGCGACCGCGATCGCCGCGGCGAGCAACGCCATGCCGCCGCCGGAGCTGGTCGCGGCCTCGGCCGCGACGGCGGCTGGGGCAGCCAGCGTGGTGGTTGGCGCAGCAAGCGCAGCCAGGGTGGCACCTACCAGGTCCGGAAGCGCGATCATCCAGGCAAACATGGTCACTCCACGGTGGACGTAGGGGTGTTGAGCGCTGGCCCCGCCCGCTCGGTGGCGGTCACGGTCGGTACGTGCCAGGGCCGGAACGGCCGCCCTTCGGTCTGGAACACGCGGGAGAAGAGCTCGTAGTACTCCAGCCGTAGCGCCTGCACCGCGGCGACCAGCGCCTCCAGTCCCAACGCCAGCGCATTGCCGATGACGAAGACGACCACCGCGGCGACCATCCCGGCCGGGCCACGCCGCCACATCCCGACCGACAGGTCCCACACGATCCAGCCGACCACCGCGTGGGTGAGGCCGAAGGCACCCAGCCGCGCGAACGACGCCACGTTCGCGCCGAGCCGGATCACGATGTCCAGCAGCTCGATGGACGCCTGGACCACGCCCGCCGCACCGCGGCCCGCGGTGGCGAGCAGGCCGACGAATGCCAGCAGCAGTCCCAGCAGCGCCACCACCACGGCGACGGCCGCCAGCCAGCCGAGGTGGACATACCACGCTGCCGCGCCCAGACCGGCGGCGAGGAACAGCAGCGCCCCGGCGACCCCGCTCGCCACGAACAAGGCGCCGACCAGGCCGGCCTCCCGGATCCGGTTGACGATGCCGAGCACGTACGCCCCGGCGAGCAGCACCGCACCGAGCCCCGCACCGGCCACCAGGAGGTGGATCGGGTGCTCCACCGGCGTCAACCAGACCACGGGCACCGCACCGGTGGGACCGAAGAACTCCCCGTACGCCAGCCCGAAGGCGGTGGCGCAGGCACCGGCCGCCGCCACGAGCAGCCAGTGCGGTCGCAACGCGGCGAACCGGCGTGGCCGGCCGAGCCGGAGCAGCGCGGCACCGAGCAGGAGCAGCGCACCGTGACCGGCGTCGCCGAACATCGCGCCGAACATCACCGCGTAGGACAGGCCGGCCAGCACCGTCGGGTCCACGTCGACGTACGGCGGCGTGGCGTAGGTGGTGACCAGCGGCGAGAAGGTGGCCCGGGCCACCCCCGGGCGGACCGCCGTGGGTGGTTCCACACCGCGTGGCAGCGGCAGCGGCACCAGCGCCGCGCCGACCTCGGCGAGACGCGCGGACAGCTGCGGCACCTGCCGCTCCGGCGCCCAGCCGACGTACGCCGTGATGTCGTCGCGACGGACCGCCTGGCTCGTGTACTCCCGCAGCTGCGCCTCGCCGGCCAGCAGCTGCGCGCGGCCGTCCCGTTCCAGATCCCGCAGCGCCGGTTCCGCGCGCACCAGCCGAGGGGTGACCGGTCGGTCCGGCGCGAGCCGCTGCAGCGCCAGCGCGGCCTGGTTCAGCGGGAGGTCGGCCGGGGAGATGGTGTGGTCGATCTCCAGCACGCCGCTGTCGGCGACCAGGACCAGCGTCTCCCGCAGCGCCCAGGCCGGGGCGACCAGCGCCAACCGGGCCATCGGCTCGCCGCTGAGGGCGTCACGCCAGGGCATCGAGCACCTCCCGATGCCCGCCGCCGCGGGCGGCCAGCTCCAGCGCCGCCCGGACCTGCCAGGCGTCGGCCGCCATCACCGCGACCGTACCCAGCACGGCGGCGTCGCCGTACCGACTGGACCGCAGCAACGACACGCCGTCTGCGCGTAACCGTCGCCACCATCGCAGCTCGGCCGACCAGAGGTCGCTCGGCTCGGCGGTGCCGCGCAGCGCCCAGCGCGCCGAAGGTCCGACCCGCTGGGCCAGCTGCGGCAGCGTCGCCGACCGGGTCCAGTCCCCGCCGATCGTCCGGGTCGCCGCCCGGCGGACCGCCTCGGGCAGCGGCTGGCCGGTCACGAACAGCTCCCGCGCCAGGAGCAGCGCGACCGCGCCGGCGGCCCACGCCTCGGCGCGCGGGACGCCGGCCGCGACCCGCTCCGCCCAGGCGGCCCGCATCCCGAGCGTCAGCGACCGCGGATCGGCGCCACCCGGATCGCCCCAGGGTGTCCGTGCCAGGGTCGTGCGCAGATCGCCCGGTGACATGGTCGCCGCCAGCGCGGGCCAGGCGGTGGCGAGGGCACCGAGCCGGAACGGCGGCTCGGCCGGCTCGCCGGCCAGCGCCTGCAGGTGCTCGTCGACGTTGGCGACCTCGAACCAGCCGGCGAGCAGCCGCAGCAGCGGCATGCCCCCGGCGGGCAGCCAGCCGGCGAGCACCCGCAGGTTCCACAGCACCGCCGCGGCGACCGCGCGCTGCGCCTCGGCGAGGCTGGCAGCTGGCTGCAGGTGCCGCCCGTACGGTGACTGGCCCAGCACCGCCACGGCCTGGGCCAGGTCAGGGCTGGCGGCCAGCGACCGTACCGCTGCCACGCCCAGCTGCCGGCGCGCCATCGCCCGCGCCCGCACGTCGCCCGCTACCCATCCCATCCTCATGACTCGGCTCCAGCAGTTGCGCTGATACCAGTCCGGTCAGCTCCGCCCGCACCCGGTCGCGGACGTCCGCCACCAGGTCGGGCATCCGCCGCCGCACCTGCTGGCGGACCCGGATCGCCTCCCGCTCGGCGCTGGTCGCCAGCTCGGCGAGCTCGGCCTCGGCGATCCGCTGGACGACCGCGGCCGCGGCGGCCGACTGCGCGGGTGCGTCCGCTCGGGCCCGGGCGACCAGGGCATGTGCCCGGCCGGCCGCATCGTCGCGCCGCCGCAGGGCCTCGGCGTGGGCGGCGGACCGGATGCCGGCGCACTCGGACCCGACCGTCGCCAGGACGGCGAGCACCGGGGCCAGCTCGGCCTCGATGCTGGCTCGCCGGTCGGCCGGAACGCCAGCGGCTGTCGCGGCGCCCGGCACGGCAGCGGGGCGGAAGCGTGCGAGCAGCTCACGGATCGTCGCCATGCGTGCCCTCCGCGGCCAGCCTCCCAGGACGGTGACGCGGGGTGGCAGTGCCTTCTGCCTGCACGCCGTGGAGACTTTCGACCCCGGCGCGGTGTCAGCGGGACGAGGCGGCCCCGGCTGATCGCGTGTGGTCGCGGTTCCGCGCGCGGACGCTGCGCTCGGCGATCCCGATGACGATGCGGGTGGGCAGGTAGCGGGCCATGAGCGAGACGAGGGTGTTGCGGCGGCCGTCGATCACGGCCGGTCCTGACCGTCGCAGGCCACCCAACGCGGTGGCGACGACCTGCTCGGGGGTACGGCGCTTGCCGACGGCGGCCTCCTCGGCGCCGACCACGTCGAAGAACGGCGTGTCGGTGGCTCCCGGACACAGTGCACGCACCGTGACACCGGTGGGCCTGGTCTCCGCCCACAACGCTTCGGTGAACGACAGCACGAACGCCTTGGTGGCCCCGTAGACGGCCATGTGCGGCACCGGCAGGAACCCCGCCACGCTCGCCACGTTGATGATCACGCCGCTGCGCCGGGCCGTCATGGCGGGCAGGAACCGGGCGGTCAGGTCGACCACGGTGGCGCAGTTGAGCTGTACCTCCTCCAGCAGGCGGGGCAGGTCGGCGTCGGTGACGTCGCCGTGCGTCGCGAACCCGGCGTTGTTGACGAGCACGTCGACCTGGCGGCCCAGCGCGTCGACCCGGGCGGCCAGCTCGGCGCCGGCCCCTGGCCTGCCGAGATCGACGGCCACGACGTCCACCCGGGCATCGTGGTCTCGGGCCAGCTCCGCGGCGAGGGCCTGCAGCTTGTCCTCGCGGCGGGCGACCATGATGAGGTCCGCGCCACGAGCGGCCAGCTCCCGGGCGAACTCCGCCCCGATGCCCGTCGATGCGCCGGTGACCAGCGCTGTCTGTCCGGTGAAGTCCATCCCACTCTCCTCAGTACGTACTGGTCGGTTTGTCAGCGTGGCGACCCGGAGCCGGACGGCGACCCCGGAGTGCCCGGTCCTTACCGCCTGATCACGAGGGCGGCCTCGACGAGGGTGAGCAGGGTCTGGGCCCGCTCGGCGAACACGGTCGCGCACCGTTCGCCGGGCTCCAGCACGTCGACCAGCGACTTCAGCCCGTCGAACGCGCCGACGAGGACGGCGCCGACATGGTCCGGGTCCAGCTCCGGGCGCAGGTCACCGTCGAGCTGGCCACGCCGGACGATGTCCCCGACGAGGCGCACCCACTCGGCCATCGGCTTGGCGACCTGCTCGGCCAGCGCCGGCTCGGCGGCCAGGTCCCTGGTCAGCCGGACGATGCTCCACGCCCCCGGCTCGGCGGCGAGCAGCTGGAGCATCACCGGGATCAGGGCGCGCAGCTGATCGACCGCGCGGCCACCACCGAGCACCTCGTCCTCGATCCGCGCCAACCAGCGGGCGTCCTGGTCCCGCAGCACCGCCAGCGCCAGCTCCGACTTCGAGCGGAAGTGGAAGTAGAACGCCCCCTTGGTCAGCCCCGACGCCTCGATCAGCTCGTTCAAGGTGGTGTTGGCGTAGCCACGCCCGGCGAACACCCCCGCCGCGACGCGGAGCAGGAACCCCCGGGTCGCCTCACCCTTGGGCGTCGCCGGGGACGACGGACCCCCGAGCCGTTGCCGTCCTACCGATGTCACGAGCCGACAGTACAAACCGACCGCCTGGTATGGCAAGTGCTCTGGCCAAGCCGGGGTCGGGCGAGCCGGGCGAGCCGGCCGTCCCGCTCGGTCATGTGCACCACGACGACCGGCATGTCCGCGACAGCGGCCAGCGGTAGGCCGGCGAGGTCGGTGCCGGTGTTGCCGACCATGCTGATCCGGTCGATGCCGAACGCGGTGCCGGGCGCGTAGTGGCTGCGGGACTCCTCGCGGGACATGTGCGGGGTGATCTCCGGACCGGGCAGTCCCGGGTAGGTCGTCATGCCGGCGGTGATCACGTGGTTGAGCTCCACCAGCCGGGCCGGTCGGGGTGCTGCGGCAGCCGGCTCGGTCAAGCCACGATGATCGCGCAGCACCGGCGCCGGCGGAAGCACGGCGCGAGCTCATGCTGATCCGCCTGGGTGCATGAATGGGGTCGTCGTGGCGAGCCGGACGAAGCCGAGACGCTGGAGGATCGGTCGGCTGTCCGGTGCGGCGTTGACCTGCAGGTAACGGAATCCTCTGGCCGCCGCCAGGGTGGCCCGGTGGGCCACCAGCGAACGGAACACGCCACGGCTCCGCCAGGCAGGCACCGTGCCGCCACCCCACAGGCTGGCGAAGTCGGTGCCAGCGTGGAACTCCACGCGCGCGGCGGCGATGGGAGCGTGCTCGGCCCAGGCGACCACGGCCGCGGCGGTACGGGTCTGGCGCGCCAGACCTACCAGCACGCTCCTGCCCACGGCGGAGTGGTCTCCACCGAACACCTCGTCGTGCACCGACACGAGCGCCTCGACACCGGGCGTGTCGAGGACCGCCCGCAGTTCCACGCCCGGTGGTGGCGGCAGATCGAGCGTGAGGTCTGCGATCTCGGCAACGAGCAGGGCCTCGGCCGGTTGGGGCGCGAACCCGGCGGCGAGCAGCCGTTCGGGGAGGTCAGGGGGCTGGTCATAGGAGTAGTGCTTCCACTCCCAGGGGGTAGGTAGTTCCGCGAACCTGTGGATCTGCGCGGCGATGACGGCGTCGGCACTGGTGTGGTCCAGGTCGCACCAGGTCACCCCGGTCCACCCGCTCGCGACGGACACGTGCCGGATCACGCTCCCGTCGTGCTCGACGGTTCCGTCCGGCGGATCGGGCTCTGGGTGCCGTCGGATCTGCTCGTCGAAAGCCGCGAGTACCGCGTGTGGGTCCATCCGGGTAGCCGACCAGAACCACGTCATCGCGGGCAAGTGACTTCCAGACGGTTACGCTTGGCGTTCGACTGACCACGCGACATCGAGGTGCGGTGCAGTGGGACGGCAATGGGGGTGGCTCTCCGATGGGTGAGGTACTGATGCCGCTGGTGTCGGCGGCGGCGACCACCGCGGTCGGGTTGCTGGCGACCGCCCTATGGCGGCGGAGCGCGGACGGGATGGGTCGGTTGTGGCGACGCGTCCACCCGGACCACGCGGAACCTGTCGGTGCTGGCGCCGGGACGGCGCCCGCCGTGCGGGCGTCGGAGCCGGTACGGCCGGCGCGGGTCGATGCCCGCGCGACGGCGTCCGGACAGGGCCGCGCGTACGCCGTCGGTCAGGGAACCCAGCACATCACCGAGCGGTGAGCAACCTTCCGGGCCGCGTTGACGCCCGCGCCGAGGCCCGCGACCACGGGCGCAGCTACGTTGTCGGTGACGGCACGATGATCATCAATCCGGATCTGGAGCGGGCGCCGGCCGCGCCCGTCCTGGTGCGCATCCCCGCGCCGGAGGCGGCGCCGCCGGCGGTCTTCTGCGGCCGCGAGGAGGAGGCGGAGACGCTCCTCGGCTGCCTGGACCCGGCCGCGAACGGCCCGGTCATCACGGTGCTACACGGCCTCGCCGGCGTCGGCAAGACGGCGCTGGCGTGGCAGGTGGCGTCTGCCACCGTCGGGCGTGGCTGGTTCCCGGGCGGGGCGGTCCTCACCGACCTACGTGGTTACGTCCCGCACGCGCGAATCGACGCCGACCAGGTGTACGCCCCGCTGTTGCGGGCCCTCGGCGCGGCCGGTGGGTACGTCCCGGCGACCACCGGTGAGCAGGCCGCCGTCTACCACCGCATGCTGGAGGCGTTGGCGGAGCAGAGCCGGCCGGTGCTGCTCTTGCTGGACAATTGTGCCGACCCTGACCAGGTCGCCGGTCTGCTGCCGACGCATCGCGCGCACCGGGTGCTGGTGACCTCCCAGGACCACCTCGGGGCGCTGCCGCACCGGCTCACCGCCGTCCCGCTGGACGTCCTCGACATCGCCGCGGCGATGTCGCTGCTCGAGGAGGAGCTGCGGCAGCGGGACCACGCCGACCGTCGGGTCAGCCGCCACCCCGAGCAGGCCCGGGAGCTGGCCCGGATGTGCGGCGGGCTTCCGCTGGCGCTGCGGATCACCGGCGCGCTGCTCGGCGACGACCCCGGCCTGACCCTGGCCGAGCTGGTGGAGGAGTTCACCGACGTCCGGTCCCGCCTCGACATCCTCGATGAGGTGGCGGCGTCGTTCGAGCTGTCCTGGCAGCACCTGGTCCGCCGGGACGCACCCGCCGCCCGCATCCTTCCCCGGCTCGCGCTCAACCCCGGACCGGACCTGTCGGTCGACGTGGCGGCCGCCCTCGCCTGGCAGGACCTGCCCGCCGTACGCCGGCAGCTGCGCACCCTGCGGCGCGCGCACCTCGTCGAGCACGACCCGGTCACCCGGCGATGGCGGATGCACGACCTGGTCCGCCTGTTCGCCGGTCGGCTGGCCGAGGAACAGGTGTGCGCCGCTGACCGGGATGCGGCCTTCGGGCGGCTCCTCGCCCACTACCAGGACGGGGCCGACACCGTCGCGGCACGGGCCGAGCCACACCTCACCCGGCACACCCGCCCCGGTGCGATCACACCCCGGCACTATCCCGCGTTGGCGCAGCGGACCGAGGCGTTGCACTGGTTCGAGCGGGAGAGCGCGAACCTGCTGGCCTGCCTCGACCAGGCCAGCGCCGGTGATCACCTGCTCGGCGCGGGGCGCGAGGTGGTCGCCCTGACCGACGCGGTCGCCGGGTGCCTGCGCAACGACGGACCGTGGGAGGTGGCCATCCGGCTGCACCGCCAGGCCGCTGGCATCGCCGAACGCCTCGGTGACCCGGTCGCCCAGGCGACGGCCCTCAACGACCTCGGCATCATGTGCCGGTTGATCGGCGACCACGGACAGGCCCGGCAGGCGCTCACCCGTGCCCACCGAATCTTCGCCGATCCCACCGGGCCCAGGGCAGCCGATCCCCGCGTCGGCCTGCTCGGCCAGGCGAACGCGCTCCACGAGTCGGGCATCGTGGCCACCCTCGATGAGCGGCACGGCGACGCGACGGCGTTGCTGGACCAGGCGCTGGCGCTCTACCAGCGGGTCCCCGACCCGATCGGGGTGGCCAACGCCGCGAAGAACCTGGGGGTCGCCCGGCACCGGCTCGGCGAGGTCGGCCGGGCCGCTGCCCTGCTGGAGCTCGCCGGGGACACCTACCGCGAGATCGGCGACCTGCTCGGGGAGGCGGAGGTCGACAACCACCTCGGTCTGCTGCTGCGGCGGTCGGGCGCACCGGATGCGGCGTGGGAGAGGTTCCACGCCGCCGTCGAGCTGGCTCGGCTGACCTCAAGCCTGCTGGAACAGGCCCGGGCACTGGAGGGGATGGGGTGCTGCCGCGGCGACGCCGGTGATCTCGCCGGCGCCGGGCCCCTGCTCCGGCAGGCGGGCGGGCTGTTCAACCGGATCGGAGCGGTGACGGACGCCACCCGGGTGGCCCGGGAGCGGGCCCGGTTGGGGCTCAGCGATCCGCCGGGTCCGCGCTGAACCGCGCCACGACCAGGCGCGCGATCTCCCCCGCTGGCGTGCCCGCGTCCACGGTGAGACCGGCCTCGTCCGGCCGGAGCGGTTCCAGGTCACCGAACTGCGAGTCGACCAGCGACGCCGGCATGAAGTGCCCGGGTCGGCCGGCGACCCGGCGGGTGATGAGCTCCCGGTCGGCGGCAAGGTGCAGGAACCACACCCGGGGGCTGGCCGCCCGCAGCACCTCCCGGTAACGGTGCTTCAACGCGGAGCAGGACACCACGCCGGCCGTGCCCGTGCCGTCCTGGCTCCGGACCCACGCGGCGATGGCCCGCAGCCACGGCGCCCGGTCGGTGTCGTCCAGGGGCTGGCCGGCGGCCATCTTGGCGACGTTGGCCGGCGGGTGGAAGGAGTCGGCCTCGGCGTACGGCGCTGGCAGCCGGTCGGCGAGCAGCGAACCGACCGTGCTCTTGCCGCAGCCGGCGACACCCATCACCACGACGATCGGTCCGGCGGGCATACTCCTCCTCCTCGATCACTCCTCGTGGTCAGGCCGGTACGACGGTAGCCGCCCGCGCCGAGACGCTGCGGGCACTGACCTTGCCACGCCCGGCACACCGCGTCGCCTGACTACGGCTGGACCACCGCGACGTTCCACGCCAAGGCGTCCACCGGCGACGGGAGCATTCGACCGGTACGTCAGCCTCCTGAGGCGTCGCGTGCCGCGACCTCCCGGGCGACCCATGCGTGCAGCAGGTCACCGGCCACCCGCCACGACGCGCCGGCGCATGCTGCGACGTCGGCGGCGACGTGTTTGGGCAGGACCCACCCCGGTTCCGCGCTCACTCCGGCGAACCGCTGCGCGGCCCACACGGTCAGCTCCTCCACGGTGATCGTGCACAGCACCACGCTGTGCACCGCGAGTCCTGCCGCTTGCGCCTCGGCCCCGAGGTCGACGTGCGTGCCCGCCACGATGGTGGCCCCGCTCCGGGCTGCGGCTCGCCACCCCCACCACCGGAGGGCGGCCGGTGCCCGGTCCGCCTCGTCCCAGTAGACCAGCGGAGCGACCGGCAGCGGCCGCAGCCGCTGTATCCCCGGTGGCACGTAGCGCCACGGCCCGGGAGCGACGGCCCGCCACCGCTGCAGTGTGCTGGTCTTGCCCGCCCCCTTGACGCCGATCACCTGGACCAGCCGGTGCCGTCCAGGTTCGGCGGCCGCTGGCAGCCCGCGGTCCACCCAGCCCGCCGCGTCCTGCGGCCCGCCGTCGCCGTGCGCGAACGGGTTCGCCCGCAGTCCGCAGCGACGGTACGGGTCATCGTGGTCATCCACCACGCCACCCCGGCGACCCCAAAGGCGGTAGCGCCCAGCCGCGCGGGAGCACCGTCAGCTCGACGATCGCCGACGCCGGGTGTCTCGGGATCTGGACTGCGGCCTGCCAGAGCAGCCGAAGTAGCTGCCCGTGGTAAGTGATCGGCCCGTATGGCGGAACGCAGAGGCGGAACCGCGCCTGGCCGGCCTCGTCGATGCCCAGGTCGCAACTGGCGACCACCGCGGTGTCGACGTCGCCGCGCCCCTGCGTCCGGTAGCGCAGCACGACTCCGACCCGCTTGCCCGTGCGGTTGCCCGACCAGCTCGCGGTGCCGATGACGGCGCCGCCGCACTCGGCGACGGTGTGGTCGAGCGTCAGCCCGGCCTGCGCGCTCACTGCGGCGCCCCCGGCGCGCGGCCGCCTGCTCCACCGTCGCCGACCACCCGCGCGGCGACCACGGGCAGGACCGGAAGCGCGAACCTCCCCGTGTCGTCGGGGACACCCGGCACCTGCACCCGCACCTGCACCGACCAGATGACCCGGTTGTGGGTCAGGGTCAGGGACGGTGGCGCGTCAACGGGCACCTCGATCACGACCTGCCCGGACACCGTGTCCGGGACCTGGTCGGTCGTCACAGCCAGCTCACGGCGGTAGATCTCCTGCGTCACGGTGTGGTCGTCCGTCCCCTGCCGGTAGGTGACCCGCTCCTGGCAGACCAGGAGGGCGGACAACCGGGGCGTGCGCCGCGCGCGCGGCGTGCCGCCCGACCGGTGGAACCGCGCCACGAGCACGCCGCCCAGGCACAGCGGCTCCGCGAGCGGGACGACGAGTGTCGGCACCCCCAACACATGGCTGAGCCACAGGCGGCGAATGCCGCCGATCAGGAACGCCGCGCCAACGAGCGCGAACGGGATCGGGACCGCGATCGCGAACGGGACCAAGAACACGCCGAGAATGATGAGTCCCAGGCTCCGGGCGCGCCGGGAGCGATCTGTGATCACCACGGTTCCCGCCATGTCCCCTCCTCGCGGCAGCATCCCTCGACCGAATCGCGGCTTCCTGCGCGTCAAGGGCGGTGACCTGGCCGTCGGCGGAGGCACGGGCGTAGCCGATCGCCCGCACGGTCCGCAGGTCGGTCATTGTGCGGTCGTGACGGTGGCCGCGCCACGACCAGCGCCACCCCACTCAACATCAGGTAACTAAATGCTACCTGATAGTTACAGTCCGTCAACATCGGGAACTGGCCAAGCGGTCGACCCAGTCACTGGACGGCGGCTCGAGCGAGCAGTCCCGGCACTCGGCCCGCATCCCACTACACACAGTCACACCCAAGCGTGGCCCGCGACCTTGCCGCAGCCGTGGCAGTAGCCACGCCACCAGAGTTCATGACGGGGCCTCGTCGGGTCGTCCGGCCGGGACGTAGCCCATGGTCGTGCCGTCGAGTTTCTGCCCCACGATCCGCCAGCCCTGGCCGTCGATATTCTGCATGACTGTGAGCATTCGGAGTGGCGAGAGAGGTTCGAGCCCGTCGAATCTTGGTGGCCCGTCCGGATAGCTCACGGCGCTCCCCCAGAAGATCACGCTCTTGTCCGGGAGGAGCCGCATCTTCGCGGGGTCGACACGGGAGGCGGCGGTCAGTTTTACGTCCGCGTCGGACGTGAGGCGCAGCAGCTGGTCAGCTTCCGATCGACATTCGTCGAGACTGCTGTAGACCATGCCTGGCCCTATCGCGTACGCCGCCAAGCAATAGGCGGTGGTGTCGTGCGCGGCCCACGGTATGCCTGTGCGGTACCACGCCTCCGCGGCCGCGGTCCGCTCATCGCCCCGCATCCACCACAGGACGCCCCCGGTGATCCCCAGGGCGACCACGACGGCAACCACCGACGACACCAGCCACAGCCGGCGGCGACCGACCCGCCTCCCGGCGGGTGCGGGTGGGCTCTGCTGGCTGTGCGCCACGCCACCGCAGACGGCACACGGCACCGCATCCAGCGTTGCCGGGGCACCGCATTGAGGCATTCCGCGTAACTGGTGCTCACGGTGTGTGATTGCCGGTGTGGGTCAGGTGGTGCGGTGGTGCTCGTGGTGAAGCAGGACCAGGGCTGCGGCGACGATATCGCCGATGCGTTGCGGGCAGCCACGCCAGC
>JACQDL010000049.1 GCA_016201065.1 Actinomycetota bacterium
CCCTCAGGCGAGGGCAGGTGATCCGACGGAAGCACGAGAAGGCCCAGTGGCTCAGTTCAAACGAGAACGGCGGCGCAGCCGCCACGAGTACATCGGCTCAACCGCGCAAGCCTGACGGCTCCCAAGCACGCTCATATGCATTACGGGAGATCGTGAACGCGATCTTCTACCAGAGTCGGACCGGTTGCCAGTGGGCGTACCTCCCACACGACCTACCACCGAAGTCCGCGACGTACTACTACTTCGCGCTGTGGCGCGAGGACGGCACCGATCGCACCATCCACGACCTGCTGCGTTGCCAGGCACGGGAGCAGGCTGGTCGGGCCGAGGACCCCACTGCGGTCGTGTTGGACACCCAGTCCCTGCGCGCCGCCAACCACGTGCCGGCGGCCACGACCGGCAAGGACGCCGCGAAGAAGGTCTCCGGGCGGAAACGGGGCCTGGCCGTTGACGTGCTCGGGTTGATCGTCGCGGTGGTGGTCGCCTCGGCCTCGACCACCGACAACACGATCGGTGTTGCGCTGCTCGATGAGGTCCGCACACACACCCCGACGGTGACCAAGGCCTGGGTGGACTCGGGTTTCAAGGATGACGTCGCGATCCATGGCGCGGTGCACGGTATCGACGTCGAGCAGGTCAGGCGCACCGACACCAGGCCCGGGTTCGCACTCGGTGAAACGCCGCTGGGTGGTGGAGCAGACCAACGGCACGTTGATGCTGCACCGCAGGCTGGTCCGCGCCTACGACAGCAAGCCGGCGTCGTCGGTGTCGCACACCTTCTGGGCGTCAACGGCGAATCTTCTCCGCCGGCTGACCGGCACCACGACACCATCCTGGCGCGACACCACGGGGCATACCGGGCATGCCCTCGATTCTTGACCTGATCGCCGAGCGTGAGGCCGCCGCGACCGCAGCGGCCGACCGGCTGCGTGAACAGATCACCACACTCACCGCCGAGCTCGCTCTCCTGGAGACGGAGGTAGCCGAGCTCGCGATCACCCGCAAGACCCTGACGACACCGACCGACCAGGCCAGTGCGAGCACACCAGCTGACCCGACCACCGCCAGCACCGCGTACCAGAAGATCCTCGGCGTGTTCGGCACCGCCGTCGCCCCGATGCGCGCCAAGGACGTGTGCCTCGCGCTCGGGCTCGGTGTCACCGCCAAGGACACCGAGGGGCTACGGGCGAAGCTCAAACGCCTTGTCGCACGCCAGATCCTCATCGAGACCGAGCCGGGCTTGTTCACCCTCGCCCCGTCGACTCCGTCCGCATAGCACCGCGAGCAGGACCCCTACCCCAACCACAAACCCAAACCGGGCAGCCCCTCACGAACCGCCCTCTGAACACGACGTCCAGACAGGTCCCTGCCGATCACGCCCGTGACCTGCCGTTGTGTGCCACCTCTGCCCGGGGTCTGCCGTCCCGGACGGGGGTCAAATGAGGGTCTAACGATCAAAGGGCTGGTTCTCGATTTCCGAGAACCAGCCCCTGACCTGCTATTTTACCGTCGGGACGACAGGATTTGAACCTGCGACCCCTTGACCCCCAGTCAAGTGCGCTACCAAGCTGCGCCACGTCCCGGCTGCCCGCTC
This sequence comes from Actinomycetota bacterium, assembly GCA_016201065.1. GTDB lineage: Bacteria > Actinomycetota > Actinomycetes > Mycobacteriales > JACQDL01 > JACQDL01. The sequence goes on from JACQDL010000049.1 coordinate 1,595, forward strand.
GACCACCACGGGCACCACAGGTTACCGCAGACCAGCCGCGGGCACGCACCGCGCCGGCCCACCCGACGCGGCCCACCCGACGCGGGCAGCTCGGGCGGCTCAGGACCGCTTCGCCCGCCGTTCGCGGACCCGGACCGTCAGGTGGATCGGGGTGCCGGTGAACTCGAACTCCTCGCGCAGCCGGCGTTCCAGGAACCGCTGGTACGACGGCTCGAACGCCGCCGTCGTGAATAGCACGAACGTCGGTGGTCGGGCACCCGCCTGGGTCGCGAACAGGATCCTCGGCTGCCGCCCGCCGCGCACCGGGTGCGGATGGGCCGCCGTGACCTCGGTGACCCACTGGTTGAGACGTCCGGTGGGGATCCGGTGCTCCCAGGATTCGAGCGCGGTCCGCAACGGCGGTGCGAGCTTGTCGACCGCCCGGCCGGTCTTCGCCGACACGTTGACCCGGGGAGCCCAACGGACCCGCGCGAGCTCCCGCTCGATCTCCTTCTCCAGCTGGAGCCGGCGGTCCTCGTCGAGCAGGTCCCACTTGTTGAACGCGATCACCAGGGCGCGTCCGGCCTCGATGACCTCGCCGATGACCCGCTGGTCCTGCTCGCTGATCGGCTCGCTGGCGTCGATGAGGACCACGGCGACCTCGGCCGCCTCCACCGCCCCCGCGGTGCGCAGGCTCGCGTAGTACTCCGCTCCGCTGGCCTCCTTGACCCGGCGCCGGAGACCGGCGGTGTCGACGAACCGCCAGACCTCGCCGCCGAGGGTGACCAGGCTGTCGACCGGGTCGACGGTCGTGCCCGCCACCGGGTGCACGACCGCCCGTTCCTCCCCGGTGAGCTGGTTGAGCAGGCTCGACTTGCCGACGTTCGGCTTGCCGACCAGGGCGACCCGGCGCGGTCCGCCGCCGGCGGGCTGTTCGGGTGGCGCCTCGGGCAGGGCGGCGAGGATCGCGTCGAGCAGGTCACCGCTCCCCCGGCCGTGCAGTGCGCTCACCGGGTACGGCTCACCAAGGCCGAGTGACCACAGGGTGGTCGCATCGGCCTCCGCCCGCTGGTCGTCCACCTTGTTGGCGGCGAGGACCACGGGAACGCCGGCGCGCCGCAGCACCCGGGCCACCGCGAGATCCGGCTCGGTGGCGCCCACCCTCGCGTCGACCACCAGCAGGACCGCATCAGCGCTCGCCACGGCCCGCTCGGCCTGCTGGGCGACCCGAGCCTGCAGCCCCCGGGCATCGAGCTCCCAGCCTCCGGTGTCCACCACCGTGAACTGGCGCCCGGCCCACAGCGCGTCGTAGGCGACCCGGTCCCGGGTCACGCCCGGCACGTCCTGCACGACCGCCTCGCGGCGGCCGAGGATGCGGTTGACCAACGTGGACTTGCCGACATTGGGCCGGCCGACGACAGCCAGCACGGGCAGCTCGCTCACCGGACCTCCTTCCGGTTCGCCGCTCCGCGTACGCCGGAACGGCTGGTGGTGGTGGCGTGGATGGCGCGGGTGGTCTCGACATGTGCTCCGAGCACGTCGCGCACGCGGTCCGCGGCGTCGGTGATCGCCGACCGGGACGCACCGCCGCTCGGCGTACCGACCGACATCGGCGACCCGAACGCCACCGTGACCGGCTGGCCCGGCCGGGGCAGCCGGTGACCGCGGCGCAGCACCCGCTCGGTGCCGACGCAGGCGACCGGCACGACCGGGCACCGGGCCCGGAGTGCGAGGTATCCGACGCCGCGCTGGACCTGCTGCACCGTCCCGGCCGTCCGGGTCCCCTCCGGGAAGACGCCGACGATGCCACCGGCTGCGAGCGTGGCGAGGGCGGCGTTCAGCGGTTCCCGTTCTGGCACGCCGCGCCGGACCGGGATCTGCCCGAGGCTGTCCATGACCCAGCCGACCGGACCACGGAAGGCTTCCTGCTTGACGAGAAACACGATCGGCCTCGACACGACCCCGTACAGCAGCGGCCCGTCCACCAGGCTCGTGTGGTTGATCGCCAGCAGCACGCCGCCAACCTGGGGAAGCTGGTCGAGGCCGCGGACGGTGAGCCGGGTCAGGCCATGCGCGAGCAGCGAACCGGCGTGGCGCGCGAGCGTCGCTCCGGCGGTTCCCTCCGCGCGCTCGCGGGCGGTACGCCGCCCGCTCAGCCCCGTGGTCGAGGCCGCCACCCCGCCCACGGCACCGGTCACTGCGGCACTCCCCGTTCGCCGTCGGGCAGGGTCGCGGCCAAGACACCGACCGTGGCCGGGCCGCGCTGTCCGGGGAGCACGGAGCGGCCTGGCAGGCCGGGTCGGGACACCATGCCTCGCTGGTCGGCGAGGGCGAGCAGGTGCCGCACGACCTCAAGCCGGGTCAGCTCGGTGGTGTCCAGCACCGTGGCATCCGCCGCGGGCCGCAACGGGCTGATCGCGCGGCTGCTGTCGAAGCTGTCGCGGCGCTCGATCGACTCGGCCGTCGCCGCGATCTCGTCGGCGGCGACGGCCCCCACCTGGCGGGCCCGGCGCATCGCCCGCTGCGCGGGATGGGCGGTGAGAAAGACCTTCAGCTCGGCGGTCGGCCAGACGACGGTGCCGATGTCACGGCCCTCGACCACGATGCCGCCCGAGCCGATCAGCTCCCGCTGCAGGGCCACCAACCGGGCCCGCACGACCGGCACCGCGGACACCTCGCTCACCGCGGCGGTGACCTCCACGCTCCGGATCTCACCCTCGACATGCCGGCCGTCGACCATCACCTGCTGGCCGCACGGGTCGGTGGTGATGGAAAGCCGGACCGCCCGCACGACGTCCGCCACCGCGGCCGCATCCCGGACGCCGGCACCGCTGCGCAACACCGCCCACGTCACGGCCCGATACATCGCCCCGGTGTCGAGGTAGCGGGCGCCGAGCGACTCGGCGAGAAGTTGGGCGACCGACGACTTGCCGGTGCCAGACGGCCCGTCCAGAGCGATGACTCCGGAGAGTGGCACGTGCGACCGTCCTCTCAGCGCAAGATGGGTGACGTTCAGCAAGGACCATCGGCGCCGGACCACGATGACCCCAATGCACGACAGGATCATTGTGCCGCATCGACGCTGCTCGTCTTCGCGGGTAGCTCGGACCCGTCCAGCCCGGAGGTATTTACCTCACCTTGACCATCAGTGTCTCGAAAGCGAACTGTCTATGCATGTGCTCGAGGTTACGCACCCGACGGCGCCTCCCGGCTAGCGAGGCAGGTCGGAACGCAGCGCGGCCGCGCCACCCAGGTACGCATGCCGCAACGCCGATCTGGACAGACCGGTCTCAGCGTGCGCGAGCAGCCTGAGCACCCGTGGCATCGCCCCCGGCACCGCGATCTCGCTGGCACACAGCAACGGCACGTCGACAAGTCCGAGCTGCCGTGCCGCGTATGCCGGAAACTCGGCCGTCAGGTCCGGCGTGGCCGTGAAGATGATGCTGATCAGATCGTCGGCGACCAGCTGGTTGCGCTCGAGCATCGCGCGGACCATCTGCGTGGTCGCGTCGAGGATCAGCTCCCGATCATTCGCATCGACCTGGATCGCGCCGCGGATCGCGCGCACCGCCACATTGCCCTCCGGGTTCCTCGGCCGCGCCCGCCGACCGACAGCCTGCGTTCCCGCATCAAGTCGATAGATCGACCAGTCGACATGGCTACCTCGCCGGATGCCCGCGCGACTCGCCACCGATCTGGTGCGGTGCCATCAGAGGTCGACGAGCTGGGACAACCGTCCGATCTCCGGGGACGTCAGCCGCCGGAGCGTCCCTGGCCGCTGATGCCCGAGCCGGATCGGACCGATCTCGGTCCGCACCAACCGGGACACCGGATGTCCGACCTCGGCCAGCATCCGGCGCACGATGTGCGTGCGCCCCTCGTGCAGGACGATCTCGATCAGGGCTCTCCCATTGCTCGCCTCGACCAGCTGGAACCGGTCGACCCGGGCCGGACCATCGTCCAGCTCGACCCCCGACCGGAGCCGCCGACCAAGATCCCGCGGCACCGGTGCCGCGATCTCGACGAGATAGGTCTTCGGGACCTCGTACCGCGGATGGGTGAGCCGGTTGCCGAGCTCGCCGTCGTTGGTGAGCAGGAGCAGCCCCTCGGAGTCCTGGTCGAGCCGACCCACATGGAACAGCCGGTCGTCGATCCCGGCCACGTAGTCGCCCACCGTGGGACGACCCCGGTCATCGGACATCGAGCTCACCACGCCACGCGGCTTGTTCAGGGCGAAATAGGCCAGATCGTCCCGCAGGGTAACCCGCATCCCGTCGACGTGCACGGTGTCTTGACGCGGGTCGACCCGGGTCCCGAGCCGGGTCACGGTCGCACCGTTCACCTGCACCCGCCCAGCGACGATCATCTCCTCGGATGCCCTGCGCGAGCCGATTCCGGCGCCTGCCAGAAGTTTTTGTAGGCGGATTTCGATCCTTGACTCAGGTAGCGGCTGCGACATCTTCCATCACATCCAACTCGGGCAGGAGGGGAGCCAGAGACGGAAGATCCTCAAGTGAGTAGATCCCCAGTTTCTCCAGGAACAACGCGGTCGTCCGGTAGAGCAGCCCTCCGGTTGTCGGCTCGCTACCGCACTCCTCGATCAACCCCCGGGTGAGCAAGGTCCGGACGACCCCATCGACGCTGACGCCCCGGATGGCGGAGATCCGCCCCCGCGTCACGGGCTGACGGTACGCGACAACGGCGAGCGTCTCCAACGCGGCCTGGGTGAGCCTGGCCTGCTGCCCATCAAGGACGTACCGCTCGACGTACGGGGCGTACTCCTCCCGGGTGAAGACCCGCCACCCCCCTGCCACCTCGCGGAGCTCGAAGCCCCGGCGCTCGGCGTCGTAGTCGTCACGGAGCTGGGCGAGCACGGTGCCGAGCACCGGCGGCTGGGTGTCCACGAGCGGGGCGAGCTCGAGCACGCTGACCGGCTTGTCCGCCACGAACAAGATCGCCTCAACCGCGGCCCGCACGGCCATCCGATCCACCGCGTCCGCCCGCCCAACGGCCTCGGCCGGCTCGACCGAGCCAGCAGGCCGGGCAACCGGTTGGGCGACCGGTTGCGGGTCTGGCGCTGGTACGCCGCCGATGAACCGGTCGCCGCTCGACGGAGCCGGGACCGAGATGGTCACCTGCTCACCCGGGCCGCCCGTGCCGGCGGGGTGTTCGTGTCTCACCCGTACTCCTCGTCGATATCGGTCAGGGATTCCTCCTCAGCCCGTGCGGTGGCCCCGGTCCACCGCACATGCAGCTCACCGAGCGGCGTGACCTGCTCGAAGGCAACGGACGCCTCCCGGTACAGCTCCAGCAGCGCCAGGAACCGTGCCACCACCTCAAGTGTGTGCTGGCAGTCGTGCACCAGCACGCGGAACGTGGCCTGGCCGAGCTGCGCCAACCGGTGCCGCAGGATCGCGGCGTGCTCGCTGACGCTGACCCTGGGGGCGTGGATGTGGTCCACCGAGACGGTGGGCACCGGCTTGGGTGCGAGCGCCCGCGCCGCGATGGTGGCGAACTGCTCCGGCCCGACACCCAGCAGCACCTCGGGAAGCAGCTCGGCGAAGCGCGGGTCAAGCTCGACCTCGCGGGCATGACGACGGCCCTGGGCCTGCTCCAGATCACGCAGCACCGCCGCCGCCTGCTTGTACGCCCGATACTGCAGCAGCCGGGCGAAGAGCAGGTCGCGCGCTTCCAGCAGGGCGAGGTCCTCCTCGTCCTCGACCTCGGCCGCCGGGAGCAACCGCGCCGCCTTCAGGTCCAGCAGCGTCGCCGCCACGACGAGGAACTCGGTGGCCTGTCCCAGGTCCCAGTCCGCACCCAACGCCCGGATGTGCGCGATGAAGTCGTCGGTCACCTGAGAGAGCGCCACGTCGGTGACGTCGAGCTGGTGCTTGGAGATGAGCTGGAGCAGCAGATCGAACGGCCCGTCGAAGTTCTCCAGATGGACCTGGAAGGGGCGCACGTGCGAGGTGCCACCGCGCCCGCTCACCGGCCGCTCCGGCCGCTCACGGTCGTCGCCCGCGGCCGCCGGGACGGGGACCCGACCGGTGTCGGTCGGGTGAACCGTGTCGGCCGGAACGGGCAGCATGCGCAGACCGTAACCCACCGGTGGCGGTCGACCACAGCCAGCGCCGCGCTCGACCCCGGATCAGATCCGCCCGCCGACCACCCCGTCAGGCGAGGATTCCGAGAACGCCGGTCACCGCGGCGTCCACCAGCTCCAGCAGCAGCGGACCGCCGAGCCCGATCGGGAAGATCAGCAGGAGCAGCAGCGCGACGATGCCGACGTTGTGCTCCTCCAGGTAGTACCGGGCCCGCTGCCACCCCGCCGAGCGCCCGGCGAACAGCATCAGCACCCGCCAGCCCGTCAGCGGCGGAAGCGGAACCACGCCGAGCACGCCGACCGCGACGGCCTCGGCTGCCAGACCGATGAGGAACCGCTGGACCGGGTCGTCCGGCAGGAGCATGCCGGAGAGCAGCCCGACCGGCCCGGCGACACCGAGTACCGGCCTGGACCCGCCCGCGGCGATGAACGCGACACCCGCCGTGACCCCGACGAGTACCGCCGCCAGCGGGCCGGCGAGCAAGGCCACGAGCCGGCCTCCTCGACCGCCCCGGGCAGGTTCCCGCAGCGCCCCCCAGCCCGGACCGGCCAACAACGCTGCCACGGCTCCGAACGGGTCGAGGGTGGCCGTCAACCTGCGCAGCATCCGGGACGAGCCGGCGCCGTGCTGGCCGACCCGCACCGGACCGAGCCGAGCCGAGCCGAGCCGCACCCGGCCACGGTCGCGCACCAGCCGTCCGACGGCCACCTGCGCGGCGGCGGACGCCGCGATCGCCAGCAGGAACCCCACGAGCATCCCGGCGAACAGCACCGGGTGTGCCAGCGCACGGAGCACCGCTCACCGCTCCTGAAGCCGGCGGACGATGATCGAGCCGTCGCCCTTGGCCTCCAGGTCCGCGAGCACCACGGCAATGGCCTCGCGCACGATCCGCCCGCGGTCGACGACCAGGCCGTGCTCCGTGCGCAGGGCCAGCCTGGCGCGCTCCAGGTCGACCAGCTCCTCCGGCGAGCAGTACACGGTGATCTTCTCGTCGTGCCGCTCCCGGCCGCTGGACCGGCGCTCGCCCACCGCCCGGATCCGGGTCCGTTCCCCCGGCTGCCGCTCTGCCGGCCGCGGCGCCCCCGGCTGCGGCTCCGCCGGCTGCCGGTCGGGCAGCACCCACACCGTGTTGTCGATCGCGTGCGGAGCCGGGCGTGGAGGCGCCTGCGGGCGCGCCGTACCGGACTCCTCCGGCCCGGCAGCGCTCCCGGTGACCCGGAACAGCTCGGCCGCGCCCGGAAGGCTCGGTCGCCGGCTCATCGAGCCAGTACCTCCTTGGCGAGGCTGCGGTAGGCCTTGGCGCCGGCGGATGCCGGCGCCCACGTCGTGATCGGCTCACCGGCCACCGTGGTCTCCGGGAAGCGGACGGTCCTGGTGATCACCGTGTCGTACACGGTGTCACCGAACGCCTCGACGACCCGGGCGAAGACCTCCCGTCCGTGCACCGTCCGGCCGTCGTACATCGTCGCGAGTATCCCGTCGACGCTCAGGTTTGGGTTGAGCCGCTCCCGCACCTTGTCGATGGTGTCGATCAGCAGGGCGACGCCCCGGAGGCTGAAGAACTCACACTCCAGCGGCACGAGCACGCCCTGCGCTGCGGTCAGCGCGTTGACGGTGAGCAGCCCGAGCGATGGCTGGCAGTCGATGAGCACGTAGTCGTAGTAGGGCAGCACCGGCGCGATCGCCCGGGCCAGCGCCTGCTCCCGGGCCACCTCGGTGACGAGCTGCACCTCGGCCGCCGACAGGTCGATGTTGCTCGGCAGCAGGTCCATCCCGGGAACGTTCGTCTTGAGCAGGACATCCTCGATGGTGACGCCCCGCTCCATCAGGAGGTTGTACACGGTGCGGTCGAGCCGGTTGGGGTGAATCCCGAGCCCGACGGACAGCGCACCCTGCGGGTCGAAGTCCACCAGCAACACCGTGCGGCCGTACTCGGCCAGCGCCGCCCCCAGGTTGATCGTCGAGGTTGTCTTGCCGACGCCGCCCTTCTGGTTGCACAGCGCGAGCACCCGCGCCGGGCCGTGGCTGGAGATCGGGCGCGGCTCCGGGATCGTGCGCTTCACCCGGGCAACCACCGGGTCGATCGACCTGAGGATCGGGTTCGCGTCACCGCTGGCGTCGTCGTCCACACCGGCCACGGCGGGCACCGGGCTCGCCTCGTGCCAGGCGTTTGTCGACATAGACATCAGGGCCTAGGCCTTCCTGTCGACGAAGTGTGGCGGCATCATGGCCGCGCCGACTGTAGGAGTGTCACCCCGACACATTCAAGCCGCCATGCCGTAGAGTGCTCCGGTTTGCCTCGTACCGTACGTGGGCGGATGCCCGGAGGTGTCCGGTCATCCCCTGGCCCGTGGATGGGCCGTGGCGTAGACCTCCCGCAGGTGCTCGACGGTCACCAGGGTATACACCTGCGTCGTGGTCACCGACGAGTGGCCAAGGAGCTCCTGGACCACCCGCACGTCCGCGCCACCGTCCAGTAGGTGGGTCGCGAAGGAGTGTCGCAGGGTGTGCGGGGAAACATCGGAACCGAGCGCGGCGCGGCGTGCCGCGGCGCGCAGAATCGACCACGCGCTCTGCCGCGACAACGACCCGCCCCGCGCGTTGAGGAACAGCACCGGGGTACCCCGACCGGCCACCGCGAGGGCCGGTCGGGCCCGAACGAGGTACTCGTCGACGGCCCGCAGGGCGTAGCTCCCCACCGGCACGACCCGTTGCCGGCCGCCCTTGCCGCGCAGCAGGACGGCCGCCGTCTCCCGGTCGACCTCGTCCACGACGAGACCGACCGCCTCCGAGATCCGCGCCCCCGTGGCGTAGAGCACCTCCAGCAACGCGCGATCCCGGAGGGCAAGGGGAGTTCCCGGCGCACCCGCGGTCTCCAGCAGCCTGATCACCTGATCAACGGGCAGCGCCTTCGGTAGCCGCCGAGGCGGGGTCGGCGGGCGCACGGCGTCAGCGGGATCCCCCGCGGTCATACCCTCGCGGTGGGCGAACCGGTGCAGCCCGCGGACCGCGACCACAGCCCGCGCGGCCGACGCCGACGACAGCGGCCGGTGCGTGGCGTCGCCCTCACGGAGCCGGGTGAGGAATCCCGCCACATCCGCCTCCGACACCGCCCCGAGCTCACTCACCGACCGGTCGGTCAGGTGAGCCAGGTAACGGCGAAGATCGCGCTGGTAGCTCAGCAACGTGTTGTGGGCGAGGCCCCGCTCGGCGCTGAGGTGGTCCAGGTACGCCGCCACCGACCCCTCCAGCGTCGCGGGAACCTCGCCCGACGTCACCTCGGCATCCGCTAGGACGACGCCTCGGACAGCATGTCGGCGAGCGCGGCCACCGGCATCCCGTGCGCCTCCGCCACCGGTGGGAACACCAGCGATCCGGCGACCGCGTTGACGCCACGGGCCAGCGCGGGATCGGTGCCTGCCGCCGCCCGGAGGCCCCGGTTGGCCAGCTCCATCACGTACGGCAGGGTCACGTTGGTCAGCGCGTACGTCGAGGTGTGCGGGACCGCGCCGGGCATGTTCGCGACGCAGTAGAACAACGAGCCGTGCACCGGGTAGGTCGGCTGGGCGTGCGTCGTGGGGCGCGAGTCCTCGAAGCAACCGCCCTGGTCGATGGAGATGTCCACCAGGACGCTACCCGGCTTCATCCGGCTCACCAGACCGTTGCTGACCAGTCGTGGTGCCTTCGCGCCGGGCACCAGCACCGCGCCGATGACCAGGTCGGCGTCGACGCACGCCTTCTCGATCTCGTACTGGTTGCTCGCCACCGTCTGCAGGTGGCCCTGGTAGATCCGGTCCGCGGCCCGGAGCTTCTCGATGTTCCGGTCCAACAGCAGCACCTCCGCCTGCATGCCGAGCGCGATCGCCGCGGCGTTCATGCCGGAGACCCCCGCGCCCAGCACCACCACCTTGGCCGCGTACACCCCGGACACGCCGCCCATCAGCACGCCCCGACCACCGCCCTGCCGCATCAGGTGGTACGCGCCGACCTGCGGCGCGAGCCGCCCGGCAACCTCCGACATCGGCGCGAGCAGCGGCAGCGAACCGTCGGGGAGCTGGACCGTCTCATACGCCACCGCGTCGACACCGGCGGCGAGGATCGCCTCGGTGCAGGCCCGGGACGCCGCCAGGTGCAGGTAGGTGAACAGCACCTGCCCGCGCCGCATCAGGCCGTACTCCTCCGCGATCGGCTCCTTGACCTTCAGCACCAGCTCCGCCTCGGCCCACACATCGCTGGCGGCACCGAGGATCGTCGCGCCGGCAGCGACATAGTCGTCGTCCGGGATCGTCGAACCGGCACCGGCATCCTTCTCGACGAGGACGTGGTGCCCGGCCGCGGTCAACTCATGCACGCCAGCCGGAGTGATCGCGACCCGATACTCGTGGGTCTTCACCTCACGGGGGATGCCAACCTTCACGATCGCTCCTCGGGTCCGTACCGCCGGCGCCGTTGCCGGCAGGTGCCGCGCCGCGGCGAGGCCGAGTGTAGGGATGGCTCGGTACCTGACATAAGGAAACACCGAGTTCGTGCCGCGTGGCGTTCGGCACACGCCGTACGCCCCGGGTGTGGGCGGCTGCTCAGGCGTGCCCGGGCCGGTCCGGCCAGGGAGCGTCCGGCGGACGGAGCCCCGCCCACCCGCCGGCCCGGGCCAGGGCCGTGGCCAGGATCCCCGCCACCGCGACGGCGTTGGTGATCTCACCGAGCAGCACCCGGTCGACCGCGGTGTCGAGGGCGACCCGCTCGACCTCCAGCTCCAGCTCCTCATGCTCGGTGACGTACCGGCCCGCGGTGGGGGCCGAGAGCTCCCGGGCGAGGAAGATCCGGACCGCCTCGTCGCTGAAACCCGGTGACGAGCTCAGGTCGGCCAGCACGCTCCACCGTGCGGCGGCAAGATGCGCCTCCTCGTACAGCTCCCGCTGGGCGGCCCGCACGGCGGGCTCACCGGGGACGTCCAGGAGGCCCGCGGGCAGCTCCCAGAGTCGCCGACCGACCGGATGCCGGTACTGCCGGACCAGCGCCATCCGGTCGGCCTCGTCGACCGCGACCACCGCGACCGCCCCGAGGTGGTGCACGACCTCACGGTCGGCCTCCACCCCGTCCGGCATCCGGACCCGGTCCACCCGGAGGGACAGCACCCGACCGGTGTAGATCTCCCGGCTGGTCACCACCGGGTAGCCGAACCCCGTCACGCGTGCTGCAACGTCGAGCCCGACGTGGCCGCCGCCGGGCCCGCGTCCGGGAGGCCCGCGTCCGGGAGGCCCGCGTGCGGGAGGTCCGGCTCACGGATGTCGGAGTCGAGGATCTCGACGGGGAGCTGGTCCGCCTCGGAGTAGGCCAGCGCCGCCCGGACGAAGGCCCGGAACAGCGGGTGCGGACGGGTCGGCCGGGAACGCAGCTCGGGGTGCGCCTGGGTCCCGACGTAGAAGGGGTGCCTCGCCGCGGGCAGCTCGACGAACTCGACCAGCCGCCCGTCCGGCGAGGTGCCGGAGAACACCACGCCGGCCGCCTGGAGCTGCTCCCGGTAGGCGTTGTTCACCTCGTACCGGTGCCGGTGCCGCTCGTGCACCTCACTCGTGCCGTATGCCTCGGCGACCAGCGAGCCCGGGGCGAGCGCCGCCGGGTAGGAGCCGAGCCGCATCGTGCCGCCCATGTCCCGCTCCCCGGCGAGAACATCCACCTGGTCGGCCATCGTCGCGATGACCGGGTGCGGGGTGTCGGCGTCGAACTCCGTCGAGTTCGCCCTCGGCAGCTCCGCCAACGCGCGGGCGGCCTCGATCACCATGCACTGCATGCCGAGGCACAGGCCGAGGGTGGGGATCTCCCGCCGCCGGGCGTACCGGGCGGCCCCGATCTTGCCCTCGATCCCGCGCACGCCGAACCCGCCGGGGATGAGCAGGCCGTCCACCCCGGCGAGGGCCCGCTCCGCGCCGGCCGGGGTCTCGCAGGTGTCGGAGGCCACCCAGCGGATGTCGACCCCGACCCGGTGCGCGAACCCACCGGCCCGCAGTGCCTCGGTGACCGACAGGTACGCGTCGGGCAGGTCGACGTACTTGCCGACCAGCGCGATCGTGACGGTGTGCCTCGGCCGGTGCACCCGGTCGAGCAGGTCGCCCCACACCGTCCAGTCCACGTCCCGGAACGGCAGCCCGAGGCGGCGCACGACGTAGGCGTCCAGGGCCTCGGCGTGCAGCACCTTCGGGATGTCGTAGATGCTCGGCGCGTCGGCCGCGGAGACCACGGCGTCGGGCTCCACGTCACACATCAGTGAGATCTTGCGCTTGAGCGCGTCCGGGATCGGGCGGTCCGACCGGCACACGATGGCGTCCGGCTGGATGCCGATGCTGCGCAGCGCCGCCACCGAGTGTTGGGTGGGCTTGGTCTTCAGCTCGCCGGACGGGGCGAGGTAGGGCACCAGCGACACGTGCAGGAAGAAGCAGTTGTCCCGCCCCATGTCGTGCCGGACCTGGCGGGCCGCCTCCAGGAACGGCTGCGACTCGATGTCGCCGACCGTACCGCCGATCTCGGTGATCACGACGTCGACGCCGGGCCGGGCCATCGCCCGGATCCGCTCCTTGATCTCGTTGGTGATGTGCGGGATGACCTGCACCGTGTCGCCGAGGTACTCGCCACGCCGTTCCTTGGCGATCACCCGGGAGTACACCTGACCGGTGGTCACGTTGGCCGACCGGTCCAGGTCGATGTCGAGGAAACGCTCGTAGTGGCCGACGTCCAGGTCGGTCTCGGTGCCATCGTCGGTGACGAACACCTCGCCGTGCTGGAACGGGTTCATCGTCCCGGGGTCGACGTTGAGGTACGGGTCGAGCTTCTGCATGGTCACCCGGAGGCCGCGCGCCTTGAGCAGGCTGCCCAGGCTGCTCGCGGTGAGTCCCTTGCCCAGTGAGGAGGCGACCCCTCCGGTGACGAAGACGTGCTTGGTCATGCGTTCTGACTGCACCAACGAGGGCTCCCGTGATCGCGCCGTGGTCATGTCATCGCTGGAAACGGGCCGGCGGGGCCGCAATCCACGGGACCTCACGGTAACACGGTCGGTGATCGGTCGGGCGAGCCGGGACCCAGCGTCACCGACCCGGACCCGGCATCGCGGAACCCGCGTTCGGGGCCACGCCGTACTGGCCCGCCTTCCCGGCGCCCTGCTCGACCAGCGCGTACACGGTGGCGACCCGGCCGGCCGCACCGGTCACCGAGTCCACCGTCGACACCGACGCGGAGAGCGCCCGGTCGGTCCGGATGACCCCCAGCACGCCGGTGCGGTCCGCCGACGCGCGATCGCCGACCACGACGGCGCCCCGACCGGCCCCGTCCAGCGCGCTGGCCAGGTCGGTGAGCGCCGTGACCTGGCCGGCCGCCGACGCCCCGGTGGGATGCCCGGCGGTGATCAGCACCGCGTAGTCCGCCGCGGCGACCTCCGGGCCGGTCACCCGGAGCATCCGGAGGCTGGCCAGCCCGGCCACGACCTGCGTCACATCCTTGGCTGACGGTGTGGTCGACTCCCGGGAGACCAGCACGTCCGACAGCAGCGCGGAGCCGAGCACGCTCGCGTCGCCCGACTCGGGCAGCTGCAGCCCGGCCGGGAGGCTGTCGCTGGTGACGTACGCCCGCAGCTCCGCCGACCGGGCCGGATCGCTGTAGCCGGGCAGCAGCTGGATGTCGCCGGTGACCGTCGCACCGGCCTGGACGAGGACCGCACGGACGGCAGCGGTGAGGCCGGCGCTCACGTTCGCCGCCGAGACGAGCACCACCGAGGTGTCGGCGAGCCTGCCGGTGACCGCGGCGTCGGCGACCCTCGCCGCGAACTCGTCCCGACGGCCCAGCTCGCGGCGCAGGTCTCCGTTCGCGGCCCGCACGCTCGCCCGATCGCCACTCAACGCCGTCACCTGACCACGCAGGTCGGCCAGCATCGGACCGTTGAGCACCGCGGTGCCGACGACGATGCCCACCGTCAGCGCCAGCAGCACGGCGATCAGGGAGACCAGGTGGTAGCGGAAACTGATCATCGGATCAGACCGCCTACCCAGGACACGACCCGATGCCATGCCTCGGTGAGCTGGGTCACCAGCGGATCACCCGCTGCGGAGACGGCGAGCGCGGCCGCGACGGCCACCACGGCGGCGAGCACGAGCAGCAGCAACGCCCCGCCGGAGATCCGGCTGCGGTAGAGCTGCCGGACGGCCTTGGCGTCCACCAGCTTGCCGCCGATCCGCAGCCGGGTCAGGAACGTCGACGCCATCACCTCCCGGCCCCGGTCCAGGAACTCGGTCAACGTCGCGTGGGTCCCGACCCCGACGATGAGTGCGGCACCACGCACGTCGGCGAGGAGCAGGGCGAGGTCCTCGCTGCTGCCGGTGCTCGGGAAGGCCAGGGCTGGCACGCCGAGGTCGCGGACCCGGTCCAGGGCTCCGCCGTGGTCGCCGGGCAGCGCCCGCGCCACGACCTCCGCCCCGCAGCGCAGCGCCCGGTCGCTGACCTGGGTCAGCTCGCCGACGACGAGGTCGGGCCGGTACCCCGCATCCAGCAGGATGTCCGCACCGCCGTCGACACCGAGCAGGACCGGCCGGTACTCCCGGATGTAGGGGCGCAGCGCGGCCAGGTCGCGACGATCGTCGAAGCCACGGACGACCACGACCACATGCCGTCCGCTCAGCTCGGTCCTGGTCTCCGGCACGCCGTCACCGTCGAGCAGCAGGGCGCGCTCCCGCCTCATGAACGCCACCGTGTCCGCGGCGAACGCCTCAAGCTGGGAGGACAACCCCTCCTTGGCCGCCTCCATGGCCTCGGCCACCGACTCCGGGGTCTGCCGGATGCCCGTGGCCACCGTGGTGTCACCGAGGTAGAGGGTGTCGCCGTCGAGGCGGATCGTCGCACCGTCCCGCACGGCGGCGAAGATCTCCTGGCCCACCCGGTCCACGAGCGGGATGCCCGCGGCGACGAGCACCTCGGGTCCCAGGTTCGGGTACCGGCCGGAGACGCTCGGCGAGGCGTTGACCACGGCGGCGGCCCGGCAGGCGACCAGCGCCTCAGCGCTGGTCCGGTCCAGGTCGACGTGGTCGATGATGGCGATGTCACCGGCCGCCAGGCGGCCGGTCAGGTTCGCGGTACGCCGGTCCAGCCGGGCCACTCCCACGACACCGGACAGGGTGTGCCCGCGACGGCCACGGCGCAGGGTGGCGAGTCTCATGGGCGCGATCGTCGCACCGGCCGGGCGCCGCGACCGGGAGGCCACGCCGTCAGGTGGGGCGCGGAGCGGCCGCCGGACCGGCCCCGCCGGCCGCCGCCGGGGCGTCGACCGTGGCCTTCTCCCGGGCCGCCGCGGCGAGCAGCTCCTCCGCCGCGGCGCGGCCGTCGACCATGTCGCCGGCGAGCATCCGGGCCAGCTCCCGGGTCCGGCCCGGACCGTCCAGCCGGCGCACGTCGCTGCGGGTCACGCCACGCGAGCCGGCCTTGTCGACCACCAGGTGGGTGTCGGCGTACGCGGCGACCTGCGGCAGGTGGGTGACGACCAGCACCTGGTGGGCTGCCGCGAGCCGGGCCAGGCGGCGGCCGACCTCCACCGCCGCGCGCCCCCCCACGCCCGCGTCCACCTCGTCGAAGACCATCGTCGGCACCGGATCGCTGCCGGCGAAGACCACCTCGACGGCGAGCATGACCCGGGACAGCTCGCCACCCGATGCCCCCTTGCCCAGCGGGAGGTCCGGCGCGCCGGGGTTGGCCCGCAGCAGCAGGTCCACCTCGTCGACGCCGTCCGGTCCGACGCCCACCCGCTCGCCGCCGACGGTGAGCACCGCCCCGGTCTGCGTGGCGGGGCGCGGTCGCACCCGCACGCTGACCCGCGCCTGCCCCATCGCCAAGCCGCCGAGCTCCGCCGTGACGGCGTGCGCGAACCGCTCCGCGGCCTGCCGGCGCGCGCCGCTCAGCGCCGCCGCGAGGTCGGCGAGCGTGCTGGCTGCGGCGTCCCGCTCGGCCGCCAGCGCGGCCAGCGCGTCCTCCGAGGAGTCCAGCGTCGCGAGCCTGGCCTGCGCCTGCTCGGCCCAGGCCAGCACGCCATCGATATCGTCGGCGTACTTGCGGGTCAGCCGCTGGAGCTGGGACCGCCGCTGCTCCACCTCGGCCAGCCGGCCGGGATCGGCGTCCAGTCCGGCGAGATAGCTGGATAGCTCACCGACGATGTCGTTGACCTGGTAGCTCGCCTCGGCCAGCCGCGACGCCAGCGCCCGCAGCGCCGGGTCGGCGCTGGCGGCGCCATCCAGCACCTGCCGGGCGCTGCCGATCAGCGACGAGGCATCAGCGGCCGCCTCTCCCGCCGCCGGGTCACCGGCGAGGAGCTGGTGGGCGGACTCGGCGGCCAACCGCAGCGCGTCGATGTGCGCCAGCCGGTTCGCCTCCGCCGCACGGGCGACGTCCTCCGCTGGTTCGGGCTCGACCGCGGCGATCTCGGCGATCCCATGCCGCAGCAGGTCGGCCTCCTGGCTGAGCTCCCGGGCCCGGGTCACCCGGTCGGTGTGCTCCGCGACGAGCCGCTGCCAGGACGCAAAGGCGGCCCGGTGCTGCCCGAGCAGCGCGCCGACCGGGTCGCCCCCGTACCGGTCGAGGGCGGCGCGCTGCTCGGCCGGCTTCAGCAGCCGGATCTGGTCGGACTGGCCGTGCACCGCCAGCAGCCCCTCGGCCAGCTCGGTGAGGAGGCTCACCGGCACGGCCCGGCCACCGAGGTAGGCCCGGGACCGGCCAGCCGCACTGACCACCCGGGAGACGATGAGCGTGCCGTCGTCGTCGGGCTCCGCGCCGGCCTCGATCGCCCGCTCCAGCGTCGCCGAGCCGAGCGGCAGCCGCAGCCGGCCCTCGACCAGGGCCTGATCGGCCGAGGCCCGGACCCGGGCCGCGTCCGCCCGGCCACCGAAGAGCAGGTGAAGGCCGGTGACGACCATCGTCTTGCCGGCCCCGGTCTCCCCGGTGACCACGGTGAGGCCCGGACCGAACTCGAGCATCGCGTCGTCGATCACACCGAGGCCTCGGATGCGCATCTCCTCCAGCACGGCGCGACGCTACCCGAGCCCACCGTCGGTGGCGTCGCGCCACCGGTCCCGGAAGCCGAGCACCGGGAGCTGGAACTTGGCGACCAGCCGGTCGGAGAACGGCGTCGGGTGGATCCGGACCACGTGCACCGGCGCGCGGCCACGCCGAACCTCGACCCGCCCGCCGG
Source organism: Actinomycetota bacterium (assembly GCA_016201065.1). Lineage (GTDB taxonomy): Bacteria > Actinomycetota > Actinomycetes > Mycobacteriales > JACQDL01 > JACQDL01. The sequence continues at coordinate 18,893 of JACQDL010000049.1, forward strand.
CCGGTACCCGCATGGTCCGGCGGCCGTCGCAGCACAGCACGGCGTCGAACCCGCGGTCGGCGACCCGCACCGCGATGACGCTGTCCGGCGCGATCACCAGCGGCCGGGCGAACAGGGCGTGCGCCGAGTTGGGCACGACCAACAGTGCCTCGACGACCGGCCACACCACCGGCCCGCCGGCGCTGAACGCGTACGCGGTCGATCCGGTGGGCGTGGCACACAGCACGCCGTCGCACCCGAAGCTGGTCAGCGGGCGACCGTCCACGGCCAGCTCGACCTCGATCACCCGCTCCCGGGAGACCTTCTCCAGGCTGGCCTCGTTCAACGCCCAGCTCCGGCCGACCTCCGCGCCGTCGTGCCGGACCACCACGTCGAGGGTGAGCCGCTCCTCCACCCGGTACTCCCGCCGGACGAGGTGCCCGACCGTCTGCGGTAGGGCCTCGGGCTCGGTCTCGGCGAGGAAGCCGACCCGGCCGAGGTTCACGCCGAGCAGCGGCGTACCGGTGGGGCGGGCCAGCTCGGCCGCCCGGAGGAAGGTCCCGTCGCCACCGAGGACGATCACGATCTCCGCCCCGGCGGCGGCGTCACCGCCGGTGTCGACCACCCGGGAACCCTCCAGGCCGACGGCGGCCGCCTCCTCGGCGAGGACACGCACCTCGAACCCGGCATCTCCCAGGGCCCGCGCGACCTGCTTGGCCGCCTCGACCACGTCGGGCCGGCCAACGTGGGTCACCAGCAATGCGCTACGGCTCATCCGGCTCCTCGGGCCTGGGCCCGGTGGGGCCCGCGGCCGCGATCGCGGCGATCCGGTCCGGGTTGGCGGGGTCGGCGTCGGTACGCAGCCACACAAAGTACTCGACATTACCCGACGGACCCGGCAGCGGGCTCGCCACGACGCCAGCCACGCCGTACCCGAGCCGCCACGCGGCGTCGGCCACCGAGAGCACCGCCCCGGCCCGCAGGGCGGGATCGCGGACCACGCCGCCGGCACCGACCCGGCCCCGGCCGACCTCGAACTGCGGCTTGACCATGGGGAGCAGGTCACCGTCGGGCTCGGTGCAGGCCACCAGGGCCGGTAGCACCAGGCGCAGCGAGATGAACGAGAGGTCCGCGACGGTGAGACCGACCGGGCCGCCGATGGTCTCCGGGGTGAGGTACCGGACGTTGGTGCGCTCCACGACCGTGACCCGGGAATCGGTCCGCAGGGCCCACGCGAGCTGGCCGTAGCCGACGTCGGCGGCCACCACCGCACGCGCCCCCGAGCGGAGCAGCACGTCGGTGAAGCCACCGGTCGACGCGCCCGCGTCCAGGCAGCGCCGGTCGCGGACGGTGAGCCCGGTGAACGCGGCGAGTGCGCCGGCCAGCTTGTGCCCGCCCCGGGAGGCGTAGTCTGCCGGACCGGCTGCAGGCTCGACCAGGATCGGGGTGGCCGGGTCCACGCCGGTCGCCGGTTTCGTCGCGACCAGCCCACCGACCCGGACCCGCCCGGCGGTCACGAGGTCGGCGGCGTGCTCCCGGGAGCGGGCGAGGCCCCGCCTGGCAAGCTCGGCGTCCAAACGCGCGCGCCGCGGCATGGCTGTCGGTCAGACCTGGTCGATCGAGGCCAACGCGTCCTGGAGGGTGCCATGCAGCGCGTCGTACCGCTCGACGTGCAGGCCGACCGGACTGGCGGCGAGATCCTCCAGCGCGGCGAGGGCGGCGGCCATCGCCGCAGCCACCTCGCCGCCGCTGCCGCCGTCGTCGGTCGGCTCCGCCGGCTCGGTCACCTGGCGCTCCGGAGGGCAGGTGTCGCCGATCATCGTCGTCCCTTCGACCGGTCTCGGATTCGCCCGCTGTGGGCGACATCGACCACGCTACCGCCCGTGGACCTCGTCGGGACCGGGTCCGGCGAGGCCGAGCCGGGCCACGACCGCCGCCGCGGCGGCGCCGGCTGGGGCCACCCGCCGGACCGGCTCGGCGCCCGGCCGCCACGCCGCCGCGCACAGTGCCCGGAGCGCGTCCACGTGATCCGGCCCCGCCCCCGCCAGCGTGAGCTGGCCACCATGCGGCACGGCGACGAACCCACCGCACCGCCAGCCCTCACCGTCCGGAGTGGCCACCGGGTGCGGCACCAGCAGCCCGGAAAGGTCGGCAGCCAGATACGTCGGGCGGTGTCGCGGCCCGGCCGCCAGCAGCGCCGCCGCCGTGGTCACCCCGGTGAGGACGAGCATCGAGTCCACGCCCGCCCCGGTGGCTCCCTCGATGTCGGTGTCCAGCCGGTCTCCGACGATCAGCGGCCGCCGCGCGCCCGTCCGCTGCACGGACTCCTGGTGGAGTTCGGGTTGCGGCTTGCCGGTCACCAGCGGGGTCGCCCCCGTGGCGCTCCGCACGACGCCGACCAGCGACCCGTTGCCGGGAAGCGGCCCGCGTGGGGACGGGATGGTCGCATCGATGTTCGTGGCCACCCACAACGCGCCACGCCGCACGGCGATGGTCGCCTCGGCGAGCTGCCGCCACCCGACGTCCGGCGAGTATCCCTGCACCACCGCGACCGGCCGGTCGTCGGCGGACCCCGTCACGACCAGCTCGCGGACCCGTACCTCCTCGGCCAGCGCGGCGCTGCCGACCACCAGGACCAGGGCACCGGCGGGCAGCCTGTCCGCCAACAGATGCGCGGCAGCCTGGGCCGAGGTCACGACCTCCTCGGCACAGGTGTGCACGCCCAGCCCGCGCAGCAGGGTGGCGACCTCCTCCGCGGAGCGCGACGCGTTGTTGGTGACGAAGGCCCGCCGCAAGCCGGCCTCGGCTGCCTTCTCCAGCGCGGCTACGGCACCGGGCACCGCCTCCGAGCCGACGTAGACAACCCCGTCAAGGTCGAGCAGCGCGACGTCGTAGCGGGCGGTGAGGGGCACCGCCGAGGCACCGGTCGACATGGTCACTTCCTGCTCGCCGCGAGCGCGGCCCGGGCGCCACGCAGCGCGAGCGAGTAGTGGTGGATGTCGGGGCGCATCGCTGCCGCGAGTGCCAGGTGCTCGACCGCGGACTCCAGGTTGCCGACCTTCGCCGCCGCCAGGCCACAGCCGAACTGGGCGTAGTCGTCGGCCGGGTTCAGCTCGACGATCCGGGCGAACGTCCGTTCGGCCTCGGTGTACATCCCGGAGTCGAACTGGGCCCGGGCGAGCGCCTCGAACACGCTCCTGGACCGCGGCTCCGCCTCGGCGGCGTGCGAGAGCAGCACCACCGCCGCGGCGGCGTTGCCGCCGTCCAACAGGGCGACACCGCGGACATACCAGTCGTAGACCTCGCCATCGGGCATGACGTCGGCCGGTACCGCGTCCTCCCCCTCCAGCGCTTGACCGTACGAGCCGTCGTCGTGGGCGTCTTGTGGATACGCGACCACCGGTCGTGCTCCCTCCCAGGTCGGGCCTTCTCGGCCGCGGCTATCTTCTCGGCGACGGCTGCTCCTACCATGCGGATCATGGCCCCTGCTCACCCCACGCCCGGCCGACCTGCCTCGGTGTTGGCGACGTCCGACGGAGGACTCGACCTCGCCCCCTTCCGCGGCGTGCGCTACGCCGTCCAAGACGCCGAACAGCTCGCCCGGCTCACCTGCCCTCCCTACGACGTCATCGACGAGAGGCAGCACCGGGCCCTTGAGGAAGCCGACCCACACAACGTCGTGCGCCTCATCCTCCCACGGGCGGACGGGTCCGGACCGACCTCGGCAGGTTCGGGTGCCGCGCGCCTTCTCCGCTCCTGGCGCGACTCGGGCGTGTTGGCGACCGACCCAGTGCCGGCGCTGTATGTGTACGAGATGCGCGATCAGGGCACCTCGGTGCGCGGTCTCATCGGGGCGCTGGCGCTCCGCAGGCCGGAGACCGGTGTGGTGCTCCCGCACGAGGACACCATGCCTGGCCCGGTCCGGCAACGCCAGGACCTCATCGCGGCCACCGGCGCGAACCTTGAACCGATCTACCTGGTTGCCGAGGGGGCGCCCGGGGCGAGCTCGGCCGCGGTGAAGGACGCGACCCGGGACCGGCCGCTGGCCGCGCTGGTCGCGTCCGACGGCAGCGAGCACCGCCTGTGGGGCATCTCGGACCCCGAGATCCTCGCCCGGATCCACGACGATCTGCTGCCGCGGCGCGCACTCATCGCCGACGGCCACCACCGGTACGCGGCCTACCTGGCCCACCAGGAGCAGCAGCACGGTCTCGACGCCGGCCCGGGTCCGTGGGACCGCGGCCTGGCCTTCCTCGTCGACAGCGACATCTTCGGCGCCCACGTCCATGCCTTCCATCGCGTCGTCGCCGACCGAGCCCTCCCCGAGGCGGTTGAGCAGGCAGGACACGTCTTCACCGTGACGTCCCTGGCACCGGGCGAGCTGGGAGCCCTCGGCTGGCTCGCCGAACGCCTCGCCAGCGGGCCCGCGTACGTCCTCACCGACGGCGTCGGGTCGTTTGGGCTTTCCGCCCCGAACCGAGGACTCCTCGACCGGTTGGTGCCTGCGGACCGGTCGCCCGCGTGGCAGGCACTCGATGTGGTCGCGCTCCACCGGGTCCTGTTCACCGAGATCTGGCGGCTGCGGGTCAGCGAGGAGAGCGTCCGATACGTTGCCGACGCCGCCGCGGCCGTGGAGCTGGCCCGCGAGATGGCCGGGTTCGCGGTGCTGTTGAACCCGACACCGCTTGAGACGGTGCTGACCGTGGCCGGTGCCGGCGAACGGATGCCGCAGAAGTCCACGCTGTTCACCCCCAAGCCACGCACCGGCCTCGTGCTACGGGTCTACGACGACGAGCGCAGCACATCCCGCGATCCCGACCGGCGCTGAGGCTCGTGGCGCTGCACCGGACCGCCGACCTGCCGGGACGCCGCGGCAGGCAGTGGAACGACCCGGTCAGACCTGGCCAGCCGCCGGACGCAGTCAACCTCGATCTCGCAGCGGCTCACCACACCACCGACGGCCCGCCAGAACCGGCGCCGCAACGCGCCGCGGACCTCGACGAGATCACCGGCCGACCAGGCCATCGCACGATTCCGGGCTGGGGCCTGCCACACGGCGCAGTCCAGCGTGTCGACGGGTGGGCCGTGCCCGGGTCGGGTCCGGCGCACGACCAGGCGGAAGCTGCACAGCACCGCACCACTGGGCATTGGTCGCTCGCTGGGGACGCCCGCCAGGCGACCTACCAGGGTGACCTCGTTCCGGTGATCTGACTCGGTGGTCACATCCCGCTCCTTCCGGCCTCCGCACGGACGCCCTCAGGATCGAACAGTTCGAACGCATCCGGAACCCCAGCGGCGGTCCCTGTGGATAGTGGCCCCACCCTGTGCGCAACGCGCGATCGTGCGGACTAGCTGTCGGTGCTGTCCCCTATCGTGGGAACTTCGGTCCCGACGGGTTCTCTGAACAATCCCGAGTATGGGACCCCGCTCGGCGGGTCCCCGTCGTCGGCTCGACCAGCCTCGGCGCCCGCCGCACCGGCCGTGCCCGTCGCTGTCGGATCATCCACGCCCGGGTCCCAGTCCTCTGGGTCCAAGTCCTCTGGGTCCAACTCCACCGGGTCCAACTCCTCTGGGTCGCCAGCCGCCGGGTCGGCATCGCTCGCGTCGAGGGCCTCGATGCGCTCGTCCGCGTCGGTCTCGCCCTCCTCGTCCGCGAGCGCCGCGGCGACGAACCACTCCCGTGCGTCGGCCCGACGGCCCGCGGCGACCAGCAGGTCCGCGTAGGCGTACCAGAGCCGTGCCCGCCAGGGATCGAGCCGCTCGCGATCCAGCTCCGGCCCCTGGAGCACCAGCAATGCCGCGCTCAGCTCGCCGAGGTCGCGCCGCGCGCCGGCGTGCACGATCCGCATCTCAATCCTGCCGGCCTGGTCCAGGCGGTCGGCCTCCGCCGAGGTGGCCAGCCGCAACGCGCGTTCCGGCCGACCCAACGCGCGCTCGCAGTCAGCCATGACCGGAAGGTGCTGAGGATCGCCAGTCAGCCGCCGGGCCGCCCGCAGCTCCGCGAGCGCCTCGGACCACTCTCCCGCGTGGTACGCCGCGAGGCCGGCGGCCTCGCGGACAATCCCGATCCGGCCGGCACGGGACCGCGCCGCCCGTGCGTGCTCCAGCGCCCGAGCCGGGTCGTCCACCAGCAGCTGTCCCGCTGCGACGAGGTGTCGCGCGACAAGCTCCGCGGCGTGCCCGAGCGGCCGGAGCTGCGCCAGCACCTCCGGCCCCAGCAGCTCGACGTCGGTATCCTCAGGAAGATCGGGCCACGATGGCTTCGCCGCCTCGACCCGCGCGACCGGTCGCCTACCGGTACCGGCACGTGCCGGCCGGCCGGATCGACCAGCTCCAGCACGCCGATCCGAGGCCGCGCCCCCAGCCGAGGCGCCGCCGGAGCTCGGGCGCCGTCCGCGGGCCGCTCCGGCCCCGCCACCGCCCGCGGGATTCCGAACGGGCCTCGCCCCATTACTCGGCCGGCCCACGCCGCCCCCGCGCGGGTGCTCGCCCATGCGACCGCACTCCCTCGGGTCATCATGCCCGTCAAATGTGTTGTGGGGGTCACCGGTGTGGTGACCCCCACAACATCGAGTATGTCCGGCGGTGTCCTACTCTCCCACCCACTCACGCGGGCAGTACCATCGGCGCTGAAGGGCTTAGCTTCCGGGTTCGGAATGAGACCGG
>JACQDL010000050.1 GCA_016201065.1 Actinomycetota bacterium
CCCTCAGGCGAGGGCAGGTGATCCGACGGAAGCACGAGAAGGCCCAGTGGCTCAGTTCAAACGAGAACGGCGGCGCAGCCGCCACGAGTACATCGGCTCAACCGCGCAAGCCTGACGGCTCCCAAGCACGCTCATATGCATGCGGGCACGTCCACCTGTTCGCGGGCCGCCGGCAGGAGACGCGCCAGGGCGCACTGGTAACGCCGCGAACTTCGCTGCGGATCGCCAGCAGTCGCGGGCTACAGGCCGCGCTGGGACAGCTCGCCGGCCAGATGGCCGCGCACCTGCGGGATCATCTGGCAACCCTGGGTCCGGCGCCGGCCACGCGGCCATGGCCGTCCTGGACCACTACCTCACTGCCGTTCTTGATCAACCGAACGGCGGACCCGACGACGTGACCGGACCGACCGCGACGTGAACCCGGCTGGCACTGGAGCCCGGCCGCGCACTGGCGCCGTGGGGTCGAGGTCCGGAGTCAGGTTTGGACGGTGACACCGGCGGAGTGGGCGAACCACGGCGCCAGTTCGTACAGCTGCGTCTGGGTGATGGTGGCACCCCGGAGGGCGTCGATCCCGTCGTCGATCTCCAGTGCGGTGGCCTGGGTGAGGTCGACGTTCGTCATCTGGGCCTTCGCGAACCGAATCGGTCCGAGCCGAGATCCGGGGAAGCTGACGTTGGTGAGGGACGCTCCGGCGAGGTCGACGTCGCGCAGTTGGCAGTCGGTGAAGCGGACGTCGGTGATGGTTGCCCCGCGCAGGTTGACCGAGTCGAGTTTGCAGCCGTGGAATGTCACCTGGCGCAGGATGCTGGAGTGCATCTCGACCCCGACGATCGCGGTGGAGATCAGTTCGGCGTCCACCCAGTCGGTTTCCACCAGGCTGGTGCCCGCCCAGCGGACGGCCCGCAGCCACACGTCGTTGAATCGCGCGCCGCGCATGCTTCCCCTGGTGAACGTCACCGCGGAGAATGCGGTCTCCAGGAACCGGGAGGTGCCGGCGTTGACGTCCTCGATCGTGGCGGCGTCAACGTGCGCGCCGTCGTGGACGGCGCCGGGGATGATCCGGCCGGTGAACGGTTCGAGGTACGGCGCGTAGGGCAGGTCGGTCAGCTCACGTGGTAGAGGCACGGGGGTGGCTCCTGGATGTGATCGTGGGGCGGGCGTGGTTCTGCCAGATGTGGCGGGAGCCGGCGAGGGGGTCGTCGGCGTCGCGGGGGGTGGTGTCCCAGATCCGGGTCCGGTGGTGGGTGGGGTCGAAGCGGGGCCAGCCCGGGTCGCCGGTGGCGGCGAAGCCGGTCCACGCGCGCCGGATCTGCCCGGACAGCGACCCGAAGCCGGCTGGTGGTGGCGAGCCGAGGAAGCGGGCGGCGTACCGGGTGGTGCCGGTGTCGAACACGAACGGGACGTCGATCCCGTGCCCGGCTCCGAGTGTGGGTCCTGGCCAGGCGAAGTCGTACAGCCACGTCCGGCCACCCGCGCCGGCATGTGCCTGTGCGACCCGGAGTGTCGGCATGCGGACCAGCGCGTCGGACAGCATCACGGTGAACAGGTCGGTGTCGCTGGTTCCGGGCGATGCCCGGCGGTAGGCGCCCGCCGCTTCCCGGGTCAGGCCGACGCTCTCGGCGACGACCGCCAGGTCGACGCCGGGCGGGGCCGGTGGACCCTGGCCCCGCCACTCCTCGTGGGTGAACCCGCAGATCAGGTCCACCCCCCGGCCGGCACCGGCCTGGAGCGCCTGCCAGGGCGGCCCGGTCACCAGGTCGCCGTCGACGACGGGCCCGAAGGCGGTGAACCCCGCGTCACGGCCGCGCAGCGGCGCGTCCTGGACGGCGAGGATCGCCTCCGGAGGCAACCCGGCGAACCCGGCCACGGTCGGCGGTACGCCGGCGGCCCGCGCGATCGCCTCCGTGACCTCCTGGGCCTCGGTGGGGGAACGCTGCCCGGCGGGGATGCTCTGGGCGATCGCCCGGCGGAACAGCCCCGCGGCCGCCGGTGCCGCCACCAGCAGCGCGATGGAGGCGGCACCGGCGGACTGGCCGAACACCGTCACGTTCCCGGGGTCACCGCCGAAGGCTGCGATGGTGGACCGGACCCATTCCAGGGCGGCGATCTGGTCACGCAGGCCCCGGTTGTCGGCAACACCCGGTAGGTGGCCGAAGCCCTCGAACCCGACCCGGTAGTTGACCGTGACCACCACGACCCTGGACCGGGCCAGGGCGGTGGCGTCGTACTGCGGCATGCTCGACGCGCCGTGCTTCCACAGCCCGCCATGGATCCACACCATGACCGGCAGGCCCGCCGCAGCGGGGTCCGGGGTCCACACGTTCAGGGTCAGGCAGTCCAGACCGTCCCCGGGCCGCCACGCTGCCGGCGCGCCCGGAGCGGGCGCCAACTGGGGCGGGGCGGACCCGAACGCGACGCAGTCCCGGATCCCGGTCCACGCCGCTACCGGCTCCGGTGGCCGGAAGCGCAGCGCCCCCTGCGGCGCCGCCGCATACGGCACACCCTTGAACGCCATCACACCGCCCACATCCAGGCCCCGGACCCGACCCGGCCCCGTCCGCACCACGCTCCCCGTCATGGCTGCGACCACCCGGCGGCGCGTCCGGCATCACGATGACCGGCGGGTGTCTCGGCGTTGGATGGCGCGATCCCCGCGCGAACCAGGCGGAGGAGCAACGCGCGTCGTTCCCGCCACTCCCGCGGGTCCGTGCTCGCCTTCGTCAACCCGTCCGCGGCCGCGAGCAGCAGGACCACGATGTCCTGGGCGGTTGTGCCGGCGGTCGAGAACTGCACCTCGCCGGCCACCGAGGCTGCGTCCAGCGCTCCGGCCAGCCGGGCCACCAGGGCGGCATGGGCTTCCCCGACGATGTCCCCGGTCACCGCGATGCTGGCGTCGAGAAGTTCCCCGCCGTGGACGCTGGAGGTGATTTGCGCCATCAGGCCGCCGAAGTAGGCGGCCATCGCGGCGTCGATCCGGGAGACCACGTCACCCGGTGCCGCCAGGGCGGCGTCCACCTGGTCGAGCGCCCGGAAGTGTGCCCGTCGGGATCCCTCCCGGAAGAGGCCTTCCTTGCTGGGGAAATGCAGGTAGAGGGCGGCACGGGACATCCCGGCGGCGCGGGCGATGTCCTGCATGGTGGTCTTGCCGTACCCGTACTGGCAGAAGACCGTGAGGGCCGCATCAAGGATGTGTCCGGTTCGCTCGTCCACCACGCCCCAACCATGTCACCGCGAACGAATATCGTCAAGGAGTCCAGTTGGACGCATCATGCCATTTTGTCTAGCGGGTAGCCGGTGTGCGATGCGGGCCTGTCACCGTTCCGTCCCTGGCCGGTTCGGCCATCACCCACCGATGCGTAACCGCCGGCAGGAGCCATGGAGGTTCGGGGGCGGCGGTGCCGCAGGCGGCCTCAGACCGGTTGTCCTGGTCGTTGGGCCGCGGCGAAGATGCGCCGGAACGGGAGCACGGTGCCGAACTCCTGCGGCGGATAAGCGAGCCGCAGCCGCCTGCCGTACTCGGCCTCCAACTCCGCTCCCTCGGCGGCCGACAGCGCGGTCAACACCGGGCGCAGGCCGGTCCCGCGAGCGCGGAGAGTCCAGGACGTCGGCGAGTTCGGTGTGTGCGGGTGCGCGGAAGTTCGCCGGCACCTGGAACGCCAGCCACCCCGCGGGCCGCAGCCAGCGGGCCAGCCGGTCGAGCAGGTCCAGGTGCTCGGGAACCCACTGCAGGGTGGCGTTGCTGATGATGACATCCACCGGAGCCTCGGGCGTCCAGTCACGCAGGTCGCCCAGCCTGAAGGCGACAGTACCCCGGTCGGCCCGGACGTCGGCGGTGTCGGTCCAGGCTTCGCCGGGCTGTCCGTCAGGCCGGACCTGGGCGCGCCTGATCATTTCCGGGGAAGCGTCGAGGCCTTCCACCCGGGCCCTGGGCCACCGGGCGGCGAGCGTACGGGTGAGGTTTCCCGGTCCGCAGCCGAGATCGACGATCACCGCCGGGTCGTCGGCGGCCACCTGGGCGATCAGGTCCTGGAATGGGCGGCCGCGGTCATCAGCGAACCTCAAGTACTGATCGGGGTCCCAGCGCACCGGACCTGACCTCCTCGTGGACCGTCCGGCGCCGGCCGGGCGGATGGTGCCGGGGCGGCCAGGATATCGAGGCGCCAGGTGACTCGCGTGCCGGCCTGCGAGAGCTCCAGCGTTGCACGTGGGGAGCCAGCGCGGGATCCATGATTCATCGCGTTCGGGTGCTGAACGGCGCGGATTGGCGACGGGCTCCCGCCTCGGAGCGCCGACCCCGAACTTGATCGGACCGAGGATGGGAGATCTGGCGGGGATGGCGGTGGCCATGGACGTCGCACGTCACCTGACGGGTGACGTGGAGTGGCTCCGGCCGGCGTCAGCGAGATCCTGATCCGTGGGTCACGCCGACCGTGCCGGAGGGCGCGGTGTTCGTGGGGATCGCCCGCTCCGACGCGGTGGCCGGGGACCGGCACCCAGACGCTGACCTGGCCGGTGCAGTCCGGGACCTGGACGTTCGTGGTGATGAACACCGACGGCGGATCCGGTATCGCGGTCCGGGCCGACGCGGCAGCGACCGTGCCGGCGCTCGGCTGGCTGTCCGCGACGCTGCTGGTGGCCGGGTTGGTGCTGCTCGCGGCCGGCACCGTGGTGATCGTGCTCGCGGTCACCCCATCGATCCGGGCCAGGTCCGGGGTGGTCGCGGCACCCACCGGCACCTGATCATCCGGCCATCCCGGTCGATGCCAATGCCGCATCGATGCGTGCTACGGCATGCTACGGTTGGGTGGTGGAATCGGTGAGCCAGCGTGAGATGCGCAACAACTCCGGCGAATTGCTGCGGCGTGTCGCTGAGGGGGAGTCGGTGTTGATCACGAATGGGGGAGTGCCTGCTGCGGTGATGGTCCCGGCGGGCAGCGACCGGCGCACGCGCCTGATCGCGGCCGGCCTGCTGCGGACCGGGACGGGCCTGGATCTTGGTGCGCTGCCGACACCGGTGCGGTCCGTCCGGCCCAGTGACGACCTCCTTGCGGAGGACCGCGGCTGATGCCTCGGTGTCACGATGCCCTCGGTGGCGGTCGGGTGGGGGTCCGGTGACGTACGCGGACACCTCCGCACTGGCGAAGCTGTTGATCGCAGAGGCTGAGACCGCCGCGCTCGGCGCGTATCTGGCTGCCGCCCCCGACCGGACGACCTCCAGCGAGTTGACGATCGCGGAGCTGACCCGGACGGTGACCAGGGCGGGCGTGGACGCAGCCTCCGCGGGGCTGCTGTTGCGGCAGATCGATCTGCTTGCCGTCGATGAGGCCGGCCTGTGGCGTGCCGGTCGCCTTCCCTCACCGCCCGGGACGTTCCTGCGCACCGCTGACGCGATCCATCTGATCGCGGCAATGGAGCTGGCGGAGACCGACTTCCTCACCTACGACCGCCGGCAGGCCCAAGCCGCCGGGGCCCGTGGCTTCACCGTCGTCGCCCCCGGACGACCGGAGGGCTGGTATCGATAGCTCAGCCACCAGCCGCAACCCACCTACCGGCCGTCACAGCAGAAGGTGCGGGCCCCGGCGAACCGCGACCCGCACGCTGGTGGAGCAATGAAGGTGCGTCCGAGGGGAACTTGAACCAAGATGCCCACGCCGGCACATCGCGTTGACCTGTGAATATCGCGTTGACCTGTGAATTCAGTGACGGTGTGGGCGTGCGGCCCCACCACGCTGCCGAAGACCTCACCCGCACCCTGTCCGAAATCCCCGGGGCACCTCACCTCGTGGGTAGGGTGCGCGCGGCTCGGCGCAGCAACGGACTGGTCGAGGATGAGCGGAGGAGGAGCCAGTGCTGCACCTGAGGGTCATCGCGGTGGTGGAGCGGGCCGACGCGGTGCTGGAGGTGTTCGACGGCAGCCCGGCCGTCACGGGTGTGATCGTGTTGCCCGGTGCCGCGCGCGAGCCGGCCGGGGACGTGATCCTCTGCGACGTCGCCCGCGAGGGCGCGAACGAGGTGTTGGAGCGGTTGCGCGGGTTGGGGATCGACCAGTCCGGTTCGATCGCCATCGAGGACGTCGCCGTGACCTTGTCCGCCTCGGCCGAGCGCGCCGCACAGCGGGCGCCTGGCCTGGGCGTGGACGCGGTCGTCTGGGAGGAAATCGAGCACAAGACCGGTCAGGAGACCCGACTGTCGGCCACTTTCCTGGTGTTGTTGACCGTCGCGACGATCATCGCGGCGATCGGCGTCCTGCTGGACCAACCGATTCTTGTCGTCGGTGCCATGGTCGTCGGGCCCGAGTTCGGGCCGCTCGCCGCGATCTGTGTGGGGCTGATCCAACGGCGTACGGCGATGGTCGCCCGATCGGCGGTCGCCCTCCTCGTGGGCTTCCCGAGCGCGATGGCCGCGACGGCGTTGGCGACCTGGGCGCTCACCGGCATGGGTCTGGTCAGCAAGGCGATGTTGCTGTCCGAACGCCCGCTGACGGATTTCATCTGGCGCCCGGACGCGCTGTCGTGGGTCGTCGGATTCCTCGCTGGGATCGCCGGCATCCTGTCGGTCACCTCGGCCAGGTCCGGGGCACTTGTCGGTGTGTTGATCTCGGTGACGACGGTTCCGGCAGCGGCAAACGTCGCCGTCGCGGCGGCGTACCGGGTTCCGGCGGAGGCTGTGGGCTCCGCGGTCCAGTTGGCGGTCAACCTGGCTGCGATCATCACCGCAGGCGTCCTCACGCTCGCGGTCCAGCGGCTGTGGTGGTGGCGGATCAACGCCGACCGCTAGCAGGAGGTGCTGGGGAGCGCCGTACGACTGAGGTCAGCGCTGCGGGCGGCCCCAGCACCCCGCCCGACCCGACGCCGACGGGTCCGCCTGCGGCGTCGCCGGGCTGGATCAACATCGCCTCCACGGTCGACTGCGAGGCTGCGATCGTCACCGCCATCGTCACCAACCACCACGACGTGCCGGTGACGGTTGTGGCGACGCCCAGCGGGGCGTCGATCTCTGTTGCGGCGCACGTGGTCGAGACCTGGCTGCTGGACAAGCCACACAGGGATGTGGGCGATCACGCTGCGCCTGCCGTGTGAGCTGGTCGGGATGGCGGGCCCCTCCTCGAAGCGGGGGCTGGTCCCGCACGCGGACGGCACCGCGGGCACCGTGCCGGTGAACCGGATCGGGCTGGTCGTCGAGACCGGCACCGGAGCCGGCACCACGCAGCTGGAGACCACCGGCATCGGCTGGGAGCCGTGGCAGCGGGTCTACTACCGGGAGCGGGTCAAGGCGGGGGTTCAGCAGCTCGTCTACGCCTTCGGCCGGGGCGCCGCGGTGCGGTGAGGGCGGGTCACGTCGTCGGCGTGACCTGGCTCGGCGGAACGCCGGTCGCGACCGGGTGGGTCGGGTCGTGGCTGTACTGCGACCACGAGCCGGGGTAGAGCCGGCCGGGTCCGAGGCCGGCGCGCGGGGCGATCAGCTCCTGTTCGCCCCGGTAGCGCTCCCCGTCGCGGGCGTCGAGCAGCACCGTGGCCTGGTCGGTGGCGCGCAGCATCCACACCAGCCTGGCCGCGGCCGGCGTCGTCGTAGCCGAGCACGACCGTGTCGTCGCCGATGCCCAGCTGCGCCATGCCCTCGGCGAACAGCTGCGGGTCGGGCAGCGGGTGGCGCCCCTCCGCCGGGCCGGCCGGGCCGGCCAGCCACCGGTCGAGGTCGACGAACACTGCTGCCGCCACCACGCGAGGTCCAGCACAGCCGGGATCACCCCCGCGACCTACCGAACGGGAAGGCTGCCGGCGACGCGGTGGCGGTGACCGTGGCCGTGGCCGTGGCCGTGGCCGCTCCAGTTGCCTATCGTGTGCGGAGCGGGTCCGGCGGTGCGGCGCCCGGACCCGCCGCGAGAGCACGGGGGGCGATGCAGGAAGCCACCCGTCGCGACTCCACCCTTCGTGTGGGCGCGGCGGCCCGTTCGGCGCGGTTGAGCCGTGGACTGAGCCTTGAGGTCGTCGCCGGTCTGGCTGGACACAGCAAGTCGTGGTTGAGCAAGGTGGAACGCGGGCTGTTGCCACTGGTTCAGCCGGCACGACATCGCTGCCCTCGCCGCCGCCGTGCAGATCTCGCCCACCGACCTGATCAACACGGTGTCGGGGGTGCTGCCGGAGGCCGGCCCGGCGAACGCCGCTGGACCCCGCGGGCGGCTGGGTTCAGGTGACTGTGTCCAGCGGCGTGAGCCGGGCCCGGGTCGGCGCCGCGACGGCGTGCCCCCGACAGACCGGGGCGGCACCCAGCAGGAAGGCGGCCGGCTCCCGGCAGTGCCGGTCCTCCCGGTCGTGGTCCCAGGTGGTGCCGCACACCGTGCACCGTGACCGGCCGGCCGCGGTGACCAGGGTGGCGCCATGCTCGGGGCAGACCCCCCAGCCCAGCGAGCACGACCCGGGTGGCGCGTCCAGCCGTTCGGCAACCGCCAGCAGCGCCCGCACCTGGTCGACGATGCCGGGGATCGCGTCGACCACACGCCGCAGTTCCCCGGCGGGTGCCGGCCCGGCGGTGGCCCGCTCCAGCGCCGCGATCGCCTCGCGCAACAACACGATGGTCTCCGCGGTCGTGCTCATCCCGTGCCCTCCGGTCGATGCTGGTGGCGGGGCGTGGCGGCGGCCGGGGGAACCACCACCACGCCCCCTCGACCCGGTCCGGACGGGTCTACCCGCGTCGGGCGCGTCCGGCCGGGGAGCCCACGTCGCCCCGAAGGGGCGGGGCCGGTGGATGAGCGGACAAACACACCCTTCCGGTCACTTGACGTGAGCGTCTCCTACCGTTGCGTGCCCGGTCGGGTTCGGCGACCCTGGTGGCCGGTGAGTTTCGGGCATCGCGATTCCCGGCCGGACCGGGAAGATTTGGTGACGGTGGGTGGCGGCACGATTGCGCGGTACCGTCGATCCGCCGACCGCTCACCGACGAACCCGCCGCAGAGAGGACCATGACCGACACGTCACGCAGCCTCCGCCAGCAGCGCGCCCGGCTCGCCGAGCAGATGCGACGCGCGGGCAAGGACTGGGTGGAGATCGCCGAGGACTTCCGGCGGCGCTACCGCGTGAACGCGCGGGTCGCTCTCCGCATGGCGCACGGCTGGAGCCAGCGCGAGGTCGCTGACCGGTGGACCGCCCGGTGGCCGGACGCGCCCAAGACCTCGAAGAACATCTCGTACTGGGAGGTCTGGCCCAGTTCCACCGGGCACGAGCCGTCGCTGGCCGTGCTGGACCGGCTGGCGCAACTCTACGAATGCGGTATCCCCGATCTCCTCGCCGACCTAGCCGACTACCGGGCCGATCGCCAAGCCCACCATCCGGCCGGCGATCGTGCCAACTCCGGGCCATTTGCCGGATTTCTGGACATCTCCTGGGACGAGCCGTCCCCCGCCGGGCTACCGTGGCTGGGCAGGTCCGGGGAGGTGCAGGGGGACGCGATGGAACGGCGCCGGCTGTTGCAGTGGGCAGCCACCGGCCTCGGTTCGGGCGCGTTCGGCCTGTCTTCGGAGTCGGTGCGGCAACTCCTCGATCTCGCGCTGACCAGCGCGCAGGAGCCGCGGACCCCGGAGGAGTGGGAGATCACCTGCGCCGACCACCTGTACGCCATCCGGACCCGGCCACCGGCCCAGGTCCGCGACGATCTCGCCATGGACCTGCTCGCGGTGCGGCAGCAGATCGACGCCGCGTCCCCGGGCCGGGAGGCGATCGAGTTGCACCGGGTCGCGGCGATGCTCGCGATGCTCCAGGCCAACGCGTTGACCCGCCTGGGTGAGCACGGTCCGGCGATCCGCTGGTGGCGCACCGCCCGCACCGCCGCCGACGCGACCACCGACCGCGACCTGCGGGTGCTCGTCCGCGCCGAGGAGGCGGGTTTCGGCCTCTACGGCCAGCGTGACCCGGACACCGTGCTGGTGCTCACCGAGCAGGCGCGGCGGATCGCCGGCCCACGCCCCTCGGTCGGGTCGGCGAAGATCGCCTCGACCCAGGCCAAGGCCCTGTCGCTGCTCGGCCGGCATGAGGAGGCCCGCCGGGCCCTGAACACCCTCGTCACCCTGAGCGAGGCCGACCTGCGGGCGACCGGGCCGACCTTCTGGACCCGGGACCAGGTCGACTTCACCGCGAGCTGGGTGCATGCCGGCAGCGGCGACGAACCGGCCGGCGACCGCGCCCGCGACCACCTCACGACGTCCGCGCTCGACTACCAGTACCGCGTCAACACCCAGTTGCACGGGGCGCTGTGCACGGTCGTCAACGGTGGCGTGGACCAGGGGGTGCAGCGGGCGGCCGGCGTGCTGGACGCGCTGCCGGTCACCTTCCGCAACACCATGATCGCCGAGACCGGCCGGATGGTGCTGCGTGCCGTCCCGCTGGAGCAGCACACCCGCCCGGCCGTGACCGACCTGCGCGGCATGCTCGCCCTCCCCGTGCCCCGGAGTTAGCCCGGACCTTGCCCGGACCGGATTCCAGTCGGGTGGGCGGGGATCAGGTGAGCGTCGTACGGGCGATCGTCCCGGTCCCTCTCCCTCTCCCTCTCCCTCTCCCTCTCCCGGTCCCGGTGTCGGCGATGACGCTGGGGTTCCAGGTCTCCGCTATTTGTCAACGAGACGTCGTGCGAGTCAAGAATCTTTGATGTGGTTCGATCCTGCTGGACTCCATGGAGGTGGTTGAAGGCAGCGCCAAGCGGCGCTGGCGTACCCGCGTGACCGATCAGGCTCTGTCAACGGGTCCAGGGCGGCATCCGTCAGCGGTCCTTTCCGTCTGACAGCAGACGCAGCACGGCCGTGACGTCCCGCAACCAGCCGTGCAACTCAGCGGTGGTCGGTGCCAGTTCGTAGCTGTGGTGGTGTGCTGCCCGGCACAACCCGGACCAGGCGATACGGGCCCGCACCGCGACCTCCTCGTCGGCGTAGAACGGTAGGGCGAGGAGCTGGTGCCGCATCGGGCTGCCGGCCAGGGTGGGTTCGGTGCGGTTCCAGTACCCTGCCAGGGTGTCCTCCAGGGCCGCCCGGGTCAGCACCACGCAGCCCCTTTGCCAGCAGCTCCGCATGCTCGGTGGCGGTCCAGCGAGCAACCTCGCGGTCAGTTCGAGCAACTCGGGCGGGGTCATGACCGCCGCAACCCGTCAACCAACCGCCGGGTGTAGTCGACCAGGCCACCCAGCGACGGGATGTTGCCGGTGCCGTGCACCCCCTTGTTGAGCACCGTCACCACCTGCGGCGAGGAGCGGTCGAGCCGCCGCAGCTTCTCGTCCGAGACATCGGTGCGCCCGTCGCCGCCGAGCGCCAGAGCAAGCAGCCGGCGGGTGCGGTGCTGCTCAGCGAGCATCCGTTCCGTTTCGGCAAGCGGCACGCCATTGGTCAGGTGACGGCGGCGGATCACCTCGTGGCAGGCGTATTCGATGGCGTCGCGGAGCAGCCCACAGACGATACGCACCCGTGCCGCCTGGGCCATGCCCTCATCCTGGGTGATCGCCCGGGCGTCGTCCAGGTACCGCAGGGCAGGGTCGCCGTTCCCGTCCGATGCGACCATGACCCGCGACCCCGGCAAGCGGCTGATGGTGACGATCCGCGCCGGGATCTGGAGCAGCCGCGCCGCCATCGGCAGCCGGTCGTCATGGGTGAAGACGATGACCTGGCGGTCCCGGGCAACTACGGCCAGCGCTTGCGCGAGGCCGTGGACCTTCGCCGGGTCCATGGACTGCACCGGGTCGTCGATGACGAGGAACCGGAACGGGCTCTCCGGCATCGTGGCCCGGGGCAGGAACAGTGCCAACCCCAGCGAGTGCAGTTCTCCCTGACTCATCACCCCCAGGGCGGCACTGGGGACACCGTCAACGTTGACGTCGAGTTCGACATGACGCTGACTGCCGGTGCCGGCCAGCCGGACCCCTGCCAGGTCGACGTTGCTTTCCTGGCGGAGGGTGTTCCAGATCTCGGTCGCCTGCGCGACGACGGGAGCAAGACGATCGTTGCGGACCTGGTCGGCGACGATTTTCAGCCAGGCGATCGCCTTCTGCAGCGCGGTGTACAGCCGGGCGGCCTGCCGGCTGTCGCGCTCCGTCTCGACCCAGCCCCGCAGCCGGTCGGCGATGGGCTGCCACCGTTGCTGGCGGCGTTCCAGCGCGTGTCGGGCCGCCACCTGGGCGGGGTGCAGGGCGGTGAGGAGCTCGTCGTACGCGGGCAGTGCCGCCGCGACGACCGTCACCCCATCGTCGGCACCGGCACCGGCACCGGGGCCGGCAGCAAGCAGGTCGTCCCACTGCCGCCACCGTGCCCGCAGCTCGCCGAGGTGCACCCTATCGGTGGTGAGGTCCAGATCGAGCAACCCCGGTGACACCGGGAGCCGCTCGCGAAGCGCGCGGCGGGCTGCGCGTTCGGCGCCGTGGGCCTCATCCATCCGCGTCGCGCGTGTGGTCAGCCGTTCCAGTTCGGCGCGGGCCTGTCGCGCCCACTCCTCGTCGAGGGTGCGGCCACCGCAGACCGGGCACGGCTGGTTTGGGTGACCCTGCTGGTGCTGGAGCGCGTCACGCAGCAGGGCGGCGATCACCTTGGCTTCCTCGGCGGGGGTGCCGGCCAGATCGTCGATGTCCCGCAGGGCTGCGCGTAGCCGTTCCACATCGGCGGCGATGACGTCCCGCTCGGGGAGTTCAAGGACGTCGAGCTGCCGCAGCGGGGTGGCCGAACGATCACTGGCCCGGTCGTCGGCGGTGGCCAGCTCCACGAGCCGCTCCAGGTCGGCGGCCTTGCCGGCGAGCGCGTCCTCGGCCTGCCGGGCGCGGGGATCGGGGTGTGTGGCGAGCATGTCCCGAAGCGCCGGCAGATCTGCGGCCGCCATGGCGCGCTGATCGTTCATCTCCTTGCGTGCGTCCTTGAGCATCTTGTCGATCTTGACCAGCTGATCCAGTCCGAGGATGCGGTGCAGGGAGTCGTGGATCTCGCTCGGTCTGCCATCCAGCAGCCCGCCGAGCTCGGCGTAGGACAGGAACGGGCGGTACAGCTCCATCGGGCGTTCCCAGCCGAGGTCGGCGACGGACCCCCGGGGTTCGCCGGTGACCTGGAGGAAACCGCTCCAGTCGGTGAGTTCGCCACCGGTCGTCCACCGGCATTCGATGGTGGCGGCTTGGCGTTGTCCGTCAACGCCAAGCCGGATCCGGATCGCTGGCGCCTCGTCGGTGTGCAGATTTCGCCAACTTTTCCACCAGACGTCGCTGCGTCCGGCCCACCGCTTGTTGTTCCCGGTGAGGGCGAACTCGGCGGCCTCGGCGAAGCTGGACTTCCCCGACCCGTTGCGGCCGGTGACGATCGTCAGTCCGGGTCCCGGGTGCAGGTCGAGTGTGGTGGTCGGTCCGATACCCCGGAAACCGGTCACCTCAATGCCGGCGAGATAGGTGCCCACCCGGGTCGGGGACTGTTCGTCAGCCGGCGGTGGCGCGGGTCTCGGCGGCACCTGCCCACCGAGCGTCGCGCGGAACTCGTCCTCACCGAGTACGGCGCCGAGGATCAGGTTGGTGGCGATCTCGGGGAGGGCGGCGTCATCGAGGCGCCCGAGGAGGATCTGGTCGACTGTCACTGGATCGGGGGATTCCATTTGATGTGTCCCTCGGCGGAAGTGGGGAAGTGGAAGCTGGCTGCGTTCCACGGCGCCGAGCGGCGATGCGGAGACGGGTGCCATGCACACGTCGTGGAAGTGCGGTGGATCGATGACAGCACCAGACCATCGACAACGCGAGTCGATCATGTTGTCTCTTGCTGATAACTAGGGTTATCGGCAAGAGACTTGTTCTGCTTCCGCGCTGTCGTTACTGTCAGCACTCACTCGGTTCGGTGGAGACGACAGGCGGAGGTGAGTCAGTGCCGAGCGCGACCATGCTTCCCGGCTCACTCATCTCCATGCCGGAGATCGCGGAGTTGGCGGCGGTGAAACGCCCGGTGGTCACCACCTGGCGCCGCCGCCACCCCGACTTCCCCACCCCGGCCGCCGGAGACACCGCACGCCCCCTGTTCGACGCCCGCAAGGTCGTGGACTGGCTGGTCGGCACGGGTCGGGCCGAGCGCGACAGGATCGAGGCCGACCTGCGGCTGCACCTGCTCGCCTGCCTGACCGGCGACGCCGCGTCCGAGGTGGTGTCCGACCCGTCATCCGCCCAGCCGTCCGGACAGGTCTCTGGGCGGATGCTGTCGCCACGGCAACTCATCGGCGCGATCACCGCGTTGATCTGCCTGCGTCACCTCGACGACGAGCCGCTGCACGCCGAGCCGGAGCAGGCCGGACCCGAGCACGCCGGACCCGACGCCGGCGGGCGGTGTCTGGCTGGTTTGCGCGACCGGGCCGCCCACCTCGATCCCGGCGACACGCTGCTGCGCGGCGAGATCGACGCGATCCCGGACGGGCTCGGCTGGCTGCCCACGGTCGTTGACGAGCTGATCGAGGCCGGGTGGGGCTGCCGGGGAGCCTACGAGCAACTCCTCGCCACCCGGCACCGGCTCGGTGTTCCCGACCTGTTCGTGGACACCGTCACCGCGCCGCTGGCCGGGCTCATCGCCGGGTTGGCGGGAGTCGGTGAGCACGCGGACCGGCACGGTGCGGTGCGGCTGGCCGTGCCCGACGCCAGTGGTGGTGACCTGGCGCTGGCGGCCCTGGCGCAGGTCGGCGACGAGCAGGTGGGTGAGGAGACGCTGGTCAGCGTCGTCGTCGCGAGTACGGACCGGTTCCTCGCCCGCCTGGTGGTGCGCCGGCTGCTGGTCCACGGCCTACCCCGATCCGGGGTCACGGTCACGGGCGGCGGGACCTCAGCCGTGGGCACCGCTGCCGGTGCCGATGTGGCGCTGCTGCACCTGCCATACCGGCCGGGTGAGGAGCGGGGCTCGACCAACCCACTCGACGAGGTGTGGGCCGCCGCCCAGGCGCTCGCCCCCGGCCAGACCGCGGTCGTCCTCGGGCCGGCGGAGCTGCTCGTCGGTGCGTTGCCGGCGCACCACCCCGCCTGGCCGGTCCGCCGTGACCTGCTCGAAAGCGGCCGGATGGAAGCGGTGATCCACCTGCCGGGTGGGCTGGTGCCGTTCCGCCCCGGATACCAGACCGCGGTGTGGGTGCTGCGGCACGAACCGCAATCACCGTGGCAGGGGCGGGTGCTGCTCGCCGACGTCGCCCACCTGCCGCTGACCGCCGCGCTCGCCGACACCCTGATCTGGGACGTCATCACCTGGCGGCGGGACGGGCACCACCCCCAGGACCACCTGCGGGCGCACGCGGCGCAGGTGGCGGTCGCCGCCCTGCTCCGCCCGCAGGTGCCGCTGACCACCCGCCGCCCCGTGGGGCCTCGGGACATCGCCGCCGACCCCCGGCCCGCCGTCGCCCGGGTCGCCGAACTGGAGGCGGAGCTCAACCAACTGGCCTCCACCGGAGGCGACCAGGCACCGCTGCGCAGCGGCCTCGCCACCCGCGACGACCCGACAGGGCGGGTGAGCCAGTCGGTCGGCACCCTGATCACCAACGGCCGGCTCATCGTGCGCAAAGGAAACCGGATCGACCCCGCGCACCTCGCACCGGACGGGCAGCACCCACTGCTCGGCGCACCGGAGCTGACCGGGGGGGTCCCGGTCGGGAGTCGCCGCATCGACCGGGCGGTGCTGGCCACGACGTACCCGAGGGTCGAGTTCACCGAACCTGGCGATGTGGTCGTCACCCTCACCCCACGGCTCGGCGTCCACCTGGACCGGGATGGTTTCGCGGTGGTTGAGTTCCCCGCACGGGTGCTGCGGGTCCCGGCCGGCGCCACCGAACACCTGCGCCCCAGGGTGCTCACCGCCCTGCTGAGCAGCCTCGGCGGTGCGACGGGGCGGGCGAGCGGTGCCGTCCGCTCCTCGCACCGGCTGGAGGCGCTGCCGATCCCGGAGTTGCCAGCCGGGGAGGTGGCGCGGCTGGATGCACTGCTCGCGGAGATCGACGAACGCCGGGACGCGGTCCGCCGCCAGTTGGCGTTGCTCGACGAACTCGACCGCATCGCCACCACCGGCCTCGCCGTTGGCAGGCTGACCATCACCCCCGACACCGCATCCACCACCGGACACCGACCCGCACCGCCGAGGAAAACCCGATGAGGAGCACCATGCCACCGAGGAAGAAGGGCACCGACCAGGCGAGCCTGCCCGGCATCGCCACCATGGCCGACCTGAAGGCCACCCTGTGGAAGGCCGCCGACAAACTGCGCGGCTCCATGGACGCATCGCAGTACAAGGACTTCGTGCTCGGTCTGGTGTTCCTCAAGTACGTCTCCGACGCCTTCGAGGAGCGGCGGGACGCGATCCGCCAGGAGGTGCTGGCCCAGGGCATCGACGAGTCCCGGATCGAGATGTTCCTCAACGACCGCGACGAATACACCGGAGAAGGCGTCTTCTGGGTGCCGGAGCAGTCCCGCTGGGAATACCTCGCCGCGCGCGCGAAGGGAGGCGAGATCGGCGTCCTGCTCGACGCGGCCATGGACGCGGTGATGAAACAGAACACCGCGCTGCGCGCCGTCCTGCCACAAATATTCAACCGGAACAACGTCGACCAGCGCCGCCTCGGTGAACTGGTGGACCTCATCAGCGACGCCCGGTTCACCGGCCACGACGACCGGCCGGCCCGTGACGTCCTCGGTGAGGTGTATGAGTACTTCCTGGAGAAGTTCGCCCGCGCCGAAGGCAAGCGCGGTGGCGAGTTCTACACCCCGGCCAGTGTCGTGAAGCTCCTGGTGGAGGTACTGGAACCGTACGCCGGCCGGGTTTACGACCCGTGCTGCGGCTCCGGCGGCATGTTCGTGCAGGCGGAGAAGTTCGTCGTCAACCACCGGGGGCGCCGCGACGACATCGCCGTCTACGGCCAGGAATCCAACGAACGGACCTGGCGGCTGGCGAAGATGAACCTCGCCATCCACGGCATCGGCGGCGACCTCGGGCCGAAATGGGAGGACACCTTCCACGCCGACCAGCACCCGGACCTGAAAGCAGATTTCGTCCTCGCCAATCCACCGTTCAACATGTCCGACTGGGCCCGCACCGCCAACGACCCACGCTGGCGCTACGGCACCCCACCGGCCGGCAACGCGAACTTCGCCTGGCTGCAACACATCGTCTCCAAGCTCGCCACGCGCGGCACCGCAGGTGTGGTCCTCGCCAACGGCTCGATGTCGTCCAAGCAGTCAGGTGAGGGTGAGATCCGCGCCGCGATGGTCGAGGCCGACCTGGTGGCATGCATGATCGCGCTACCACCACAGTTGTTCCGCACCACCCAGATCCCCGCATGCTTGTGGTTCTTCGCCGACGACAAGGGACCGCACGGCTCCCGCAAACTCACCGACCGACGCGGCGAGGTGCTGTTCATCGACACCCGCACCATGGGCACAATGATCGACCGGACCGAACGAGAGTTGACCGCCGAGGATCTGGCGAAGATCGCCGGCACCTACCACGCCTGGCGCGGCACCGCCTCGGCAGGCGTGGAGCCGTATGCGGACATCCCCGGCTTCTGCCGCTCGGCCTCACTGGACGAGATCCGCCAGCACGAGCACGTGCTCACCCCCGGCCGGTACGTCGGCGCCGCCGAGATCGACACCTCCAACGACGAACCGACCGCCGACAAGATCGCCCGCCTGACCAAGGAACTATACGAACACTTCGACGAATCTGCTCGTTTGGAGCGCGTCGTCCGCACCCAACTGGAGCGCTTCGATGTCTGAGTGGAAGACATATAGTGTCGCTGATATCGCGGCCCCCGGTAAGAATTCTCTTGCTACTGGACCGTTTGGTTCGGCAATAGGGTCGCGATTCTTCAGAGAGTCGGGAATTCCCGTGATCCGTGGCAGTAACCTTAGTGTAGAGGTTGGTTCTCGCCTGGTAGAAGATGACTTCGTATTCGTCGAAGAATCAAAGGCGGCTGAATTTTCTCGGAGTATTGTTGCAAAAGGCGACCTCATTTTCACTTGCTGGGGAACGATTGGGCAAGTCGGCTTGGTCGACGACAATGCACACTACGAACGGTACCTCATTTCAAACAAACAGATGAAGCTTACCCCAAATCTCGACATCGCTGATCCTGTGTTCTGTTACTATCTCTTTACATCTCCAGTGTTCGTCGCGCAGGTAAATAATGTTTCGATCGGCAGCTCGGTCCCGGGATTCAATTTGTCGCAGCTCCGGAAACTGCCGATCTCACTTCCGTCGTTGACGGAGCAGCGAGCAATTGTTGGACTCCTTGGGGCGCTGGACGACAAGATCGCGGTCAACGGTCGAATATCCATAACTGCCGAGAA
Organism: Actinomycetota bacterium; assembly: GCA_016201065.1. Classification (GTDB taxonomy): domain Bacteria; phylum Actinomycetota; class Actinomycetes; order Mycobacteriales; family JACQDL01; genus JACQDL01. The sequence continues at coordinate 18,299 of JACQDL010000050.1, forward strand.
TTTGGCCCGTACGCTGGTCGGCGCAGTGTCTAAGACAAAGCGAGTCAGCTTGGCAGATCTGGTCGATCAAAGGCGAGGCCAAGTAGTACCAGATGTGTTGGATGTTCCGGTCGTCGCCCACTACAGCCTGCCGGCATTCGACAGTTCCCACCTTCCTGAAATTGTGGATCCTGGGTTGGTTAAGAGCGGGAAGTTTCTAGTATCTAACCCGTCCGTTCTTATTTCGAAGCTGAACCCGGCCACTCCGAGGGTGTGGAATGTACATCCGACACCTCTACTTCCCTCGATCGCGTCTACCGAGTTCTTGGTGCTAGAGCCGGCGCCAGGCTTCACGACTCACGAGATTTGGGCGGTCTGCGTACAGGAGGAGTTCTTGGTGGAACTGTCGAGCAAAGTCGCAGGTACATCGAATAGCCACCAGCGAGTACCCCCCGCGGATGTCCTTAGTGCCAAAGTCGTCGACCCGCGCACCATGGGTGGTGTTTGTCGCCATCAGATTTCCGTCCTATGCCAAGCTGCATCCCACGCACGGATTGAATCACGGGAATTGTCCCATTTGCGGGACACGCTGTTGCCGAAGTTGATGTCAGGGGAGATCCGGGTGCGGGACGCGGAGAAGGTCGTGGAGGAGGTGACGTGACCGTAGGGCGTGGCTGTGGTGCGCGGCGACGTGTTGGGGTTGCGGTACAAGGCGCGTGGCGTTGCGGCCGTCGGGGCGGCAACCGGCCGGGGCGGAGTTGATTAGTTCATTTAGCTGACGTCGTGGTGTATCAAGTTTGTGTGGTCGTTGTCGGGCTGAGTGGAGGTGAACCCGTGGTTGGTCGAGGGCGTCCGAGCCGGGCGAGCGTGTACGAGCGGCTGGACCGCGCGCTGACCGAGCTCAACGAGCGGCTCGGTGGCCTCCCGAGCCCGAAGAAGGCCCAGACGATCTGGGACGACATCTGGCATTTGGAGGCGCACCACTCCACCGCGCTGGAGGGCAACACCCTGGTCCTGCGTGAGGTGCAGACCCTGCTGGAGCAGGGCAAGGCGGTCGGGGCGAAGACGCTGCGGGAGTACAACGAGGTCCGTGGCTACGCAGACGCCGCCCGCTGGATCTACAGCCAGGCACTGGAGCCCGAAGGCTGGCACGACGGCCGGCTGCTGAGCATCACCGAGGTCCGTCGGGTCCACCATGCGGCGATGACGCCGGTATGGGATGTGGCGCCGCATGAGGACGCCACCGACCGGGAGACCCCCGGCAGCTTCCGGGAGCACGACATCCACCCGTTCGCAGCCGGCATGACCCCGCCGTCCTGGCCGCTGGTGCCGGCGCGCATCAAGCAGTGGGTGGCGGACGTGTGCGTGACCGGTGACGGGGTGCGGAAGGGGCAGCGACTCACCGATCCGTTGCCGGAGGAGCTGGCCCGGCTGCACAACCAGTTCGAGCAGATCCACCCGTTTCTCGACGGTAACGGCCGCACCGGGCGGTTGCTGCTCAACCTGATCTTGGTGCGGCTCGGCTACCCACCGGTGATCATCATGAAGCGGCAGCGGGCTGCGTATCTCACGGCGATGCAGCGGGCAGACGCGGGGGACTGCGGCGCGCTTGGTGAACTCATCGCGCGTGCCATGTACGACAACCTCAACCGGTTCATCGTGCCGAACGTCGCCGGCCCGGCCCGCCTGGTGCCCCTCGCGGCCCTCGTGGGAGCGGAGTTCAGTCTCGCGGCGCTGCGGCAGGCCGCGCAACGCGGACGGTTGGACGCCATCCAAGGGCCGGATGGGGTTTGGCGCAGCTCGCGCAAGGCCGTTGATGCCTACCGGGAGACCAGGAACCAGCGGCGTGCGCGCGGCGGGGAGGGGAAGCCATGAGCATGGACATGTCCGAGGGGGACTGGGAAGCGCTCGCGATGGAGACGCTCGGTGAGTTGGCGTGGGAGCCGGTGGCGGGGACCGCGATCGCGCCGGGTTCCGGGGAGCGGGAGTCGTGGGCCGAGTTGATCCTCGCCGGCCGGTTGCGGGACGCCGTCGCCCGGATCAACCCGGCGCTGCCTGCCGCGTCCGTTGACGAGGCGGTCGGGGAGGTGCTCGCCGCCCGGTCGCGGGACGCGCTCGCCGAGAACCGCCGGCTGCACACCCTCCTCACCACCGGTATCCGGTCGGTGGTCTACACCGACGAGCACGGCGCCGAACACAACCCGACGATCCGCCTCGTCGACCTGCGGGACGTGACCGCCAACGACTACCTCGCCGCCAACCAGGTCACCGTCATCGACGGCGAACACAACCGCCGCTTCGACATCGTCTGCTACCTCAACGGGCTGCCGGTGGGGTTGATCGAGCTGAAGAAGGCCAGCAGCGAATACACCGACCTGCCCGGAGCCCACCGCCAGGTGCAGACCTACCTGGAGGAGTTCCCGCTGGCGTTCCGGGGTAACGCGGTGTGTGCGGTCACCGACGGGATCACCGCCCGCTACGGCACCGCGTTCACACCGTGGGAGCACTTCGCCCCGTGGAACGTTGACGAGACCGGCCAGCCGGTGCCACAGCCGGCGACCCGCGACGAGGACCTGGCGTTGAACCTGCTGCTGCACGGGGTGTTCGAGCAGCAGCGCCTGCTGGAGCTGCTGCGCGGCTACATCGCGTTCGCCGAACAACCCGGCGGGGCGGTGAAACGGATCGCCAAGGCGCACCAGTACTTCGCGGTGGACAAGGCGGTGCGCAAAACCGTCGAAGCGACCCGGCGGGACGGCAAAGCGGGAGTGGTCTGGCACACCCAGGGCTCCGGCAAATCGCTGGAGATGGAACTGTTCGCGCACCAGATCGCCACCCACCCCAGCCTCGGCAACCCGACAATCGTCGTCATCACCGACCGCACAGACCTCGACGACCAGCTCTTCACGTCCTTCGCCGCCAGCGAACTTCTACCCGAGACCCCCACCCAGGCCACCACCCGGGACGCGCTGCGCGCCGAGCTGACCCACCGCCGCACCGGGGGGATCATTTTCACCACGTTGCAGAAGTTCGGCCGCACCGCGCAGGAACGAGAGGCCGGCCACCACCACCCGTTGCTGTCGGAACGGCGCAACATCATCGTCATCGTTGACGAGGCGCACCGCAGCCACTACGACAGCCTCGACGGCTACGCCCGGCACCTGCGTGACGCGCTTCCGCACGCCACCCGCATCGCGTTCACCGGCACCCCGATCTCCGAGGCCGACCGCAACACCCGTCACGTCTTCGGCCCCGACATCGACGTCTACGACCTCACCCGGGCCGTCAACGACGGCGCGACCGTGCGGGTCTTCCACGAAAGCCGGCTCATCCCCGTCGAACTCCCCGAGGGCGTCGACCCGGACACCATCGACGACCGGGCCGAGGAAGCTACCGCCGGTCTGGACGACGCCGAACGGGACCGCATCGAGCGCAGCGTCACCGTCATGAACGAGCTCTACGGCGCGCCCGCCCGGGTGGCCACCCTCGCCGACGACCTGGTGGAGCACTGGGAGTCCCGCTCGGCGCAGATGCGCAAGTACATCGACACCCCCGGCAAAGGGATGATCGTCTGCGCGACCCGGGACATCTGCGCCCGCCTGTATGAGGACATCGTCGCGCTCCGCCCCGGCTGGCACGACGACGCCGACGACAAGGGCCGGATCAAGGTCGTCTACACCGGTGGCCCCACCGACGAGACACACATCCGACGGCACGTGCGCCGCCCCTCACAGAACAAGGTGATCCAGAACCGCGCGAAAGACCCCACCGACGAACTGGAGCTGATCATCGTGCAGTCGATGCTGCTCACCGGCTTCGACTCCCCACCACTGCACACCATGTACCTGGACAAGCCAATGCGGGGCGCCGCACTGATGCAGGCACTCGCCCGGGTCAACCGCACCTTCCATAACAAGCAGGACGGGCTGCTCGTCGGGTACGCCCCGATCACCCAGCACCTGCACGACGCCCTCGCCGAATACACCCCCTCCGACCGGGACACCCGACCCGTCGGGCGGGACACCGACGAGGCGGTGCGGCAACTGCGTGACCTGCACCAGGTGCTCTGCGGCACGATCCTGCGCGGCGTTGACTGGCGGGCTATCCGCGCCGGCGGCACCAAGAGCAGCTTCCGCGACGCGGTCTACCGCACCATCGAGCACCTGCGCGACCCGCGACTGCCGGACAACCAGGTCACCACCCCCGATGAACCGACGCTCGCCGAACGGTTCCGGCGGGCCAGCAAAACCATGGACCGGCTGTACGCGCTGTGCTCCACCAGCGGCGACATCAACGACCTGCGCGACGACATCGTCTTCTTCCAGGCGGTGCGGGTCTGGATGACCAAGTACGACGTGGAGGAGCGGCACAGCCGGGGCCTGCCGGTGCCGGCGGAGGTCACGCTCTACCTCCGGCAGCTCACCGCCGGGATGATCGAAACCGGTGGAGTCACCGACATCTACCAGGCCGCCGGGATCGACCGACCCGACCTGTCGCACCTGGATGAGGCGTACCTGGAGCGGCTGCGCGCCTCCAAAACCCCCAACCTCGCCATCGAGGCGCTGCGGCTGACCATCGAGCAGCAAATGCGCAAAGCCACCCGGCACAACATCGTCCGGCAGGAAAGCTTCGCCACCCGCCTCATCGAACTGATGCGCCGCTACACCAACCAGCACCTCACCTCCGCGGAGATCATCGCCGAGCTGGTGACCCTGGCGAAGGAAGTCGTCGCCGACGCCGACCGGGGGCAGCGGTTCACCCCACCGCTCACCACCGACGAGCTGGCATTCTACGACGCCGTCGCCCAGAACGAATCCGCCGTCTCAGAGATGGGGGAAGGCGTGCTGGCGGAGATCGCCCGGGCGTTGGTCGCGGGCATCCGCCGCTCGGTCACCGTCGACTGGATCTCCCGTGACGACGTGCGGGCACGGCTGCGCACCATCATCAAGCGGCTGCTCGCCGTGCACGGCTACCCGCCTGACGCCGCCCCGGAAGCCATCCGCCTCGTACTGCGCCAGATGGAAACCTTCGCCGAGGAGTGGTCCCCCGATGCCCGCCCATGACGCCCGGCAGCGCCTGAGCACGTGGGCCTTGAGCCAGATTCGGGGGTTATCGGGGGAGGCCGGCGGTGTCGAGCTCCTCCTGCAGGGCCCGGGGGGCGGGCCTGACCGAATAAACCATCAGGGTCTGGGAACGGCGTCGGCGGGGTGGTGCTCGGCTCGGGCGCGGGCGAGTTGCAGCCACGGGTGGTCGGTGCACCCGCCGTGCTGGGCGGCCTGCCACGCGCCGTCGACGTCCTCCTCCCACAGCAGGATCTCAACCAGCGTGGAGTGCCCTTGCGACGGTCCCCACGGCGCCGACATCCTGCCGAGCGATGACAGCGGGGCCGGGGGAGCGTCGAGGATGGGTTGGGCGCGAAGACCTCCGTCGCGGCGTCCCGGCGGTGCGGCCAGTCGCCGCTGGTCTCCGCGATCGTCGCCTCGCCGGCGATCCTCATCCCGTTCCTCGGGCTGGTGCTGAAGTACCCAGCGCTACTCGACACGCACACGGTCACCCTGGTCGGCCTGATCTACCTGTGTCTGGCGGCGATCGGCTACCAGACGACGCTGCTCCTGTCCCAGTTCGCGGTCCCGGCGGCGGCCGTGCCATGGCTTCGACTGGTGCTACTGGTCGTCGGCATGTCGCTGATCCCGTTCCCCGGATCGGACCCACTGTCGGTGGTGCTGCCGACCGGCGGCGTGCTGGCGTTCGCCCGGGCCGGCGATAGCGGTGGCTGGGCCGGCCCGCTGGGGTTGTTCGTGGCCTCGACGGGCGGCTGGACGGTGCTGAGCTGGGTGCTGCTGCGCCGGCGCACCCTGGCCAGGATCGAACGCAACCTGACTGACAATCGCGTCGCGCTGTGACTGCATTGTTGCGCAATGTGGAAACAGCGGCGTCGTTGAGCCTGCTGGTGCTGCGCAACCGGGTCCGGCAAGAGGGGCTGGCGGCGTTCTTCTCCAGGGTGGTCCCGATTGGCCTCCTCAACGTGGCGTTGTTGTTCGCTCTTTTCACCACCGCCGGTGGGCAGCCGTTCAGCCTCGACCTGCTGGCGACGCAGTACGGCTACTTCATCCCCTTGCTGGCGATGTCTGCCGCAGTCGGATCATGGGAGATCGAGCTGTTCGGTGGAATCGGCGAGGAGTACTTGCTGCGCAACCGCTGGATCCTGCCCAGCCGGCTGCTCTCAAGCCTGACCGAGTGCCTGGTCCCATGCGGATCGTTCATCGTCTTGGTCGCAACCTCCGACTTGCCGCACAAGGCGTGGCAGCTCACCACCGCTGTGCTGATGCTGGTGGTGTTCTCACTGTTCGGCTCGGCGCTGGGCTTCTACTTCGGCTTCAGGCACGAGAAGGCGGTGAACAACTTCCTAGTCTCAGTGACCTGGGTGCTGGGGTTCGGCCCCGGTCCATTCTTTGGCTCCGACGCCGCCGGCTACCGCGCCCTGTTCCCCGGCGGCTTCTCAGTCACCGGCCGGTTCGACCTGGAGGCGGTCAAGTTAGGCGTTGTCACCGCCCTTGCCGGCCTGCTGCTCTACCTCGCTCGCCGGCCTCGGCGGTTCCGGTACTTCACCAAGTAATCTCAGCGCTGGGTGGCGGTGGACAGGTAGGACCGCACGACGGCGAAGTTGACGAATCCTTGCAGGGTGCGCCGGGACCGGCCGGAGGTGGGTGGCTGGACTTTCACCGCTCTGGCGGGTAGGCCGGGTAGCCGGGGCACATGGCTGTGCCCCGGCCCCCGCAGAAGCGTGCGTGCCAGTCGTCTGCCAACGATGCTGAACCACGCACGATTTCTCCCTGCTGGTGCGCCACCAAGATCATGTCTGGTGGTGCGCTGACCGTCTGAGATCGCCCACCGCAAGTCCGACGGTCAGTGCCAGAACTGTCACGGCCGGCTCCCCGTCGCGGGGGTCGCATCGCGGAGCTGGCCCACGATGGTGTCCAGGTCGCAGCCCGCGCCCTGGTTGTACGGCAGCTTGGCCAGGAGCATGCCCATGGCGCAGGTGCTGGTGAGGGCGGCGACGGCGAGGCCGGCGCCCATCAGGGCGGCGACCCACTTCATGCCGGGCACGAGGACCGAGGCGAGGATGCTGATCAGGACGATGGCGCCGGCGCCCAGCCGGACCTGGCGCTCGAGATCCCAGCGGGGCCTGCCCCGGTTGACCGGTGCGTTCGCCGCCCGCCAGGCGAGCATGCCACCGTCGAGGACCTTGACGTTGGGCAGCCCGACCTTGGCGAGGGCCAGTTCGGCCTGGGTGGCGCGGGCGCCGGACTGGCAGACCAGGACGACCTGATCGTCGAGGTGCGTGCGCAGCTCGGCGCGGTGCTCGCGGAGCAGGTCCAGCGGGACGTTGTAGGCGCCGGGGATGTGCACGGTCTCGAACTCGGCTGGGGTGCGCACATCGAGCACCCTGAGGCCGGGGTCGGCGGCGATCAGCTCGTGCAGGGTGGCCGCATCGACGGTGGTCGGGCCGGTGGGGTGCGTGGTAGTCATGTCTCCTCGTTCAGCTCACGATCGGGGGCTGGGCTGTGTATGGCCGGGCCGGCGGCGGTGGGGTACGAGGCGCCGGTCCGGCACTTGGGCTACCCGCTGGTCACCATCCGATGCCGATGCGGACCAGCTCCCGCTGCGCCTCGGCGACCGCGATGACGTCGTCGTCGCGCACCGCGACGCGATCGGACGCCACCTGCCCGTCGTGGACGAGGTAGCTGCGGTCGCCGAGGGTTGGTGTCTCAGTTGGCAGGACGCGTGGCATGAACAACTCCGTATCAGGGGTAAGGCGGAATCAAGGGCGGTCGCAGCGACGGCGCAGGTCCGCCCCTCAGGAGGGCAGCTGGCCCATCGGAATCAACCGTGCGCCGGACACATGGCCGGTGACGTACTCGTACGGCTGGGGGCTTCGTTCGTCACGGCTCCGTCGCGACAAGCCGCAGCGGACGTCGTTTGGCCGACTCAACGCACCAGTGTCCAATCTCCAGATCTACTACCCCCAGGGGTATCGGCGTCCACCATAGCCCGTCGTCCGGGCATGTCGCCAACCTCAGTCGGGCACCACGGCGGTGTGGTACGCCGGGCACAGCGCCGACTCGGCGTAGCCGCCACGCATCGGCAGGCTGGCGACGGTCTGGCCGACCTCAAACACCTCGGGACCGCCGTGCCGGGGGACGACCCACTGCCGGTAGGTGCCGGTGGTCATGCGGTGCCCCTGCCGGCCCTGCCGGCCCTGCCGGCCCTGCCGGCCCTGCCGGCGCCGAGGGTGCCGAGGACGTCGAGGGCGTGGTCGCACCACTGGACGTGGGCCTGGATGCCACGCAGGCCGTAGTCGAGGGTGAGCAGCCACAGTGGCTGGTCGGGCTGCTCGGGCTGGCCAGTGAGCGCTTCGTCAAGCTCCCGCAGCTGGTCGAGTTGGGCTTGGGCGTCGGTCCGGCTCTCGTTGACGAACCGGATGCAGTCGTCGACGTCGCCGAGTGAGGCGAAGAAGACCTTGATGAGTAGCTCGTTGCGTTCGACGTGGTGTACGGGCGGCTGGCGCAACCATGCGGCGAGGGCCGCCCGCCCCGCTGCCGTGATGCGGTATTCGGCCCGGCCGCGTCCGGTGGCGTGGGGGTCGTCCGCCCGGGTGACGAGCCCCTCCTCGGCGAGCTGGTTGAGCACCGGGTACAGCTGGCCGTAGCCCTCCTGCCAGAAGTGACCCACGGTGCCCTCGATCCGCTGGCGCAGGTCGTAGCCGCTGGCCGGGCCCTGGGCGCCGAGCATGCCGAGGACGGCGTAGCGGGTGCGCCGGTGTCGGGGAGTGGAGGTACGAGACGCAGTTGACACATCTAAGAGATATACCTTATAGATAGGTCATGTCAATCCGACCCCTCGATAGCGCCCCAACCCGGGCACCGATCCGGCGGGTGCTCCTGCCGCTGGTGCTCGCCCCACTGACGTTCCTGATCGCGATCGTTGCCTTCTCCCTCGTCCTGGGCGCCGACGCCGGGGGCGACTCCGCCGTCATCACCCAGCGTCTGAGCGCCCACGTGCCCCAGCTCGTGCTGACCGGCGAGCTCCTGCTCACCGGTGTGCTCGGCTGGGTGATGTGGCGTGACCGCCTGCGCCTCGGTGATCTCGGCTTCCGTCGCGTCGCGGGGGATCAGCAGCCTGACCCGAAACGCGCACGGCTCGCGGTCGACATCGTGCTCGGGGGCGCCGTCGGCATCGTCGTGGCGTTCGGGTACCTGTGGTGGCTGGCGCCCGGTCTGGAGGCACTCCAGCGCGTCACCGGGGACATCGTGCCGCCGGGCGAGCTGCTGCCGTCGTTCCGCACGGGCCTGACCGCCTTCTTCGTGGCCGACGTCGTGCTGGCGCCGCTGGTCGAGGAGAGCCTCTACCGCGGGTACGCCCTGCCCCGGCTACGCGAGCGCTGGGGCACCGCTCCGGCGGTGATCGTGTCGTGCGCGTCCTTCGGAGCCCTGCACTGGGCCGGCGGGCTCTGGTACATCCTGGCCACCGGGGTCGTCGCGGGTGGTGTCTTCGCCGCGCTGGCGCTCCGGCGCCGCTCGATCGTCGCCGCGTACGCCGCCCACCTCGCGCTCAACGTCGTCGAGTTCCTCGCCGTCGCGAACTTCTGAACAACTTCCGGGTGGAATGCGCGAATAGCGCAACAGCTGGGCGCGCGGGGGAACTCCGGAAGCGAGCCGCTGATCTCGCCAACCACGACCGGGCCGGCGGGGTGTTGCACGGAGTGTGACCGTGCCCGCCGGCCATTCTGGTGATATACCGCCGCAACCGGACCAACTCGCCCCCGCTCCGGCTCGCTGGCCACCCACAATCACCGGCCTCCCGCCGTCGGCAGTCCGTCGATCTGCGCCATCGCCGGTTACCCCATTCAGGCAAATACAAGCCCACACCAGTCGATGTCTCCACGGTTTCAGGGTATCGACCGTAACGGCCGCAAAATCGGGGTAAAATACCAGAATTGCAATCGCGCGATCACAGAGGGTAACCAAGGTGGCCGGGGACTTGGGGGGCTCCCTCTGCGCAGCGCGAAGGCCAGGCGAATCGACAGGTCCCGAGGGGGGCCGATTGGAGTCCGCCATGAGGTCGAGGTTGACGACCAGTGGTGCTGTGCTCGCCGTGTTCGCGGCGACACTCGTAGGCGTCGTTGGGAGAGCGTCACCAGCTGATGCCAGGCCGGCATCGGCGACGGACGAGAGCACGGTCCCGCACTACTTCGGACCATATCCAAACTGGGCGAACAGCCCACTCACGTCGTCAAACGCCACCGTGGCGATCACCGGTGACGGCACCGGAGCGACCGCCACGGCGCAGATCGACCCCGCCACCGGAGGCGTCGCGAGCATCGACGTCACGGCTCCGGGGCAGAACTACACGACGGCCACCGTCACGATCACCGGTGAGAACGGCGCCGCGGGTGCGACGGCCACGGCGACGGTCACCGCCTCCGGGGCGGTCACCGGGTACACCGTGGCGGCCCCGGGCAGCGGATACTCCGGCTTCGCGGTCGCCGTGACCGGAGGCGGCGGGATCGGCGCCACCGCCACGGCGTCCGGCGGCGTCGACGCCCTGACCATCGGCAACGGCGGCAGCGGCTACACCATGCCCACCGTTGACTTCGACCTTCCGGACGACCCGAACGGGACACAGGCCAGGGGCCACGTCCCGACGGTCGCCAACGGTGACCCGATCGACGGCATCGACGCCAACGGCACGATCACGGCCCTCATCATCGACGACCCCGGTTCCGGCTACAGCACCGCGCCGGGGGTGGTGATCCGCAACGGCACCATCTTCGAACCGATCGCCGGTGCGATCCCGGCGACGGTGTCCTCCAGCCTCAAGCTGACGGCGGTCACCGCCGTCGACATCGGGTCCGGCTACACCGGCACGCCCACGGTCGACGTCACCGACCCGACCGGGACGGGTACCGGTGCCCTGGTCACCGCGACTACCGATGTCGGCGCCGTGAGCGCGATCACGGTGAACACCCCCGGGTCGGGCTACCTCACGGTCGGTATGAAGAAGTTCCAGAACGCCCTGCCGCTGCCGTGCGACCCCGCGGTGGCCCCGGCGTCCGGCGGCTGCCCCGAGGGGGACCCGGCGGCGAAGTACCTGCCGCTTGCCGTCCCGGAGAGCACGACCTACAACAACGTCCAGGCCGACGAGTACGTGATCGGCCTCGTCCAGTACCGCACGTCGTTCTCCTCGGACCTGCCGCCGACCCTCGTCCGCGGCTACGTCCAGCTGGAGACCCCGGCGAACGCCGCTGTCAGCGAGCACTACCCGCTGACGAACGAGCTGCTCAACGGCACCAAGGCGCCCGTCACGGACGCCAACGGCAACCAGTACCTCGCCGTCACGGCCCCGCAGTACCTCGGTCCGATCATCGCCGCGACCAAGGACCGGCCGGTCCGGATGGTCTTCCGGAACCTGCTGCCCAAGGGGAGCGACGGCAACCTGTTCCTGCCCGTCGACAGCTCGGTGATGGGGTCGGGCATGGGCCCGATGGCGGGTATGCCCGCGCCGGTGGACAACGCAAGCGTCCTGGACGACGTGCGCAACCCCACCTGCACCGACAACCCGCAGGACGCGATGTGCTTCACCCAGAACCGGGCGACGGTGCACCTGCACGGCGGCACCTCGCCGTGGATCAGCGACGGCACACCGCACCAATGGATCACGCCGGCCGGTGAGAACACAGCCTGGCCCGAGGGTGTCAGCGTGAAGAACGTGCCGGACATGGCGGCGGCCGGATGCGACGCCGCCACGGACGGTTGCCAGACGTTCTACTACACCAACCAGCAGAGCGCGCGGCTGATGTTCTACCACGACCATTCATGGGGCATCACCCGGCTCAACGTGTACGCCGGTGAGGCCGCGGGGTACCTGATCACCGACAACACGGAGAAGTCCCTCGTCAGCTCCGGCACGATCCCCGCAGCCGCCGACACCCTCCCGCTCATCGTCCAGGACAAGACGTTCGTGCCCGGCGCCGCCCAGCTCGCCGCGCAGGACCCGACGTGGAACACGGCGAAGTGGGGCACCAAGGGCAGCTTCTGGTACCAGCACGTCTACATGCCGGCAGAAAACCCCGGTGACCCGACCGGGATGAGCGCCCTCGGCCGGTGGTTCTACGGGCCGTGGTTCTGGCCACCCGCGACCGGCACGGTGCACGGGCCGATCCCGAACCCCTACTACAACGCGACCTGCAAGCTCGACGTCCCGTCGACCTGGCAGTACCAGGAGGCCCCGTTCTGCGAGCCGGAGCAGATCCCCGGCACGCCGAACATCGCCAACGGGATGGAGCTGTTCAACGACACCCCGGTCGTCAACGGCGTCGCCTACCCGACGATCACCGTGCAGCCCAAGTCGTACCGGCTTCGGATGCTCAACGCCGCCAACGACCGGTTCTTCAACTTCCAGTGGTATGTCGCCGACCCGACCCAGGGTGACGGCACCACGGAGGTCGCGCTGAACCCGACGGAGCTCGCCGCCGCCCAGACCGACCCGACGGTGTCGCCGACACCGGTGCAGAACGCCGGCACGACGGGCCCGGACTGGGTGCAGATCGGGACCGAGGGTGGCTTCCTGCCGGCACCGGCCGTCATCGACGGGCAGCAGCCGACGACCTGGATCACCGACCCGACCCGCTTCGATGTGGGGAACGTCGACAAGCACTCCCTGGTCCTGGCCCCGGCCGAGCGCGCGGACGCGATCGTCGACTTCTCCAAGTTCGCCGGCAAGACGCTGATCCTCTACAACGACGCCCCAGCGGCCTTCCCGGGACGCATCGCGTCGTACGACTACTACACGGGAGCCCCGGACCTGAGCCCGGTCGGTGCCCCGAAGATCCTCCCTGGATACGGGCCGAACACGCGGACCGTCATGCAGGTGAAGATCGCGGCGGCCACGCCGGCGCCGGCGTTCAACCTCACGAAGCTCCAGGCCGCTTTCCGGCACAACGCGAATGGCACGGGCGTGTTCGAGTCGGGCCAGAACCCGATCATCGTCGGGCAGGCGGCCTACAACAGCGCCTACGGGACGAGCTTCGCGGCGGGCAGCAACTGCAACGTCGCGGGGAGCACGCTACAGACGTGCGACGGCCTCGTCCGGGTGAACGACACCACGACGTTCGGTTTCAACACCCTCCGGGCGCCGACCACCAAGATGTCGATGAAGCTGCAACCGAAGGCGATCCACGACGAGACGAACTCGACGACCTTCGACGAGTTCGGCCGGATGCAGGGCAACCTCGGCCTCGAGGCACAACCTCCGACACCCGGTGCGCAGAACGTCACGCTGTTCCCCTACGTCAACCCGCAGACCGAATTCATCGACGGCACGAGACTGCCGACGGCTGACGTCAAGGTGACGCCGATCGCCGACGCCGCCGACGGTACCCAGATCTGGCGGGTCACCCACAACGGGGTGGACACCCACCCGATCCACTTCCACATGTACGACGTCCAGCTCCTCAACCGGGTCACCTGGGACAACATCGTCATCAAGCCCGACCCGAACGAGCTGGGCTGGAAGGACACCGTCCGGATGTCGCCGCTGGAGGACACGATCGTGGCGCTGCGGCCGGTGGTCCCGAAGGTCCCGTTCGAGGTGCCGAACTCGATCCGGCCGCTGAACCCGATGGAACCGCTCGGGTCGACGGCGATGTTCAACAACTTCGACGCCCAGGGGAACCCCACCGCGCCGATCACGAACCGGCTGGTGAACTTCGGGTGGGAGTACGTCTACCACTGCCACATCCTGTCCCACGAGGAGATGGACATGATGCGGCCGGTCACCCTCGCCCTTCCGCCGCTCATGGCGGACGGGTTGGTGCGAACAATCGTCGGCGTCGGCGCCGGTCGGCGCAACGTCGTCACCTGGAACGACAACTCGATCAGCGAGACGGCGTTCGTCCTGCAACGCAGTACCAACGGCACCACCTGGACCTCGGTGGGGACCAGTCCGTCGCCGTTGGATCAGCCGAACACGCACGGAGTCCGTTCGCTGAGGGATGCGACGTCGAACGTCAACACGTCGTACTTCTACCGCGTGGTCGCGCAGAACACCGTGGGCTACGGAGGTTCGTTCCCGGGCATGACCGTGCGGAGTGTGTCGAGCACCCTGAACGCGGGATACCCGCCGGCCGCACCGACGAACCTGACGGCGACCGTGCAGGCCGGCCCCCAGGTGAGCCTCACCTGGCGGGACAACGCGACGAACGAGACTGGCTTCGTCGTCGAGCGCTCGATCGACACCGGGACCACCTGGACCCAGGTCGCGACGGCACCGGCGCGGGTCAACACGGGCAACGTCACCCTCGTTGACGCGACCGTGGCCACCGGCACGACCTACACCTATCGGGTGGGGGTGGTGGGTCTCTTCGGCACGGCCTACTCGAACCTCGCAACCGCGGTCGTGCCATCACCGATGGTCGCACCGACGATCCTGTCGGCGACCGCGGCGCCCAGAACGGCCACGCTGGAGTGGCTGACCGTCACCTGGCAGGACGTGCTGGGCGAGACCGGGTACACCGTCCAATGGAGTGCCGATCCCACCGGTGTGCCCCTCACCGGTGCCTCGAACCTTGGGGCGAACGTGACGGCCTACAGCAACGGCAACCTCACCCGGAGCATCTGGTACGTCCGGGTGGGGGCGACCAACGTCCTCGGCACGACATGGTCGGCGTGGCAGGCCGTCCCTGCGGCGTGATGGAGGTGCACCGCGGCTGACGTGACAGCGACAGCCGGCACGTGAGTGACAGGTAGGGCGGGCCGCCGTGCTCGCCCTACCTGCACGTCTGGGCAACCATCCGGTGAGGCTGCCAGAAGTGGCCCGCAGCGTGGCGCGGGACACCCGACCCGAGGCCACCCACCTGGGGGTGCTGGGGCGGCGGCGGCGCCGCCTCCGGCGCGCAACACCCCATCCACGGCATCGACTACCGCGAGGTACCCGAACGCCCGACCATCACCGACATCCCCGACCGCGCCACCCCGTCGTTGCCGGTGTCGTGCGCGAGCTCGGGTCATGTTGCCAAAGCCTGCCCTTTCGGGCATAAGAAACATTAGCTGGTTGCAGTCCGTATGCTGACATTGCGGTATGTTCGACCGCAAGTCTGGGTGGTAAGGCACAGGCACCCGAGAGCTGGAGGTATGGTCTTGACTGTTCGTGGTGGAGGTCTAGGGGCACTGCCCTTAACTTCCGGGACATGTGTCCACTTGTGGGAGATTTGACGGGATGATTGTTGTTGTGTAGTTGACTTCTTCGGTGTGCCAGTGTTGCCGTTGGTATGCGGTCCGTCCGGAGGTGCGGGTGGGCCGGTC
>JACQDL010000053.1 GCA_016201065.1 Actinomycetota bacterium
CCACCACCGGACACGGTGTCGTCCCCCTGAACTGACCCCACCACCCGGGCAGAACCACCGACCAACTGGGGAACACCACTGTCCACCAGCGGGGAAGTCTGTTGTCCGCCAACGGGGAGATCGAACTGTCCCTTGACAGCGTTGCGGCCGAGCGCCGTGTGCCCGAATCCGTGTTGAAGACCGACAACCTCGGGGTGGATACGTCGGCTCACCTTCACCTTCGCGTGGATGGAGCCGTGCGGTGACTCGACCCGGACCGTCTCCCCGTCGTGCACGCCGAACCGCTCGGCCGTCTCCGGGTGGATGATCAGCGGGTTCTCGGATTTGATCTCCAGAAGCCATGGGTTGTTCTGGGTGCGGGTGTGGGTGTGGCTGGCTTCCTTCCAGTTGATCAGATAGAGAGGGTAGTCCGGTGAGGGCTGCCAGTCGCGAGGTTCATACACCGGTAGCGTGCTGACGGGCTTGCCGTTCGCATCCGGCTTCTCCGCCAGGGACGGCGTGACGAACTCGACCTTGCCGCTCTTGGTGAAGAAGCCTCTCACTACCCGGCCGCGAATGACGGTGCCGATGATCCGTCCTCCGTCGGCCGCGGGTTTGTCGTAGGCCTGCGTTCCCTCCGTGCGCGGGTCGCCGTCGAACCATGCGGTGGCGAGCTGGTCCGCAGGGACCGGTGCGGCGTACTTCCGGTAGTGGGTTCCCTTCGCTCCCACCCAGGTGGCCCCCGGGAGTTCTTTGAGCTGGGCGAGGGTGATGCCGGGGCCACCCTTGAGGAGCTGGTGTGACAGGTAGTCCTCGTACCAGGCGGTGAGGTTTTCGATCTGCGCGCCAGAGTGCGGGCCGACGCGGAAGAAGTCGCGCCCGTCAGCGTCCTTCAGGTTCAGGCGGCGCCCGAGTGCGGTCACGAGCTCGTACTCGGCCGGTTGACCGAACAACGGCTTGGTGACCGGTTGGCGTAGCCCGACCGCGGTCCAGGTCACCCAGTGGGTGGTGAGGTCGTAGCGTTCGAGATACACGGTGCCGGGCAGGACGTAGTCGGCGAGCATGGCGGTCTCACTGAGCATGGTGTCCACGACGACGACCGTCTCGACTGCGGCGATGGCCTTCTCCACGGTGGGCCGACCAGGAACCGACATGACCGGGTTCTGGAAGACGCACATGAGTATCTTCGGCTGGTAGGGCCCCTTGCCTTCGGCGAGGTTGGCGAACATCTGCGTGTACACGCCGGACTTGTGGCCGAGAGGGTACCGGGTCAGTTCGTCGAAGCGTGGCTGCTTGAGCGTCGCCTTCGCCTGGACCTCGGGCGCGACGTCGATGTGCTTGCTGCCCTTGCGGTCAGGGATGACCATGCCGCCCCGGTTGTCCAGGGTTCCGATCAGCGCGTTGAGGAGCGCGATCGCGCGTCCACCCTGCACTCCGTTGGAATGCTGGCCCGGTCCGCTCCACGCGTCGATGAGTGCGGGCTTGGCCGTCGCGAGCTCGTGGGCGAGGCGTTCGATGGTCTCCGCCGGCACGGTGGTGACTCCGGCCGCCCAGGTGGGAGTCTTGTCGGTGACATAGGTGGCGTACTCGTCGAAGCCGCTGGTCCACGATGCGACGAAGTCAGGGTCGTAGAGCTTGTCGCGGATGATGACATGGGCCATCGCGAGTGCCAGCGCACCGTCGGTGCTCGGTCGTAGCCTGACCCACTCCTGGGCTTTCGCCGCGGTGTCGGACAGGTATGGATCGACCACGACCAGCCGAGCGCCCCGCTCGACTGCCTGGGTGATCAAGCGGGGTAGGTGGACCCATTTGATGGCTGAGATGGGGTTCCAGCCGAACAGCATGATGTAGCGGGAGTTGACGAAGTCGGCCAGCGGCCGGTCATCACCCATGACCGTCTTGAACGACGCCTTACGGGCCACGTCGCACAGGTTCGAGTGCAGGGCGTGGTTGGGGCTGCCATACAGCTTCATGAAGTCGCCCTGGATGTCGGCGAAGGAGTGGTCCTCGCTGATCCACAGCAGTTTGTGCGCGTCGTTCGCCTCGCGTAGGGTCCGCATCTTCCCGGCGATCTCGTCCAGCGCCTGGTCCCAGGAGATGACCTGCCAGCGCGGGTCGGCGCCCGGTGACTTGTCAGGGTTTGTGCGCTTGAGCGGCGTGCGGACCCGGTCCGGGTCGTAGAGGGCCATGATTCCGGCGTTGCCCTTGGGGCAGATCCGGCCGCCGTCCTTGACTCCGAACTCGGTCGTGTAGCCGTCGAAGAAGTCGGTCGAGACGTTGGCGTAGTTGTTGGGATTCCAAGGATTTGGCTCGATCTTGTCCACGACGCCGTTGGCGACGTGGACAAGGATGCCGCACTGGCCGCCGCACATGTTGCAGCACGAGGGAATCCAGTCACCGGCCTCGCGGCCCCACTTCTGCGCCGCGGTGGGGTCGCTGGTGAGGTCGCGGTCCTTGGCCCCGAAGCTGCCGCCGGTGCTGATGTCGGTGCCGACCACCGACGCGCCGACCACCGCAACGCCGGCGCCCTGGATGAAGCGGCGTCGACCGGTTGTGCTGTCCAAGCCGTACATGTGGCGCTCCTCAGTCAGGGCGTGGGCTTCGGGGACCTCGGCGTGACCGCCGGCATGAGGTGGGTGGTCGCGTCGTTGGGAAGAAGCCGCTCGCCGAGTCCGAACAGCAGCAGCCCGAGCCCGACGATCCCGGCGGTGAGCAGCCACTCGGACACGCTCGGGAAGTAGTGCGCCGACATCCGTCGGGAAGCGACTGCCGAGGCCAGACCCTCGATCTCCTCGGTGGCGAACGCCGGGATCACGACATTGAGCCGGACGCCGAGGAACCCGACGGCAATGAGCAGGCCGGCCAAGGACACCCACCGCGGATCGGTGCGCGTACGAGATGCCAGCAGCGTCACCGGCACCAGGGCGCCAAGGGCGAGCTGCCAAACCCAGAAGACCCACCAGTACGGGCCGCCGGTCATCAGCTTGAGGGCCGCGATGTGTCCGGGGACCTGACCGTAGCTCGTGACCAGGATCTCCGAGAGCTGGAACAGCAGATCCAGCAACAACAGACCCAGGACGAGCCGTCCCAGCGCGAGGATCGTGTCACGGTTCCGTCGCCACCCGTCCTGGAAGATGGCGGATACCACAATGAGCAGCGCCCCGCCGCTGACGAGCGCGGAGAGCAGGAACAGGATCGGGAAGAGCCCGCTGTTCCACGACGGTCGGGCGGCGACCACGCCGAACAAGGTACCGACACCACCGTGGAACATGATGGCGATCGGGACACCGACCGTGGCGAGCACCCGTACCACCTTGGCGTCGCGGGCGGCGCGATCCTCGGAAGTGTCACGCGAGCCCACGGTGAGGATCCGGTAGAGCCGCCCGCGGCGCCCTCCCTCGGCGGCCACGAGAACGAGGTCACGGCGCAGGACGAACCACAGCTCCGCGAGCAGCAGCACGAAGTAGATGCCGTACAGCCAGATCATCCAGGCCATCGGTGAGCGGAAGTTCGGGTACCGAATGACATGCCAGAACCGTTCCATGTGCCCCAGGTCGACCCAGATGCTCAGTAACGCCATGCCCAGCGTCACGACGGCGGTGAACAGCGACAGCCGTCCGATCGACTCGAACCGCTTGACGTTGAACACGTACACCAGCGAAGAAATGAGGAATGACCCGGCGGACAGGCCGATGAAATAGATGTAGGCCGACACCCACAGCCCCCAGGTCACGATGCTGCCGTAGTTGGCGTCAAGGTGACCGTGGGCCAGGCGCAGGTACCAGCCGACCAGACCGACCACGAACAGCACCGAGCCCACGCCCCAGAACAAGCGCTTGAGGTTCCTCACCCGTTGGTCCACAGGAGCTCCCTAGAACAGGTAGTAGACATTGGGCTCGGTCCCTAGCTCTTCCTTGAGCCGCACTGCCTGACGTTCCCGCAACAGTTGGGACACCTCACTGTCACGGTCGTTGAAGTCGCCGAAGTGGATGGCATGGCCGGTACAGGTCTTCGCGCAGGCCGGCCAACGCCCGGACGCCCTGTCATAGCGGCCGTTCTCGTCCTGCAGATGCAGACAGAACGTGCACTTGCGGACGTTGCCGATCGGGGACGCCTCCTCCCGACGCGGCCGGAACTGCCCGTACTCGGCGGACGGAGCCGCGGCGTAGGCGGTCGTTTCCGCCACGGCCGGGTAGTTCTCGCCGAAGTCGAAGGTGCGGGCGCCATAGGGGCACGCCGCGATGCAGTACCGGCAACCGATGCACCGGTCGTAGTCGATGACAACGATGCCGTCCCGCTCCCGTTTGAAGGTCGCGGACACCGGACATACGTCGACGCAGGGGGGCTGTTCGCAGTGAAAACACGGTTTGGCGAGAAATAGTGGTTTGTCGTCCGCGTCTTCCTCGGCCTGCTCGACCACGACGTTGTAGCTGACTCCCGGCGGGGTCTTGTTCTCCGCTTTGCACGCCACCACACAGGCCCGGCAACCGACGCATCGCCGGGTGTCGATCACCATCCCATAGCGGAACTTTCGTCTCGTGGCGGCAGGCGCCGCAGCGGCTGGCGCAGCCGCGATGACGTCGATGACCCCCCCGGCCGCGACGGTTGCGGCGAGCGCACCGGCCCCGGCGACCACGAGCCGGTCAAGCAGTTGGCGGCGGCTCACCTGCCCGTCTGCCGCCAGGTGGGAGACGTCGTCCGTGCCGCCAGCCACCGCCGGCTCCGGGGTTAGCTTCATGGCATCACATTTGACCCAGCCCGCCGCCGCAGGCAGGGCAGAAAGGCCCGCCCCGACCGTGCCGAGGTCCTCAGGCGTGCCGGTCGTGCCGGTGCTTCTCATTGGCGAGTCGGGCCACCGGTGACCTCATCGGGCGCGGGGTGTTGTTAGGATCGGCGACCGTGCGATTGCGGGCAAATGACCTGGATTGGCCTGCCTGTGCACGCCCGGTGGAGCGTAGGTGGGCGGTGGGTCCGTGATCTTCAATGGGCTGGTGCCGGTGGCGTGGGAGCTGTCGGGCCTGGCGACGCCGCGGGACCTGGTCATCGCGGGGTCCGCGCTGGCCGTCGGTGCCGGTGTCGGGTTGGGGATGCTGGTGGCGTCCCGGCACCGGGTCCGCGAGCGTGAGCAGCTTGAGGTGCCGGAGTTCAACGCCGGGGAGTTCCATTCGTTCCTGGCGGAGCAGGCGGTGGTGAGCCGCCGTACCCGCTGAGTTGGCGTTGGCTCTCCGTGGCATCGTCTGGATGCTCCGGGATCTGCCAGACTGCCGCGATGGAGCATGGTTTGTACGGTCCGGACCATGTGGCGTTCCGGGAGCTGGCCCGCGGCTTCCTCGCCCGACACGTCGTGCCCTACCACGCCGAGTGGGAGCGGGTCGGCCAGGTCGACCGGGCCGTGTGGACCGAGGCGGGCCGGCACGGCCTGCTCGGGATGGACGTGCCCAAGGCGTACGGCGGCGGCGGCGTCCACGACTTCCGGTACAACGCCGTGCTCGACGAGGAGATCGTCCGGGCGGGTGCCACCGGCGTCGGCTTCGGCCTGCACAACGACGTCGTCGCGCCGTACCTGATCGAGCTGGGCACCGGCGAGCAGCGCGCACGCTGGCTGCCCGGTTTTTGCTCCGGCGAGCTGATCACGGCGATCGCGATGAGCGAGCCCACCGCCGGCAGCGACCTGCAGGGCGTGCGCTCCCATGCCCGCCGGGACGGCGGCGACTACCTGCTCTCCGGCTCGAAGACATTCGTGACCAACGGGCTGCTCTCCGATCTCGTCATCGTGGTGGCCAGGACCGGCACCGACACCGGTGCCGACACCGACGCGGGCGGGCGGGGGATCAGCCTGCTCGTCGTCGAACGTGGGATGCCCGGCTTCGAGCGGGGCCGCAACCTCGACAAGGTCGGCCTGAAGGCACAGGACACCGCCGAGCTGTTCTTCGACGACGTCCGCCTGCCCCGGCAAAACCTACTCGGCGAGGAGGGGCAGGGGTTCGGCTACCTCATCCAGCGGCTTCCCCAGGAGCGGTTGAGCATCGCGGTCTCCGCGGTCGCGGCGTGCGAGTGGATGCTGGAGATCACCGTCGAGTACGCCAAGACCCGGACCGCCTTCGGCCGCCCCATCGGCTCCTTCCAGAACACCCGCTTCCGGCTGGCCGAGCTGGCCACGAAGACCACGATCGCGCGGACCTTCGTCAACCACTGCGTCGACGAGCACGGCGCCGGCCGGCTGACCGCCGCCGACGCGGCCATGGCCAAGTGGTGGACCACCGACCTGCAGAACGAGGTCGCCGACGCATGCCTCCAGGTGCACGGCGGGTACGGGTACATGACGGAATATCCGATCTCCAAGGCGTGGTTGGACAGCAGGGTGCAGTCGATCTACGGCGGCACCAACGAAATCATGAAGGAGATCATCGGCAGGGCGATGGGACTGTGAACCAGACCGGCTGACCCTCCCGTCCCTCCGCCTCGTCGCTCCTCCCGTCCCTCCGCCTCGGCCGTGCGCCCGGCGGTCCCACCTGCGAGCCCCGAGGACCCAGACGATGACCCCTGACCCCGTTGCTGGTTCCGCCATGGCTGTCGCCGACGACCGGGTTGGGCCGGCCGAGGTGCGCCGGGTCCAGCTCCGGACCGTGCGCAGCCTCACCGCGAGCCAGGTGCTCGGTGGCGTCGGTGTGACCAGCGGCATCGCGGTCGGCGGCCTGCTGGCCGCGCAGATCGGGCACGCCGAGGCGTACGCCGGGGTGGCGCAGGCCTGTTCCACGCTGGGCGGCGCGGTTCTCGCGGTGCCGATCGCCCGGCTGATGAGCCGGCGCGGGCGGCGCCCCGGGCTCGCCGCCGCCTACGGCCTGGCCGGCCTGGGCGCTACCCTCGCCGTGCTGGCCGCGGCGATCTCCTCCGTCGCCCTGCTGCTGGTGGCCATGCTCGCCTTCGGTGCGGGCACCACCGCCAACCTGCAAGCCCGGTACGCCGCCACCGACCTGGCCACCGCCGAGCACCGCAGTCGCGCGCTGTCGACGGTGGTGTGGGCCACCACGGTGGGTGCGGTGCTCGGGCCGAATCTCGCCGACCTCGGCGGTCGGGTGGCAGGACGGTTGGGGCTGGTGCCCCTGGCCGGGTCGTTCCTGTTCTCCATCGCGTCGTTCGCGCTGGCCGGGCTGGCTGTGCTGGCCTTGCTGCGGCCGGACCCGTTGCTCACCGCACGGGCCTTGCAGTCCGCCGCCGTCGATACCGACGCCGACGCCGACGCAGCCAACCAGCCGAGGCAGTCGCTGGCCAGCTCGCTGCGGGTGATCCGCGGGATCGCCGGCGCCCGGCTCGGGCTGCTCGCCGTCGCCGTCGCGCACACGGTGATGGTCGGCGTGATGGTGATGACACCGGTGCACATGGGGCACGGTGGCGCGACGCTGCGGGTGATCGGGCTGGTGATCAGCGTCCACATCCTCGGCATGTATGCGTTCGCCCCGCTCGTCGGCATGCTGGCCGACCGGTACGGCCGGCGGCGGGCGCTGCTCGTGGGTGCGGTGATCCAGCTCGGGTCGGTCGTGGTCGCCGGCACCGCGGGGGAGGACTCCCGGTTGCTGGGGATCGGGCTGTTCCTACTCGGTCTCGGCTGGTCCTTCGGGCTGATCGCCGGCTCGACGTTGCTCACCGAGACGGTGCCGATGGCCGTCCGGCCGGGCGTGCAGGGCGCCGCCGACCTCGTGATCGGCCTGTCGGCGGGCGTCGGCGGCCTGGCCGCCGGGGTGGTCGTCGACCTGTTCGGCTACCCGACGCTCAACGCGGTGGCCGCCGTGGTGGTGCTCCCGGTGCTCGCCGCCGTGCTGCGGACCCGGGGAAGCCGGCCGGTGGCGTGAGTCCGCGGGTGTGCCGGCCGATAACCTGATCCGGTGCGGCTGACCGAGTTCTGGGAGCGGATGCGGGAGCAGTTCGGCGCGGGCTACGCCGAGTCGCTGGCCAAGGATCAGGTGCTGGCCCAGCTCGGCGGGCGGACGATCACCGAGGCGCTGGAGGCGGGCGAACCGGTCCGGCAGGTGTGGCGGGCGGTGTGCGAGGCATTCGAGGTGCAGGCCCGGCACCGGTGATGGCGTGTCGATTCACTCTCGAACAGATGTTCGGTATGCTTTCCACAACCGGCGACACGCCGCACAGCCCGTCAGGCAGTCTCGTTTCTGTCGGCGTTCCGTCCTAGCGTCGGCCTCGACGTTCCGAGTACATCCAGACCGAGCACATCCAGACCCGCGAGGTGGAGATATGGCGGCGTTCGACCGCGAGAAGGCACTTGAGGTCGCCCTCACCCAGATCGACAAGCAGTTCGGCAAGGGCTCGGTGATGCGGCTCGGCGATGACGCGCGCCCACCGGTCCAGGTGATCCCGACCGGGTCCATCGCGCTGGACGTGGCGCTCGGCATCGGCGGCCTGCCACGGGGCCGGATCGTGGAGATCTACGGCCCGGAGTCGTCCGGCAAGACCACGGTCGCGCTGCACGCCGTCGCCCAGGCGCAGGCGGCCGGCGGCATCGCCGCGTTCGTCGACGCCGAGCATGCCCTCGACCCGGAGTACGCCAAGGCGCTCGGGGTGGACACCGACGCGCTGCTGGTCTCCCAGCCGGACACCGGCGAGCAGGCCCTGGAGATCGCCGACATGCTGATCCGGTCCGGCGCGCTGGACGTCATCGTCATCGACTCGGTCGCCGCGCTGGTGCCGCGGGCCGAGATCGAGGGGGAGATGGGTGACAGCCATGTCGGCCTGCAGGCCCGGCTGATGAGCCAGGCGCTGCGCAAGCTGGCCGGCGCGCTGAGCAACGCGAGCACGACCGCGATCTTCATCAACCAGCTCCGGGAGAAGATCGGCGTGATGTTCGGCTCGCCGGAGACGACGACCGGCGGGAAGGCGTTGAAGTTCTACGCCTCGATCCGGCTGGACGTGCGCCGGATCGAGACCCTCAAGGACGGCACCGAGATGGTGGGGAACCGTACCCGGGTCAAGGTGGTGAAGAACAAGATGGCCCCGCCGTTCAAGCAGGCCGAGTTCGACATCATCTACGGGCGTGGCATCAGCCGGGAGGGCTCGCTGATCGACGTGGGGGTGGACCAGGGGTTCATCCGCAAGTCCGGCGCTTGGTACACCTACGAGGGCGATCAGCTCGGCCAGGGCAAGGAGAACGCGCGCGGCTTCCTCCGGGACAACCCAGACCTTGCCAACGAGATCGAGAAGAAGATCAAGGAGAAGCTCGGCATCGGTCCCCGGGTCGACGCTGATCAACCGGAAGCCCCGGTCGACTTCTAACCGGGTCCGTCGCGATGGGTGGTGGCAGCGGAACTCCGGGCGGCACGGAGGCACAGGCGCGCGAGCTGTGCCTCCGGCTGCTTGCGGATCGGGCCCGAAGCCGGGCCGAGCTGGCCGGCATGCTTGCCAAGCGCGGGTTTTCCGACCCGGTGGCCGACCGGGTGCTGACCCGGTTCGTCGAGGTGGGGCTGATCGACGACCGCGCCCTTGCTGAGGGGTTCGTCAGATCCCGGCACGCGCGGCGTGGTCTCGCCAGGCGGGCCCTGACGGCCGAGCTGGTACGGCGCGGCGTCACGGACGACGTCGCCGCCGAGGCGGTATCGGTGCTCGATGACGACGCTGAGGCGGCGACGGCCCGGGGCCTCGTGCGGCGGCGACTGACCGGCAGCGGTGTTGGGGCGGACCCCACCGCGTCGATGCGCCGCCTGGCCGGCATGCTGGCGCGCCGTGGCTACCCGGCGGGCCTGGCCTACCGGGTGGTACGGGAAGAGCTGGCCGCATGCGGTGCCGACGTTCCCGAGGCGCCAGGCATCGACGGCGGCGATGGAGTGGACTGACACTCCATCTGATGTCGAGACCAAGACGGGGTGCCCTGGGTCGCACCCGGGCTTGACCTGCCCGTTATCGCGCACGTAGCCTCAAAATCAACGAGGAGACAGCCCCGCCCTCAGGGCGGTATTCGTCACGCTTACGATCTTTCGATAGAGCAACCGAACACCAATACCTGGTCCGGCGCCCCGAGCGGGTGCCGGAGTTGTGGTGTCGTGCCGGCCGGCGCGGACAGCGGGGCAACCCGGTGGCCCAGCCGTTCGGCGTGGGGGCGACGGCCGGGACCGTCCGGCCCGTCCCGGGGTACCTCCTCCTCGTCCGCCGTCGTCGCTGACGGTCGCTACGGGACGGAGGTGCGCCGTTGTTCTGGGTGTTGATCACGGTGCTGCTCGCTCTGGGGGCGGCCCTGGCGGTGGCGTTGTGGTGGCGGACCCGTCGTGGCCGGGTCGTGACTGCCCGGCCGGACCCGGAGCGGACCCTGGATGAGTTCCGCAACCAGGCCCGCCGGGAGGTCGAGCAGGAGCTGACCGAGGTCCGGTTACGGTCCGTCCAGGCTGCCGCGGCGATCCGGGCAGAGGCGGAGACCCACGCGGCCTTCACCCGGAGCCTGGCCGACGCCGAGGCCGCGACGCTGCGACGGACCACCGAGACCGAGATCGGAAACACCCGCCAGGCGGCCGCGGCACAGGCGGAGAATGCCCGCCACCAGGCCGCCCTGGAGGTCTCCACGCTCACCCTGGAGGCGCGTCGCCGGTCCGAGCAGGAGGCTGCTGAGATCACCGGGCGGGCGCGCGCGGCACAGGCCGAGGTGGAGCGGCGCGAACAGCGGCTGGCCGAGCGGGAGCAGCGGCTGGACGACGCGCACCGGCGGCTGGAGCAGCGGGAGACGGAGCTGGCCGCTCGGCGTGAGGCGGTGCGCGAGCAGCAGGAGCAGGTCCGGGTCCGCGAGACCGCGGTCGAGCAGGAGCTGCAGCGAGTTGCCGGCCTCACGGCCGCCGACGCCAAGGCGGAGCTGCTCAAGACCGTCGAGGTGCAGTGCCGCCGGGACGCCGCGCTCATCGTCCGTGACGTCGAGGCGGAGGCGCGCCAGACCGCGGACCAGCGAGCCCGCCGGATCGTCGTCGACGCGATCCAGCGGATCGCCGGTGAGCAGACCACCGAGAGCGTGGTCAGCGTGCTCCAGCTCCCGGGTGACGAGATGAAGGGGCGGATCATCGGGCGTGAGGGACGCAACATTCGCGCGTTCGAATCGGTCACCGGGGTCAACCTGATCATCGACGACACGCCCGAGGCGGTGCTGCTGTCCTGCTTCGATCCAGTCCGGCGGGAGATCGGCCGGCTCACCCTGGACGCGTTGGTCGCCGACGGCCGGATCCACCCGCAGCGGATCGAGGAGGCCTACGAGCGCAGCAAGGAGGAGGTCGAGCGGCTGTGCGTGCGGGCCGGTGAGGATGCGCTGGTCGATGTCGGGATCGCCGACATGCATCCGGAGCTCGTCCGGTTGCTGGGTCGGCTGCGTTACCGCACCTCCTACGGCCAGAACGTGCTCAAGCACCTCATCGAGACCGCACACATCGCCGGGATCATGGCCGCGGAGCTCGGGATCTCGCCAGCGCTGCCCAAGCGGGCGGCGTTCCTGCATGACATCGGCAAGGCGCTGACCCACGAGGTGGAGGGCAGCCACGCCCTGATCGGTGCGGATCTGGCCCGCCGGTACGGCGAGCATGAGGAGGTGGTGCACGCGATCGAGGCGCACCACAACGAGGTTGCCCCGCAGACCGTCGAGGCGGTGCTGACCCAGGCCTCGGACTCCTGCTCGGGAGGCCGGCCGGGCGCCCGGCGGGAGAGTCTGGAGTCCTACGTCAAGCGGCTGGAGCGGATCGAGGAGATCGCCTCCGCCAAGCCCGGCGTGGACCGGGTCTTCGCCATGCAGGCTGGTCGGGAGGTCCGGGTGATCGTCTCTCCGGAGCAGGTCGACGACGTCACCGCGCATCTGCTGGCCCGGGAGGTGGCCAAGCAGATCGAGGACGAGCTGACCTATCCCGGTCAGATCCGGGTCACCGTGGTCCGGGAGTCCCGGGCCACCGAGATCGCGCGGTGACCGGCGCTCGCCCGGCCAGCGATGGCCGGCCGGCGCACATCGTCTGGGACTGGAACGGCACGCTGCTCGACGACAACGAGGCGGTGCTCTCGGCGGTCAACGCGGTGTGCGCGAGCTTCGGCAGGCCCGCGCTCACCATGGCCGAGTGGCGGGCCGCGTTCTTCCGGCCGTTGGATCGCTGCTACGAGCGGCTGCTCGGGCAGCCGTTGACCGCCGCCGACTGGGGCCGGATCGACCGGCACTACCACCACACGTACGCCGGTCTCCTTCCCGAGGTGCGGCTGGCGGCCGGCGTCCCGGAGGCGCTGCACACCTGGTCAGCGGGAGGTGGCACCCAG
This sequence comes from Actinomycetota bacterium, assembly GCA_016201065.1. Classification (GTDB taxonomy): domain Bacteria; phylum Actinomycetota; class Actinomycetes; order Mycobacteriales; family JACQDL01; genus JACQDL01. Next base: position 12,250 of record JACQDL010000053.1, read on the forward strand.
TCGCTGCTGTCGATGTGGTTTCACGACGACCTGGTCGATCTCGTCGACCGGCTCGGGCTGACCGGGCACTTCGCCCTGGTCGACGGTCTGCGGCAGGACGTCGGTGGCGGGTCGAAGGCCGAGTACCTGGACCGGCACCTGGCCGCGCTGCGGCTGCCGCCGGCCGACGTGGTGCTCATCGGCGACGTGGTCGACGACGCGGTGGCGGCCCGCTCGGTCGGTGCCGGCTGCGTCCTCGTCAGCACCGGCGTCGCCGCACGGGCCGTGCTCGTCGAGACCGGGTGGCCGGTGGCGGACTCCGTCGCCGCCGCACTGGCGGTCGTCACGGGCGGCCGGCCCGACCCGGGGCCAGGCGGCGTTCGAGGGCACGGGCCAGCCGCTCCGGGTAGGCAACGAGGTAGCCGAGCGCGGTGTCCTTGAGCAGGACGACGAGCTGGCCGACGATCACCGGCAGCATCGCCCGGGTCGCCTGCGGCACCAGCACCAGTCGCAGCACCAGTCGCAGCACCTGCCGCTCCCATCCATCGCGACCAGGGGGACCTCGTCGGTGCTCGTCACGCCGCGAGCCCAGACCGTTCCGCGTACCCTGCTAGCCGAGATGAGCGCGCGCACGTACCAGGTCCGCACCTACGGGTGCCAGATGAACGTCCACGACTCCGAGCGGCTGGCCGGGCTGCTGGAGGACGCTGGGTACGCCCGCGCGCCCGACGGCGAGGCGCCCGACGTGGTGGTGTTCAACACCTGCGCGGTGCGGGAGAACGCCGACAACCGGCTGTACGGGAACCTCGGCCACCTCCTGCCGGTGAAGAAGGCGCGCGCCGGCATGCAGATCGCCGTCGGTGGCTGCCTGGCCCAGAAGGACCGTGCCGAGATCGTGGCGCGCGCCCCCTGGGTGGATGTCGTCTTCGGCACGCACAACATCGGTGCGCTCCCCGCGCTGCTGGACCGGGCCCGGCACAACGCCGAGGCCCAGGTCGAGATCGTCGAGTCGCTGGAGGTCTTCCCCTCGACCCTGCCGGTCCGCCGGGAGTCGACGTACGCCGGGTGGGTGTCGATCTCAGTGGGGTGCAACAACACCTGCACCTTCTGCATCGTGCCGTCGCTGCGCGGGCGGGAGAAGGATCGCCGGCCCGGCGAGGTCCTGGCCGAGATCCGTGCGCTCGTCGCCGAGGGCGTCAGCGAGATCACCCTGCTCGGGCAGAACGTGAACTCCTACGGCGTGGAGTTCGGTGACCGGTACGCCTTCGGCGCGCTGCTGCGGGCCTGCGGTGAGGTCGAGGGGCTGGACCGGGTCCGGTTCACCTCGCCGCACCCGGCGTTCTTCACCGACGACGTGATCGAGGCGATGGCGCAGACCCCCAACGTCTGCCCACAGCTCCACATGCCACTGCAGTCCGGCTCCGACCGAGTGCTGCGGGCGATGCGCCGCTCCTACCGCGCGGCCCGGTACCTGGCCATCATCGACGCCGTGCGGGCTGCCATTCCGGCCGCCGCGATCACCACCGACCTCATCGTCGGCTTCCCCGGCGAGACCGAGGAGGACTTCGCGGCGACCCTGGAGGTGGTGCGCGCCGCCCGGTTCGCCGGCGCGTTCACGTTCCAGTACTCGCCGCGCCCCGGCACGCCCGCAGCCGACCTGCCGGCCGTGCCGAAGGCGGTCGTCCAGGAACGGTACGAGCGGCTCGTCGCCCTGGTCGAGGAGGTTTCCTGGGCGGGCAACCGGGCACTGGTGGGGCAGCAGGTCGAGATCCTGGTCGCCGTCGGCGAGGGGCGCAAGGACGCCGGCACCGGCCGGATGTCGGGGCGGGCCCGGGACGGCCGGCTGGTGCACTTCGCCACGCCGCCGGAGGTCCGGCCGGGTGATCCGCCGGAGGTCCGGCCGGGTGACGTCGTGCGGACCACGGTCACCTACGCGGCGCCGCACCACCTGGTCGCCGACGCGCCGCTGCTGGCGCACCGGCGGACCCGGGCCGGTGACGTCTGGGCGGCAGCCCACGCCCCGGACCACGCCGGTGTGCTGCTCGGCATGCCGGCCGTGGGAGCGCCGCTCGGGTCCGGCTGACCGCCACGCCCGTCACCCACCGATGGTGCGCTCCGCCTCGGCCAGCCACTCCTGCCGGGCGGCCAGGTTGGCCTCGGCGTCGGCGATGCGGCGGGCATCGCCGGTCGCCCGCGCCTTCGTGAGCTGGGTCTCGGCCTTGGTCACCGCGTCCCGGAGCTGGATCAGCACCGGGTTGCTCGCCAGGCTGGTCCGCCGCCACTGCGCGTCCAGTGCCTCGCGGACCCGTTGCTCGGCGGCACGCATGCGGGAGTCCAGGCTGCGGATCGCCTCTCGCGGCACGTGCCCGATGGCGTCGTAGTCGTCCTGCAGTTCTCGCAGCCTGGCCTGGGCGGACTTGAGGTCAGACAGGTCGATCGACTCCGCAGCGGCGATCACGGTCTCCTTCTGGCGCTGGTGCTCCAGCTGCTCGGCGGAGCGCTCCCCGAACGTCTCCGACCGGTGTGCGAAGAACCGGTCCTGGGCCGTCCGGAAGCGCTGCCAGAGCTGCTCCTCGGCCTCCTTGGTCGCCCGGCCGGCGGCCTTCCAGTCACCCATCAGCTGCTTCAGCCGGGCCGCGGCCGGACCCCAGTCGGTGGAGTCGGCGAGCTGCTCCGCATCGGCGACGAGCTCCTCCTTGCGCAGTCGGGCCGCGTGCCGCTGCTTGTCCAGCTCCGCGAAGTGCGCGCCGCGGTGCCGGGTGAACGTCTCGCGGGCCGTCGAGAACCGCTTCCACAGCGCGGCGTCGGTACGCCGGTCGACCCCACGGATCGCCTTCCACTCCTCCACGATCGCCCGGAACCGGTCGCCGGTCGCCTTCCACTGGGCGGAGTCGGCGAGCTCCTCGGCCTCCGCCACCAACCGTTCCTTCGCCTCCGCAGCCTCCCGCCGGGCCTGGGCCCGCTCGGCGGCGACCTCCTGGGTCTTCGCCTGGGCGAGTTCGGCCAGTTTCGTCAACCGCCGTTCCAGGCCGCCGAGGTCACCGATCGCGGCGACCTCGGCGAGTGACTCGCGCAGCGTGGCGGCGTGCGACAGCGTGCTCGCGGGGTCGCCTGCCCCGCTCGCCAGCCGCCGCTCCAGCAGCTCCACCTCCGTGGCGAGGTCCTCGAAACGGCGTTCATAGTGGGCGAGCCCGGCTGCGGGGTCGCCCGCCTGCCAGGAGCCGATCTGACGCTCGCCCGCCTCGGTCTTCACCCAGACGGTGCCGTCGGCGTCGATCCGCCCCCATTCGCTGCTGACGTCATTGGCCATGGTCGCATTCTCACAGCACACCGCTGTCCGGCGGCAGTCCGAGGTGCGGTTCGCCGTCGGCTAGCCTCCTTTTGTGCTTGCCGCGGCGGCGTTCTGCCCACATCCACCAATGTTGGCGCCGGAAATCGCCCGTGCTGCCTCATTCGAGCTGGACCCGCTGCGGGCCGCGTGCGATGCCGTGGTGCGCCGGCTGCTCGCCGCCGAGCTCGACTGGCTGCTCGTTCTGGGTGCCGGCCCGCGGGCGGTCCGGTATCCGGCCACCGACCACGGGTCGCTGGCGGGGTACGGCGTGGACCTGCGGGCCAGACTCGGGACCGGCGCCGCTGCCGGTGTCCCGCGGCTGCCGCTGGCGCTGACCCTCGGCGGCTGGCTGCTGGCCCGGGCCGGCGGCCACCGGTCGGTCGTGGGCGTGCAGGTCGGCCCCGACGGCGAGCTGCCCGGCGAGATCGAGGCGCCCACGGGCCGGGGCGGGCTGCTGGTCATGGGGGACGGGTCGGCCCGGCGGGGTCCGCACCCGCCCGGCTGGCCCGATCCCCGGGCGGAGCCGCATGACGCGGCGGTCGCCGCCGCGCTGGCTGCCGGGGACCCGGCCCGGCTGGCCGGCCTGGACCCGGCGCTCGGTGCGGAGCTGATGGCTGCCGGAGTTCCGGCGTGGCGGGCCGCGGGCCGGCTGCTGGCCGGTGCCCGGGTCCGCGCCGAGCTGCTGCACCATGAGGCGCCGTACGGGGTCGGGTACCTGGTGGCCGGGTGGAACGTCATCGACGGGCCGGGTGCCGGTGGCTGAGCCGGCGTGCCGGGTGGTCGCGGTGGTCGGGCCGACCGCGACCGGCAAGTCCGACCTCGGCGTCACGCTGGCCCAGGCCCTCGGCGGGGAGGTGGTCAACGCCGACTCGATGCAGCTCTACCGGGGCATGGACATCGGCACCGCGAAGCTCACCATGGCCGAGCGGCAGGGCGTGCCGCACCACCTGCTGGACATCTGGGAGGTCACCGAGACCGCGAGTGTCGCGGACTACCAGCGGCGGGCCCGGGCGGTGCTCGACGGCCTGCTCGCCCGCGGCCGGGTGCCGATCCTGGTCGGTGGCTCCGGCCTCTACGTGCGGGCGGTGCTGGACGCGCTGGAGTTCCCCGGCACCGACCCGGCGGTGCGCGACCGGCTGGAGCGTGAGCTCACCGAGGCGGGCGCGCCGGCGTTGCACCGGCGGCTCGTGCTGGTCGACCCGGACGCGGCCGAGCGGATCCTGCCCGGCAACGGCCGGCGGATCGTGCGGGCGCTGGAGGTGGTCGAGCTGACCGGCCGCCCGTTCACCGCGACGCTGCCCGGGCACGAGTCGGTGTATGACGCCGTCCAGCTCGCCCTGGACCGGACCGACCTGGACGACCGGGTCGACCTGCGGGTGGAGCTGATGTGGCACCGTGGTCTGGTCGAGGAGGTGCGGGCGCTGGAGCGGGCCGGGCTGCGGCACGGTGTGACGGCCAGCCGGGCGCTCGGCTACCGGCAGCTGCTCACGGCGTTGGCCGGGGAGCGCACCCTCGACGAGGCGCTGGCCGGCACCCAGCAGGCCACCCGGCGGTTCGTGCGCCGGCAGCGCTCCTGGTTCCGCCGCGACCCGCGGCTGGTGTGGCTCGACGGCGCGGCACCCGATCTCGCCGATCAGGCCCTCCGCGCGATCGGCTGACCCGCGCTGTGCCACCATCACCCGTGTGGGTGTGCGGTTTCTCAAGGGTCACGGCACCGAGAACGACTTCGTGCTGCTGCCGGACCTCGCCGAGGCGGCGCTGACGCCTGAGCTGGTGCGCGCGCTGTGCGACCGGCGGGCCGGGATCGGGGCGGACGGTGTGCTGCGGGTCGGCCGGGACGGCGCCGACTGGTTCATGGACTACCGCAATGCCGATGGTTCGCTGGCCGAGATGTGCGGCAACGGGGCCCGGGTCTTCGCCCGCTACCTGGTCGACTCCGGCCGCGCCGAGGCCGGCGAGCTCACCCTCGGCACCCGGGCCGGACCCCGGCGGGTCCGGGTGCCGGCCCGTGGCGACGTGACCGTGGACATGGGGCCGCCCCGCCTGCTGGATGCCCGCCCGGTCGTCGGTGGCGTGCCGGGCGCGGCCGTGAGCATGGGCAACCCGCACGTCGTCGTACCGGTGGCGACGGCGGCCGAGCTGGCCGCGCTGGAGCTGACCCGGCCACCCGACGTCGTCCCGCCACTGCCGACCGGGCAGAACGTGGAGTTCGTCGTCCGGCTGGGACCACGGCACCTCCAGCTCCGGGTGCATGAGCGCGGGGTGGGGGAGACCCGCTCGTGCGGCACCGGGGTCTGCGCCGCCGTGGTCGCGACATCCGACGCGGACGAGACCGCTGGTACGGACGAGACCGCTGGTACGGACGACACCGAGTGGACGGTCGACGTGCCGGGCGGCCGGTTGCGGGTCGCCTGGAACGGCGCGGCGGATCCGGCCGCCGTGGTCTGGCTCACCGGGCCGGCGGTCCTGGTGGCCGCCGGCGAATGGTTAGTCGGCGACGACCGGAGTGTCCTCGGATAGCGTGGCGTTGACGGTGTGGCTGTCGTCGGCGGGCGGGGTCGGCAGCTCACGGATCCGCGGCAGCGGGGAGGCGAGCAGCCAGACCACGGCGAGTGCGCCGCCCGCCGCGCCCACCCAGAGCGTCGGCCGCACTCCGACCCAGCTGCCGAGCACGCCACCGAGCAGGCTACCCACCGGGATCGTGCCCCACACCACGAACCGGATCGTGGCGTTCATCCGCCCGAGCAGCCGATCGGGGCTGAGCCCCTGCCGGAAGCTGACCTGGATGATGTTGTAGATCGTGGCGAAGCACCACTCCAGGGCCATCCCTGCCGCCGCCAGCCACAGCAGCCAGCCGCGCTGCGCCAGCGGCAGCAGCAGCGCGGACAGCGCTCCGAGCAGGATCGAGATCACCAGCGCCCGGCCCTGCCCGAACACGCGGGTGAACCGCGCCGCCAGCACCGCGCCGAGCAGGCCACCCACGCCGACGATGCCGAACAGCAAGCCAATCACGCCCGCGGGCAGCGCGAGGTCCCGGGCGAACAGCACGATCACCATCGTGAACATGACGGTGCCGAACAGGTTCCCGGTCGCGGTGCAGCCGACGATCGCGCGCAGCAGCCGGTGGCCGAAGACGAACCGCAGCCCCTCGGCGATCTCCCGGCCGAGGTGCCGGCCGGGGGCGCGCACCGCCGTCGCCTCCCGGGCCCGGATCAGCGTGACGCACCCAGCGGACCACACGAACGACGTCGCGTCGACCAACATCGCGTACGGCGCGGTCAGCGCCTGCACCAGCAGCCCACCGACCCCCGGCCCGGCCACCTCCGACACCGACGCGCTCGCCTGGAGCAGGGAGTTGCCCGCCACCAGCTGCTCCCGCCCCACCAGGTGCGGCAGGTAGCTCTGGTAGGCGACGTCGAAGAGGACCGTGAGCGCGCCGGTGCCGAGCGCCACGACGTAGAGCTGGATCATCGTCACCGTCCCGGTGACGGCGGCCAGCGGGAGCGAGGCGAGCAGCACCGCCCGCCCCAGGTCCGTCGCGACGAGTACCCGGCGGCGGCGGACCCGGTCGACCCAGGCACCGGCCGGCAGCCCGATCAGCAGGAACGGGAGGAACGGGAGGAACTGGGCGGCACCGAGCAAGGCCGACCTCGAACGGCGTCGCGTGCAGCGTCACCACCGCGAGCAGTGGCATGGCCAGCCGGGTGACCTGGCTGCCGAGCTCGCTCACCGTCTGGCCGGCCCACAGCCGCCGGAAATCCCGGTGCTGCCAGAGCGTGGGGAGCATCTGGCGAGCCTTGCCCAACGCGTGGGGAGCGTGAAACCGATAAAGGTGTGCCTCGCGGGCCGGGTCGTGTCACGATCGAGGTAATGACTGAGTCACTGTTCGATATCGAGGGTCCCGGCCTGGAGCTTGAGGAGCGGCACGCGCTGCGCCGGGTCGCCGGACTGACCACCGAGCTCGCCGACGTCACCGAGGTCGAGTACCGGCAGCTCCGCCTGGAGCGGGTGGTTCTGGTTGGGGTGTGGACGGCCGGATCGCTGGCCGACGCCGAGAACTCGCTGACCGAGCTGGCCCGCCTCGCCGAGACGGCGGGCTCGCTGGTGCTGGAGGCGATGATCCAGCGACGCGACCGACCCGATCCGGCCACCTACATCGGCTCCGGGAAGGCCGAGGAACTGCGCGACGTCGTGCTCGCCACCGGCGCCGACACGGTGATCTGTGACGGCGAGCTCACCCCGGCCCAGCTGCGCACGCTGGAGCAGCGCACCAAGGTGAAGGTCGTCGACCGCACCGCGCTGATCCTCGACATCTTCGCCCAGCACGCCCGCAGCCGGGAGGGCAAGGCCCAGGTCGAGCTGGCGCAGATGCAGTACATGTTGCCCCGGCTGCGTGGCTGGGGCGAGGCGATGAGCCGGCAGGCCGGCGGGCGGGTGGCTGGCGGCGCCGGGATCGGCTCGCGCGGCCCCGGTGAGACGAAGATCGAGACCGATCGGCGCCGGATCCGGGCCCGGATGGCGAAGCTCCGCCGTGAGCTGGCGCAGATGAGCACCTCCCGGCAGACCAAGCGCGAGAGCCGCCGCCGCAACGCGGTGCCCAGCGCGGTCATCGCCGGCTACACCAACGCCGGCAAGTCGAGCCTGCTCAACCGGCTGACCGGGGCCGGCGTACTGGTGGAGAACGCGTTGTTCGCCACCCTCGATCCCACGGTCCGCCGGTGCGGCACGCCGGATGGCCGGCAGTACACCCTCGCTGACACCGTCGGCTTCGTGCGCCACCTGCCGCACCAGCTCGTCGAGGCGTTCCGCTCGACGCTGGAGGAGGTCGCCGAGGCCGATCTGGTGCTGCACGTGGTCGATGGTGCCGACGCCGACCCGGCCGCCCAGGCGGCGGCGGTCCGGGTGGTGCTGAACGAGATCGGTGCCGCGACAGTGCCGGAGCTCATCGTCGTGAACAAGATCGACGCTGCGGACCAGGCGGGCCTCGACCGGCTTCGGGGGCTGTTCCCGGAGGCGGTGTTCGTCTCGGCCCGCACCGGCGAGGGGCTGGACAAGCTCCAGGTGGCGATCGCGGATCGGCTTCCGGCCCCCCGGGTCGAGCTGCGGGTCCTCGTCCCCTACGACCGAGGTGACCTGGTGGCCCGGGTGCACAACCACGGTGAGGTGCTCGCGACCGCGCACACCGCCGACGGCACCGAGCTGCGGGTTCGGGTGGATTCCGGCCTCGCCGCGGCGCTGTCGCCGTACCTGGCACACCCGCTGGCCTTCGGTGCTCCGGCAGCGGGGGTCCCGGCCGAGGAGGGCACCGCGTAGGGTAGGAGGACGTCGCACCCGGTGACAGGAGGCAACGATGGGTTCGCTGAGTCCCGCGCACTGGCTGGCGATCGCGGTCATCGCTCTGCTGCTCTTCGGCTACAAGCGGCTCCCCGATGCCGCCCGCTCGCTAGGTCGGTCGATGCGGATCTTCAAGTCCGAGGTCAGCGAGCTCCGCAACGACGACCGTCCGCGGCCGGACGACGGTGGCGCCAGGTCTTCGGCGGCGCCGACCACGCCGACCACGCCGGTCATCGAGGGTGAGGCCGTCCGCCGTGACGAGGCCGTGCCACGTGAGGGGGCCGTGCGGGCCGAGCAGGCTCGTGCAGAGGCGCCCCGGCGCGAGGAGTGAGCCCCGGCCGGCGTCCGCCGGTCGGGGGCGATCGTCGCTGGCCGGCCACCGCAGCCCGGTGGCCCGCGGTGGTGCTGGCGATCAGCGGGCTGGCCTGGCTGACGATGGACATCCTGCACGGTGGGCCGATCGCCAGGTTCGATCACGCGGTTGCGGACTGGGCGTGGTCCACCCACATCCGGCGCGGCAACCTTCCGCGCAAGGTCGCCGTCTACGCGCTGACCCGACCTGGGGACCGGATGACGGTGGCCGGTGTGATCCTGCCGTTCGTGTGCTGGCTGTCGTGGCGCCATCGCAGCCTGCAACCACTGCTCCGGATGGCGGTCGCGGTGAGCCTGCTGGTCGGGACGGTCGTCGGCTACAAGGCCGTCGTCGGCCGGACCGGTCCGCTGGTGGACCGGGTGCTGGTCGGCGGCCAGTCCTTTCCGTCCGGGCACGTCGCGACCGCGGTGGTCGGCTGGGGCCTGGTGGCCTGGCTCGCCGCTGACTTCGGCCTGCCGGTGTGGTTCCGGCGAGCGTCGGTGGTGGCGGTCTATGTCGCACCGGTGGTCACCGCCACCGGGATGCTGCTCCTCGACTACCACTGGCTGGCCGACCTCGTCGCTGGCGCGGCATTGGGGACGCTGTTGCTGCGCGTCGTTCACGCGATCTTCGCGGGCCGGCTGGGAGACTGGGGGCATGCCGGCCTCCCGGGTGTTGCCCGTGCTGGGAGCGATGCTGACGCTGTTCTGGCCGGTGCCCGCGTTCGCGGCTGAGCCCGACGCCGGCCGGCCGGCCTGCACCATCACCGATCCCCGGATCACCGAGTCCAGCGGGCTCGTCGTGGCGGGCGAGCGGATGTACACGGTCAATGACAGCGGAAGCCGGCTCGTGGTCTACGTCCTCGACGAGCGGTGTCGGGTGGTGAAGGTGATCCGGGGATCGGTCGACCCGTTCGATGTGGAGGATCTCGCCCGCACCGAGGACGGCACGTTGTGGCTGGCCGACATCGGCGACAACGAGCGCCAGCGGCGTACCGTCGCGATCGAGCTGCTCTCCGGTGCGGCTCCGGCGGCGGCCCGGCTGTACCGGTTCCGGTACCCGGACGGGGCACACGACGCGGAGGCGTTGCTCGTGGACCGCGCCGGTACTCCCTTCATCGTGACGAAGGATGTCCTCGGGGTCAGCTCCGTCTACACCCCGGAGGGCGCACCCTCGACGGCGGCGGTGACGCCGCTGCGGAAGGTCGCGACGGTCCGGTTCGGGCTCACCGGCACGGCGGGCGGCCCGGTCGGGCCGGTCGGCCAGCTCCTGGTGACCGGCGGCGCCGTGTCGGCGGACGGCACCCGGCTGGCGCTGCGCACCTACACCGACGCATACGTGTGGAACGCCCCGGACGGTGACCTGCTCCGGGCGCTCCGTAGCGGTCAGCCGACCCGCCTCCCGCTGCCGCCGACCCGGCAGGGCGAGGCGATCGCGTTCAGCCCGGACGGCGCAACCCTGCTCACCTCCACCGAGGGACTCCCCGCCCAGGTGCACGCGGTCTCGCTCACCGCGCTGCCGGAGGCCGTGACCGGCTCTGCGGGTCGTGCCCCCGCCGCCGGCCCAACGCCCGCGGCGGACGTCCAGCCGGCCGCAGGCGCTGCCGCGCCGTCGTCGGGCACCGGTTGGGAGACCTTCGGGGCGCTCGCCGTTGCCGGCGGGTTGGCGACCGTCCTGGTGTGGGGCGTCAGCCGGGCCCGGGAGGTGGCCCAGCGCGGCTGACCGGCGCCCGGCCGGGTCACGCTGCTCCCAGCGGCGGTCAGAGCCTGCGTAGTACGGAGACCACCCGGCCGAGCACAGTGGCGTCATCGGCCTGGATCGGCTGGTACGCCGGGTTGTGCGGTAGCAGCCAGGCGTGACCGTCCTGCCGTCGGAAGGTCTTGACGGTGGCCTCGCCGTCGATCATGGCGGCCACGATGTCACCGTTCTCGGCGACCGGTTGTTGGCGGATTACCACCCAGTCACCGTCGGTGATGGCTGCCTCGACCATCGAGTCACCGGTGACCCGCAGCATGAAGAGGGTGCCCTCGCCGACCAGCTCGCGCGGCAGCGGGAAGACCTGCTCGACGGCCTCCTCGGCGAGGATCGGCCGGCCGGCGGCGATCCGTCCGACGACGGGCACGAACGCCGGCGCCGGCCGAGCGGCACGCTCCTCCTCCGACGACGCCAGCGGCTCATCCTGGCCGGGCATCCGGACATCGACCGCGCGCGGCCGGTGCGGGTCGCGGCGGAGCATGCCCTTCTTCTGCAACGCCGAGAGCTGGTGGGCGACACTGGAGGTGGAGGTGAGGCCCACGGCCTCACCGATCTCGCGGACGCTCGGTGGGTACCCCCGTCGCTCGACCGAGTCGCGGATGACCTCCAGGATCCGCCGCTGCCGGGTGGTCAACCCGCTGCCATCGGGAGGTCCGTCCGGAATCTCCCGGACGATGCCGGCCGGTGCCGTGCCGGCCGGCGCCGGGGCTGCGCCGCGGCCCCGGGTGCGCTGCCTGACCGCCCCGCCGGATCGGCCCTGGCCGTTCTTGCCCGTGTCTGTCGCCACGATCCCTCCTGGTGCGCCCGAGCTGGGCACGTGTCCGAACCGACCGAGCCGGATCAGTGTCCGATCCAGGAACGACGCTAGCGCGGGCCGGTGACAGATTCAAACGCGTGTTCGAACAACACGCCGGACATCACTCGATTTCGTCGAGCCGTGGTGGTAGAAAGTCGCACAGACGTTCGATCGAACAGGTGTTCGCCCTCGGTGGGCGGGTCCTGTCCGGGTGTGTGGGGAGGTCTGCCGTGTCGGTTGTACCGGTGTTTCCGTCCGAGCCCGCTGGGCGCGGCGCTCACGGCGCTCACGGCGCTCACGGCGTGCGCAGCGCGGGCCGGGGCGCTGTCGTGATCCCGTTCCCCCGTGACCGATGTGTCCCGCCGTCGGCCCGGCAGCATGGGCGGCCCGAGCGCGTCGTCCGACCGGCGCGGCCCGCCGGACCGGCACCGGTCCGACTGACCCGCCGTGGTCGGTGGGTCGTCGCCGTGGTCGTGCTGGCCCTCGCGGCAGCGGTCGGCTGGTCGGGGTTCCGCGTGCTCGGCCCGCCGGCGGCCGTGTCCAGCGGGGCGCCGGCGACGATCGAGGTGCAACCCGGGGACACCCTGTGGACGATTGCCCGGCGGACCGCACCGGAGGCCGATACCCGGGGCATGGTCGACCAGCTCAAGCGCCGTAACGGGTTGCCCGACGGCGCGGTCCGGGCCGGTCAACGCCTGGTCCTGCACCCCTGATCTGGCCGGTCGGCCAGCTCGGCGACGAAACCCTCACGCCAGGATGCGTAGCGGGGGCGCCAGTCCAGGCTCAGCCGGGCGCGGGTGTTGTCGGCGCCGCGCAGCTGGGTCATGAAGGCCACACCCCAGCCACCCACCGCCAGCCGCGCGGCCGCCTTCGGGATGCTCCTGGGTTTGGGCGCGGACACGACGTCCGCGAGGAAGGGTAGCCACACGCTCATCGGGGCGGGCTCGTCGTCGACCACGTTGAGCGCTCCGGCCGTGTCCTTGCCCAGGGCCGCCACGATCGCGGTGGACGCGTCGTGGGCGTGGGTGAAGGAGAACGTCGCCGTGCCGCCCCCGACCAGCGGCACCTTCCCGGCGCGCACCTGGCGCACGAACGAACCGTCGGTGGCGTAGCTGGAGCCGGGCCCGTACAGGTGGCCGAACCGCAACACCAGCCCCTGCGCCTGTGTGGTGAGCCGTTCCAGCTCCTTCAGCGCCGCCAGGACCGGTGCGAACTGCCTGGGCGGGTCACGCCACAGCGGCGCGTCCTCGTGGGCCGGTCCCGCACCGTCCGGGTCGTACGCGAACGCCAGACCCTCAGCGATCATCCGCCGCACGCCGACCTGCTCCGCCGCGTCCAGCAGGTTGCGGGTGCCGTGCGTCCGCAGCCGGTTGGTGAGCGCGAACTCGCTGGTCATCCGCTTCGGGTTGAGCTCGGCGGGGATCGCGGTGAGCAGGTTGACGATCGCGTCCGGTCGCACGTCGCGCACCACCCGGGTGACCGCGTCGCGATCCAGGGCGTCGAGGGCGACGAACCGGGTGCTCCCGGTCGGTCCGGTCACCGCCGGGTGGCGGGTCCGGCTCACCCCGACGACCTCATGGCCGACCGAGGTGAGCAGCGGCACCAGCTGGCGGCCGATCACACCGGTCGCGCCCGCTACCAGAACTCGCATGATCCCTCCCGAAATCCGGCGCTGCCCTCTGGGCACGCCTCGGCATCACGACGGGCGACCGGACCTCGTTGTGACACCCGGTGCTGTGACCTGGATCACTGCCGTACCGCGCCAGCAGCCCGTGGACGCGGCGCCTGACCGACGCCCGGGCGCCACGAAGGTGAGGCTGCCCTTCGGTGCACGTGTGGCGGTCGTGCGCTTTACTTCGTTGCGTGGCGATGTTCGAGCTTCTCAACGGGCACGTCGAGGGACACCGGACCGGCCGTGCCGGCTGGCTGCGGGCGGCGGTGCTCGGCGCCAACGACGGGCTGGTCTCGACCGCGTCGCTGATGGTCGGCGTCGCCGCCAGCCACGCGTCGACCGGCGCCGTCATCACGGCCGGCGTCGCCGGGCTGGCGGCCGGCGCGATGGCGATGGCGGCCGGTGAGTACGTGTCGGTCAGCTCGCAGGTGGACGTCGAGCGGGCGGACCGGACCCAGGAGGAGCGTGAGCTCGCCGCCGATCCCGACGCCGAGCTGGCCGAACTCACCGGCATCTACCGGGACCGTGGCCTGCCGCACGACCTCGCCGTGCAGGTCGCCCTAGCGCTGCACGAGCGGGACCCGCTCGCCGCGCACCTCCGTGACGAGCTGGGCTTCTTCGAGCACTCGGCGGCCCGGCCGATCCAGGCTGCGATCGCGTCGGCGTTGAGCTTCCTCCTCGGTGGCCTGGTGCCGTTCCTCGGCATGCTCGGGGACGGGTCGACATCCCGCATCGGCCTGGTGGTCGTGGCGGCCCTGCTGGGCCTGGCCGGGGCCGGTGTGCTCGGCGCCCGGGTCGCCGGTGCCGGTCTGCTCCGTCCGGCCCTGCGGGTCGTTCTCGGCGGCGGCGCGGCGATGCTGGTCACCGCAGCCGTGGGGAGCGCCGTGCAGCTGTCCGGCGGCTGACCGGCACCGATCCACCGCAACCGCACGGCAACCCGGCGCGACCCGAGGTCGCGCCGGAGCGGGCTGACCATCGCAGGTGACCGGCGCTGGCCCGGCCAGCGCGGACCTCCGCCCCTCAGGAGACCCGCATGGTGACGAGGTTCCGCATCACCGCGTCGATCGCCTGCGCCGCAGCGGTGCTCGCGTCCGGCGTGCTCGGCAGCGGCCCGGTGGCCGCCAGCGCGCCCACACCGACGCCCACGTCCACAGCCACACCAGGCCTGACCCCCGGTCCGGTGCAGACAGCCAACCCCGCACCGTCAGTGCCGGTTCCCCCCGTCCCGGTTGGGTTGCCCGACGGCATCGAGGAGTTGGCCAGCTACGTGGGGCAGGTGGCCTGCGACCCGACCGCGAAACCCGGTGTGCTCGCGCTGGGGCGACTTCTCACTGCCACCTATCCTGGCACCAGCTTCGGCATTGCTCGGATCTGCGGCTCCGGCCGGAGCGAGCACTACGAGGGTCGCGCGGTGGACTGGATGAACTCGGTCCGTGTCCCGCAGCAGGCGGCTCAGGCGGACGCGTTGATCGCGTGGCTGTTCGCCAGGGACTCGACCGGTAGGCCGGACGCGATGCTGCGCCGGCTGGGCATCATGTACCTCATCTGGAACAACCGGATCTGGGGCGGCTACTCGGCCGACCGTGGCTGGCTGCCCTACCGCGACTGCGCGAGCCATCCCGAGGCGAGCTACGACACGACCTGCCACCGCGATCACATCCACCTCTCGCTGTCGTGGTCGGGTGCGATGGCCCGCACGTCGTACTGGACCGGCAAGGTGGCCGTGGCCGACTACGGGCCGTGCCGGCCCGCGGACCTCAACTGGGCGCCGCCGTACCGCGCACCCAACCCGCTGTGGTGCCCGCCCTACCCGCAGGTCACCGCGGCGAAGGACGCCTCCGCGGTGCTGGTCGGGCTCACCGCGTACTCGGGTGCGGTGGTACGGCGCGGGTCGACCGGGCCAGCCGTCAGCGCGGTGCAGCGTGCCGTCGACGTCACGGTGGACGGTGTCTTCGGCCCGCGGACCGAGGCCGCGGTCGTCGCGTTCCATCGCGCCCAGGGACTGCCGGTGACCGGGGTCGTCGACGCCGCGACGTGGCGGGCGCTGCTCAGGGTCGCCGTACGAACCCCGACCCCCACCCCGACTGCGGGTGGGTCCAGCTCGCCACCGGCCATGGCGGATCCACTGGCGCAGCATCGGCACCTCGTGCTGCGGTACGGGGCGCGCGGCGAGGCCGTGCGGTCCGTACAGCGTGCGCTGGGGGTGCGCCCGACCAGCGGATGGTTCGGTCCGATCACCACCGCGACGGTGGCCCGCTACCAGCGGGTGCACCGGCTTCCGGTCACCGGTGTGGTCGACGCGGGCACCTGGCGCACGCTCGGTGCCTGATGGCGAGCGCCGGCCCGCCAGATCGCCTCGCGGCGCAAGGTCGCTCGTGGCGACATGGGTGGGAACCGGGGGTCATGAACGGGCCGGCGCGAGGTATAAGGTACCGCACGGGCCGGATCTTCCGCCGGGAAGCGGAAACTGTATGTCCCGTCACGTACGGTGGTGCGCATGACCGAGACCGGGCAGTCCACGGGTCGGCGTCGGCGACCGCATGTTGTGCCTGACGTGGAGCGGCTCGCCGGTCCCCAGTGGCAGAGCGAGCCGGCGGGTCGCCTGGAGCTTGCGCACGCGACCGCCGCGGCTGTCGTGCGGGTTGGCCGCGAGCGGTCCGGGCCGGACGCCCCAGACCTGCTCACGCTGGCCGACGAGGTCGGCTTGGACACCCTTGCCGAACTGTGGCGGTTGGCCGCCGACGACTCGCTGCCGGGCGTGCTGTGGGCGTTGTACCTGCTCCGGAGCTGGTGCCAGGAGCAAGGGACGGTTCTGGCGCGTTGGTACGCCGCCGGACGACCGCTGGCGCCGGTCGCCGAGGTGGTGGCCGGGATGTCCGACTTCGGCGACCCGGCTGCGGTGCGCCAGCTCGCCGACGACGTGCTCACGGGCGCCTACGGCGGAGACTTCGCGGTGGCCCTGGACCGGGCGGCGGCGTTTTTCCGGATCGTCGCCATCGGTCGGGTCGAGGTCGCCAGGGACGAGGATCGGGTCGCCGAGCGGGATCGGGCCGATCGCAACGTGCGTACGGCCGAGGCACTGGAGCGGGCCGCGACCGCGTGGCGAAGTGGCCTGCTCCGCTAGCGTGCCCGGGGTGCGCCGACGGGCCCGCTGGCTCGGGTACCGGATGGTGCTCGCCGGGACGGCGGCATTGTGACCGGAGACCCTTCCCATCGGGTCCCTCGCGGGGGAGGCTGATGGTGCGGTGTCACTCCTGGTGAGGAGGTGAGCTCATGCACGCTGCTGTCGGAGACCGGCTGCACGTACGCGGCCACACGGTGGGTGAGCACGATCGGATCGGCGAGATCATCGAGGTGCGTGGTGCGGACGGTGCGCCGCCGTACCTGGTGCAGTTCGAGGACGGCCACGAGACCCTCGTTTTCCCAGGTCCGGACGCCGTGGTCGAGTCGCCGGCGGATCAGGCCCGCGAGTAGTCGCGGGCCAGGGGTCCCGGAGTCCGGACCGGTCAGCCGGTCCGGACTGTCAACTCGGGCAGACCTAGCGTGGTGCATGTCTCGTTGACGATGCGGGCGTCATCGGCGAGGCCGTGCCGGCTGTCAATGTCCGATGTTTCGTCCCGGTTGAGGACGAAATAGTCGATCGCACCCCGTACTGCCGACCGGTCGGCTTCGTTCCTGTCGGCTGTGGCGTCGACCAGGGACCAGAGGGCGTCGGCGATCCGGGCGCCGAGGCCGAGGTCGACGTTCTCGTTGTCGAGCGCCTCCCGGGCGAGTTCCTCAAGGTGCCGGGCGACCTTCAGTTTCAGGTCTCGGACGCCGTGCGCGGGCAGTGCGAACTCGGTCATCGGCGCAGCATCGCATGGTCGTTATCGTGCTTTCGCGCCGGGTTGTCAATCCGGTGTCCACAGCGCGGGGCGCTGTCCACAGCGTGTGTTGGCAGCCTCCCACCGGTCGCAGGTCCGGTCCAGGCTGGTCCCATGACTGGATCGTCGAGCGGGGCCGGTGACTGCGAGCCAGAGCCCCCGCCACTTCGGGTTCAGGGTCCGGCCGACCTCGTCGAGCTCGTGCCCTACCTGGTCGGGTTCCATCCCAGCGACAGCGTCGTGGTGGTCGCCTTCGACCCGTTGGCACAACGGGTGGGTCTCGTGTTGCGTGCCGACCGTGCCGATCTCCGCTCCGAGCCAGAGCTCCGCGACCGGTTGGCCAACCACGTGGCCCGCACGGGTGCGTGGGAGCTGGTCGTGGTCGTCGTCGCCAGCGGCGACGACGCCATGCCGCTGGCGGGTGCGGCGCTGCCCGATGTCGATCTCGTCACGGGAATCACCGAGGCCGTGACCCGGGAGGGGTTGTCGGTCGCCGACGCGTTGTACGTGGGATCGGGCCGGTGGTGGTCCTACCGCTGCCGTGGGGAGGGCTGTTGCCCGCTGGACGGGCGTCCCGTCCGCGGTCCCGCCTCCCGGGTCGCGGCCGAGGCGACGTACGCCGGGCTGGTCGCGCTGCCCGACCGGGCCGCGCTCGCCGCCGGGCTCGACCCGTTGGGCCGGGAGGAGCAGGATCGGTTCGGCGTGGCGGTGGAGCGGGCCGCAGTGGAGCGTGCGCGCCATCGGGGGCTCCGGGAGCGAGGTCAGTGGAGGGAAGCCGCCCGAGGCCGGGTCCAGCGCGCGCTGGATCGGCTCGACGGGTCGGGTCCGGTGCCGTGGCTGCCCGATCGAGCAGCTGGGCGTCTTGTGGTTGCGCTCGGCGATGTGGCAATCCGGGACGACGCATGGCTGTGGATGGAGCAGGCGTCGAGTCGGTGGATGCCGGCCCTCGAGCTGTGGCGGCAACTCGCCCGACGGGCACCAGCGCCGTACCGGGTTCCGCCGTTGTTCCTCGCCAGCTGGGCCGCGTGGCGTTCCGGTTCGGGTGCGCTGGCCCGTCTCGCCGTCGAGCGGGCGCTCGAGATCGACCCCGACTACGGCGCTGCCGGGTTGCTGGAGCAGGCCATCGCCCAGGGCATGGACCCCCGGACGGCGCCACCGCTCGTCCCTCCGGCCGCGGTCGCGGCCGCCGGCTGCCCGGAGCGGCCCGGAGCCGCCGGCCACGTGCGGGACCGGCGCGGGCGGGCGGGCCAGTGAGCCGCCGCCGCTCGCGATCAGCCCGCCAGCGAGAGGGTGACACCCACGGGGCGGTGGTCGGAGTTCGTGGCCGGCAGCGCCAGGGGGTCGGCGGCCCGCAGGTCGTGGGTGATCAGGATGTGGTCGACCTGGTGCCGTGGCAGGTCGGACGGGTAGGTCGGCAGCGGCCTTACGGCCGCGAGGGCGTCGGTGAAGTCGGATGCGAGACTGCGGTACGCCGCGCTGCCCGGCTCGATGCCGAGATCTCCGGCCATCACCACCGGGCGGTTCTTCGCTCTGAGCCGGGTGGCGATCTGTCCGAGCCGCTCGGCAACGCCCACCTCGACGGCCCCGGTGGCACCGGGTTGCAGCTGCGTCGCGACCAGCCCGAGCTCGGTCCCGGTATCCAGGCGGAAGACAACGGAGAGGGCGGTCGCGGTGCTCGGGTCACCAGGCTCGGACACCCGTTCGGTTCGGGTGGACACCACGGGGAAGCGGGCGAGGACCGCGTTGCCACGGACCTCGTCTGCGCCGGGTGCGTAGATGAAGGGCATCCGCAGGGATTCGGCGAGCAGTTGCAGCAGGTCGTGCCCACCGCTGGTGAGGCTGCCACGGTCGACCTCGTTGAGCACGACCACGGACGGGTGCAGGGCGGCGATCGCCCGCCCGACATCGCTTGGGTTGAAACGTCCGTGCAGGTCATAGCCGGCCCGCACGTTGTAGGTCACGAGCCGGATCGGATACGTCGCGCTGGACCGGTTCGTGATCGGTTCGCGGTTGGCTGCCACGGCCGCCAGCGAGCCGATCAAGGCCAGGAAGGTGGCGGCCATGCCAACCGGCACCACCCGCCAGCCGCCACCCGGCCGGCTACGGAGAGCCGACCAGGTATGGGCACTTCCCGCACCCAGCAGACCACCCAGCCCGACCAGGAGCCCGCCCGCCAGCAGCCACCCGGCCCGGGCGGGACCCGTGGCCGCACCGTGGCCGAAAATCAGTACCACCAGTGCCACCATCCCGGCGCCAGCCGCAACCGCACGACGGTTGGGTGTGGTGGCCCGCTCACCCTCGCCGGCCCAACCGAGCGTTGCGGCCAGCGCGAGGGCAGCGCCGGCCTGCGACCACACCGCCCAGGCAGGAAGCAGTCCAGTCACCCCGTTCGACGTCGTGGTGGGCAGGGTGGCCCCCGCGACCAGGGCCAGGAGTACCGCGACCGGAGCGAACGGTGTGCGGGTCCACCGGCGAGCCCGCGCACAGACGAGCACGGCGAGGCAGCTCGCGACGAGCACGACAAACGCGGGTTGGTACGCATCCCACTGGGTGGCTGCGTCGGCGCGCGCCGGAGCGCCGCTGACCAGGCCGGCGACGACCAGAGCCGGCCCCACGGCAAACCACAAGCCGGGGGCTGCCACCTCCCGGCCGCCCCGATCGGTGGCTCGCCTGCTCGCCGCGACCAGGCCGACGCCGACGAGCACGACCAACAGCCACGGCCCGAAGCCGGTGTACCAGGTGAGGTCCACGGTACGCATCGACACATGGACGATCACCGATGCGGCGACACCGGTGCTCACCCCAGCCGCGACGGGTCCACCGGCCACCGGACTGGCGGCCATCCCGACCAGCCAGACCACTGCGGCGGTCATGGCGAGGGAGGATGCGTAGAGCTGAGGTGCGTCGCCGTGCGTGCCCTGCAGGATGGCGCGGGCCACCGCGACGCCGGCGGCGCCGACCAGGGCGACGGTCCTGGAGTCTGCCTTCCTGAGCGCACCGGCGGCGAGCAGCCCACCGGCGATCCATGCCACCCCGAGGAGCCCCAGGCGGAGCGTGACGTGGCTGGTCTCGCCCCACCTCAAGATCATCGATGGCAACCAGACCCGGAGTACATCAAGGATGAGGAAGACGCCCAGCGCCATCGATGTCACCGTCGACCACGGACGTTGTGAAGTCACCGCCAGCATGTACCGCACCGCCGGGCGTACCGGCAACCCAGACGCGCGAGCGGCGCCCGGCGGTGATCGGTCGGGCAGCTCTCGTTGGGCCTGTTCACCCACCGCCGTCCTGCCGGTCCGGGCATCTATGCGGGTATGGTCGGGTGACGTCCGCGGGAGCTCGGGCAACCGGGCTGAGAGGGCGGCTGTGGCGCCGTCGACCGCTTGAACCTGGCCCGGGTAATCCCGGCGTAGGGAGGAGTGCCTGTGATGCCGACCGTTGGTTCGCCGTTGTCAGTGACGACCGGGCCGATCACCGGAAGCCGCAAGGTGTTTGTCTCCGGTGACCGGCCCGGCCTCCGGGTGCCGATGCGCGAGGTCGCGCTCACCTCGGGCAGGTCGATCCGGCTCTACGACACCTCTGGTCCCTACACCGAGGAGGGGTTCGAGCCAGACCTACGGGTCGGCGTTCCCCCGGTGCGGGACGGCTGGGTCGCCGACCGGGACGACACCGAGCAGTACTCCGACGCCGTCGATGGGCGTACCGCCCGGCGAGGCATGCCCGGTCGGGCGGTGACCCAGCTCGCCTACGCCCGTCGGGGTGTGATCACCCCGGAGATGGAGTTCGTCGCGCTCCGCGAGGGCATGCCCGCCGAGTACGTCCGAGAGGAGCTCGCCCGTGGTCGGGCGGTGCTCCCGGCCAACGTCAACCACCCCGAGACCGAGCCGATGATCATCGGCCGGAACTTCCTGGTGAAGGTCAACGCCAACATCGGCAACTCGGTGGTCCGGTCTGACGTCGCCGCGGAGGTCGACAAGCTGGTCTGGGCGATCCGCTGGGGCGCCGACACGGTGATGGATCTCTCCACCGGCACGCGGATCCACACCACCCGGGAGTGGGTGCTGCGCAACTCGCCCGTCCCGGTCGGCACCGTGCCGATCTACCAGGCCCTCGAGCGGGTGGGTGGGGACCCGGCCATGTTGTCGTGGGAGGCCTATCGGGACACCGTCGTCGAGCAGTGTGAGCAGGGCGTGGACTACATGACGGTGCACGCCGGCGTGCTGCTGCGGTACGTGCCGCTCACGGCTGCCCGCAAGACCGGGATCGTCAGCCGGGGCGGGTCCATCCTGGCCGCCTGGTGCCTGGCGCATCACGAGGAGAACTTCCTCTACACCCACTTCGCCGAGCTGTGCCAGATCCTGGCCCGCTACGACGTGACCGTCTCGCTCGGCGACGGGCTACGTCCGGGTTCGGTGTACGACGCCAACGACGAGGCGCAGCTCGCGGAGCTCGGCACGCTCGGGGAGCTGACCTCGGTCGCCTGGGAGCACGACGTGCAGGTCCTCGTCGAGGGGCCCGGGCACGTGCCGATGCACAAGATCAAGCACAACGTCGACCTCCAGCAGGAACTCTGCCACGAGGCGCCCTTCTACACCCTCGGTCCACTCACCACCGACATCGCGCCCGCCTACGACCACATCACGAGCGCGATCGGCGCCGCGATGATCGGTATGTTCGGCACCGCGATGTTGTGCTACGTCACACCCAAGGAGCACCTCGGCCTGCCGGACCGGGACGATGTCAAGCAGGGCGTCATTGCGTACAAGATCGCGGCACACGCGGCCGACCTGGCGAAGGCGCACCCCCGAGCCCAGGAGTGGGACGACGCGCTCTCGGAGGCCCGCTTCGAGTTCCGTTGGGAGGATCAGTTCAACCTGGCCCTCGACCCGGACACGGCGCGCGCCTACCACGACGAGACGCTTCCGGCCGCCCCGGCGAAGACCGCGCACTTCTGCTCGATGTGCGGCCCACACTTCTGCTCAATGAAGATCACCCACGAGATTCGGCGGGTCGCCGCGGCACAGGGAGTCTCCGAGGAGGAGGTGCTGGCCGCCGGCATGCAGCAGAAGTCGGTCGAGTTCACCGCGCACGGCGGCCGGATCTACCTACCGGTTGCGGATCGCGAGCCCGCTCAGCTCGACGGGTAGCCGGGCGCGCCGCCTGGTGCGGCCGGCCCGCCGCCCGGGTATCCCGGCGGCGGGCCGTATCCCTGCGGTGGCTGACCATAGGCCTGCGGCGGCTGACCCGGCTGGCCCGGCTGTCCGTATCCCTGCGCGAGCATCCCGAACTGCGCGGCCTGCTGCCGGGCCGCGTCGGTGACCGGCTCGGCCCACACGGCCGTGCCGTAGACACAGATCTCGGTCCACACGTCGCCCATCTCGGACGTGTCGAAACGCATCGCGATCACGGCGTTCGCGCTCCGTGCCTGGGCTTCGGCGACCATCCGCTGCATGACCTCGTTCCGGCTGTCGTACAGCGCCTTCGTCATGCCCCGGAGCTCACCCCCGACCAGGGACTTCAAACCCGCGCCGAACTGCGAGAACACGTTGCGGGAGCGCACCGTCAGGCCCATGATCTCGCCGTACACGCGAGTGATCTCAAAACCTGGAATGTCGTTCGTGGTCACGATAAGCACCCGAGCAGTATGCCGGTCCGCACGGTGACCGCAACGACCGACCCGACGTGTCGGGTGGCAAGTTGGCCACCACCCGGTCAGGCGGGCCCGGTGTCCGGCCGGTGCGGGCGCAGGATCGGCGGGTGCAGCATGGTCGCGGAGCCCCGCCGGAACCGTCCCGCGGGCCGACCGCCGGTCAGGCCCGGCACCGAAAGCCCAGGCACCGGCACCAGCAGCCCCGGCGTCGAGGACACCTTCCGCCAGAAGTTGCGTGGGTCCAGCGGCACCGCCCACACGGCCTCGTACACCCGGCGCAGGTCGGCCGCGGTGAACGGTTCCGTGCAGAAGGCGGTGCCCAGTGCGGAGTACTCCAGCTTCGCCCGGGCCCGCTCGACGCCGGCTGCCAGGATCGCCTCGTGGTCGAACGCCAGCCGCGGAGCGTCCGGGCGCCGGCTCGCCGGCGGATCGTCCAGGCCGAACTCCGACACAGCGCACCAGCTGACCCCGGCCACGCCGTGCGCGGGTCGGGGCAGCCCACACGCCGGTGCGAACGCCAGGTAGGCCACGGTGATCACGCGTCCGCGGGGATCCCGATCGGGCGCGCCGTAGGTCCCCAGCTGCTCCAGGTGCGCGGCGAGATCGCTGATCCCGGCCTTGTCGGCGAGTTGCCGTGCCGCGGCGTCCGGCAGGTCCTCGGTCGGCCGGACGAATCCACCCGGAAGTGACCACGTCGACCGATGAGGCTCCTCGGCCCGCCGTACCAGGAGCACCTCGAGCCGCTCCGAGCGCACCGTCAGGGCGATCACATCGACCGTGACAGCCGTCGCCGGGGGAGCGTCGGCCCGCCACCGCTGGCCGGCGCTCTTACCTGAGGTGGTCACCGGAGACGTAAACGTGGGCCGCGACGTGTCCGTCCAGCGCACGACGGTGGTCCTCGCCGCCCACCACCACGTGGTCACCGACGGAGACCACCCGAATCCGGCGGCCCGGTTGGACCCCGGCGTCCTTCAAGGCGCGCAGCACCGCCGTATCGGGCTGGAGCTGCTCGCTGATCCGGCGTACCACAACCTCGGTCTCCTCGGCGCCGGCCGCCTCGGCCAGGGTCACCAGCCGGGCCGGCTGCTCGTCGGGGATCACGCCGAAACCCAGGTCAGCGAGTCCCGGGATCGGGTTGCCGTGCGGGCACTGGGTCGGACCGCCCAGCAGGTTGACCAACCTGCGCTCCACCGCCTCGCTCATCACATGCTCCCAGCGGCACGCCTCGACGTGGACGTCCTCCCAGTCCAGGCCGATGATCTGCACCAGCAGGCACTCCGCGAGCCGGTGTTTGCGCATGACCGCGGTGGCCTGCCGCCGGCCCGTGGTGGACAGCCGGAGCCGGCGGTCCTCCGCGACGGTGAGCAGCCCGTCGCGCTCCATCCGGGCCACGGTCTGGCTGACCGTCGGACCGCTCTGACCGAGCCGCTCGGCGATCCGGGCACGCATCGGAACGATGCCCTCTTCTTCCAGCTCGTAGATGGTCCGGAGGTACATTTCGGTCGTGTCGATCAAGTCCTTCTGATGGCTCACTCGACCTCCCGCCGGGTTGTCTCGATGCTACGGCGAGTGGCCGACGCCTCGCGGTCCGGACATGCGGCCTGCGGCCGAGCACAGGGTAGCGGTCGGCGGGTCGCCACCCGGCCCGCCGGCGCCCGCGGGGCCCGCCAGCGCCCGCGGGGCCCGGTAGCGTGACGCTGGTGAGCGACAGCGTGGCGATGGTCTGGTCCGAGGACTTCCTGTCCTACCAGCTCGCCGAGGACCATCCGCTGCATCCCGTGCGGCTCGCCCTCACCGTGGAGCTCGCCGAGACCTTCGGGTTGTTCGACGACCCGCGCCTCACCATGGTCACGCCCGTCCCGGCTGGCGACGACCTGCTCCGGCTGGTCCACACCGCCGGCTACCTCGACGCCGTCCGGGCGGCCCCGGTCGGTGCCACGGATCCGCGGCATGGCCTGGGCCCGCCCGACAACCCGGTGTTCGCCGGGATGCACGAGGCGGCCGCCCTGATCGTCGGCGGCAGCGTGCGGGCGGCGGAGCTGGTGTGGTCGGGCCGGGCCCAGCACGCCGTGAACATCGCTGGCGGGCTGCACCACGCGATGCCGGACCGGGCGGCCGGGTTCTGCGTCTACAACGACCCGGCGGTCGCCATCGCCTGGCTGCTGGCGCACGGCGCCGAACGCGTCGCGTACGTCGACGTCGACGTGCACCACGGCGACGGCGTGCAGCATGCCTTCTACGCCGACCCCCGGGTGCTCACCGTGAGCCTGCACCAGGACCCGCTGACCTTGTTCCCGGGCACCGGTCTGCCGCAGGAGACCGGGAGTGGGGCGGCCGAGGGCACCGCGGTGAACGTCGCGCTGCCGCCGGGTACCGGCGACGCCGGCTGGCTGCGGGCGTTCCACGCGGTCGTGCCGAGCGTGCTGCGCGCCTTCCACCCGCAGGTTCTGGTCACCCAGTGCGGCTGCGACTCGCACCGGGACGATCCGATCGCCGACCTCGCCCTCACCGTCGACGGCCAGCGGGCCGGCTACGCGGCACTGCACCGGCTCGCGCATGAGCTGTGCGAGGGGCGTTGGGTGGTGCTCGGCGGTGGCGGGTACGGACTGGTCCGCTGTGTGCCGAGGGCGTGGACCCATCTGATCGCCGAGGTCAGCGGCACGCCGATCGAACCGGCGACCGCGATCCCGGCGGCCTGGGTGGACCGGGTTCGGGCCCGGGGTTACCCGGTGCCGGCGCCGACCCGGATGACCGACGGCGGCACCGCCGAGTACCAGCCGTGGCAGCCGGGGGAGTCGAGCGCCGTGGACACCGCGATCGCGGCGACCCGGCGCGCGATCTTCCCGCTGCACGGTCTCGACCCGGACGACCCGCGGGACTGACCGTGCCGCCGCGAAGGTCGCCAGCAGCCGGCACGGAACCCGCCGCGGGCCCGCCGTACCCGCCACACTGGGAGGCGGACGTGCTGGCCGCCGACGGCGGCGTGCTGCACATCCGGCCGATCCTGCCCACCGACGGCGAGCGGCTGCGGGAGCTGCACTCCCGCCTCTCCGACCGCACCATCTATCTCCGCTACTTCGGGCCGCGCCCCACCCTCTCCGACCAGGATCTGGTGCGGCTCGCCCAGCTGGACCACGTCGACCGGGTGGCCCTCGTCGCCGAGGTCCGGGGCAGGCTCGTCGCGGTGGGGCGGTACGAGCGGCTGGTCGGCCCTCCGCCCAGCCCGGCCGGCTCGCCGTTCGCCGCTGTCGACCGGGACCGACCGGACCCACGTACCGCGGAGGTCGCGTTCGTCGTGGAGGACGCGCACCAGCGCCGTGGCATCGGCTCGGTCCTGCTGGAGCACCTCGCCGCGGCGGCCCGGGAGCGCGGGATCACGACGTTCGACGCGTACGTGCTCGCCGAGAACCAGCCGATGGTGCGGGTCTTCCGGGACGCCGGGTACCGGGCCGACCGGGAGTACGACTCCGGCACGATCCACATGAGCATCGCGATCGAGCCCACCACCCGCTCGGTCGCGGTCGGGTACGAGCGGGAGCAGCGCGCCGAGGCGCGCTCCGTCGAGCGGCTGCTCGCGCCACGGTCCGTCGCGGTCATCGGCGCCAGCGGTGACCCGGCCACCCTGGGACACCTCGTCTTCCGAAACCTGCTCGGCTACGGTCCGGGTGGTCCGATCTACCCGATCAGCCCGGTGGCGCACCACATCGCCGGTGTCCGCGCGTACCCGACCGTGCTCGACGTGCCGGACGACCTGGACCTGGTGGTCGTCGCAGTGCCGGCCCATCAGGTGCCCTCCCTGGACCTGGCCACCCTGGTCGAGGAGTGTGCGACCAAGCACGCGCGCGGCCTGGTCGTGGTCTCCGGCGGGTTCGGCGGGCAGGGCGTGCCGGGCCAGCAGGGCGTGCCGGGCCCGCATGGCGCGCCGGGGCGGCAGCTCGGGCGGGACCTGGTCGCCGCCGCGCGGGCGCACGGCATGCGCGTGGTCGGGCCACACTGCCTGGGGGTGCTCAACACCGATCCGCGGGTCCGGATCAACGCCACGTCGGCACCACTGGCACCCGGGCAGATCAGCCGTGGCCGGGTCGGGTGCTTCTGCCAGTCGGCGGTGTTCGGGGTGGCGATGCTGGAGGAGGCGGCGGCGCGCGGGCTCGGGCTGACCACGTTCGTCTCCGCCGGCGACCGGGCCGACGTGTCCGGCAACGACCTGCTGCAGTACTGGGAGAGCGACCCGGAGACCGAGGTCGCTGTGCTGTATCTGGAGAGCTTCGGCAACCCCCGCAAGTTCACCAGGCTGGCCCGGCGGCTGGGGCAGTCCACGCCGATCGTGGCGGTGCGGTCCGGCCGGCAGGAGAGCCGCCCGCCGGGGTTGGATCACACCGTCGGTGCGGTACCCGACGAGCGGACCGCGGCGCTGTTCGAGTCGACCGGCGTGATCCGGGTCGACACGGTGGCGCACATGTTCGACGTGGCGCAGCTGCTGGCCTACCAGCCGCTTCCCGCTGGGCGACGGGTTGGCGTGGTGACCAACTCGGCCCCGCTGGGGGCGCTGGTCGCCGACTCCTGCGCGGCCCAGGAGCTGGCGCTGGCCAGCGGGCATCCGGTGGAGCTGCCGGCCGGCGCGGGCGCCGTGGACTTCGCGACAGCGCTCGACCGGGCGACTGCCAGCTCCGATGTGGACGCTCTGGTGGTCGTGGTCGCCCCGCCGCTGGTCGGCACCGGCGAGGAGATCGCGCGGGTGCTCGCCGACCCAGCCCGACGCTGGGATCGGCCGGTGGTGTCGACGTTCCTGGCCGTGCGCGGGGTGCCGGAGCTGCTCCGGCGGATCGGCCCGGACGGGACCACCCTGCGCGGTTCGATCCCGTCGTACTCCTCACCCGAGCTTGCCGTGCTGGCGCTGGCCAGGGCGATCCGGTACGCCGAGTGGCGGGCCGAGCCGACGGGGCTGGTGCCGGAGCTGCCGGAGCTGGACGAGGTGGCGGCGCATGCCGTCGTGCGGGCCGCGCTCGCCGAGCAGCCAGACGGTGCCGACCTGACCGATGCGGGGACCGTGGCGCTGCTGGCCGCCTACGGGATCGCCTGCTGGCCGACCCGGCGGGCGGCGACGGCGGATGCGGCCGCCGCGGCGGCGGCCACGGTGGGGTACCCGGTCGCGTTGAAGTCGACCGTACCCGCGCTGCGCTTCCGGGGCGACCTGGGCGGCACCCGCCTCGACCTGGCCGACGAGGCGGAGCTGCGCGCCGCGCACGGCGCCCTGGAGCGGCTCGGCGGCGGGCCGCACGACATGGTCGTGCAGCCGATGGCGCCGACCGGCGTGGCCGTGGAGGCCAGCGTGGTCGACGACCCGTCGTTCGGCGCGGTGGTGTCCTTCGGGCTGGCCGGGCCGGCCGCCGAGCTGCTCGACGACCGGGGGTACGCCGCCGTGCCGCTCTCCGACGAGCACGCCCGCCGGCTGGTCCGCGCACCGCGGGCCGCCCCCATGCTGTTCGGCTACCAGGGTGTGGCCCCGGTCGATGTGGTGGCGCTGGAGGACACCCTCCTCCGCCTCGCCCGGCTGGCCGACGACGTGCCCGAGCTGCTGCTGCTCCGGTTGAGCCCGATCCTGGTGTCCACCCGTGGGCTGGCCGTGCTGGGGGCGCGGGCCCGGGTCGGGCCGGCCACCGCCCGGGCCCCGGCCGGCCCCCGTCGGCTGCGGTCAGGCCTCGACGTAGTCGCGCAGTGACCGGGACCGGGACGGGTGCCGCAGCTTCGTCATCGTGTCCCGCTCGATCTGCCGGATCCGCTCCCGGGACAGTCCGAAGGAGCGGCCGATCTCGTCGAGGGTGCGCGGGGTGCCGTCGTCGAGCCCGTACCGCATCCGGAGCACGGCGCGCTCCCGCGCCTCCAGGGTGTCCAGCACCTGGTTGATCTGCTCCCGCATGAACCCGAACTCCACGGCGGCCTGCGCCACGGGGGCGTCGACGTCCTCGATGAAGTCGCCCAGCTTGGCGTCCTCGTCGTCGCCGACGGTCTGGTCGAGGCTGACCAGGTCCCGGCTCTGCTGGAGCAGCTCCATGACCTTGTGCGGCTCGATGTCGAGCTCGACTGCCAGCTCGTCCTCGGTGGCGTCCCGGCCGAGCTGCTGGTGCATCAGCCGGCGGGTCCGCTGGAGCTTGTTGACCTGCTCCACGAGGTGCACCGGCAGCCGGATGGTGCGGCCCTGGTCGGCCATCGCCCGGGTGATCGCCTGGCGAATCCACCAGGTGGCGTAGGTGGAGAACTTGTAGCCCTTGGCGTAGTCGAACTTCTCCACCGCCCGGATCAGCCCCAGGTTGCCCTCCTGGATCAGGTCCAGGAACGGCAGCCCGTGACCGGTGTACCGCTTGGCCAGGCTGACCACCAGACGCAGGTTGGCCTGCAGTAGATGCTCCTTGGCGCGCTGGCCGTCCACCGCGATGACGCGCAGCTCACGGGCGTATCCGGGGTCCAGCTCCGCACCGCGCCCCCGGAGCAGGTGCTCGGCGTACAGGCCGGCCTCGATGCGCTTGGCGAGGTCCACCTCCTGCTCGGCGTTGAGCAGCGGGACCTTCCCGATCTCGTTGAGGTACACCCGCACCAGGTCGGCGGTCTGGGTGACCTGCTCGTCGAGGTCGGGCCGGCTCTCCTCGACCTCGGTCGCGCCATCCGGGCCCGGCTGGGCCTGTGCCGGGACGGCCGTCCGCTGGGTACGATGGGGCCGCGACGTGATCCGCGGCTCCACCGACGCGGAGGCGCGCGGCAGGCTTCGAGGGTTGCGAGGCGAGGTCACGGGTGGCTTCTTCCCTTGTGCGGCGGTGTGCGTCAGCACTCTTGTCAACGCTCGTGAGGACGCGGTGTTCCCGCCGCATGTTGCCCTACTCGTCACTTCGATGCGTAAAGTAACCCCATGGCGCGGCTTGGTGAGCTGGAACGGGCGGTCATGGATGTTCTGTGGGCGGCCCGGTTGCCGCTGACCGCACGGGCGGTCGCTGCTGCCCTCCCGCGGCGCGCGCTGGCGCAGACGACCGTGCTGACGGTCCTGTCGCGGCTGGAGAAGAAGGGCGTGGTCCGTCGGGACCGGGCGGGCCGGGCGCACACCTACACGGCGGTGGCGAGTCGTGAGGATCACATCGCCGCCCTGATGTGGGAGGTGCTCGGCAGCACGCCGGACAGGTCGGCCGCGCTGGCCCGGTTCGTCGGGTCGGTCGGTCCTGAGGAGACGGCGGCCCTCACCGAGGCGTTGCAGGCGGTCAGCGGGGACGCGCCAGCGCCATGAGCCCCGGCCCGATGACAGTGGTCCCGGGCCTGTTGCTGCTGCTGGCGCTGACGCTGGTCGAACCGGTGCCGCACTGGCTGGCCCGGGCGCGGTGGGCCGCCCGCGCGCCCCGCCCGGCGCTTGTGCTCTGGCAGGCGATCGGCCTGTCCGCCGGGTTCGCGGGGATCGCCGCGGGGGTCGGCTACGGCGTTGCACCGCTCGCCGGGTCCATCCCGGATGGCGTGCGGCTGCTCGCCCAGCAGGCAAGGCAGGGGCGCCCGATCGACGGGCTCGGGCCGACCCAGGTCGTGGCGATCCTGGCCAGCCTCGCTCTTGCGGCCAGGTTGACCGGCATGCTCGCTGGTGCCGCGGGGCGGATGGCGCGGGACCGGCACCGGCACCGGGTGCTGGTTGACCTGCTCAGCGCGCCGTACGCCGACCTGGGTGGGGCGCGGGTGCTCGAACACCCCGGGACGGTCGCCTACTGCCTCCCCGGGCTGCGGTCCCGGGTCGTGCTGTCCGCGGGCGCGGTGCGGGCGCTGGACCCCGCCGAGCTGACCGCCGTGCTCGCACACGAGCACGCACACGTGGCGGAGCGGCACGACCTGGTGGTGCTGCCGTTCGTCGCCTGGCGGGCCGCCCTGCCGTTCCTGTCCGGTGTCCGCTGCGCCCAGCCGGCGGTGTCGGCGCTGATCGAGATGGTCGCCGACGACCGGGCCAGGGCGGCCGTCGGGGCTGGCGTGCTCGCCTCGGCGATCGCTCGGGTCGGCACGGCAACGGCACCGCGCGGTGCGCTGGCCGTGTCCGGCTCACCGGTCCTGGACCGGGTGGCCCGGTTGCTCGACCCTCGGCCGGTGCCCCGCTGGGTGCCGGCCGCCGCGTATCTGGGTGCGGCGACGCTGGTCGGGTTCCCGGTGCTCCTGCTGCTGGTTCCCGGTGGCCACTGACCGAGCAGGACCAGCGGCCCGGGACCGCCGGTCGGGTCGGAGCTGTGGGACGTGCATCGTCAGCCGGTGAGCTGCTCGATCGCCGCGGCGACCGGCTCCGGCGCGTGCAGCGGGACCTCATGCGGGGTGTGTTCCAGCCAGCTCACCGCCGGGTCGGGCAGGGCGGTTGCCAGTGACTCGATGGTGCGGGCGGGGACTGCCGAGTCCTCGGTGCCGGCGAGGATCAGCACCGGCACGGTCACCCGTACCGTCGCGCCTTCCAGCAGCGCGCGTTGCCGGACCAGGGCGCGCTGCTCCACCAGGAAGGTCCGCCACACCGGTCGGCGCGCGTGCGCGGCGAGTTCGGCGAGGACCGCCGGCAGATCGGCCGGGTCAAGGTGGGCCCGGAGGTCCTGGCGAGCGCGGCGGGCCAGCCAGCCGCCGGCCAGCCGCTGCCCGCCCCACGCCAGCATCTCGCCCAGGACCGGCGCGGTGAGCAGCCGGTCGAGAGGCTCGACGCAGTGCGGCCCGACCGGGGCGACCAGCGCCAGGCCGGCGACCCGGTCCGGATGCCGCGCGGCGGCGAGGATCCCGACACCCGCCGCCCAGCCGTGGCACCC
Organism: Actinomycetota bacterium; assembly: GCA_016201065.1. Lineage (GTDB taxonomy): Bacteria > Actinomycetota > Actinomycetes > Mycobacteriales > JACQDL01 > JACQDL01. The sequence goes on from JACQDL010000053.1 coordinate 43,777, forward strand.
GAGCACGGTCCGGTGGATGCCGGCGCGGTCGAGCAACCGGAGCAGCCAGGCCACGTTGCCAGCGACGTCGGTGGGTGGTCGGGGGTTGCCGCCGTGCCCGGGCCGGTCCGGAGCCAGTACCCGCACCTGCGGCAGCCGTCGCTGGACCGGCAGCCAGACGGCGTGGGTCGCGGCCGTCCCGTGCAGCAGGACGGCAGGCAGCGTGGAAGGTGACCGCACGCCGTTGATTGTGCTGGTCCGGCGGGTGGTCGGGGTGCCGCACGGCGTGTCGGGTGGTGGTGCCCCTGATCGGCCCGGATGTGGCAGCATGTCGGTATCGCCGCGGTTCGGAGGCCGCCCGTGAAACTGAGTCACCGCCGTGCCGACGGGCCGCCGTTGATCACTGAGGCGCAGCCGAGCCAGTCTGCGCAGAGCGGTGCGCGCATGCGCCGGTACTTGATCATGATGAGTGTGCGGACGGTCAGCCTCATCCTCGCCACCGTCTTCTACAAGATCCCGATCCTGCTCGGCGTGTTCGCGGTGGCCGCCGTGGTGCTGCCATGGATGGCGGTGTTGATGGCCAACGACCGGCCACCAAAGCGGCCGATCCGGCTGCCCCGGCTCTGGTTCGGGCAGCCGGCCGATCGTGAGGTTGCCGCGCCGGATCGGCGGGCGTTGCCGGAACCAGCCGGTCCGCGGGTGATCGATCCGGATGACCCCAGCCCGGGCCGGCCACCGTGGGACCGCCCCTGAGCGGTCAGCGCACCGGCCGGGCGCCCAGCACGCCAATCGCGGCCGCCGCCATCTCGGTGCCCCGGCGGACGGCCGTCGGCCCGCTCACCCCGGTGACCCAGCTGGCCAGCACGCCCGCGGTGAGCGCGTCACCGGCGCCGGTCGTGTCCAACACCTGCTCGGCGTGGGCGGCCGGCACGAGTGCCGTCTCGCCGCCGGCGGCCCACAGCGCGCCGTCCGCGCCGAGGCTGATCACCACGGCGCCGAAGTGCCGGGCGAGCCAGCGGGCGGCGTGCCGCGGGTCCTCCTGTCCGGACAGCACGCGAGCCTCGGACAGGTTGGGGAGGAGCAGGTCGGCGCCGCTCGTCCAGTCCAGGAACGCCGCCGGGCCGACCTCGACCAGCGGGGCCGCCGACGCCGGGTCCACCGACACCGACACCCCGCTCCGCCGGGCCGCGGCCAGCGCCGCCAGGCCGGCCGGTCGTGGGCCGGGGTGCAGCAGGGTGTAGCCAGAGACGTGCAGGTGCCCACCCGGGGGGAGCGGTGGGACGTCGTCGGCGGTCAGGCGCAGGTTCGCACCGCGGTCGGGGAGCATGGTCCGCTCCCGATCGGGGCCGACCAGCACCACGACGCAACCGGTCGGGAGCTCGGGGTCGACCGCCAGCGCGCACCGGACGCCGAGCGCGGAGAGCTCGGCGTCCTGGGTCCGGCCTGCCGCGTCCGCGCCGACCCGGCCCACCAGGGTGGTGGGTACGCCGAGGTGGGCCAGCCACGCCGCGACGTTCGCGCCGGCACCCCCGCCACGCTGGCGCACCGTCGCGGCGGTGTCCGTGCCGACCCGTAGCGGTTCCCCGTGTCGGGCCACGATGTCCACCGCCACGTCCCCGATGACCGTGACCGGTCGGGCGCGCCCCGGTCCGGTCATGCCGTGGCCATCGCCGCCGCCAGCTGCGCCGCGAGTGCGGCGTTTCGCAGGATGATCCGGACATTGACGTCGCGGCTTGCTCCGGCGGTCGTGCGGTGGAAGTGGTCCAGCAGGTACGGCGTGACCGCCTTGCCGTGCACCCCGTCGCGCACCATCCCGGCCAGGCCGCTGGCCAGCGCCTCGTCGTGGGACGCCGGGTCGAGCTGCTCGGTGTCGGGCAGGGGGTTGGCGACCAGGACGGCGCCGCCACCGAACGCGCGGCGCGCCGCGACGACCGCGGCCACCTCGGCCGCGGTGTCCACCCGCCAGTCGACGGCGAACCCGGAGTCGGTGAGGTAGAAGCCGGGGAAACGGTCGGTCTGCCACCCCAGCACCGTCACCGACAGCGACTCCAGCCGCTCCAGTGTCGCGCCGACGTCGAGGATCGACTTCACGCCGGCGCAGACCACCAGGATGTGCGTGCCGGCGAGGGTGACGAGGTCCGCCGACTCGTCCCAGCTCTGCCGGGCCAGCCGGTGCACCCCGCCGAGCCCGCCGGTGGCGAAGGCCGCAATGCCGGCGCGGGCGGCCAGCACGGCTGTGCTCGCGACCGTGGTGGCGCCGTCCATGCCACGGGCCAGCGCCACCGGCAGGTCCCGGGCGGAGAGCTTGTGCACGCCGGGATCCGCGCAGATCCGTTCCAGCGCCGTCTGGTCCAGCCCGACCCGGACCTCCCCGGCGAGTACCGCGATCGTGGCCGGTACCGCGCCGGCGTCCCGGACGGTGGACTCGATCAGGCCGGCGACCCGGAGGTTGTCCGGTCTGGGCAGGCCGTGCGCGAGCAGGGTGCTCTCCAGGGCGACGACCGGCCGGCCGGTGGCGAGCGCCTCGGCGACCTCGGGAGCGATGAGCACGCCGGAACCTCCTGGTGAGCGAGCGCCGACCGGCCGGGGGTGGCCGGCGTCGGGGCACCCCGATGTCGGGGGGACGCCGCGACGGTAGCCGGTTCGTTTGGCACCATGGTCCAGGTGAGTGACACCCAGGTCCTTCCGGCCCCGCAGCGTGACGACACCGACCACGGTGACCGCCTCTTCCACTACGTGCTCAAGGAGCGGATCACCGAGAGCGCGGTGACGGGAACCTTCGTCGTCGCTCTGTGCGGCGAGACGTTCCCGGTGACCCGTACCGCCAAGCCGGGCTCTCCGGTGTGCCCGGAGTGCCGGCGGATCGTGGACGGCCTGCCTTCGGGGGGCGAGGGGTAGCTCACGGCAGGCCCCCCTCGCCCAGCGCCGGATCGTCCCGGCGTGGCCCGTCCGGCACGGGGAGGCTCCCGGGTCGGCGGGCCAGCCACCGGTGGATGGCGGGTGCGCGTCGCCGGCGGACCCTTGATCGGGCCGGCGAGGCCTGCTCGATCAGGGCGTTCAGCTCGGCGCCGAAGAGGACGGCGAAGGCGAGCAGGAACAGGAACAGCAGCGCCGCGATCGGCGCGGCCAGCGCGCCGTAGCTGAACGCCCGGGTGACCACCAGCGTGATGTACTGCCGCAGCAGCGCCCCACCGAGGATGAAGACGACCATCGCCACGAGGGCGCCCGGCAGGCCGCGCCGCCACGGCAGCCGGCGCGGCGGTGCGAGGTGGTAGAACGTCACCAGCCCGAGCAGCACCAGCACGATGACCACCGGCCAGTACGCGCGGGTGACGAGGCTGGCCGTGTCGGCGCGGTACTCCTCGGGCGCAAGCCGGACCAGCTGGGTCGGACCGAGCACGAGCAGGGGCAGCAGCAGCGCACCGAGCAGCGCGGTCACCAGGTAGAGCCCGAGGGCCAGCAGCCGGCTGCGGACCGGGCCGCGGAGATCGCGCATGTCGTAGGCGATGGTCACCGTGTTGACGAACGTCGAGGTCGCCGACGACCCGGCCCACAGCGAGAGCAGGAACCCGATGCTGACCACGTCGGCCCGGCCCTGCCGGAGCACCTCACCGACGATCGGGGCGACCAGCTCGTCCACGACCTCGGGGGTGAAAGCCCGCCCGACGGCGTCCAGCAGGTGCCGCTCCACGCTGTCCACGGTCTGCCCGCCGAGCAGGTTGCCGAGGTAGCCGACGCCCCCGAGTACCGCGAGGAACAGCGGCGGGAGGCTGAGGAGCTGCCAGAAGGCCGCCTCGGCCGACAACCCGAAGATCCGGTCCTGCCAGGCCTTCCGCCAGGCCCGCCGGAGAATCATCGCGGGACCTCGCCGGGCTACCGGGCCCACGGTGCCGCGGACGGAGTCCCGCACCTGGCCGCCGGTCCGGTCGGCCCACGCCGCCGCGCGGCGGGCCGTCGGGCGGCGGCTCGTCGGGCGGGGTCGCCACTGGGGCGGGGTGGTCACGGGGGTCAAGGATGCCTGGTCCGGGCCGGTTCGCGCGAGACGGCCCCCGGTGCGTCGCCCGTGGGCCGGCCCGGCCACGACGGGCTAGGCTGTCGGGCGCCGCACCGTGGCCGGAGGTACCACCCTCCGGCCACGTGCCCGCCCGGTACCGCGGGGAGGATTGTGAGAACGGCGCTGCCTTCGGAGTCGATCGTGCCCGGGCCGGACCAGGCCGCCCTCCCGCCGTTGCGGGTGTGGCAGCGCCGGGCGTTGACGCGGTACCTGGCTCGGCGGCCCCAGGACTTCCTGGCGGTGGCGACGCCCGGCGCCGGCAAGACGTCGTTCGCGCTGCGGGTGGCCGGCGAGCTGCTGGCCGATCGGACCGTTCAGGCGGTGACCGTGGTGACCCCGACCGAGCACCTGAAGTCCCAGTGGGCCGCCGCGGCGGCGCGGCACGGCATCGCGCTGGACCCGGAGTTCCGCAACAGCGTTGGGGCGGTATCCCGAGATTTTCTCGGGGTGGCGGTCACCTACGCGCAGGTCGCCGCCCACCCGATGCTGCACCGGGCGCGCACCGAGCGCCGTCGCACCCTGGTGATCCTGGACGAGGTACACCACGCCGGAGATGCGCTGAGCTGGGGTGACGCGGTCCGTGAGGCGTTCGACCCGGCGGTCCGGCGGGTCGCGCTGACCGGGACGCCGTTCCGCTCCGACGACAACCCGATCCCGTTCGTCGGCTACGAACCCGGCCCGGACGGGCTGCTGCGGTCCAGCTCCGACTACAGCTACGGGTACGGCGAGGCGCTGCGGGACGGTGTCGTCCGGCCGGTGATCTTCCTCGCGTACTCCGGGGAGACCCGGTGGCGGACCCGGGCCGGCGACGAGCACAGTGCGCGGCTCGGCGAACCCCTGCCACGGGAGTACGTCGCCCGTGCCTGGCGGACCGCACTGGACCCGGCGGGGGAGTGGATCCCGGCCGTGCTGCAGGCGGCCGACACCCGGCTCAGCCAGGTCCGGGCCGGCGGCATACCGGACGCCGGCGGGCTGGTCATCGCCAGCGATCACACCTCGGCCCGCGGCTACGCCGGTCACCTGGCCCGGATCACCGGCGAGTCGCCGGCCGTGGTGCTCTCCGACGACCCGAAGGCCAGCGGGCGCATCGCGGAGTTCGGGGAGTCCAGGCAGCGGTGGATGGTCGCCGTCCGGATGGTCAGCGAGGGCGTCGACGTGCCCCGGCTGGCCATCGGTGTCTACGCGACCAGCGTGAACACGCCGTTGTTCTTCGCGCAGGCGGTCGGCCGGTTCGTCCGGGCCCGGCGGGCCGGGGAGACCGCCTCGGTGTTCCTGCCCAGTGTGCAGAGCCTGCTCGCGCTGGCCGGGGAGATGGAGGCCGAGCGGGACCACGTGCTCGGTGTGCCGGCCGATGAGGAGGGTTGGGCGGAGGATCTGCTCGCCCGGGCCAACGCCGAGCGGGACGAGCCGGGCGAGGACGACCGGGCGTTCCATACCTTGGAGGCCCGGGCCGAGCTGGACCAGGTCATCTTCGACGGCGCGTCCTTCGGCTTGACCGCCGCACCGGGTACGCCGGAGGAGGAGGACTACCTCGGGCTGCCCGGCCTGCTGGCGCCCGACCAGGTGGCGCTGCTGCTGCGGCAGCGGCAGGCTCGCCAGCTCGCCGAGCAGCGCCGTGCGGGGCCGGACGGCGGGGCGGTGGACCGGCCCGGTGGCTCGGCGCCAGCGACGGCGCAGGCGCCGCACGAGCTGCGCCAGGCGCTACGCCGGGAGCTCTCCGGCCTGGTTGCCGCGCACCATCACCGCACGGGCAAGCCGCACGGCGCGATCCACGCCGAGCTGCGGCGGGCCTGCGGCGGTCCGCCGGTGGCTGCGGCGACGGTGGAGGACATCCGGCGGCGGATCGATGAGGTTCGTCGTTGGTTGTGATGTTTTCGGGGTAAGGCGGCGAGTGTGCTGGTTTGATTTGTCAGGTGGCGTACTTCCTATCGGCGATGGTTCGCGGCAGGCTGGTCCGTGCACACCGAACACAAAGGGGTGATGTAGGTGAAGCGTGACCTCCTCCGAGGCACCGTCGCCGGGGCCGTGGGCCTCCTGCTTGCTGCCGCCGCGCTGACCGGGTCGGCCACCGCCGCCTCGGCCGATGCGGGCACGGCACCCAGGTCGGTCGATCCGCGGCCGGTCGGGGCGACCGGGCACCGCGCCACCACGCCCGGCCGGGTCGCGCCCGCGCCGCGGGCGGGCGAGCCGGCCGTCCACAACGAGCTGCTGCGCACCGTGCTGGCCGACCGGGACGGCGAGGGCGCTCCCGAGCCGGCGCTGGCGTCGCTGTGCCAGAGCTTCATCGGCAAGCCGAACCCGTACGGTCCGCCGGCACCGAACGTCGACCAGATCAACGGTGACGGGATCGTCCAGGCCGGCACCCAGCTCGGGTGCAGCACGGCCCAGAACGAGACGTCGATCGCCGTCAACCCGCACAACCCGCGCAACCTCGTCGCCGGCGCGAACGACTACCGCGTGTTCAACGCCAACGAGGGTCGAAACGACGGCACCGGGTGGGCGTACACGACCTTCGACGGTGGCCGGAGCTGGACCGACGTGCAGCTGCCGCGCCTGACCAACGCCACCGGGGCGACCGGAGTCCTGTCCCACATGGACGCCGCCGGTGACCCGGTGCTGGCGTTCGGCCCGGGCAACACCGTCTACTACGGCAACATCGTCTTCAGCAGGTCCGCACCGGCTCCGGGCGGCACCGAGCCGGCGAGCGCCATCACCGTGAACGTCTCGCACGACGGTGGCCTGCACTGGGACGACCCGGTGGTGGTCCGCGTCGACGGCGTGAACCCGGCCGGCAACCCCACGCCGACGAGGTACTTCAACGACAAGGTGTGGATGGCCGCCGACCCGGAGTCCGGTCGGGCCTACGTCACCTGGACCCAGTTCACCGACAACCCCGACGGCAGCTACCTGGAGTCGCCGATCGTCGTCGCCGGCTCCCGGGACTTCGGCCGGACGTTCGCCCCGATGACCAGGGTGGCGCCGCCGATGGTCGGCTTCACCGGCGGGGTCACGCCGTACGACCAGGGCTCCAACCCGCAGGTGGGGCGGGACGGCTCGCTCTACGTCGGGTACGAGGCCTCGGTCTGCGCGACCCTCGCCTGCGACCAGCTCACCGACCACGACGCGACCGTGGTGGCGACCTCGCGGGACGGTGGCCGGACCTTCCGGCAGGCGGTCGTGGACACCAACTTCGACTTCCCGACGAACTGGGACGTCGGCCGGTCCACCCTGACCGGGGAGAACTTCCGGATCAACAGCTTCCCGCAGCTCGGCTATGACCGGGACGCCGACCGGCTGTGGGTGACCTGGGCGGATGACCGCAACGGTGGCTATGACGCCGCCGGGACATCGGTCCGGACCAACGGTGACAACCTGGTCGCCACCTCACGGGGTGGCGAGCGGTGGTCCACGCCGACGGTCGTGGGCACCGCCCAGGACGAGGTGTTCGGCGCGATCGCAGCCCACGACGGTACGGTCGCGGTGACCTCCTACACCCGGCGCTACGACCCCAGCGGGGTGAAGCTCGACTACGCCTACTGGACCGCATCCAGCCAGGACCGGCTGGGCAGGGCCAGGATCCAGCGGATCACCACCGAGTCTTCCGACCCATCGATCCAGTTCGTCGGCGTCGGGCGGGTCACCGGCAAGGAGCTGCAGGGCGTCTTCATCGGTGACTACAGCGCGGTCGCCCTGGGGACCGACCTCACCCTGCACCCGTGCTGGACCGACTTCCGCGGCTCGCCCGGGACGACCGCGCCCAACCAGGACGCCTACTCACAGGCCATCTCGCTGCGGTAGGAGAGGCAACGGAGGCGACGGCGACCCGCCCGGCGGGCATGCCGGTGCGGGTACGACGGCTGCCGGTGACCACGACCGTCGCGGTACTGATCGGCGCGACCGGGCTGGCCCTGGCGTGGCTGGATCACGCCACCCGGAACGGCGTCGTGCGATGGGCCAGCACGTCGGTGGACAACCTCGGGTCGCACCCGGTCGGATCGCTGCTCGGCTCGGCCTTCGTGGTCACCGAGGAGCTCGCCGGCTGGGTGCTGCTCAGCCTGCTCGGGCTGGTCGCCGCGGAGCGTGCGGTCGGCTCGGTCCGGCTGCTCGTGGCCGTGGCGGCCGCCCAGGTGCTGGGCACGCTGGTCAGTGAGGGGATCGTGGCCTGGCGGGTGGCGCATGCCGCGCTGCCGCTCAGCCAGCGTGGCATGGAGGACGTGGGTCCGTCCTACCTTGTCGTGGCGGGGCTGACCATCGGGCTGCTGCGCGGGTCCTGGCCCGGTCGGGCCGCGGCCGCGGTGGGGTGGTGGCTGCTGGGTCCGGACCTGTTCGACGGCCTGTCCCGGCTGGACGTGGCAGCGGTCGGGCACGTGGTGAGCATCGCGGCCGGTGTGGTCGCCAGCGGCATCGGCGCGACGCCACGGCCGGCGCCCGGGTCGGGCGCCGGCCGTGGTCGGTGACGGATCGGCGGCTACTCGGCGTCGGTCTCCGCGCGCAGGACGTGCGCGGCGAGCTCGCGGAGCTGTACGTCGTACTTCCGGGCGTGATGGCTGCAAAAGACCAGATCGCCGCCACCGGCGAGCACGATCCGCACGATCGCTCGGGCGCTGCAACGATCGCAGCGGTCCTGTGCGGAGGGGGGCGTGAGCGGTGCGGTGGGGCTCAGCGTCGGAGTCACGGCGGGTCCCTTCTCGAGTCCTGCGTGCCCAGGTCAACCTTATGCTGCCTCGGATCCTTCCCGCTCGCGGTGACCCAAAACGTCATCCGAGGGGTTGATCGCCGAGAGCGAACATCGACCGCCGGTGCCACCCGTCGGGCGTTGCTCGCCCCTGATGGATCGACGGCAGGCGGCTCTCCCCTGAGAGAATCGGAACCACGATGTCTGGCCGGGACGGGGCACGCGGCCAGCTCGCGTCGTCGCGATCAGTCGAGGTAGTCGCGCAGCACCTGCGAGCGGGACGGGTGACGCAGCTTCGACATCGTCTTGGACTCGATCTGGCGGATCCGCTCCCGGGTCACCCCGTAGACCTGGCCGATCTCGTCCAGCGTCCGCGGTTGACCGTCGGTCAGCCCGAAGCGCAGCCTGACGACGCCGGCCTCCCGCTCGCTCAAGGTGGACAACACCGCCTGGAGCTGGTCCTGCAGCAGGCTGAAGCTGACCGCGTCGACCGCCACCACGGCCTCGGAGTCCTCGATGAAGTCGCCGAGCTGCGAGTCGCCCTCGTCACCGATGGTCTGGTCGAGGCTGATCGGCTCCCGGGCGTACTGCTGGATCTCCAGCACCTTCTCCGGCGAGATGTCCATCTCCTTCGCGAGCTCCTCCGGGGTGGGCTCGCGCCCGAGGTCCTGGAGCAGCTCGCGCTGGATCCGCCCCAGCTTGTTGATCACTTCGACCATGTGCACGGGGATCCGGATGGTGCGAGCCTGGTCGGCCATGGCCCGGGTGATGGCCTGCCTGATCCACCACGTGGCGTAGGTGGAGAACTTGTAACCCTTGGTGTAGTCGAACTTCTCCACCGCACGGATCAGACCCAGGTTGCCCTCCTGGATGAGGTCCAGGAACGCCATGCCACGCCCGGTGTACCGCTTGGCCAGGCTGACCACCAGGCGCAGGTTTGCCTCCAGGAGGTGGTTCTTGGCCCGCTCGCCGTCGCGGACGATCCACTCCAGGTCGCGGCGGGCCTGCGTGGCGAGCCTCTGGTCGGACTCCTCGGCCAGCCGGAGCCGCTCGGCGGCGTACAGCCCCGCCTCGATCCGCTTGGCGAGCTCCACCTCCTCCTCGGCGTTGAGCAGCGCGACCTTGCCGATCTGCTTGAGGTAGGCCCGCACCGAGTCGGCGGATGCGGTCAGCTCGGCATCCCGCCGGGCCTGCTTCAGCGCCTCGGACTCCTCCTCCTCGTCCCAGCTGAACTCCTCGCCCTCGCCGTCCTCGCTGGCGGCGGGCTCGCCGGTGGCCGTCGCGGGATCGCCGGCGGGCTGCTGCCCGCCGGGACCGGCATCTGCGGTGCCCACAGCGGTCGTGGCTGCCGCGCCTGGGGTCGCCGTCGCGGCCGGATTCGGGGCGGCCGGATTCGGGGCGGCCGGATTCGGGGCCGCTGGCTTCGGGGCCGCTGGCTTCGGGGCGGCCGGCCTGCGGGCACGCTTGGGGGCGGCGGCGATCGGGCTCACCGCACGGACCGCCGGATCCCCGTCCGCCACCGGATCTGCGCCGACCGGGCTGTCCGTTCCGGTCGAGCTCGGCGGCCCCGTCTCGTCCGGAGCGACGACGGTCGGCGCTGCCTTCAGCGCGCGCTTCGGGGCCGCCCTGAGCGGGGCGGTTGCGGCGGACGCTTCGGCGGCCTTCGTCGTCGGCCTGGTCGTGCTCTTGGTGACCGTGTTCCGTTTCGGGGCGGAGGCGGCGGCGGCCCGCCGGGGGATCGGGGCCGACGCCGAGGCGTCGACGAGGACCGTCACGCCCTGGTCGGAGAGTGCTCGGAGTACTCGCTTGCCCGACGCGGCCGGAAGGCCCGCCTGCTCGAACGCGACGGTGATCTCCTCGGCACGGAGAAACCCTTGAGACCGCCCTTGTTCGGCCAGTCGCTCGGTGACCTCTTTGATGCTGCCGGAGTTACGGGAGCCGGTGTTCGACCGGGACTCAGCGGGTGTCACGAACGCCCTTTCACGAGACGGTGCCAGCCCCAGAGGGTTTGCCATGCCCACGACTGGAGCAGCCGCCGTCGCGACATGGGCTTGGGGTACCTGCGGGTGCTTGCGGGACTCCGGACCGGTGACTCCGAGCCATCGGCGCGGACCGTGCGGACAAGTGTAACTTCGCGGCGAGGATCCGCGCGGCAACCCCGCGCCGATCGCGGCGATCGGCCGCCGCGACGGGCGGGTCAGCCAGCCGGCGCATCGGCTGGCGCCCCGGCGGAGCGCTCGATCGCGGCCAGTCCAGCGCCCGCGATCCCGGCGTCGTTCTCCAGTTCGGCCGGTTTGACCGGGGTGCGCAGCTCCAGCAGCGGGACCCACCTCTCGGACTTCTTGCTCACCCCACCGCCGACCACGAACAGGTCCGGGGCGAAGAGGTCCTCGACGTGGCGGAGATAGCGTTGCACCCGCTTGGCCCACTCCCGCCAGGACAACCCCTCACGCTCCTTCGCGGACGCGGCCGCTCGGGTCTCGGCGTCGAGCCCGTCGATCTCCAGGTGCCCGAGCTCGCTGTTGGACACCAACCGGCCGTCAAGGAACAGCGCGCTGCCGATGCCGGTGCCGAAGGTCAGCAGGATGACGACCCCCGATGCCTCCCTGGCCGCGCCATACCGCACCTCGGCCAGTCCGGCGGCGTCGGCGTCGTTGAGCACCGTGACGTCCAGCCCGGTGGCCACGCTGAACGTGGCGTCCGCGTCGGTACCGATCCAGCTCTTGTCGACGTTCGCCGCGGTCAGGGCCACCCCACGTTTGATCACCGCGGGAAAGGCGACGCCGGCGACGCCGTCCCAGCCGGCCTCGTGGACCAGCTGGGCGACGACCTTGGCCACGGCCTTCGGCGTCGAGAGGGATGGCGTGTCGACCCGCCGCCGCTCGGTCAGGAGCCGTCCGGTCGCCGTGTCGACCACCGCACCCTTGATCCCGCTGCCTCCGATGTCCACCCCGAAGGCGTGGGTTCGCGGCGCCAACGTGCCTCCTCGTACGCGACTGCCGAATCCTGCGGCAGACCTTACGCGGGTGTTCGCGCCATGCCGCGGCGTGATCGGATAGGGGCATGGCAGTGGAGCTCGCACGGATCGCGGTGGATCTGGCTCGCCGGGCTGGCGCCCTCGTCGCGGACGGGCGGGCCCGAGCCGGCGGCGACCGGGCCGGCCTCGGGGTGCGGGTCAAGAGCACACCGACCGACGTCGTGACCGTCATGGACCGGGTCTGCGAGGACTTCCTGGTCGACGAGCTGCGCCGGCTGCGACCACAGGACGCGGTGGTCGGCGAGGAGGGCGGGACCCGGGCGGATGGCGCGGCTCCGGCCGGGCCGGGGCAGGTGCGGTGGTTGGTCGACCCGATCGACGGCACGGTCAACTACATCTACGGGGTGCCGCAGTACGCCGTTTCGGTGGCCGCCGAGCGGGGCGGCACGGTCGTCGCCGGCGCGGTGCACAACCCCGCGTCCGGGGAGACCTTCTGGGCGTGGTTGGACGGTGGGGCATACCTCTCCGGTGGCCACGGCGGGGAGGGGCAGCGACTGCGGGTCACCAGCTGCTCCGACCTCGGTCAGGCGCTGGTCGGCACCGGGTTCGGGTATTCCGCCGCGGTCCGGGCCGAGCAGGCACGGGCGGTCGCCGAGCTGCTGCCGCTGGTCCGGGACATCCGCCGGCTCGGGTCGGCCGCGCTCGACCTGTGCTTCCTCGCAGCGGGTCGGCTTGACGCGTACTACGAGGCCCGGCTGTACCCGTGGGACTACGCCGCAGGTGCCCTGATCGCGGCGGAGGCGGGCGCCTGGCTGGCCGGTCTGCATGGCCAGCCGGCCGGTGACGACTTTGTCGCTGCGGCCGCGCCAGGCGTGGCCGAGGCATTCTTCGCGCTGCTGGAGAGCCTGCATCCGGTGGGAGGTTCTGGTCGGTAGCGGGTCTCAGCAGCCCGACGCGGCACCCACCGAGGCCAGCGCCTGGGTCTTGGCCTGCTCGGCTTGGGCGGCGCTGGCCAACGCGGTGTAGTCCGGGCCGATCGCGAAGTCGATGACGGCGTCGGTGCGGGCATCGGACCGCAGGGTGGCCTGGGGGAGCTGGAAGCTGAACAGCAGGGCCTGCTGCGCACCGTTGGGTCCGTACCGGATCTCACCGGCACCGGTGAGGGTCCGGTTCAGCGGGTCGTTGGCGGAGGCGACCACCTTGAAGCCCCGCTTGGCGATGTCGTTGCCGACCGTCTTGGCCAGCCCGGCCTTGCCCGTGCCGTTGTACACCCGGAGCTGGACCGACTTGGCGGGCAGGGTGGCCAGCGCCGCGGTCGCCTGCGGTCCGCAGGCCGTGGTGGGCCGGACGTGGCTGGTGCCGAGCACCTTCCACCACACGATGATCGTGACGACGAACAGCACGCCGAGAAGGCCCAGCCACGGCCCGGTCTGCCGGCGCCGGCGGACCCTTGGCGGCACCGGGCGACGGCGAGGGACGCGTCCCATCGGACTGAGCGCGGTCATCCGGACTCCTCGCTGGCCATGGTCGGAATCTAGTATCCGCGGAGGGCGGGACGAAACGGCGTGTCGCGGACCGACTACAGCGATCCGCGAGTCGCCTCCGTCACACTCGGGGCCCACGGCGGGAGGTGCCTGTCGGACTGGCCGCGCGACGCGGTAACCTTCCGCGCCCGCGTGGCACGGTCAATTGGCGTCTTCCTACAAAATCCGGCCCGGCCGGGCACAGAACTGGCTCGTGATGCGTTACCTCACCCGCCACCCGCAACAGCAATCAGGAGAGAGCACATGGCTACCGACTACGACGCGCCGCGTCGCAGCGAAGCCGACGAGATCGGCGAGGACTCCCTCGAGGAGTTGAAGGCGAGGCGCGCGGACGCACAGTCCGGCATCGTCGATGTCGACGAGGCGGAGTACAACGAGTCCTTCGAGCTACCCGGTTCCGACCTGTCGAGTGAGGAACTGACCGTCCGGGTGCTCCCGAAGCAGGCGGACGAGTTCACCTGCTCCCGGTGTTTTCTGGTGCATCACCGCAGCCGGTTGGCCGGGGAGAAGAACGGGCAGCTGGTCTGCCGGGACTGCGCGGCCTAGCCGGCGCGGACCCGGTCCGGTTCGGTCCGGCTCAGCCCACTGCCGGGCCGGGCCGGACCGCCCGCATCGCGGCCGCCAGGCGGTCCGGATGACGGGTGCTGACCAGCCAGTACGGAGTCGGGTCGGCGGGGTCGTTCAGGCGCAGGTACACCGCGCCAGGGATCCACGCCCGGTGCAGGAGGAAAGCGGCCGGGTCGCCGTCCGGACCCAGCACGTACCGCTTGTCCGCGGCGGGCAGGGCGCGGATGTCCTCGGCGAAGCGCAGCGGCAGCCGCGCGTCGCCGGCCCACAGCTCCGCGTCGACCACGCGGATCCGGGTGCCACCAAGGGCGGTCAGCGCGAGCGCCACGACCGCGGCACCGGCGAGGCTGCCGGCCCAGAGCGGGAGCACCCGCACGCCGAGATTGAGCTCGATGCCGATGACGATCGCCACGACCGCGCCGGGCAGCCACCACCACCAGGGTGCGGTGAGCCGTTCCTGATAACCGTCATGTGCCGTTCCGGGCGTTCCCACCAGCCCATTGTGCCGGCCGATCGACCGGCTCTGGCCGGTGGGGGAGTCGGGACGGACCGGGTCGGCGCCCGATCACGGTAGCCTTCCGCGTTGTGCCGGAGAACGACGCCGAGCGGGCCGTGCCCGCTCCGTACCCCAGAGCGGGTCTGCTGCCAGCGGGAGAGGTGTCGACGCAGCCTGAGGTCTTCCTGCGTCGGCTGGACCCTGGGTTGCCGTTGCCCCGTTACGCACACCCCGGCGACGCTGGCGCGGACCTGGTGGCCGCCATCGATGTCGAGCTGGCACCGGGCGAGCGGAGGCTGGTGCCGACCGGTATCGCCGTGGCGCTGCCGGACGGGTACGCCGGGTTCGTGCATCCCCGATCCGGGTTGGCCGCCCGCCACGGTGTGTCCATCGTGAACGCCCCGGGAACCATCGACGCCGGGTACCGGGGCGAGGTCCAGGTGAACCTGATCAACCTGGATCCGGTCCATCCGGTCCGGGTGGCCCGTGGGGACCGAATCGCGCAGCTGGTCGTTCAGCGGGTGGAGCGGCCGGTGTTCCGGGTGGTCGAGGAGCTGCCGGACTCCGATCGAGGCGCCGCCGGTCACGGCTCGACCGGTGGCTTCGGGTCGGCGGAGCGGCAGCGGACGCAGGGAGCGCGTTGATGGCGTTGGGTCGCGGGAGGAGAGGCCGGCACGCCCGGCACAACAAGCTGGATGCCACGCCGCCATGGCAGGACCCGCCCAAGCCCGCCGGTCCGGTCACGGCCGGACCGTGGGATGCCGGTGAGGCCCCCGATGACGGGCTCGAACGGATCGATCTCGGCGCGTTGCAGGTCCCCGCCGTGGCCGGGGTCGACGTCCGGGTCGAGGTGGGAGCCGACGGCCAGGTGGTCTCGGCGACGCTCTCGCACTCCGGCAGCGAGCTTCAGGTCGGGGTGTTCGCGGCGCCCCGTACGGCCGGCATCTGGGGCGAGGTCCGCCGGGAGATCCTGGCCTCGCTGGCCGCGCAGGGCGGTACCGGTCAGGAGGTCCGTGGTGAGTTCGGCCGGGAGCTGACCGGGCGGGTCCCGGTGCGGGGCGGCTACCAGGCCACCCGATTCGTCGGCGTCGATGGTCCGCGCTGGTTCCTCCGCGGTCTGTACATCGGCCCCGCGGCGACGGACCCAGCGCGGGCCGCCCCGCTCACCGATGTCCTTCGCAGGATCGTTGTCGTGCGCGGCAGCGAGCCGATGCCGGTCCGTGACCCACTTCCGCTTCGGCTGCCGAAGGGGCTGGCAGAGCAGGCCACCCCGCCCGGTGGAATCGCGGCGCCCGACGGCACCCGGCGGTAGCCGGTGTCCGGCAACAGCTCCGAGCACGGCGCGACGACCCCGATTCCGAGGCCGGGCGGGCCGGCACCGGGAAGACCGTCGCACGGTGGCATTCTGGGAGGTCTCGTGCCTTACCCTGGCGACACACTCGTCGAGGGAGCAGCGATGATCCAGGGCAGTTCCGCCGGACCGGAGGAGCCGCGACCGGGGCCGTCCGAGACTCCGGCGGCGCCGCTGAGCTGGTGGAAGCGGCTGACGTTCCGGCTCACGGCCGACGACACCGAGCTGGACGCCGAGGCGCTGCGGGCCGAGGCGAACACCGAGGGCGCCCAGCCCTGCGCGTTCTGCCAGCGCGGAGAGGTGGCCACCGTCGCCGGCCGGCTGCGCGAGGTGATCTACGTGCCTGGGGAGGCGGTGCCCACCGTCCAGGCCGAGCTGTTCGACGGTACGGGAGCGATCCGGCTGGTGTGGCTCGGCCGGCGCCGGATCGCCGGCATCGAGCCGGGGAGGTCCCTGGTGGCGCGGGGCCGGGTGGCCCGTCAGCCCGACGGCACGCTGGTCATCTACAACCCGTGGTACGAGCTGAAGCCTGCCGCCTGATGACCAAGGAGACGACCGAGCCGGCGACCGGCCGCGATGCCCCCGCTGGGGCGCCCGGTGACGAGGACGCGGTGACCCCGCGCCGGCCGCCGATGCTGGTGGAGCAACTCGGCGGCTGGCGCGGGATGGTGGACTCGGCGCTGCCGGTCGCGGTGTTCGTGGTGGCCAACACCCTGGGCGGCCTCACCGTGGCGGTCTGGTCCGCGTGCGGCGCGGGCGCGCTGGTGGCGGCCGTGCGGATGGTGCGCCGGGAGAGCGTCCAGCAGGCGTTCAGCGGGCTGCTCGGGGTGGCCCTGGCGGCGTACATCGCGCACCGCACCGGCACCGCGAAGGGGTACTTCCTGCTCGGCATCTGGGCCAGCTTCGGATACGCGGCGGTGTTCCTCGCCTCGGTCCTGGTGCGCTGGCCACTCATCGGCGTCATCTGGGAGTACGTCGAGGGCGACGGGACCGCGTGGCGCCAGCATCGTGGGCTGCGGCGGGTCTACACGTGGACCACGGTGCTGTGGGGCGCGGTGTTCCTCGCCCGCGCCCTCGTGCAGCACGTCCTCTACGACACCAACCGCACCGGCTGGCTGGCCGTGGCGCGCCTCGGCATGGGGTACCCGGTGACCCTCGGCGCGCTCGGCGCCACCCTGCTCGCCGTCCGGCGGGTACGCCGGCAGGCGAACAACGCAGTACCGGCCTAGCTCCGGGGGCGCTCAGCGGGCCGCGGACCGGATTCCCGGCCGGTGATGTGTGCCGGCACGTCGACGCCGGTTTCGACCAGCGGGCAGGGCACCGGGAGGCCCCAGACCTCCTGCCGCGGCAAGACCCCGGCCCAGCGCCCGCCGGCCGCGACATCCTCCGGCTCGTCCACGGGCGGCCCGGTGCGGACCTTCACGGATGCCTCAGCGAGGTCGACGGCCAGCACGGTGGTGGCGGCGAGCTCCTTGCGGTCCGGTTGGCGGGCGTGCTCCCACGATCCCGGCGCCAGGTGTTCGGTGATCGCCCGCAGGCCGTGCAGCTTCCCGGCGTCGCCGGTGACCGGCCGGGCGACGGCGTGCACCACCGCGGAAGGTCAACTCACCCCGGTTCCGGTGGGCCAATGGCGCCCTGCGCCCCTGGGTACCGGCGTGCCGGAGGCCGCCGGGAGTCAGTGCGGCGAGCCCAGCAGGTCGCGGAGGTCGCCCTCGACCTCCTGCTTGGCGACGAACAGCAGCTCGTCCCCCACCTCGAGCGGGTCATCCGGGGTGGGCACGATCACCCGGCTGCCCCGCAGGATCGCGACGAGCGCGACATCGCGTGGCAGCGGTACGTCGCGGACCGCCTGGCCGGCCTGCCCGGCGTCGGTGCCGAGGGTGATCTCGACCAGGTTGGCCTGGCCCTGCCGGAGCGTCATCAGCCGCACGAGGTCGCCGACGCTGACGGCCTCCTCGACCAGCGCGGCGAGCACCCGGGGGGTGGAGACGGCCACGTCGACGCCCCACGCCTCGGTGAACAACCACTCGTTGCGGGGGTCGTTGACCCGGGCGACCACCCGGTTGACCGCGAACTCGGTCTTCGCCAGCAGCGACACCACGAGGTTGACCTTGTCATCGCCGGTCGCGGCGATGACCACGTCGCAGCGCTGCATCCCGGCCTCCTCCAGGCTGGCCAGCTCGCAGGCGTCGGCGAGCACCCATTCGGCGCCCGGTACGTTGTTGCGCCGGACCTTCGGGATGTCCCGCTCGATGAGCATCACGGCGTGCCCGTTGTCGAGCAGCTCGGCGGCGATCGACCGGCCGACGGCGCCGGCCCCCGCGATGGCGACCCGCATCAGTGGTTCCCTTCCGGCGGCGCGCCGGCCGCGCCGTGGACCGCGGCGGAGATGTCGTCGGTGATCGTGAAGTAGAGCTGGTCACCCTGCTGGATCACGGTGCTCCGCTCGGGCAGGACGCCGGAGCCGAACCGGGTCAGGAACGCGACTCGGGCCCCGGCCGCCGCCTCCAGGTCGGCGAGACTGCGCCCGATCCACCCCTCATGCATGGGGACGTCCACCAGCGCGGTCCGCCCCGACGGGTCCCGCCAGACGACGCCCTCGGCGTCCCCGATCAGCGCGCGCAGCGTCTCGTGGGTCGCCCAGGCGACCGTCGCCACGGTCGGGATGCCGAGCCGCTCGTAGACCACGGCCCGCTTCGGGTCGTAGATCCGCGCCACGACCTGGCTCACGGCGAAGGTCTCGCGGGCGACCCGAGCCGAGATGATGTTGGAGTTGTCGCCGCTGGAGACGGCGGCGAAGGCGCTGGCACGCTCGATGCCGGCATCGATGAGGGTCTGCCGGTCGAACCCGATGCCGGTCACCTGGGTGCCGGCGAACTCCGGACCGAGGCGGCGGAACGCAGCCGGGTCCTGGTCGATGATGGCGACCGAGTGCCCAGCCTCCTCGACCCGCAGCGCCAGGCTGGACCCGACCCGACCGCAGCCCATGATCACGATATGCACGGCCGCCGCCTCCACCCAGTCCTGGCCCGTTCGATCCGGTGTCGGCCGCACGGTACACGGCTGAGCCATCTCCCCGCGTCCCGTCCACGGACGGCCGTACCATCGCGGACGTGTCCTGGCTGACGAACGTGACCAAGCGGCTTGTCATCGGCCGTCCGCTGCGCAGCGACCGGCTGCACGAGACGCTGCTGCCCAAGCGGATCGCGCTGCCGGTGTTCGCCTCCGACGCGTTGTCGTCGGTAGCCTACGCCCCGGAGCAGATCCTGGGCACGCTCGCGGTGGCCGGCTTCTCCGCCTACGCGCTGTCGCCGTGGATCGGCGTGGCGGTGGCCGTCGTGATGCTCACGGTCGTGACCTCCTACCGGCAGACCGTGCACGCCTACCCCAGTGGCGGCGGCGACTACGAGGTCGCGACGGTGAACCTCGGCCGGACCTTCGGGATGGTCGTCGCCAGCGCACTGCTCGTGGACTACACCCTGACGGTGGCGGTGTCGGTCTCGTCGGGCGTTGACAACCTCGCCTCGGCGGTGCCGGCGCTGCACCCGCACCGGGTCCTCGCGGCCGTCGTCCTCGTGATTGTTCTCACCGCGATGAACCTGCGCGGCGTGCGGGAGTCCGGGGCCGCCTTCGCGATCCCGACCTACGCGTTCATGGCGTCGGTGCTGTTCATGATCGGGTTCGGGCTGTTCCGGCAGTTCGTGCTCCATTCGTCGATGACCGCGGAGACGGCGAACTTCCAACTCCGGACCACCGCGAACTTCACCGGGCTGGCCATGGTGTTCCTGGTGATGCGGGCGTTCTCCTCCGGGTCGGCCGCGTTGACCGGGGTGGAGGCGATCAGCAACGGGGTGCCGGCGTTCCGGAAGCCGAAGAGCGACAACGCGGCGAACACGCTGCTCATGCTCGGGCTGATCGCGGTCACCATGCTGCTGGGCATCGTCGCGCTGGGCCTGATCACCCACGCGAAGGTTGTCGACCCGCACGACCCGACCGTCCAGCTGGTCGGCGCGCCTGTCGGTTACCAGCCGAAAACGCTGATCGCCCAGGTCGCCCAGGCCGTCTTCGACCACTTCCCGCTCGGCTTCTACGCCATCACCGGGACCACCGCGCTGATCCTGGTGCTCGCCGCCAACACGGCGTTCAACGGCTTTCCGGTGCTTGGCTCGATCCTGGCCAGGGACAAGCTGCTGCCGCACCAGCTGCGCACCCGGGGCGACAAGCTCGCCTTCAGCAACGGCATCGTCCTGCTGGCGGCCTTCGCCGTCGCGTTGATCGTGGCCTTCGAGGCCGACGTCGAGCGGCTGATCCACCTCTACATCGTGGGAGTCTTCGTCTCGTTCAACTGCAGCCAGCTCGGCATGATCCGGCACTGGAACCGGTACCTACGCACCGAGCGGAGCCCGGTGGGCCGGCGCCGGATGCGGCGTGCCCAGGCGATCAACACCTTCGGCCTCTCCCTGACCAGCGCGGTGTTGGTCATCGTGCTCGCCACGAAGTTCCTGCTCGGCGCGTGGATCGCGATCCTGGAGATGATCGCGCTGTTCTTCATGATGCAGGCGATCCGCCGGCACTACGACCGGGTGGAGTCGGAGCTGACCCCGACGGATCAGTCGGACCTCCTGCCGGCCCGCAACCACGGCATCGTGCTGGTCTCGCAGATCCACAAGCCGACGCTGCGGGCGCTCGCCTACGCGCGCGCGACGAGGCCGGACACGCTCACCGCGCTGACCGTCAACACCGACGATCTCGACACCCGGGCTCTCCTGGTCGAATGGGAGCGGCGCGGCCTGGACCTGCCGCTGACCGTGCTGGAGTCGCCGTACCGGGAGATCACCAGACCGATCGTCGACTACGTCTGCCGGGTACGCCGGGAGAGCCCGCGCGACCTGGTCACCGTCTTCCTCCCGGAGTACGTCGTCGGGCGGTGGTGGGAACATCTGCTGCACAACCAGACCGCGATCCGGCTCAAGACCCGGCTGCTGTTCAGTGGCGGCGTGATGGTCACCAGCGTGCCGTGGCAGCTGGACTCCGCGGTCAGCGCCGAGGATCGGCCGCAGCGGGTCCAGGCCGGCGACATCAGGCGGGGCGTGCAGCCGCAGGTTCGACCGCTTCCCCGCGAGCAGGCCTCGGTGACCGCGGCGACCCGCGACGGTGGCGAGGTGGAGTGACTGGTCGGGAGACACCGCCCGGCCGGACCACCCGGACCCGTCCGGTCGCCGGTCCGTGGCTCGGCCGGGACGTCGCGGTCGAGGTGTCCGCGGTCGCGCACGGCGGACACTGCGTCGCCCGGCCGGTCGGCGACCCGGCCGGACGGGTGGTGTTCGTCCGGCATGCGCTGCCCGGGGAGCGGGTCGTGGCGCGGGTCACCGAGGACGGTGGCGGGGCGTTCTGCCGCGCCGATGCCGTGGAGATCCTGCGGCCGGCACCGGGCCGGGTGGCTCCGCCATGCGGGTACGCCGGACCGGGTGGCTGCGGTGGCTGCGACTGGCAGCACGCTGACCCGGACATCCAGCGCGGGCTGAAGGGCAGCGTGGTGCGCGAGGCGCTGGCCCGGATCGCCGGGTTGCCCGCGGTGGACGTCGAGGTGGCCGCGGTGCCCGGCGGTCCGCTCGGCTGGCGCACGAGGGTTCAGTTCGCCGCCGACCCGGCCGGCCGGCTCGGGCTGCGCCGGCATCGTTCGCACCAGGTGCAGCCGCTGGAACACTGCCCGCTCGCCGCGCCGGGAGTCGCCCGATCGGGGGTGCTGGACCGGCGGTGGCCCGGCGACGCCGAGGTCGAGGTGATCGCGGTGGGTGCGGGCGATCCCACCGTGCTGTCGACCCGCCGGCGGGTGCTGCGGACCGGTCCGGCGGTACGCACCGTGCAGGCAGCCGGGCGGCAGTGGCGGCTGTCGGCCGGCGCGTTCTGGCAGGTCCATCCCTCGGCCGCGGACACGCTGGCGGAGTGTGTGCGGGAGCTGCTGCGGCCCGCGCCGGGGGAGAGCGGGCTCGACCTGTACGCCGGGGCGGGACTGTTCGCCGGGGTGCTCGCGACCGGCGTCGGCGACACCGGTCGGGTGCTCGCCATCGAGGGTGACCGGGTGGCGGCCGCCGATGCCTCCGCCAACCTCGCCGATCTGGGGTGGGTGTCGGTACACCGGGCCCGGGTCGGCGCGCGGGTGCTGGCGGATCTTGCCCCGCGGGCCGACGTCGTGGTGCTGGACCCGCCCCGGACCGGCGCCGGCCCGGAGGTCACCGCCGCCGTGTGCGGGCTGGCGCCGCGGGCGATCGCGTACGTGGCGTGCGACCCGGCGGCGCTTGCCCGGGACGTGCGCAGGGCGCGCGAGCACGGCTACCTGCTGGCGGCGGTGCGGGCCTTCGACATCTTCCCGATGACCCACCACGTCGAGTGCGTGGCGCTGCTCGAACCCGCGGACGCGGCCGGCGCAGGGTAGTCACGGTGGTCAGGCCAGCGACCGCACGGCGGCGAGCACCGCGGCCCGGGCGTCCTCCCCGGTGCCCGGCGCGGTCCGGATCCCCATCGTGGCCAGCATCCGGGCCATCCCCGGCCCCATCTGCCCGACCACCACGAGCGAGACCTCGTGCTCACGCAGGAACCGGGCGACCCGGGCGTGGTGCTGGCCGTCGGTGCCCTCGTCGTGGAGCACGTCCCACCGGACGTCGACCTCCTGCCAGTCGGCGATCTCGCCGTCGGTGATGGTGGCCAGGCCCACCCTGGGAGCCCGCCCCCAACCCGCCCCGGCCCGTCCCTCGCTGGTCATCGGGATGCACACCTTCATCTGGTGAACTCCATTCCCTCGGCTCGGCCCGGCGGACCGCCGGCCGATCGTTCAGGGCCAGCTGACCATGTCCGGCTCGCGGAGCACCACCGCGACCGCCCCCAGCGCCTCCGAGCGGTCCCCGAGCTCACCGACCACGACCCGCGCGGCGGTGACCGCCGGCGCGATGGCGGCCCGGCGCAGCGCCAGCCGCATCGGCTCCAGCAGGATCTCCCCGGCCCGCCCGAGGTCACCCCCGATGACCACCCGTTCGGGGTTGATCAGGTTCACCAGGCTGCCCAGCGCCATCCCGATGTGGCTGCCGGCGTCGGTGACGATCCGCAGGCAGGCTGGGTCACCGTCGCGGGCTCCGTGCACCAGCTCCTCAAGCTGGGTGATTCCCGGGTGCGTCCGCCGGACCGTCGCGACCAGCGCGTTCCCGCCGGCCACCACGTCCAGGCAGCCGCGGTTGCCGCACCGGCACACTCCGGCGTGCTCGTCGACGGTGACGTGCCCGACCTCGCCGGAGGTGCCGGCCGCGCCGCGGAACAGCCGGCCGTTGATGATCAACCCACCGCCGATCCCGGTGGCGACCTTGACGTAGGCCATGGTCGAGCTGCCCCGCCCGGCGCCCCACATGAACTCCGCCAGCGCGCCGAGGTTGGCGTCGTTGTCCACCACCACGGGCCGGCCGAGCCGTGCGGCCAGCTCGCTGCCGGGCAACACACCGGCCCACTCCGGCAGGATGCTCGGCGCGTTGATCCGGCCGGTGGACTGGTCGATCGGTGCCGGAATGCCCAGACCGACACCGACCACGTCGCGCAGCCGGAAGCCAAGACCGCTCAGCGCCTGATCGACCATCCGCTCGGCCCGGTCCAGGACCAGGCCGGAGTCCTGGCCGGGGTCGGTCGGCTCGGCGACCTCGGCGAGCACCTCATGGCCGAGGTCGGCGACGATGGCGCGGAGGTGCCGGCGTCCGACGTCGACGCCCACCGCGAGCCCGGCGCGCGGGCCGAGCCGGATCACGCCCGGTCGCCGCCCGCCCGCGGGCCCGACCGGCGCGGACTCGCCGGTCTCCACCACGAACCCCCGGTCCAGCAGGTCGGACAGGGCGGCCGACACCGACGCCCGGGAGAGCCCGGTGCGGGCCACGAGGTCCGCGCGGGTGGTCGGGCCCTGGTGGCGCAGGGCCTCCAGGACGCGCTGGGCGGTGCCGCGAGCGGCTGGGTCCGGGCGGGCGCGGGGCGGCATGGCCCGGATCGTCGAGCGACGACGACGTTCTGTCAAGCAAGCGGCACAAGTGGGGCGCTTTGATCGCCCGTTCCGGTGGTATTTGATGGTGATTCATCCACCAGGACCGGTGCCAGGTGGAGTTTCGCTCACAGTTCCGTCATCTACTTGACAAATGGCTGTGGGTCGCATCACTGTTCGGGCGGTATCAGTCGGTACCAGTCGGCAGCTTCGGCCCACCCGTGGCCGGCGGTGCTCCGACCCATCCGTTTCCTGAGGAGTAGTGGTGATCGCTCCCCGTCGTGCCGCCGTCGCCATCGCCGCGCTGGCGTCGGTGTCGGTGCTGGCTGCCTGCAACAGCGGCAGCAGCGGCCAGACCGCAGGCCCCACCCGAATCAAGGTCGCCCTGCTGCTGCCGGAGACCCAGACCACGCGGTACGAGTCATTCGACCGGCCGCTGTTCGAGGCGAAGATCAAGCAGCTCTGCAGCGAGTGCGACGTCGTCTACAAGAACGCCAACAGCGACAAGGCCCAGCAGCAGAACCAGATGGAGGCCGTGCTCGCCGACGGCGCGAAGGTCGTCGTCCTCGACCCGGTCGACAGCCAGAGCGCCGGCCTGCTCGTGGACAAGGCGAAGCAGAAGAACGTTCCGGTCGTCTCCTACGACCGGCTGGTCGGCAAGGCCGATCTGGCGGCGTACATCTCCTTCGACAACGAGAAGGTCGGCAAGCTCCAGGCCCAGTCGCTGGTCGACAAGCTCAAGGCGGACGGCAAGAAGGCCGGCACGGTCGTCATGATCAACGGTGACAAGGCCGACAACAACGCGTTGCTGTTCAACAAGGGCGCCCATTCGGTGCTGGACGGCAGCGGCTTCACCCTCTACCCGAAGGAGGACTTCTGGTCGGAGTGGAAGCCGACGAACGCGCAGACCTTCATGGAGGGCGCGATCGCTCAGCTCGGCCCGACCGGGTTCGTCGGCGTGTACGCCGCCAACGACGGCACCGGTGGCGGCGCGATCGCGGCAATGCGGACCAAGGGCGTCAAGCCGATCCCGCCGACCACCGGTCAGGATGCCGAGCTCGCCGCCATCCAGCGGATCCTCTCCGGCGAGCAGTACATGACCGTCTACAAGGCGATCAAGCCGGAGGCGGAGAAGGCCGCCGAGCTGGCGGTGAACCTGGCCAAGGGGCAGTCCATCACCACCACCAGCACGGTGAACAACGGCACCATGGACGTGCCGAGCGTGCTCCTGGAGCCGATCGCGGTGACGAAGGACAACGTCAGGTCCACCATCATCGCCGACGCCTTCTACAAGGCGGCGGACGTGTGCACGCCCGAGTTCGCGAAGTACTGCACGGAGGCCGGGATCTCCTGACTCCCAGCATCGGTCGGGGTCGGCGTTCGGGCCGGCCCCGACCCCCTGGATCGGGCCGGCCCCGCAGCCCGGCGGTGTGCGGGACGAGGTGGAAGGAGGGCGGCGACGCGTGACGGTGACCCAGCCGGAGACCGCAGCGCGCACCGCGGTGCTGGCGCTGACCGGGATCTCCAAGCGGTTCGGCGCGGTGCAGGCGCTGGACGCGGTGGACTTCGCGGCGCATGCGGGCGAGGTCGTCGCCCTGGTCGGTGACAACGGCGCGGGCAAGTCGACGCTGGTCAAGGTGATCGCCGGGGTCGGGCCGGCGGACGACGGCACCATCGAGTTCGATGGGCGGCCGGTGCACATCGGCTCGCCGCACGAGGCACAGCACATGGGGATCGCGACCGTCTACCAGGACCTCGCGCTGTGCGACAACCTGGACGTGGTCGGCAACCTGTTCCTGGGCAGCGAGATCTCCCGGGGTGGCCTGCTCGACGAGCCGACGATGGAACGGCGCTCCTGGGCGCTGCTGCGCGAGCTGTCGGCGAAGATTCCCAGCGTGCGGGTGCCGGTGGCCTCGCTGTCCGGTGGCCAGCGGCAGACCGTGGCGATCAGCCGGTCGCTGCTGGGCGACCCGAAGGTGGTCCTGCTCGACGAGCCGACCGCGGCTCTCGGTGTGGCCCAGACCGCCCAGGTGCTCAACCTGATCGAGCGGTTGCGGGAGCGGAACCTGGCGGTCGTCATGATCAGCCACAACATGGCGGACGTGTTCGCAGTCGCGGACCGGGTGACGGTGCTCCGCCTCGGTCGGAACGCCGGCGAGTTCGTCGTGGCGCGGACCACCAATGAGGAGCTCGTCGCGGCCATCACCGGGGCCGCCGACAACGTGGTGATCCAACGGCAGCGGCGCGCCGAGGCCGGGGCGCACCCGCACGGTGCCGATCCGCGCGGTGCCGATCCGTACGGTGCCGATCCGCGCGGTGCCGACCCGTACGGGGGCGAGCAGTGACCGAGCAGACCACCACCGGCGGCGCAGGCACCGCTCCGGTGCGGGGTGATGTGGGGCAGGCGGAGCAGGTCGCGCTGGATCTGACCGATCCGCGGCTGAGCCAGCAGCAAGGGCTGGCGGGCGCGACGCGGGCGGCGATCGTCCGGATCAGGAACGGCGACGTGGGCTCGCTGCCCGTCCTCGTCGGCCTGGTCATCATCGTGGTGATCTTCCAGGCGGCCAACCCGACGTTCCTCTCCAGCACCAACCTGGTGGGGTTGGCGAGCCAGATCGCCTCCACCGGCATCATCGCCCTGGGCGTGGTCCTGGTGCTCCTGCTTGGCGAGATCGACCTGTCGGTCGGGTCGGTCAGCGGTGCGGCGGCCGCCATTCTCGCTGTCTCCAACGTCACGCACGGCATGCCGCCCGGAGTCGCGGTGGTGCTGGCCGTCGGTGCTGGCGCGGTGATCGGCCTGATCCATGGCGTGCTGTTCACCAGGTTCGGGGTGCCGTCGTTCGTCATCACTCTCGCCGGCCTGCTGGTGTGGCAGGGCGTGCAGCGGCAGGTGCTGTCCCTGACCGGGACGATCAACCTGCCCCGGGGCGGCTGGCTGCTCAGGCTCGGCGAGTTCAGGTACTTCGGCTACACCGGCAGCACGGTGATCGCGGTGCTGCTGGTCGCCGGCTACCTGGTGACCCAGCTCCGGCGGCGGCAGGCGCGGCTGCGGGCGGAGCTGTCGGCCCCGCCGGCGAGCCTGATCCTGGTCAAGGCGGGCGCCATCGCGGCGCTGGCCGGGCTGGTCATCTACGCGCTCTGCCAGGACCTCGGCGTGCCGTACATCTTCGTCATCCTGCTCACGCTGGTGATCGCGGTCGACTGGGTGCTCCGGCGGACCCGGTACGGCCGGGCGATCTTCGCCATCGGCGGCAACATCGAGGCCGCCCGGCGGGCCGGCCTGCGGGTCGACCTGATCCGGACGTCGGTGTTCGTGCTCGCCTCCACGCTGGCCGCGACCGGCGGCGTGGTCGAGGCGATGCGGGCGGGCGCGGCCGGGCGGGACACCGGGACCGGCGACGTGCTGATCAATGCGATCGCGGCCGCGGTGATCGGTGGCGCCAGCCTGTTCGGTGGGCGCAGCCGGCGGTACGCCGCACTGCTCGGCATCCTCGTCATCGGGGCCATCCCCAACGGCCTGAACCTCGTCAACCTCTCCGACGAGCTGCGCTACATCATCACCGGCTCGGTCCTGCTTGCCGCCGTGATCGTGGACGCCATCACCCGGCGCGGCCGGGAGGCGACCGGCACCGGGTAGCCGACCGGCACCCGGGTAGCCGACCGGATCGGGGCGGGTCAGCGCGCGGGCGTGGCGATCGCGCCCGCGCGGATCAGTCGATCCAGGCCGGGGTCGGTGCCGGCCACCCGGAGCAGCAGGGTGAGCAGCTGCTCGCGTTCGTGTGCGGTGAGGTCGGCGAGCATCGTGTCGTCGACCTCACCGGCCGCGTCGTACCCGCGCGCGAGCACGCGCTCACCGGCCGGGGTGACCTGGATCGCGTGTCGGCGCCGGTCCCTGGGGTCGCGCTCGCGGCGCGCCAGTCCTTCGCGTTCCAGGTCGTCGACGATGGCGACCACCGCGCTGGCGTCGACCCCCAGCCGCTCGCCGAGCGCCTGCTGCGACACGGCACCGTGGCCGCCGAGCACCGAGAGCGCACCGAGGTGCTTGGGGCGGAGCTGCACCACCTCCAGCGCGGCGGCGAGCCGCCGGTCCACGGCGGTCCCGAGCTTCGAGAGCAGCAGCCCGATGCTGGCCACCCGATCCGGATCGAGCGGCGACTGGCCGTCGGGTTGCGGGCTGGACATGGAGCGAGGTTAGCAGTCCTAATGATGGCATAGTCCGATAGTTGAGCATCTCAATGAACTGTCGTGGCGGGCTTCCGGGGACTCCGCCCGCGCGTTACCGGATCGGGCCGCCGGTCAGCAGATGCGCGGCAGCTGCTCGCCGACCATCATGTCGACCACGCGCCGACCGCCGAGGAGCGTTCTCATCAGTACCCGGCCGGCGTGCTCGCTGACCACCTCGCCGAGGCGTACCGCCTGCCGGCCCTCGGGACGCGCTCGCATCACCGCCAGTACCGGTTCCGCCGCCTCGGGCGCGGTGATGGCCACCAGGCAACCCTCGTTGGCCACGTGCAGCGGGTCCAGCCCCAGCAGCTCGCAGGCCGCGGCGACCCGGGCCGGGACGGGTACCGCGTGCTCGTCCACCTCGATGCCGACCCCGGACGCTGCGGCGATCTCGTTGAGCGCCGACGCGACGCCACCGCGGGTGGGGTCGCGCATGGCGTGGATGGCCGGGCCGGCTGCGCCCACCATCGCCGCGACGAGCCGGTGCAGCGGACGCGTGTCGGAGGCGATCTCGGTCTCGAAGCCGAGCGACTCGCGCGCGGTGAGCACCGTCATGCCGTGCGCGCCGATCGGGCCGGAGAGCAGCACGACGTCTGCGGGGCGGGCGGCGGCGGCGGACACCCGGGCGCGGGCCAGCCGGCGACCGATCCCGGTGGTGGTCACGAAGATCCCGTCCGCCGCGCCCCGCCCGACGACCTTGGTGTCTCCGGTGACCACCGGTACCCCGGCCGCGGCCGCGGCGGCGCCGACCGAGGCGGTCACCCGGCGCAGGTCGGCGACCGGGAAACCCTCCTCGATGACGTAGGCCAGGGCCAGCGCCACCGGTACGGCGCCCATCATCGCCAGGTCGTTGACGGTACCGTGGACGGCCAGCGCGCCGATGTCCCCGCCGGGGAAGAACAGCGGGCTGACCACGAACGAGTCGGTACTGAGCACGAGGTCGACGCCGTCGACGTCGAGCACCGCGGCGTCCTCCGCAACGCCCACCGCGCCGGCGGCGCCGAGTGCCGGGGCGAGCACGTCGCGAAGCAGCTCCGCGGAGAGCTGGCCGCCGCTGCCGTGGCCGAGCATCACCTTCTCGGTGTCGACGAGCGGTACCGGGCAGGTGCCCGTGGTTGGGTCGACGGTGCTCACGATGACCTCGCAGGGGCCGGCGGGCGGGGTAGCGGTCGCCGCCCCGCGCTGAAGTACGCGGCGCAGGTGCCTTCGGTGGAGACCATGGGTGCGCCCAACGGGCCGCGCGGCGTGCACAGCGCCCCGTACGCCGGGCAGTCGGTGGGTACCCGCGTCCCCGTGAGGATGTCGCCGGCGATACACAGCGGGTTCTCCTGGGCGGTGATGTCCGCGACGGCGAAGCGTGTTTCGGCGTCGTAGCCGGCGAACTCCTCGGTGAGGGTGAGGCCGCTGCCGGGGATCGTGCCGATGCCGCGCCAGGCTCGCTCGACGACCCGGAACACCCGCCGGATGGCGTCCTGTGCCTCGGTGTTGCCCTGCCGGCGGACCGCGCGGGCGTACTGGTTCTGCACCTCGGCCCGGCCCTGCTCCAGCTGCCGCACCGCCATCAGGATGCCTTCGAGGAGGTCGAGCGGCTCGAAGCCGGTCACCACGATCGGCACCCGGTAGCGGTCGGCGATCGGTTCGTACTCGGTCCAGCCCATGACGGCGCAGACGTGGCCGGCGGCCAGGAACCCCTGTACCTCGCAGCCGGGCGCGTCGAGGATCGCGGTCATCGCCGGGGGAACGAGCACGTGGCTGACGAGCATGCTGAAGTTGGGCAGGCCGAGCCGGTGGGCGTGCAGCACGGCCATCGCGTTTGCTGGCGCGGTGGTCTCGAAGCCGACGGCGAAGAAGACGACCTCACGGTCGGGTCGCTGCCCGGCGATGCGGACCGCGTCCAGCGGCGAGTAGACCACCCGGACGTCGGAGCCGCCGGCGCGCAGCGCCAGCAGGTCGGTCGCGTTGCCGGGTACCCGCAGCATGTCGCCGTAGGAGGTGAAGGTGACGTCCTCGCGCGCGGCGATCGCCAGCGCCTTGTCGACCAGTTCCAGCGGTGTCACGCAGACCGGGCATCCGGGCCCGTGAATCATCCGTACCCCGGGGGGCAGCAGCTCGTCGATGCCCTGGCGCACGATGGTGTGGGTCTGCCCGCCGCAGACCTCCATCAGCGTCCAGGGTCGGGTGGCGACGGCGTGGATCTCGTCGAGCAGCCGCCGCGCGAGCGCCGGATCCCGGTACTCGTCGAGATACTTCATCCCGGACGCCGCTGCGCCGCTGCGCCGCCGAGCACCTGCTCGGGGGAGAGTTCCTGGTCCAGGGTGTCGCCCATGGTGCGCAGGACCTCCAGGGTCCGCCGCGCCTCCGCCTCGTCCACCAGGCTGATCGCGAAGCCGACGTGGACGATGACGTAGTCGCCCACCCGAGCCTCCGGAACGTAGGCCAGGCACACGTCGCGGGACACGCCGCCGAAGTCCACCCTGCCCATGAGCATGCCGGCGACGTCGGTCGTCTCCATGATCCGTCCGGGTACACCGAGACACATCGTCGCTACCCCCTCCGAAGTCGCGCGGCGGCCACCGCCACCTGGCCGTAGCTGATGCCGCCGTCGTTGGCGGGAACCTGCTGGTTGAGCAGTGGCTGCAGGCCGGCCTGGGACAGCCCGGTCAGCAGGGAGCGGGCGAGCAGGTGGTTCTGCATCACCCCGCCGGACAGGCAGACCGTGCGCAGCCGGTACCGCGCGGCGGCCTCGGTACACAGGGCCACGGTGACCGCGGCGATGGTGGCCTGGAACCGGGCGGCGAGCAGCGCCGCGCCGGCACCGTCGCGGACACCTTCCAGCAGCGCCCACAGCGTGGGTACGGGGTCGTAGACGAGCAGCCCGTCGCGGCCGGCCAGCCGCCAGGGCAGCTCGCCCCGGCCGGCGGTTTGCCCGGCGACCCTGCTGGCGGCGGCTTCGAGGGCGACCGCGGCCTCGCCTTCGTACGTCGCGTCGTCGCCCAGGCCGAGCAGCGCGGCGGCGGCGTCGAACAGGCGACCCGCGCTGGACGCGACCGGGCTGTTGACGCCGCGCGCCACCATCCGCGACACGACATCCACCTCCCGCTGCGGCAACCGTCGCAGGAACGGTGCCGCGAGCCGCAGTCCAGCGTTGTGGAGCCGGCCTTCGGCGGGCGGGTCGTCGAGCACCTCCGCGCCGAACAGGTAACCCAGCGCCATCCGGGCCGGGCGGCGCACCGCGGCCGCGCCGCCGGGCAGCGGTGCCCGGCCGAACCGCGCCACCCGCCGGTAGGAGGCGAGGTCGGCGATCAGCACCTCGCCGCCCCACAACGTGCCGTCCTCGCCCATGCCCAGGCCGTCGTAGGCGACGCCGATGTACCGCCCGGTGATGCCGTGCTCGGCCGCGCAGGAGGCCACATGTGCGTGGTGGTGCTGTACGCCGATGCGCCGGCTCGATGGCCGCGCGGCGGCGTACTGCGTGGACAGGTAGCCGGGGTGCAGGTCGTGGACGACGATGCCGGGCTGGATGCCCACCACCGACGACAGGTGCGCGAGGTTGGCCTGGAACGCCTCCATCGTGGACTGTTGCTCCAGGTCGCCGGTGTGCGGTCCGACCACCGCGGTGGTGCCGTGCGCCAGGGTGAAGGTGTGCTTGAGCTGTGCGCCGACGGCGAGCAGCGGTTCGGGCGCGGCGACCGGGAGGGCGACGGGTTCGGGCGCGTAGCCGCGGGCCCGTCGGATCATCGATGGCCGTCCGGCGACGACTCGGGTGACCGAGTCGTCGTAGCGGGAGCGGATGGCGCGGTCGTGGCTGAGGAACCCGTCGGCCACCGTGGCCAGGCGCTGCCGAGCGTCCAGGTCGTCGATCGCGATCGGTTCCTCCGACAGGTTGCCGCTGGTGACCACCAGCGGCCGGCCCAGGTCGGCCAGCAGCAGGTGGTGCAGTGGCGTGCCCGGTAGGAGCAGCCCCAGCCGCGGCGCGCCTGGTGCCACCGAGTCGGCCAACCGGTGACCGGGTACCGGTTCGAGCAGGACCACCGGCCGCGCCACCGACGCCAGCAGCACCGCCTCGGTATCGTCGACCAGCGCCACCCGGACCACGGCGGCCAGATCCGCCACCATCACGGCGAACGGCTTGGTCGGGCGGCGCTTGCGGCTGCGCAGGCGGGCCACGGCCTGCTCGTCGGTCGCGTCGCAGGCCAGCTGGTAGCCGCCGAGTCCCTTGAGCGCGACGATCCCGCCGCCGGCGATCAGCGCTTCGGCCGCGCGCAGCGCCTGCTCGCCGTGCGCGCTGGTGGTGCCTGCCGCGCCGGTGGACCAGGCCAGCCGCGGGCCACAGGCGGGGCAGGCGGTCGGCTCGGCGTGGAAGCGTCGGTTGGTCGGGTCGGCGTACTCCGCCGCGCAGTCGGGACACATCGGGAACGCCCGCATCGTGGTGCGTTCCCGGTCGTAGGGGAGGGCGTCGACGATCGTCGCGCGCGGTCCGCAGTCGGTGCAGTTGAGGAACGGGTACCGGTAGCGGCGGTCGCCCGGGTCGACCAGCTCGCTCAGGCATGCGTCGCAGGTGGCCAGGTCCGGAGGTATCTCGCGGACTGCCGGCCCGGTCTGCGCCGGCCGTCCCGCCGACGGGTCCACCCGGAAGCCGGAACCCGCCACCGGCACCCCGTCGCGGACCTCGCGGACGCGCACCTCGCCGACCCGCGCGCGGGGCGGGGCGTCGGTGCGCAGCCGGGCGACCAACGCGGCCAGCGCATCCCGGGAGCCGGCCGCCTCGACCACGACGAGACCGCCGTCGTTGCGGACCCAACCGTCCACGCCGAGGCTGCGACCCAGCCGGTAGACGAACGGGCGGAACCCCACGCCCTGCACCGTCCCGTGGACCTCGATGCGCCGGGCAACCCGCCTGTCAACGGCGCTCACGGGTCAACCGCGCTGATCGGCATGTCAGGCCACCTTCCGCGCCGGGTCCGGGAACAGCACCGGCCGGCGTACCCGGGTCAGGCCCGTGCGGGCGCGGTCGCGGAGCAGCCTGTTCCCCGCGAACAGGTCGCCGGCGCACAGCACCGCCCGCGCGTCCCATTCGCGCAGCAGCCGCCGGATGGCGTCGGCCGCGAAGTCGCCCATCGACTCGAAGACCGAGCGGGCCAGCTGGTCCCGCGGTACCTCGGCGATGCGGTAGCTCATCAGGCTGCGCAGCAGTCGCCGGCCGTCGAACAGGTAGCGTCCGTCCGCCTCGATGACGACGGTGTCCAGCCTGACGCCGCTCTGGCCCGGCAGCGTCGCGCGGGCCATGTCGTCCTCCCGCAGCCCGAGCACCAGGCTGCCGGCGCCGAACAGCCAGCCCAGGGCCGCGCTGCGGACCGGGCCCAGGTCGGTGCCGAAGGCGGCCAGCTGGGCGTACAGGTCGGGAAACGCCTCCCGGTAGTTGGCCACCAGCCGCGTACCGTTCTCGTCGATGCCGGCAATGGCTGCCAGGAGCTCGGCTCCATGCACCGGCAGGGGGAGGAACTCGATCAGCGGGGTGATCCTGCCGTCGTGGTCGTGGGTTCCGATGAAGCTCGTCGGGCTGGCGAAGGAGAAGTAGACCAGCGCGGCGGACGCGCCGCCCAACCCGTGGCGCCGCAGCAGCGGCTGGATCTCCGGTGCGTCAGGGGCCGGTATCCGCGTGCCTGTCATGGCTGCCTCATCACCATGTCCTCATCACCATGTCCTCGATCACGTCCTCGAGCCCGATCTGCCGGACGGCGTCGACCGCGACGCCGCCGCCGCGCAGCTCGGCGATGGCCGCCTCCACGAGATGGGGGAACGCCTGCGCGATCTCCGTGCTCAGGCCCAGCCGCAGCTGCGTCACGTCAGCGGGGACGATGCCCAGCAGAACCATGCCGGGAGCCTGGCCGACGAGCGTGGTCAACTTCAGCAGCTCGATCGGCTCGACCTCGTGCGCGGTGGGCCGCATGGTCGGGTCGAGGTCGAGCAGCTGTTCCTCGGGGAGCCGGTAGACCGTGCCCGGCGGGGCCGTGGTGAGCAGCGCGTCAAGGACGACCAGCCGCCGGTCGCTGGTGAAGTAGCTCATCAGTCCGAAGCCGAGGGCCGCCCCGTCGACGATTTCGATCTCCGGCGTGAAGCGGAAGGCCGCTCGCAGGTAGTGCGCCGCGTAGACGCCGACACCCTCGTCGTGGTAGAGGATGTTGCCCATCCCCAGCACGCAGAGGCGGCGGGCCTCAGCGCTGGCCGGTGCGCTGGGCCCGGGCATGTTTGTACCCCCCAATGCTGATTTCGACGTCGCCCTCGCCCCAGACCACGGAGCGCCAGACCTCGTAGTAGATGTGCAGCAGGGTCCAGGCGATGATCGGGTACATCAGGGTGTGGTGGGCGCGGCGGACCCCGCCTATCCCGCCGAATGCCGCCAGCGTCCAGTCGGTCGAGGTGTGCATGACCCAGGGCCACCAGGCGCCCACCGAGCTGATCCCGCTCTCCAGCCCGAACACGTAGAGCTGCAGCCCGGTCAGCAGCTGGAACGCGACCAGCACATGCAGGATCACGAAGAGGACCGTGTTGTAGGGGTCTGGCTGGCTGAAGTCGAACCGCTTGCGGCGGTTGAGCATGACGAAGTTGAGGAACACCTCCCAGAACCGCACCATGTTCTTCCGGCTGGGCACCAGCTGCGCCGCCGGGCGCTCCGCCCGGCTGAAGAAGTAGAGGTAGGCGATCGCGATGATGCTCACGTCCATGACGACGGCCGCGTAGAGGTGAATGGCCCGGTTCCACGCCATCACCTCGGAAAACTGGGCCGCGTAGTAAGGGTTGGCGATGTACATCCCGGTGACCGCCGCGGCCACGACGGACAGGGCGTTGGACCAGTGGATGACGCGCCGCGTCACGGTCATCCGGACCGGTTCGTCCACCGTCCGAGGTGGCGTCTTCATCGGACCCCTCCTCACACCTCGCAGGCGTAGCCCGAGGGCCCCACCTCGTAGCTGCCGAGCTCCGTGCCGCGCGCGTCCACCACGTGAACCGCGCACGCCAGGCAGGGGTCGAAGCTGTGCACGGTGCGCAGGATCTCCAGCGGCTGGTCGGGCTTGGCGAGCTTGACCCCGACCAGGGCCGACTCGTAGGCACCCGCCCTGCCCTTGCCGTCCCTGGGCGCGGCGTTCCAGGTGGTGGGAACCACCGCCTGGTAGTTGTCGATCTTCCCGTCCCTGATCCGGACCCAGTGGCCGAGCGCGCCCCTGGGCGCCTCGGTGAGGCCGTAGCCCTCCGCGTCCTTGGAGACCTTCCCGAAGTCGAAGGGCGTGACGGTGTCGAGGTCGCCGGCGGCGGTGTTCTTCGCCAGCTCGTCGAGCCAGCCGCTCATCGCCTCGCCGATGACCAGGGTCTCGATGCAGCGGGCGGCGGTACGCCCGACGGTGCTGAAGAGCACCCCGATGGGCAGGCCCGCCGTCTTCAGGACCTGGTCCACGTGGCCGCGGATGTTCTGGTCGCCGGCCGCGTAGCCGACGACCAGCCGCGCCAGCGGCCCGACCTCGACGCGGTGGTCGTCGTAGGTGGGTGACTTGACCCAGCTGTACTTCTCCGACGTCTTGAGGTAGGCCACGCCGTCAGGCTGGCGGTCCAGGCCGGTGTAGCTCGGCTCGGTCACCCCCTGGTATGGATGCAGCACGGCGTTGCCCGTGTACCAGGCGTGGGTCAGGTCCTCCATCACCTTCGTCTGGTCGAAGGCGTGCACCCGGGAGAGGTCGCCGTTCAGCACGATGCCGCCGGGGAAAAGCGTCCTGGCCCCGTACAGCGGGGTGTCGTCGAGCTCGAAGTAGCCGTACGCCAGGTAGGACCTCAGCCCCGCCCCGATGCCGGCCGTCGCCTCGGGCGCGTAGGCGAGCCCGGCCATCAGCAGGTCGGGGAGGTACGCGCCGCGGATGAAGCGCATCTGCTCCTCGAGCAGGGTCTTGAACTGGGCGAGCCGCGCGGGGTTCTGGATGTCCTGGACGGCGGTGATGCCCCCCACCACGAGCGACTGTGGGTGCGGGTTCTTGCCGCCGAGGATGGCCGTCATCTTCCCGGCTCCGCGCTGCACGGTCAGGGCATCCAGGTAGTGCGAGACCGCCACCAGGTCCTGCTCCGGGGTGAGCCGGTAGCTGGGATTGCCCCAGTAGGCGTTGTCGAACAGGCCGAGGCCTGGCCGGCGAAGGCCTTGAGCTTGTCCTGCACGGCCCGGTAGTTGCTTTCGCTGGCGTTCCACGGCCGGCTGCTGTAGTCGTGCGCCACGTCCACGGCCTTCTTGGGGTCGGCCGTCAAGGCGGCCGGGAGGTCGATCCAGTCCAGCGCGTGCAGGTGGTAGAAGTGCACCGGGTGGTCGTGGATGTACTGCGAGCCGGCGATCAGGTTGCGGGCCAGGCGCGCGTTCCTGGGGATGGTCACCCCGAACGCGTTCTCCACCGCCCGGATGCTGGTCCAGTAGTGCACGCCGCTACAGACGCCGCAGATCCGCATGGCGAGCAGGCCGGCGTCGCGCGGGTCGCGTCCCTTGAGGATCAGCTCGATGCCGCGAAACATCGTGCCCGAGGAGTAGGCGGCGGTCACCACGTTGTTGCCGTCGAGGACGGCCTCGATTCTCAGGTGCCCCTCGATGCGGGTGACCGGGTCGACGACGATGTGCCGTGCCATCTCACTCTCCTCCCGTCAGATCCGCGTCACCCGGCCGGTCGTGACGCCCGGCCGTCGCGCTGAGCACGGCGTGCAGGGCGATCCCGACTCCGGTCGCGGCGAGGAGCCCGACCCCGAACTTGTCGACGCTGCTCTCGATGCCCAGCCCGAAGGGACCCGCCGCGTGGATGTCGGCGGAGGCCAGCGGCCTTTCGTGGGCGTACCGGTCCCAGAAGCCGAGCTCGGAGCAGCCGATGCACCCGTGCCCGGCACCGATCGGCCAGTTCGTACCCTCGTTGTAGCGGATGATCGAGCAGTTGTTGTATGTCATGGGCCCCTTGCAGCCCATCTTGTAGAGACAGAAGTTGTTCTTCGCGCCGGCGTCACCCCACTGCTGCACGTACTCCCCGGCATCGAAGTGCGCGCGCCGCTCGCAGTTGTCGTGAACCCGGTAGCCGTAGGCGAACCTGGGCCGCAGCAGACTGAGGCATTCCGCGTAACCGGTTGTGACTGTGTGTGATTGTTGGGGTGGTGGTGCGACACGCCGGGGCGGGTGCGACAAAAGACGCGGAACCCCCGGTATGAAGGTGGTCCTACGAAAGATCATCTTCACCGGGAGTC